>NZ_CP029197.1:4220000-4887250 GCF_008639165.1 Streptomyces venezuelae ATCC 10712 | reverse complement strand
TACCCGACCGTCGAGGCGCTGCTCGCCGCCGCCGACGAAGCCGGGTACGACCTGTCCCGGCCCGATCTCGACGAGGCCCTGGCCGCCGAGTCCTCGGCCCTGCCGCACCCCGACGCCCCGCCCGCCGCGCGCACCGCGCTGCGGGCCGCCCACGCCGCGTACGAGAGCAGCTTCGGACACGCGTTCGTGATCAGCCTCGACGGAGTGCGCCCGGGGGAGCGGCTCGACCAGGTTTTGGCAGGCATCCGGTCACGTCTCGGCAACGAACCGGAGGAGGAACGGGTGGTCGCCGCCGACGAACTGAGGCGGCTCGCCCGGGCCCGGCTGGCCTTCCGGCTCGCCGAAGACCTCACAGCCCGACACCCCGGGCCGTGAATCCGTCCGGAATGCGGCGATTCCGGCCCGTGCGATAGCCCGTCCGTGCCTGTTTGATCACACCGATGGACCCCGCGCGAGCGAACCGACAAGTCGTCGCTACGATGACCGGGGCCGGTGGACCGTACCCGGCCGGGTCAGACCGACAGAGAAGCCGGCCGACCCCGATCCCCGCTCCCGGAGGGTTTTTCCGTGCCGGCTGGAACGCTGTACCGCGGCCGGGAAGGAATGTGGAGCTGGGTGGCTCATCGAGTCACCGGCGTCCTCATCTTCTTCTTCCTGTTCGTACACGTGCTGGACACCGCTCTCGTCCGCGTCTCCCCCGAGGCGTACGACGAGGTCGTCGCGACCTACAAGACGCCGATCGTCGCTCTCCTCGAGTACGGCCTCGTCGCTGCCATCCTCTTCCACGCGCTGAACGGTCTCCGTGTCATCGCCGTGGACTTCTGGTCCAAGGGCCCGCGCTACCAGAAGCAGATGCTCTGGACCGTCGTGGGCATCTGGGTGGTGCTGATGGCGGGCTCGCTGTACCCCGTCCTCGGCCACGCCGCACGTGAACTGTTCGGGAGCTGACGCCAGATATGTCTGCTGACACCACCTCCACCGCGATCGGTCCCGTCGAGGGCGGCGCCCACTTCGACGTGGACAACCCCGCGCCGTACATCGAGGCCCCCCGCAAGCGCACCGGCAAGACGCCGCGCGCGACCCGCGGCAACTTCGAGATGGCCGCGTGGCTCTTCATGCGCCTCTCCGGCGTGGTCCTCGTCGTGCTGGTCCTCGGCCACCTGCTGATCCAGCTCTTCCTCGACGGCGGCGTCTCCAAGATCGGCTTCGCCTTCGTGGCCGGCCGCTGGGCGTCCCCGTTCTGGCAGGTCTGGGACCTCCTGATGCTCTGGCTCGCCATGCTGCACGGCGCCAACGGCCTCCGTACCGTCATCAACGACTACGCGGAGCGGGCCAACACGCGCCTGTGGCTCAAGGGCCTGCTGTACACCGCCACGGTGTTCACCATCCTTCTGGGCACGCTGGTGATCTTCACCTTCGACCCGAACATCCGCTAGGCACGGGGCTGAGGTAATCCACGTCATGAAGATCCACAAGTACGACACCGTCATCGTCGGCGCCGGCGGCGCCGGCATGCGCGCCGCCATCGAGGCGACGAAGCGCAGCCGCACCGCCGTGCTGACGAAGCTCTACCCCACCCGCTCCCACACGGGCGCCGCGCAGGGCGGCATGGCCGCCGCGCTGGCGAACGTGGAGGAGGACAACTGGGAGTGGCACACCTTCGACACGGTCAAGGGCGGTGACTACCTGGTCGACCAGGACGCCGCCGAGATCCTGGCGAAGGAGGCCATCGACGCCGTCCTCGACCTGGAGAAGATGGGCCTGCCGTTCAACCGCACCCCGAACGGCACCATCGACCAGCGCCGCTTCGGCGGCCACTCCCGCAACCACGGCGAGGCGCCGGTCCGCCGGTCCTGCTACGCCGCGGACCGCACCGGCCACATGATCCTCCAGACGCTGTACCAGAACTGCGTCAAGGAGGGCGTGGAGTTCTTCAACGAGTTCTACGTCCTGGACCAGCTGATCACCGAGATCGACGGGGTGAAGCACTCCGCGGGCGTCGTCGCCTACGAGCTGGCCACCGGCGAGATCCACATCTTCCAGGCCAAGGCCGTCATCTACGCCTCCGGCGGCACCGGCAAGTTCTTCAAGGTGACCTCCAACGCCCACACCCTGACCGGTGACGGCCAGGCCGCGTGCTACCGCCGCGGTCTGCCGCTGGAGGACATGGAGTTCTTCCAGTTCCACCCGACGGGCATCTGGCGCATGGGCATCCTGCTGACGGAGGGCGCCCGCGGTGAGGGCGGCATCCTCCGCAACAAGGACGGCGAGCGCTTCATGGAGAAGTACGCGCCGGTCATGAAGGACCTCGCGTCCCGTGACGTCGTCTCCCGCTCCATCTACACGGAGATCCGCGAGGGCCGCGGCTGCGGTCCCGAGGGCGACCACGTCTACCTGGACCTGACGCACCTCCCGCCGGAGCAGCTCGACGCCAAGCTCCCGGACATCACCGAGTTCGCCCGTACGTACCTCGGCATCGAGCCGTACACGGACCCGATCCCGATCCAGCCCACCGCGCACTACGCCATGGGCGGCATCCCGACCAACGTCGAGGGTGAGGTCCTCTCGGACAACACCACCGTCGTCCCCGGTCTGTACGCCGCCGGCGAGGTCGCCTGCGTGTCGGTGCACGGCGCCAACCGCCTGGGCACCAACTCGCTGCTCGACATCAACGTCTTCGGCAAGCGCTCCGGCATCGCCGCCGCCGAGTACTCCGCCAAGCACGACTTCGTCGAGCTGCCGGAGAACCCGGAGTCCCTCGTCGTCGCGCAGATCGAGAAGCTGCGCAACTCCACGGGCAGCGAGCGGGTCGCCGACCTGCGCCGTGAGCTCCAGGAGACGATGGACGCCAACGTGATGGTGTTCCGCACGGAGCAGACCATCAAGACGGCCGTCGAGAAGATCGCCGAGCTCCGCGAGCGCTACGAGAACGTGTCCATCCAGGACAAGGGCAAGCGCTTCAACACGGACCTCCTGGAGGCCATCGAGCTGGGCAACCTGCTCGAACTGGCCGAGGTCATGGCCGTCTCGGCCCTGGCGCGCAAGGAGTCCCGCGGCGGTCACTACCGCGAGGACTACCCGAACCGCGACGACGTCAACTTCATGCGTCACACCATGGCGTACCGCGAGGTCGGCGAGGACGGCTCCGAGACCGTCCGTCTCGACTACAAGCCGGTCGTGACGACCCGCTACCAGCCGATGGAGCGTAAGTACTGATGGCTACCCCCGTACTGGACAAGGTGGAGAAGGACTCCGCGGCCTCCCCGTACATCACGGTCACGATGCGGATCCGCCGCTTCAACCCCGAGGTGTCGGACGCGTCGGTCTGGGAGGACTTCCAGATCGAGATCGACCCGAAGGAGCGCGTGCTCGACGCCCTCCACAAGATCAAGTGGGACGTCGACGGCACCCTGACCTTCCGCCGCTCGTGCGCGCACGGCATCTGCGGCTCGGACGCGATGCGGATCAACGGCAAGAACAGGCTCGCCTGCAAGACGCTGATCAAGGACATCAACCCCGAGAAGCCGATCACGGTCGAGGCCATCAAGGGCCTCACGGTCCTCAAGGACCTCGTGGTCGACATGGAGCCGTTCTTCCAGGCGTACCGGGACGTCATGCCGTTCCTGGTCACCAAGGGCAACGAGCCGACGCGCGAGCGCCTGCAGTCCGCCGAGGACCGCGAGCGCTTCGACGACACCACCAAGTGCATCCTGTGCGCCGCGTGCACGTCGTCCTGCCCGGTCTTCTGGAACGACGGCCAGTACTTCGGTCCGGCCGCGATCGTCAACGCGCACCGCTTCATCTTCGACTCGCGTGACGAGGCCGGTGAGCAGCGCCTGGAGATCCTGAACGACAAGGACGGCGTGTGGCGTTGCCGCACGACGTTCAACTGCACCGACGCCTGCCCGCGTGGCATCGAGGTCACCAAGGCCATCCAGGAAGTGAAGCGCGCGCTGATCACGCGTCGTTTCTGAGCACCGCTTCCTGGTTCGGTGTTCCGGCCCGCTTCTGTACGCTGCGGCGTGCAGGAGCGGGCTTTTCTCGCTGTGTGGACGTGTGGAGGACGGGGACTGATGAGCGAGCCGAACCCTTACCGGTCGGATGAGTACGAGTGGGGCCCGGGCCAGCAGCCGGGGACCCCGGGCCAGCCTGCCTACGGCTACCCGCACACCCCGGCGTACCAGCCGACCCTGCCGGCCGGGGTGCCGGTGCCCCCGCAGCACGCGCCGGTGCCGATGCCGGGCCCGGCGGGCACGGGCGCTCCGCTGCTGAGCCTGGGTGACATCACGGTGGTGGGCGACCAGATCATGACGCCGGCCGGCCCGATGCCGCTGAAGGGCGCCGTGTGGAACGCGATGGACATGTCGCGGACCGAGGAGAAGATGCCCACGGTCGCGATCGTGCTCGCGGTCATCTTCTTCATCTTCTGCCTGCTCGGCCTGCTGTTCCTGCTGATGAAGGAGAAGACGACCACCGGCTTCATCCAGGTCACGGTGACGAGCGGCGGCAAGCACCACTCGACGATGATCCCGGCGCGCGGCCCGGACACCATCAACTGGGTGATGGGGCAGCTGAACTACGCGCGCTCGCTGAGCATCTGAGCGACCGCCGGCCGGTCGGCGTCGAGGGCCCTGGGGGCTTCCCCGGGGCCCTCAGCCGTGCCAGGGGCGGGGCGGCTCGGTGGACTCCGCCGCGATCATCACACGGCGCAGCAGGTCGTTGAGGACGGTGCGCTCCCCGGGGGCGAGGACGCCGAGCAGGCGGTACTCCTCGTGGCCGAGGACGCCCATCGCGCCGAGCCAGGTCTCCCGGCCCTCGGCGGTGAGTTCGACGACGACCCGGCGGCGGTCGGTGGTGGAGGGGGTGCGGCGGACGAAGCCGCGCTTCTCCAGGGCGTCGAGGCGGCCGGAGACAGAGGCGGGGGCCAGGTCGAGGTCCTGGGCGAGCTCGGAGGGCGCGGCGCTGCCGCCCCGGCCGGCGATCTTGTGCAGGGTGTCGAACTCGTGGCGTTCCAGGTCGAAGTCGACGAGGGACTGCTCCCTGACCCGGCGGAGGTGGACGGAGAGCTTCTTCATCCGGGTGACGGCGCCCTCGATGACCGGGTCGAGGTCGGGCAGGACGGGCTGCCAGCGGGCGACGTGCTCGTCGGTCCAGTCACGCGGACCCGGCTCACCGGGGGGACCCGGCTCGCTCGGGGTACGCGGTTCCTCAGGGTGCGCCATGGGCTGATCGTACGTCGGCGGGCCGGGAACCACCCGAGAAGTGTTTCGTTGACGAATTATTCGGTGCCGAAATACTCTGCGGTCCATGACCGCTGACACCGCCACAGCGCCACCCGCCGCACCCCACCCCCTGCGCACCCGCCCCTTCCGGCTGCTCTTCACCGGCCGCGCCCTCTCCCTCCTCGGCGACGCCGCGATCCCCGCCGCCCTCGCCCTCGCCGTCCTGGAGGCCACCGGCTCCACCTCGGCGCTCGCCCTGGTCCTCGGCTGCGCGATGGTGCCCAAACTGCTCCTGCTGCCCCTCGGCGGCGTCGTCGGCGACCGGTTCGACGCCCGCACGGTCGCCCTCACCACCGACCTGATCCGCTGCCTCACCCAGCTCCTCGTCGGGATCCAACTCCTCGGCGGCGCACCGAGCCTGACCGTCCTCGCCGGCGCCGAGGCGCTCGGCGGCGCGGCCGGGGCCTTCGCCGTACCGACCGTGGCGCCGCTCGTGAAGGGGACGGTGGCGGCCGGCTCCCTGCACCGGGCCAACGCCGCGATGGGCGTCGCCAAGAGCGCCAGCCGGCTCGGCGGGCCCGCCCTCGCGGGCACCCTGGTCCTGACCGTGGGCCCCGGCTGGGCCTTCGTCCTGGACGCGGCCACCTTCGCCGTCAGCGCGCTGCTCCTCATGGCGCTGCGGGTCGAGCACGTGCCCCTCCCCCGCCGCTCGCTCCGCGCCGACCTCGCGGAAGGCTGGCGGGAGGTCCGCTCCCGGGACTGGTACTGGACCAGCCTGATCGGCCACAGCGCCTGGAACGGCGCCGCCGCCGTCCTGATGACCCTCGGCCCGGCCGTCGCGGTGCAGCGGCTCGGCGGCGGCACCACCTGGGTCGTCCTGCTCCAGGTCGGGGCGGTCGGCTTCCTCCTCGGGGCGCTGCTCGCCGACCGGTTCAGCCCCCGGCGCCCGGTCCTCACCGCAAACCTCGGACTCGCCACGTACGCCCTGCCGCTGATCCTGCTCGCGGTCGCCGCGCCCGCACCGCTGACGATCGCGGCCTACGGGCTCGCGCAGGCGGGCCTCGGCTTCCTCTCCCCCGTGTGGGAGACCGCCGTCCAGCGGGCGGTGCCCGCCCACGCGCTGGCCCGGGTGACCTCGTACGACTGGCTGCTGTCGCTCGCCGCGACACCCCTGGGGTACGCGCTCGCGCCGCTCGCCGCCTCGGCGTGGGGCCCGGAGGCGCCGCTGCTCGCGGCAGCGGCCGTGGTGGGCGGCTGCTGCGCCGCGACGGCACTGGTGCCGGGGGTACGGCGCTTTCGCTGAGCCCTGCGGCGGCAGGGACCTTCGCCTGCTAGCGGATCGCCGGCTCCGCGAGGAAGGCGGTGAGGAGCCGGGCCGTCTCCTCCGGCCTTTCGAGCGCGGGGAGGTGACCGGCCCAGTCGAGGTCGACGCGGCGGGCGCCGGGCAGCAGCCGGGTGAGGTCGTCGGCGATCGCCCGGAAGTCGGGGAGGTCGTGGGCGCCGACGGCGACGAGGGCGGGGACCTCGATCCCGGCGAGGTCGTCGGCGGTGACCTCGGGGCTCACGGGCGAAAACTCCTCGGGCGCGGCGAGCTGGAGCTCGAAGGCGCGCCGCTGCATCTCCCGGACGAGGGCGCGGGCCTCCGGTCCGGCCTCGGGGCCGAGCCAGGTGTCGACGTTGAGCTCGACGGCGCCGTCCAGGTCCCCCGCTTCGAGCAGTTCGTCCTCCCGGCCGCCCCAGGCGCGCAGCGCGTCGCTCGGCACGAAGCCGGGCATCGCGGAGCCGAGCAGGGCGAGCGCGGAGACGTGCCCCGGGTGGCGGGCGGCGAGCTCCAGGGCGACCTCGCCGCCGAAGGAGGAGCCGACGACGACGGCCGGTGCGGCGCCGAGGTGGTCGAGCAGGTCGCGGACGTCGTCGGCATGGGTGTGCGGGGCGTCGACGGGGGTGTCGCCGAAGCCGCGGAGGTCGCAGCGGACGACCCGGTGGCCGGCCTCCGCGAGGGCGTGGAACTGACCGTCCCACATCCGGCGGTCGCAGACCCCCGAGTGGAGCAGGAGAACGGTCGAGGGGCCGTCGCCGGCCAGGTCATGAGTGAGCGTCATCCGGCGACCCTAGGCGGTGGGACGGGTGCCGGCCAGCAGGTTTCCACCTCGGCCTGACCCTGCGCCCGACCCCGCGCCCGAACCTGCGCCGGACCCCACCCTCGACCCTGACTTGAACACGTTCAAAGAGAGGTCTACAGTCATGACCGCCAGCTTTTGAACGCGTTCAAGGGAGGGTGGGGCATGGACCTCACTGTCATCGCGTACATCGCCTATCTGCTGATCAGCGTGGCCCTGACCATCTGGGTCGCACGCACCCTCAGCCGCAACGGAAGGATCTTCCTCGCGGACGTCCTGCACGGGAACGAGAAGCTCGCCGACGCGGTCAACCACCTCCTCGTGGTCGGCTTCTACCTCGTCAACTTCGGCTTCGTCGCCCTCTACCTCAGCCAGGACGACGCCGTCCTCGACGCCCGCGCCCTCTTCGAGGCCCTCTCCGTGAAGCTCGGGGTCGTCCTGCTCGTCCTCGGCGTGATGCACCTGGGGAACGTGTACGTCCTCAACAAGATCCGCCGCCGCGGGGCGATGGAGCGCGAGCAGGTCCCGCCGGTCGGCCCGCAGGGCTGGACCCCCGCCCCCAAGGGCGGCCCCTGGGCCCCGCCCGCGCCCCAGGGCTGAGGGGGCAGGGCCGTGCGGACACCCGTGGGACGCCTGACCGTGCTGTACGACGCAGACTGCCCGCTCTGCGTGCACCTCAGGCACTGGCTGCTCCGCCAGCGGCAGCTCGTCCCGCTCGACCTCGTACCGGCGGGCTCGCGGGAGGCCATGCGCCGCTTCCCCGCCCTCGACCACGCCGCCACCCTGCGGGAGATCACCGTGGTCGGCGACCGGGGCCAGGTCTACCGGGAGACCTCCGCCTGGATCGTCTGCCTCTGGGCGCTGGCCGAACACCGGCCCAAGGCCCACTGGCTGGCCACCCCCGCCGGGCAGCCGTTCGCCCGGATGACCGTGCTCGCGGCGGCGAAGTGGCGCGAGGCCCTCAAGGGGCCGGACCGGGGGGACTGGCCGGGCGGGGACGGGCCCGCGGAGGGCGGGTCCGCGCGGGACGGGCTCTGCGCGGACGGGCACTGCGAGGTGCCCGGTCCGCCCGGTTAGGCTCGGCCTTGTGAAGGACGTGACGGAAGAGAAGAAGGCCGACGAGAAGCCGGCCGAGGAGAAGAAGGCCCCGAAGAGCGAGCAGACCCGCACGCTCATCCTCGAAACCGCGCTCCGGCTGTTCAAGGAGCGCGGTTACGACAAGACGACGATGCGGGCCATCGCCCAGGAGGCCGGGGTCTCCGTCGGCAACGCGTACTACTACTTCTCCTCCAAGGAGCACCTCGTCCAGGGCTTCTACGACCGGATCGCCGAGGAGCACCAGACGGCCGTCGAGCCCATCCTGACCGGTGACGAGAAGGACCTCACCGCGCGGATCCGCGGGGTCTACCTCGGCTGGCTCGACATCGCCGAGCCGTACCACGAGTTCGCGGCCCAGTTCTTCAAGAACGCCGCCGACCCGGACAGCCCGCTCAGCCCCTTCTCGCCCGAGTCGGAGGGCCCGCGCGAAGCCGCGATCGAGGTCCACCGGCGGGTCATCTCCGGCGCCTCGGTGAAGGTCGACCCGGAACTGCGGGAGGCCCTCCCGCAGTTGCTGTGGCTCCAGCAGATGGGCCTGGTCCTCTTCTGGGTCTACGACCGCTCGGAGGGCGCCGCCAACAGCCGCCGCCTGGTGGAGCGGCTCGCGCCGGTCACCGCCCGGGCGATCTCGCTCTCCCGCTTCCGCATCCTGCGCCCGCTCGTCAAGGAGACGCACGAGCTGCTCTCCGACTTCATGCCCACGGCGGCCGGGATGGCGGCCTCGGGCAAGCCCAAGAAGCGGGCGAACCCGAAGCCGCCGGAGACCTCGTGAGAGCGGAGGACCCCGTGAGGCCCGGGGCCTGACGGGACAGGCCCCGAGCCCGAGCCCGGGCCCGCCCCATCGGGCCCTAGATCCAGCTGAGCTCCCACAGGCGCCACACGCCCGTACCGTCCGTCAGGTACTGGGAGCCGGCGACCTCCTCGGTGGAGAGGACGTAGTCCTTCTTCTGCCACAGCGGGACGAGCGGCACCTCGGCGGCGACCTCGCTCTGGATGTCCTTGAAGTCGGACGTCGCCCGGGAGCGGTCGCTGAACTGCTGGGTCGAGGCGATCAGGGTGTCGATCCGCTTGCTGGAGAAGCCGTTGTGCAGGGTGTTCCCGGTGCCGACGAGCGGCGCCGTGAAGCTGTCGGAGTCCGGGAAGTCGGGGAGCCAGCCGACGGTGTACGCGTCGTAGGTGCCCTTCGCGTACGCCTTCTGGAACTCCGTCCACTTGACCTCGACGGCCTCGACCTGGAACAGGCCGGTCTCCTCCAGCTGCCGCTTGATCTCGGCGGTCTCGGCGCCGTAGGTGGCGTCCGCGCGGTAGCCGAAGGTGAACTTCACCGGGGTCGTGATGCCGGCGTCCGCCAGGAGCTGCTTCGCCTTCTTCGGGTTGGGCGCCGGGTAGACGTCGTAGAAGGCGGTGCTGTGCCCGACGAAGCCCTGCGGGATCAGCGAGTACAGCGGCTCGACCGTGCCCTTGTAGGCGCCGGTGGTGATCGCCGGGCGGTCGAGGACGGCCGCGACCGCCTGCCGTACGGCCTTGTCGGCCATGGGCGAGCCGGGCCGCACATTGAAGTTGAGGTTGCGGATCTCGGCGCTCTCCGCCTCGGTGACCCGGGTCCCGTCCTTGGTGTCCAGGTCCGCCACGAAGCCCGGCGGCAGCTGCCGGTGCGTCACCTGCACGTCCTTCGACTTCCAGGCCTTGGCCAGGTCCTCGGACTGCGCGAAGTACTTCACCCGGACCGGGCCGCCGCCCTTGGTGACGGCGCCGCGGTACTTCGGGTTGGGTTCGAGGAGCGCGGACCCGCCCGGCTTGTACTCCTTGAGGACGTACGGCCCCGAGCCGTCCACCGCGGGGTCCGTCCGCAGCCGGTCGGCCGGGTAGTGGTCCCTGTCGACGATCGAACCGGCGCCCGTGGCCACCTTCAGCGGGAACGTGGCGTCCCGGCCGCTCAGATGGAACGTGACGGTACGGCCCTCGGCCGAGACCCGCTGCAGGGTCGGGAAGAGCGCCTGCGGACCGACGTCCGTCTTGATCCGCAGCATCCGCTCGAAGGAGTACTTGACGTCCTCGACCGTGACCTTGCGCCCGTTGGAGAACGTGAGGTCGTCGCGGAGCGTGCACTGGTACGTCGTGAGCTTCGTGCCCACGAACTTGCAGCTCTCCGCCGCGTCGGGAACGGGGGTCGTGAACCCCGGCTTGAACGTCAGCAGCGACTGGAAGACGTTGCTGTACATGGCCCAGGAACCGGCGTCGTACGCGCCGGCCGGGTCCAGTGAAGTGACCTCGTCGGTCGTGCCGACGCTGATCGGATCGGTACGGCCGCCGTCGGAGGGCAGGAGTTGCCAGCCCCCCACTCCGGCGGCCACCAGTACTCCACAAGTGATGAGGATCCGCAGACGGACCGTCGACCGCATTGCCGTGCTTCCTTTATTCGTCCCACCCCAACGGCGACGGCCCCCGGAAACGTCGCGATGTGCGCATCCCATCACACGGCCTTCACAAGCGGAAGAGAAAACTTTCACACCACATGTATATGTCCGGGAAATGCGAATTTAAGCCGATGAGCAGCACGTATCGGCCTCTGCGCGGGGAGTGACCCTGTCCCGATCAGGCCTGTTTCGAGGCGAGTTCGACGATCGTGATGTCCGAGGGCGCGCCGACCCGGACGGGCGGCCCCCAGGCACCCGCGCCCCGGGACACGTACAACTGGGTGTCCCCGTACCGCTCGAGACCCGCCACGGTCGGATTGGCCAGTTCGGCGAGGAAGTTGCCCGGCCACAGCTGGCCGCCGTGGGTGTGACCGGAGAGCTGGAGGTCCACCCCGTGGCGTACGGCGTCGTGGACGACGATCGGCTGGTGCGCGAGGAGCACCGCGGCCCGGGCCCGGTCCCGGTCGCCGAGGGCCCGGACGAAGTCGGGGCCCTGGCCCTCGCTCTCCCCCGCGACGTCGTCGACGCCCGCGAGGTCGAAGCCGGCCGCGATCTCCACGCGGTCGTTGCGCAGCGGGCGCAGGCCGAGCTCGCGGACGTGGTCGACCCAGGCGTCGGCGCCCGAGAAGTACTCGTGGTTTCCCGTCACGAAGAAGGAGCCGTGCCGGGCACGGAGCCGGGCGAGCGGCTCGGCGGCGGAGCCGAGGTTCTCGACGGTGCCGTCGACGAGGTCGCCGACGACCGCGATCAGATCGGGCTGCGCGGAGTTGAGGGTGTCGACGATGCGCTGGGTGTGGGCGCGGCCGAGGATCGGCCCGAGGTGGATGTCGGAGACGACGGCGATGCGGTAGCCGTGCGCGGCCCGCGGCACCTTGGCGAGCGGCACGGTGACCCGCTTGATCCGGGGCCCGCGCAGCACGCCGTACGTACCGACGCCGACGGTACCGACCGCGGCGGCGGCCGCGGCACCACCGACGACCCGGGAGACGAAGAGCCGCCGGGAGACGTCGGAGACGGCACCCGAGGAGGCGGGCCCGGCGGCCCCCTCCGCCGGCGCCGGTACGGGCGTCTCGGCCGGGGCCCGGTGCGCGCGGCGGGTGAGCCAGGCGCGCAGCACCGGCCGGACGGCCTCACCGACGACCAGCGCCAGCGTCACGTACAGCAGCAGGGCGAGCCACAGGAATCCCGGCCAGGCGACCACCTGCTGGAGCACGAAGGGGGCGCCGGCGCGGGAGGAGGCGAGGGCGGCGAAGGAGAGCAGCGGCAGCACCACGACGGCGACCGTCCCCAGCCGGCGCGGCAGACTCCCGCGCACCGTGACGTCCCGTACGAGCCGCCGCCACACGTACCAGTGCACCGCACCGAGCAGCGCGAGCACCACGATCAGAACCAGCAGAAACACCACCACGCCCCGAACCCCTCTCCCACCGCAAGCGCGGCTCTACCCGACCTCACGGGTTACCTGGACCCCGCCGCAGGCCCACGGCAGGCCCGTTCGATACTGACTGGGCACGGCCACCCACCCCGAAGGACGTCCCATGAAGCTCAGCCGCCGCGTCTCCTGGTTCCTGCTCGCGTTCGGCGTGTGGTCCTGGGTGATCTGGGTGACCTTCGCGAAGAACCTCTGGAAGGACGGGAGCGGCCTCGCCTTCGACGACGCGGGAAACCCGACGGCGTACTTCTGGGTCCACCTCGCCCTCGCTGTCACGTCGTTCATCCTAGGGACGGCCGTCGGCGCGATCGGCCTCCGGGGCGTCCGAGCAAGCAAGAAGTAAAGCCCCGCCGCTGCGCCACGGGGGAGGCGCACGGACGGGGCGGTCCGCCACCGAGCTGCGTATGGGGCATTGCAGAGAGACACTGAAAACGGGCTCCGCCTCTAGGAGGCATTCATGGGTGGTGAGCCTGCGACAGAGTCACGAGGAAGTAGGCTGCGGACCCACATCGGCTGGTGGGTGGGTATCTCCTCAGCGGCCATCGGCATCTTGGCCTTCTTCCTGACGCGGTGCGAGAGCGACGCCCCGAGTCTCGGCGAGTGGCGGGCCAAGGCGGACGCGATCTGCGAGCAGGAGTTTCCCGGCGTCATTCAGAAGATGCAGGCTTCGGACGCAGCTTTTCTTGAGCTACTGCGGAAACCCGAGCCCACGCAAGTCGACCGAAACACCGCGTCGGAAGCAGCGCAGGAAGTCTCCGTGTCCATGCGGCACCTGGTGGGGAGTTGGCGCGCGCTGGAGCAGCCGGACGAACGGCGCGGTGAGATCGATGCACTTCACACCGCCGGCGCCGATTTCAGTGAGGCGTACGCGAGCTTCTCGTCGGCAATTTATTCCGACGAATACATGGACGAGGTGTACGGAGAACAGGAAGAAGCCGCACTCACTGCTCTCACTCATCAGATAGAGGTCCTCGACCTGAAGGAGTGCAAGGTTCAGGTCGGCGGTCCGGAGGACGAGGGCGAGATCATCGTCCCGTGACGGTCGCGGCGGGCCTTTCACCGGCCTGCTCCGCGACTGCCGCGATCAGCGCGAGGATCGGGTGGATCCCAACCGCTCCTTCCGCCGTCTTTGAAGGCATGAACAGTTTCCTCCCCTCCGCTCGCCTCCAGCGCCTCGCCTGGCGCCCAGAACCACCGTCCGCCTCAGGGGCCCCGCGGACGGGTGGTCGGGGTTGGGTGAACCGCCAGCCGGGGTTCGGATCGTTCTTCCGTACCTGTACGTTCACGACCGTGTCTGCTTCGAAGAAGACCGCTTGGACGGTCGCCGCTGCTCTCCTCCTTCCGCTCGTCGTCTCCGGGCCCGCGCACGCGGACACGAAGGACGGGAAGGACAAGCAGCCCAAGCCACCCCACGCGATGTCCTCGCTCGGCGGGCCGCTGCTCGGTAACCCCGGAACCCAGGTGAAGCTGGGGCCCGGCGCCCCCGTGCTGCCGAAGGAGCTGTCCGGGCGTTCGTGGATCGTCGCGGACGCCGAGAGCGGCGAGATCCTCGCCGCGCACAACGCACACTGGCCGCTCGCCCCGGCCTCCACGCTCAAGATGCTCTTCGCGGACACCCTGCTGCCGAAGTTCCCCGACGCGACGCAGAAGCACCTGGTCACCACCACGGACCTCGCCGGGATAGGAGAGGGCTCCAGCCTGGTCGGCATCAAGGAGAAGCAGACCTACACCGTCCACGACCTGTGGCTCGGCGTCTTCCTCCGCTCGGGCAACGACGCCGTCCACGTCCTGACCAGCATGAACAACGGCCTTCGGCAGACCGTGAAGGACATGAACGACCACGCGGCCGAGCTCCAGGCGCTCGACACCCACGTGGTCTCCCCGGACGGCTACGACGCCCCGGGCCAGGTCTCGTCCGCGTACGACCTGACGCTCATCGCCCGCAACGGCATGCAGAAGAAGGACTTCCGCGAGTACGCGGCCACGCCCCGCGCCGCCTTCCCCGGCGAGCAGAAGCCCGGCAAGAAGCGCGAGACCTTCGAGATCCAGAACACCAACCGGCTGCTCACCGGTGACCTCGGCGTCGCCCCGTACCAGGGCATCGCGGGCGTCAAGAACGGCAACACCACGCACGCCGGCGCCACCTTCACCGGCGTCGCGGAGCGGAACGGCAGGGTCCTGCTCGTCACCGTGATGAACCCCTCCTCGAAGGAGCAGCACGCCGTCTACCGGGAGGCCGCCCGGCTGCTCGACTGGGGCTTCGCGGCGGCCGGCAAGGTGACCCCGGTCGGCGAGCTGGTGCGGCCGCGCTCGGCCCGTACCGAGTCGACCGCCCCCGGCGACGGCACGGCCCCGGCGCCCGGCAAGAACGCCCCGGAGGGCACCACTCCGGTCGCCGCCGAGGAGCGGTCCGGCGGCGTCGGGATCGCGCTCGGCGTGGCGGGCGGGGTGCTGGTGCTCCTCGCGGGCGCGGTCTTCCTGGTCAACCGCCGTTGGCCGCTGGCCGGGGCGGCGGGACGTCGTCGCCGTTCCCGGCGGACCCCGGATGTGAATCCGGACGTGAATCCGTAGCGGTCCCGGGGCGGCCGTCGTCCCCGGACTCCCCGCGGGAACCGGTGGCCGTCCACGCGGCGCAGTACAGCAGCAGCTTCGCGGTGAAGTTGATCCAGAGCAGCAGGGCGACCGGCACGCCGAACGCCCCGTACATCGACTTCGCCGCGACGCCCCGCATGTAGCCGCCGAGCAGCAGCTTCAGCAGCTCGAAGCCGACCGCGCCCATGAGCGCCGCCACCACCAGCCGGCGCCGCGGCGGGTGCACTCCGGGCAGCAGCGTCAGCACGTACAGCAGGATCAGGAAGTCGGCGACGACGGCGACCAGGACGGCGGCCACCTGGAGGAAGAAGCCGCCCGCCCCGTCACCCGGGATGCCGAGGCGGTCGGCGGTCCAGCCGACCGTGGTGGAGCCGAGCCAGGACGCGGCGAGCGAGGCGAGCGCGACGCCACCGAGGCCGACCAGGACGAGTGCGTCCTTGCCCTTGAGCAGGATCGGGTTGCCCTCGATGTCGTCGAGTCCCCACACCGCGCGCAGGCAGTCCCGCATGGCGCCGATCCAGCTGATGCCGGTGACGAGGAGCACCGCGCCCGCGACGAGTCCGACGGTGCCGGCGTTGGCGACGAGCCCGCCGATGTCGAGCTGGTCGGAGATCCCCGGCACCTGGTCGCCGATCTTCTCCTCGATCTTGTCGAGCTGCTCCTCGCTGAGGAGCGCGGCCCCGATCGCGGCCGCGACGGTGATCAGCGGGAAGAGCGCGAGGAAGGAGAGGAAGGTGATCGCGGCGGCGAGCCGGGTCCAGTGCGCCGCGTCGAGGGTCTCGTACGAGCGCCACGCGTGCGTGCGCATCAGCCGGGCGACCCAGGGGCCGATCACGGGGAGCTTGGTCAGCCAGTCCATGTCGTACGTCCACTCCTCGGTCCGTGCGGGCGCGCGGGGCACGCGGTACGGGAGCCCCGTCGTACGCCTTCCCGGTCTTCGGGTCGCCAGTACGGGAACCTCCCGTACGAGAATCCCCCGCCGGGGCCCACACGCCCGCGAGCGACATCCCGTACGCCCATTTCGACGAACCGCCATGCAATACCGGCATAAGCGACAGACGCGGCTATACGGTCACCTTCATGGCTGTCGAGACCCACGTCCTGGACGACGACTGCGAGGCGATCACCGGCTGGGGACGCACCGCGCCCACCCTCGCGCGCGTGCACCGGCCCCGCGGCCACGCCGAGGTCGTCGACTCCGTCCGTTCCTCCGGTGCCCGCGGGACGATCGCCCGTGGTCTCGGCCGGGCCGCCGGGGACGCCGCGCAGAACGCCGGCGGCACCGTCCTCGACATGACCGGCCTCGCCCGGATCCTGTCCGTCGACCCCGCCGCCGGGCTCGTCACCTGCGAGGCGGGCGTCAGCCTGCACCGGCTGATGGAGGCGCTGCTGCCGCACGGCTGGTTCGTGCCGGTCTCCCCCGGCACCCGGTACGTCACCGTCGGCGGGGCGATCGGCGCCGACGTCCACGGCAGGAACCACCACCTCTCGGGTTCCTTCGCCCGGCACGTGACCGCGCTCCGACTCCTCACCGCCGACGGCGAGATCCGGACCGTGCTCCCCGGCACCCCGCTCTTCGACGCCACCGCCGGCGGCATGGGGCTGACCGGGGTGATCCTCTCCGCCACCCTGCGGCTGCTGCCCGTCGGGACCTCCCTCATGCGGGTGGTCACCGAACGGGCCCGGGACCTCGACGACCTGATGGCCCGGCTCATCGCCGACGACCACCGCCACCGCTACTCCGCCGCCCGGATCGACCTGCTCGCCCGGGGCGCCGCCACCGGGCGCGCCGTCCTCACCCGGGGCGACCACCTCCCGTACGACGCGCTGCCCCGCCGCCACCGGGCCCGCCGCGCGCCGCTCGTCTTCCGGCCGGGGCGGCTGCCCGGCCCGCCGCCGTACGTCCCCGGCGGGGTGCTCGGGCGCACTACCGTCGGGCTCTTCAACGAGCTCCGGTACCGGACGGCTCCCCGCGCGCGTACCGGCGGAATCCAGTCGCTCGCCGCCTTCTTCCATCCGCTCGACAGCGTGCCGCACTGGAACCGGATCCACGGCCGCGAGGGGTTCGTCCGGTACCGGTTCGTCGTCCCGTACGGGCGGGAGGAGGCACTGCGGACGGTGGTCCGGAGGATCGCGGACCGCGGCTGCCCCTCCTTCCGCGCCGTCCTCAAGCGCTTCGGCGCGGCCGACCCGGGCTGGCTCTCCTTCCCGCTGCCCGGCTGGGCCCTCGCCCTCGACCTGCCCACCGGTCTCCCCGGGCTCGGCGCGTTCCTCGACGGACTCGACGAGGAGGTCGCCGGCGCCGGCGGGCGGGTCCACCTCGCCGACGACGCGCGGGTACGGCCGGAGGTGCTGGCCGCGATGTACCCGCGGGTCGGCGAGTTCCGGGCGCTGCGCGCCGCGCTCGACCCCCGGTCCGTCTTCACCTCCGACCTCGCCCGCCGCCTCGACCTCTAGGAGCCCCCGTGAAGGACGCCTTCGGTGCCCCGCAGTCCCTGCTCGTCCTCGGCGGCACCTCCGAGATCGGGCTCGCCACCGCCCGGCGGCTGATCGCCCGCAGGACCCGTACCGTCTGGCTGGCCGGTCGCCCCTCCCCCGCGCTGACCGCCGCGGCGGACTCGCTGCGCGCGCTCGGCGCGGACGTGCGGACGGTGCCGTTCGACGCGCTCGACACCGAGGCGCACGAGGAGCGGCTCGGCAAGATCTTCACCGAGGGCGACATCGACATGGTGCTGCTCGCCTTCGGGGTCCTCGGCGACCAGGCGCGCGACGAGTCCGACCCGGTCGCCGCCGTCCGCGTCGCCCAGACCAACTACACGGGGGCCGTCTCGGCGGGCCTGGTGTGCGCGGGCGCGCTCCAGGCGCAGGGGCACGGTTCGCTGGTGGTGCTGTCCTCGGTGGCGGGCGAGCGGGCCCGCCGGGCGGACTTCATCTACGGCTCGTCGAAGGCGGGGCTCGACGCCTTCGCCCAGGGCCTCGGGGACGCGCTGCACGGCACCGGGGTGCACGTCATGGTCGTACGGCCCGGGTTCGTCCGCTCGAAGATGACGGCCGGGCTCGCGGAGGCGCCGCTCGCGACGACGCCCGAGGCCGTCGCGGGCGCGATCGAGCTGGGTCTGCGGCGCCGCTCGGAGACGGTGTGGGTGCCGGGGGCGCTGCGGGTGGTGATGGCGGCGGTGCGGCACGTGCCGAGGCCGCTGTTCCGGCGCCTGCCGGTGTGAGACCGGGGGCGGCCACCGAGGCCGGGGGCGGCGGTCGGGGTGGCTCGGACGCGGCGGGGGCGGCCACCGGGGTGGCCCGGGTGGCCCTCCGCGCGGGTCAGACGGCGGGAGTGGCCGTCGGGGTGTCGACCGGGCTGCCGCCCTGCGCCGGGACGGCCGAGATCGGGCGGCCGCTGCCGAACTCGTAGTCGTACAGCTTCCGCCACACCCCGTCCGCGCCCTGCTCGTACAGCGCGAAGGAACGGCAGGTCCAGGCCGCCTCGTACCCGGCGAGCTCCTCGAACGCCCGGTCCATCCCCTCCTCGGAGATGGCGTGCGCCACGGTGACGTGCGGGTGGTACGGGAACTGCAGCTCGCGCGCGAGCGGGCCGGCCTCGTCGCGAATCTGGTGCTGGAGCCGGTTGCAGGGGGACACGCCCTCCTGCAGCTTCACGAAGACGACCGGGGAGAGCGGGCGGAAGGTCCCGGTGCCCTTGAGGCGTACGGGGAACGGCTGGTAGCAGGCGGCGACACCGGCCAGGTGCGCCTCGATCTCCGGCAGGCGCTCCTCCGCGACCTCGGTCGGCGGGACGAGGGTGATGTGCGTGGGGATGCCGTGCGCGGCAGGGTCCCCGAAGCCGGCGCGCCGCTCCTGGAGCAGGCTGCCGTAGGGCTCCGGGACCGCGATCGAAACGCCGAGCGTTACGGTCCCCACGTCGTTCTCCTCCGTCGTCTGTCGGAATGTCGTCTGTCGGAATGTCGTCTGTGCCGTCGGCCGGGTGGTGCCGGGCGGTGCCGACCGGTGCCGGCCGGTGTCGGGTGGTGCAGCCGCCAGTGTGCGGCCTGCACCACCCTTTGGGCCAGGGTCCTTGGTCTCAGTGCTTGGCGGGCAGGAAGCCGATCCGCTCGTACGTCTGCGCCAGCGTCTCGGCGGCGACGGTACGGGCCTTCTCCGCGCCCTTGGCCAGGACCGAGTCCAGCGTCTCCGGGTCGTCCAGGTATTCCTGGGTGCGGGTCCGGAACGGCGTGACGAAGTCCACCATGACCTCGGCGAGATCCGTCTTCAGCGCGCCGTACATCTTGCCCTCGTAGCTCTTCTCCAGGTCCTCGACGGACGTGGCGGTGAGCGTGGACATGATCGTGAGCAGGTTGGAGACGCCGGCCTTGTTCTCCGGGTCGAAACGGATCACCGTCTCGGTGTCGGTGACCGCGCTCTTGACCTTCTTGGCGGTGGTCTTCGGGTCGTCCAGGAGGTTGATGAGGCCCTTCGGCGTGGACGCCGACTTGCTCATCTTGATCGCCGGGTCCTGGAGGTCGTAGATCTTCGCCGTCTCCTTGAGGATGTACGGCGCCGGGATCGTGAACGTCTCGCCGAAGCGGCCGTTGAAGCGCTCGGCGAGGTCGCGGGTCAGCTCGATGTGCTGGCGCTGGTCCTCGCCGACCGGGACCTGGTTGGCCTGGTAGAGCAGGATGTCCGCGACCTGGAGGATCGGGTACGTGAAGAGGCCGACGGTGGCGCGGTCGGCGCCCTGCTTCGCGGACTTGTCCTTGAACTGGGTCATGCGGGAGGCCTCGCCGAAACCGGTGAGGCAGTTCATGACCCAGCCGAGCTGGGCGTGCTCGGGGACGTGGCTCTGGACGAACAGGGTGCAGCGCTCCGGGTCGAGACCGGCGGCGAGCAGCTGGGCGGCGGCGAGCCGGGTGTTGGCGCGCAGCTCGGCGGGGTCCTGCGGAACCGTGATCGCGTGGAGGTCGACGACCATGTAGAACGCGTCGTGGGTCTCCTGCAGGGCGACCCACTGGCGGACGGCGCCGAGGTAGTTGCCGAGGTGGAACGAGCCTGCGGTGGGCTGGATTCCGGAGAGCACACGGGGACTGTCAGAGGCCATGCGACTCATTCTCTCAGGTGTGGGAACCGATCCCGGACTGCCGGTGTATCAAGAGTGTGAGGACGCGGGAGGGGGGCCTGGTCGACGACGAGGCCGTGGTGATCGCACGGGTGCGCGCCGGAGAGCCGGAGGCGTACGCGGAGCTGGTTCGCGCGCACACGGCGGTCGCGCTGAGAGCGGCGGTGGCGTGCGGTGCGGGCGCGGAGGCCGAGGACGTGGTGCAGCAGGCCTTCTTCAAGGCGTACCGCTCGCTGGGGCGGTTCAGGGAGGGCTCGGCGTTCCGGCCGTGGCTGCTGCGGATCGTCGTCAATGAGACCAGGAACACAGTGCGCTCGGCGGGTCGGCAGCGGGCCGTCGCCGATCGGGAGGCGGACCTGCTCGGGGGTGAGCCGCGGATACCGGAGTCGGCGGACCCGGCGGTCGCGGTGGAGGAGCGGGAGCGGAGCAGACGGCTGCTCGACGCGCTCGACGGACTGAGCGAGGAGCACCGGCAGGTGGTGATCCACCGCTATCTCCTGGAGCTGGACGAGACGGAGACGGCGCGGGCGCTGGGCTGGCCGAGGGGGACGGTGAAGTCCCGGCTGAGCCGGGCGCTGAAGAAGCTGGGCCGGGTGCTCGGGGAAGGGTTGGCGGAGGGGCCGGAAGGGCCCGACGGGCGGAAGGGATCGGAGGGAGGTGAGGGGCGTGGCTGACGAGGGACTGCCGGACGAGCTGAGGGAGCTGGGGCGGCGGCTGCGGGTGCCGGACGTGGACGGGGAGTCGATGGCCGAGCGGGTGCTCGCCCAGCTCCTCGCCGAGCGGGTGCCGACGCCGGTGCCGGAGCCGGAGTCCGCCCCGCGCCGCGCGTGGCGGTCGGTGCGGGGGTGGGCGCGGGCGCGGTGGCGGGCCCTGGTGGCGGGGTTGACCGGGGTGCTGGTCGTGCTGGTGCTCACGCCGCCGGTGCGGGCGGCGGTGGCGGACTGGTTCGGCTTCGGCGGGGTCGTCGTGCGGTACGACCCGGACGGGCACGGGGCCCCGGCCGGGGGCGCGGTGCCGGGGTGCCCGGAGCCGGTGCCCCTGGCGGAGGCCGGGCGGCTCGCGGGCTTCGAGCCGCTGATACCGAAGGCGCTGGGGGCGCCGGACGCGGTGGCGGTGACGGGGTCGGCCGAGCGGGGCCGGGCGGTGATCAGCCTGTGCTGGCGCGACGGGGGGCGGACGGTCCGGCTGGACGAGTTCCCCGCGCGGCTCGACATCGGCTTCGCCAAGCAGGTGCGGACGCAGCCGGAGTGGGTCGTTCTCCCGGACGGCGCGCACGGCTACTGGTTCGCGGCCCCGCATCTGCTGACCTTCCCGCTGACGGACGGGACGGGGTCGCCGTGGACCCATGAGGTCCGTACGGCGGGCCCCACGCTCCTCTGGACGAGGAACGGGGGCGCGCTCACCTTCCGTCTGGAGGGCATACCGACCCGGGAGGAGGCCCGGAGCGTGGCGGAGTCGACGGGCTGACGCCCGGGTCGGGCCCGAAGGGCGGCGGTCCGGTCGGCGGAGCGGGTCAGACCGGGAGGCCGGGGGCGGGGAAGGCGGCCATCAGGTCGGCGACCTCGGCGCGGATCGCGGTGAGGGTCTGCTCGTCGCCGGTGCCGGCCGCCGCGACAGCGCGGTCGATCCAGTCGGCGACCGTGGCCATGTGCTCGGTGCGCAGGCCCCGGGAGGTGAGGGAGGGGGTGCCGATGCGGATGCCGGAGGGGTCGAAGGGCTTCCGCGGGTCGTAGGGGACGGTGTTGTAGTTGACGACGATGCCCGCCCGGTCGAGGGCCTTCGCGGCGATCTTGCCGGGGACCTGCTTGGGGGTGAGGTCCATCAGGATCAGGTGGTTGTCGGTGCCGCCGGAGACCAGGTCGAAGCCGCGGGCGAGCAGGGCCTCGGCGAGGGCCTTGGCGTTGGCGACGACGGCGTGGGCGTAGTCACGGAAGGAGGGCTGGGAGGCCTCGCGGAGGGCGACGGCGATGGCGGCGGTGGTCTGGTTGTGGGGGCCGCCCTGGAGGCCGGGGAAGACGGCCTTGTCGAGGGCCTTGGCGTGCTCCTCGCGGGACATGAGCATGGCGCCGCGCGGGCCGCGCAGGGTCTTGTGGGTGGTCGTGGAGATCACGTCCACGTGCGGGACCGGGGAGGGGTGTGCGCCGCCCGCGATGAGGCCGGCGATGTGGGCGACGTCGGCGACGAGCACGGCACCGGACTCGCGGGCGATCTCGCCGAACGCGGCGAAGTCGATCGTGCGGGGCAGCGCGGTGCCGCCGCAGAAGATCACCTTGGGGCGTTCCTTGAGGGCCAGCTCGCGGACCTGGTCGAAGTCGATCAGGCCGGTGTCCTGGCGGACGCCGTACTGGACGCCGCGGAACCACTTGCCGGTGGCGGAGACGCCCCAGCCGTGGGTGAGGTGGCCGCCCATCGGCAGGGCCATGCCCATGACGGTGTCGCCGGGCTCGGCGAAGGCGAGGTAGACGGCGAGGTTGGCCGGGGAGCCGGAGTACGGCTGGACGTTGGCGTGGTCGACACCGAAGACGGCCTTGGCGCGCTCGACGGCGAGGGTCTCGACCTGGTCGATGTTCTGCTGGCCCTCGTAGTAGCGGCGGCCGGGGTAGCCCTCGCTGTACTTGTTCTGGAGGACGGTGCCGGAGGCTTCGAGGACGGCGGCGGAGACGTAGTTCTCGCTGGGGATGAGGCGCAGGGTCTCGGCCTGGAGCCGTTCCTCGGCGCCGACGAGGGCGGCGAGCTCGGGGTCGGCGGCGGCGAGCGCGGGGTGCTGGAGCTGCGAGGCGGTCATGGTGGTGTCCTCCGGGCGTGGGCGGGTCCCGGGGCACTGCGTGGGAGGCGCGGCGCCACGCGGGACTTCGGTCCCGTGACGCCCAGGCGGGCGGCGTCCCGTGGTCTGCCGCGCACGGCTCCCCCGGGGTCGCTTCCCCGTACGCCAGTCGCCGTGCGTGTTTTCAGAGTAGCGGGCGCGCCGCGCGCGAGGTTTCCCGGTCCGGCATCCGAGCGACGATAGAAACAGGGGCCACACCCCCTCGTCGGGGTCACCCCCCCGAGCCGCAGGACGAACGGAGATCCCGTGTCGAGCACACAAGACGCGATCGCTTCGGCGGAGGCGCACAGCGCTCACAACTACCACCCCCTGCCGGTCGTCGTCGCTTCGGCGGACGGCGCCTGGATGACCGATGTCGAGGGGCGCCGCTACCTCGACATGCTCGCGGGCTACTCGGCGCTCAACTTCGGGCACGGCAACCGGCGTCTGATCGACGCCGCGAAGGCGCAGCTGGAGCGGGTGACGCTGACCTCGCGGGCCTTCCACCACGACCGGTTCGCGGAGTTCTGCGCGCGGCTCGCCGAGCTGTGCGGGAAGGAGGCGGTGCTGCCGATGAACACGGGGGCGGAGGCGGTCGAGACGGCCGTGAAGACCGCCCGGAAGTGGGGGTACGAGGTGAAGGGCGTGCCGGACGGGCACGCGAAGATCGTGGTGGCGGCGAACAACTTCCACGGCCGGACGACGACGGTCGTCAGCTTCTCCACGGACCACGAGGCACGGGACCACTTCGGGCCGTACACGCCGGGGTTCGAGATCGTGCCGTACGGGGACCTGACGGCGATGGAGGCGGCGGTCACCGAGAACACGGTGGCGGTGCTGCTCGAACCGATCCAGGGCGAGGCGGGGGTCCTGGTGCCGCCGGCCGGTTATCTGGCGGGGGTGCGGGAGCTGACGCTCCGGCGGAACGTGCTGTTCATGGCGGACGAGATCCAGTCGGGCCTGGGCCGGACGGGCCGGACGTTCGCGTGCGAGCACGAGGGTGTGGTGCCCGATGTGTACATCCTGGGGAAGGCGCTGGGTGGCGGGGTGGTGCCGGTGTCGGCGGTGGTCGCCGACCGGGACGTGCTCGGGGTGTTCCGGCCGGGTGAGCACGGTTCGACGTTCGGCGGGAATCCGCTGGCCTGCGCGGTGGCCCTCGAGGTGATCGCGATGCTGCGGACGGGCGAGTACCAGGAGCGGGCGGCGGAGCTGGGCGAGCACCTGCACGCGGAGCTGGGGCTGCTCGTGGGCGGCGGCGCGGTGGAGGCGGTGCGCGGGCGCGGGCTGTGGGCCGGGGTGGACATCGCGCCCTCGCACGGCACGGGCCGGGAGATCTCGGAGAAGCTGATGGAGCGGGGTGTCCTGGTGAAGGACACCCACGGTTCGACGATCCGGATCGCGCCGCCGCTGGTGATCTCGAAGGAGGATCTGGACTGGGGTCTCGAGCAGTTGCGGGGCGTGCTGTCGGAGGAGTGAGGAACTCCGTTCGAGGGGGCGGCCGGTGGGCGCGCAGGGGTGGGCGTGGCGGGGCAACTCGGGTCATTGACACGGCAGTTGGTCTAGGCCAATGATGCGGACATGCCGAGACTCCGTCTGCGTCACGCCGTGCGTGCCGCGCTCGCCGCCCTCGTCCCGCTCGCGCTCCTCGGCGCGGTCACGGGGCCCGCGCACGCCGCCCCCCGGGCGGCCTGGCCCGAGCCCGTCCCGGTGGTCTCGCACGTCGAGACCACCGACCCGGTCGTCTTCATCACCATCGACGACGGCTGGTTCCACGACCCCGCCGCGGCGAAACTGCTGCTCGACCGCCGGGTGCCCGCCTCGCTCTTCCTGCTGCCGGGCGCGTACGCGTACGACTCCGGTTACTTCCACACACTGCTGGACCAGGGCCGGTCCCGCGTCGAGAACCACACCGTCAACCACCCCGACCTGACCACGCTCGACGTCGCCGGGCAGAAGGCGGAGGTCTGCGGGGCGCGCGACCAGCACCTGGCCCGGTTCGGCGACGGGCCACGGCTGCTGCGCCCGCCGTACGGCACGTACGACGCGACCACCCGGACCACGGCCCGCGCCTGCGGCGCGAAGGCGCTGGTCACCTGGACGTACGACCTCACGACCTGGGGGCAGTGGACCCCGCCGGCCCCGGCGCTCAAGGCCGGCGACATCATCCTGCTGCACTTCAACGAAACGGTGACGCAGGACCTCAAGCGGGCCCTGGACGCCGCCGAGGCGGCCGGCCTCACACCGGCCCCGCTGCGGGACTACGTCCCCGAGTAGCAGCGGCTACAGGATCACGTGCGGGAGGAAGCGGGCGTACTCGTCGGTGACGGGGCCCGCCGACTCCCGGATGCCGAGGCCCGCCGCCTCGTCCTCGACGACCCACGCGCCGAGCACCACCCGGTTGCCGTCGAAGTCGGGCAGCGGGGCCAGCTCCTGGTAGCAGCAGGCCTCCCCGTCCCGTACGAACGGCTCCGTGCCGGCCTCGTGCAGCGTGACGCCCGCCCCCTCACGGCCGAGCAGCGGCTTGGCCACCCAGCCGGCGGTCGTGGCGAGTTCACGCGGGCCGTCGAGGTAGGCGGGCAGCAGGTTGGGGTGCCCCGGGTAGAGCTCCCACAGGACCGCCAGGAGCGCCTTGTTGGAGAGCAGCATCTTCCAGGCGGGCTCGATCCAGCAGGTCGTGCCGGTGCCGCCGCCGTTGTCGAGGGTGTCGAGGACGTGCCCGCCGAAACGGTCGGTGGTCAGCCACTCCCACGGGTAGAGCTTGAAGCAGCTGCGGATGAAGCGGAGCCGGTCGTCCACGAAGCGGCGCGAGAGCCGGTCCCAGCCGATCCGTTCGACGGAGAGCGCCTCGGTGTCGATCCCGGCCTGCTGGGCGGTCTCCCGCAGGTACGCGACCGTCATCAGGTCCTCGCCGAGCTCGTCGCCGTCCGAGTGCGCGAAGTGGAGGGGGCCGGGGGGCAGCAGGGGGGCCTGCCTGCGCCAGGCCTCGACGAGCCGTTCGTGGAGGGAGTTCCACTGGTCGGCGCCCGGGAAGCGCTCCTCCATCCAGAACCACTGCGGGCTCGCCGCCTCCACGAGCGAGGTGGGGGTGTCGGCGTTGTACTCCAGCATCTTGGCCGGGCCCGTACCGTCGTACCGGAGGTCGAACCGGCCGTAGAGGGACGGCAGTTCGGCGCGGCGCCGCCAGGACTCGGCGACCAGGGAGACGAGCTTCGGATCGGTGATGCCGAGCTCGGCGAACCGGTCCCGCTCGACGATGTGCGCGGCGGCCGCCAGACACATCGCGTGCAGCTCCTCCACGACCTCCTCCAGGGCCTCGACCTCGGGCAGGGTGAAGGAGTAGTACGCGCTCTCGTCCCAGTACGGGCGCAGCGAACCGTCCGGGTGGCGGGTCAGGGGGTAGACGAGCCCCTGCTCCTCCACGGTCTGCTGCCAGCCGGGCCGGGGCTCGATCGTGTGCCGTCGCATGTGCCTGGCCCTTCTCAGCCGCCGCCGGAACCGGAGCAGCCGAAACCGCCGGTGTCGACGGCCTTCTTGTCGAAGCTGCCGCCGCTCACCTTGTTGTCGCGTATGGAGCCGCCGTAGTAGTACGAGCCCCGGGTGGTGGTGCTGCCGTCGTCGTCCCCGCCGCCGGAACGGCACTCGTAGCTGGGCAGCGACTCCCGGGTCAGCGGGTCGACGCACCGCTTGTCCGGCTCGGAGCCGCACGCGGTGATCGTCGCCGCGAGCACACCCATCCCGCCGAGCACCACCGTGCTCGACCTCAGCCTCCGCATGGCCTTCACCCTCCCCTTCGCAGTCGCGACCGCACAGTGTAGGCCGGTGGTTTCCGGCCGCAGCGCCTAGAGTCGTTTCGTGCTTCTCGGGATGATTTGTGCGCTCGCCTCGTCCGTCTGTTTCGGCGCGGCCTCGGTTCTGCAGGCGATGGCGGCGCGGGCCGCGACACCCGGAACCGGTGGGGGTGTCGACGTCGCGCTGATGTTGCGCGCCCTGCGGCAGTGGCGGTACGTCGCCGGGCTCGGCATGGACGGGCTCGGCTTCGTCCTCCAGATCGTGGCCCTGCGGACCCTGCCCATCTACGTGGTGGGCGCGGCCCTCGCCGCCAGCCTGGCCGTCACGGCGGTCATCGCCTCCCGGGTGCTGCGGGTGCGGCTGAGCCGGGTGGAGTGGACGGCGGTCGGCGTGGTCTGCGCGGGGCTCGCGCTGCTGGCCCTCGCCTCCGGGAAGGAGGGCCACGAGGACGGCCCCTCGTGGCTGCCCTGGGCGCTGCTCGCGAGCTCCTTCGGGGTGCTGCTGCTCGGCGTGGTGGGCGGGCGGCTGCCGGAGAAGCCCCGCGCGCTCGTCCTCGGCCTGGGCGCGGGCTTCGGCTTCGGGGTGGTGGAGGTCGCGGTCCGGCTGATCGACGGCATCGACTTCGCCGATCCGGTCTGGTACGCGCTCCTGGTGGGCGGCGGCGCCGCGTTCCTGCTGCTGACCTCGGCGCTCCAGCGCGGCGCGGTGACCACGGCCACGGCGGGCGCGGTGCTCGGCGAGACGGTGGGGCCCGCGATCATCGGCGTGGCCTGGCTCGGCGACCGGACCCGTGAGGGTCTCGGCTGGCTGGCGGTGACCGGCTTCGCCATCGCGGTGGCGGGCTCCCTGACCCTGGCCCGCTTCGGCGAACCCCCACAGACGCCCCCGCCCGCCGTCACCCCGCCCCCCACGGACCGGAGGCCGGGACCCCGGCGGGGGGCTTAGGGAGCGCTCCGCCGGGGGCCGGGGCTACGGCAGGATGCGGCGGAGGGCTTCCAGGGCGCTGTGCCACGCGCTGTCCGGGGGTGTCGCGTAGCCGACGACCAGTCCGTCGAGGGTCTCCGGGACCGTCGGGCGGCGGAACTGGTTGACGCCCTGGACGGCGAGGCCGTTCCAGGCGGCGGCCCGCAGGGTGGCCTGCTCGGTGCCGGGCGGCAGCGCGAGGACGGCGTGGAGACCGGCCGCGATCCCGCTGACCCGGGTCTCCGGGGAGTGCTCGGCCACCGCCGCGACAAGCTGGTCCCGGCGCCGCCGGTACCGCAGCCGCATCGCCCGTACGTGCCGGTCGTACGCCCCCGAGGCCAGGAACTCCGCGAACGCCAGCTGGTCCGGCGCGCTCGACACCCAGTCCACGGCCCCCTTCGCCGCCGCCACCTCGTCCACCAGGCTCTCCGGCAGCACCATCCACGCGAGCCGGAGCCCCGGGGCGAGGGACTTGCTCGCGGTGCCGAGGTAGACGACGCGCTCCGGGTCGAGCCCCTGGAGCGCGCCGACGGGCTGGCGGTCGTAGCGGAACTCCCCGTCGTAGTCGTCCTCCAGGACGAAACCGCCCGTGGCGCGCGCCCAGTCGACGACGGCCGCCCGCCGGTCCGGCGGCAGGGCGCCCCCGAGCGGGAACTGGTGGGCGGCCGTCATCAGGACCGCCCCGGCCGAGCCGAGCGGTCCGGCGCCGCCCGCCGCCAACTCCTCGACGCGGGTGCCGCGTTCGTCGAAGGGCAGGACCGGGATGCCGAGTCCGGCCCCGGTGAGCAGTCCGGCGTGGAGGCCGAGCCCGTACGACTCGACCGCGACGTCCCGCACGCCCCGGTTCCGCAGCACCTGCCCCATCAGCATCAGGCCGTGCACGAAGCCCGCGCAGACGACGATCCGCTCGGGCCGGACGTACACGCCCCGCGCGCGGGCGAGGTACTCGGCGAGGACGGTGCGCAGTTCGACACGGCCGCGCGGATCGCCGTACCCGAAGGCCTCGTTCGGGGCGGCGGTGAGCGCCCGGCGGTACGCCTTGAGCCACTCCGCGCGCGGGAAGGAGGCCAGGTCGGGGGTGCCGGCCTTGAGGTTGTGGGCGGGCCGTGCGGGCCGGGGCAGGGAGAGCGTGGGCGGGTCCGCCGAGGCGGGGCGCGCGGGCGCGGGCGCGGGCGGCGGCCCGGTGCGGCCCGCGCCCGTACGGCCGGCTCCCGTACGGCCCCCTTCCGCGCGGCCGGCTCCCGTCCGTCCCGCGCCCGTACGGCCGGCTCCCGTACGGCCCCCTTCCGCGCGGCCGGCTCCCGTCCGTCCCGCGCCCGTACGGCCGGCTCCCGTACGGCCCGCCCCCGCGCGGCGCGGTTCGTCGCGTGGCTCGGTGCGGCGGGCGACGCGGGTTCCCGAGCCCTGCCGCGCGGTGAGCCAGCCCTCGGCGACCAGCTCGGCGTACGCGTCGGCGACGGTGTTGCGGGCCATCCCGAGGTCGGCGGCGAGCGACCGGGAGGACGGCAGCCGGGTGCCCGCCTCAAGCCGTCCGCTCCGCACCGCCTCCCGCAGGGCGTCCATGAGCCCGGCCCGCAGCCGCGTGCCCCGCAGTTCCAGATGGAGGTCGGCCCCGAAAGTGGCCCACTCGTTCGCCATGCGAATGGACCATACTCCTGCGCCACCTCACTCGTACGGTGAAGGCATGACGACGCACACGGACACCCTGACCGCGAAGACCGAGTACGCCCACGAGCACGCCCCCCGGCTCCCGCTCGCCGAGCGCGTCCCCGAGTTCTACCGGGCCATGCTCCGCCTGGAGACGGCGGCCGCGAAGGACATCGACCCCACCCTCTACCACCTGATCAAGATCCGGGCCTCGCAGATCAACCACTGCGCGTTCTGCATCGACATGCACAGCAAGGACGCGCTCGCCGAGGGCGAGACCGTCGAGCGGATCGTGCAGCTCTCCGCCTGGCAGGAGTCCCGGCACTTCTACACCGAGCGGGAGCTGGCCGCCCTCGACCTCACCGAGGCCGTCACCGTCCTCACCGACGGCTTCGTGCCCGACGAGGTCTACGCCCGCGCCGCCGCGCACTTCGACGAGACCGAACTCGCCCGGGTCATCAGCGCGATCGTCGTGATCAACGCCTGGAACCGGATCGCCGTCACCACCCGGATGACGCCCGGCCACTACACCCCGCGCCCGGCATGACCGCCGAGGCCCTGCGCGCCCTCCACCGGGACCGGGCGGCCGGCGATCCGCTGGTACTGCCCGGTCCCTGGGACGCGGCGAGCGCCCGTGCCTTCGAGGCCGCCGGGCATCCCGCGCTCGCCACGCCGAGCGCCGGGATCGCCGCCTCGCTCGGGTACGAGGACGGGGCGACCCCGGCGGCGGAGATGTTCGCCGCCGTGGCCCGGATCGTCCGCTCCGTCTCCGTGCCCGTCACGGCGGACCTGGAGGGCGGTTACGGGCTGTCCGCCGCCGAACTGGTGGAGCGCGTATGGGAGTCGGGGGCCGTCGGGGTGAACCTGGAGGACACCGGCCCGGCCGGCGACCTCACGGACCCCTCGGCGCAGGCCGACCGGCTCGCGGAGGTGCGGGCGGCGGCCGGCCCCGGGCTCTTCGTCAACGCGCGCGTGGACGTGTACATCCGCCGGGTGCCGGAGCCCCTGGACGCGGCGATCGACCGCGCCCGGCGGTACGCGGCGGCGGGCGCGGACTGCGTCTACCCGATCGCGGCGCCGCCGGCCGACCTCCCGGCCCTGCGCGCCGCCCTCGGCGACCTCCCGCTCAACGCCCTCGCCGTCCCGGGCGGCCCGTCCTTCGCCGAACTCGGCCGCCTCGGCGCCACGCGGATCACCTTCGGCGACGGACTCCTGCGGCGGGCCCTCGACGACGTGTCGGCCGTCGCGACGAAGCTCCGGGACACGGGAACGCTCTGAGGGACGGCGTCCTCGGGGCGCGGGCGGCCCACGGCCCCCGCGCCCCTCAGTACGCGCCGGGGCGGAAGAACCTGAGCGCCACGCTCAGGGATGTGCGCTGCTTCGGCCAGTCCGTCTCCGGGCCGGCGGCCAGGACGGCGTAGTGGTTGCCGTCCTCGGCCGTGAAGGCCCGGTCGACGACCTTGCGGCGGCTGCCGTCGTCCCGCGTGTAGGCGTACACGAGCTCGGCCGTGTCGGCCGGGACGCCCGGTTCACCGGTGATCCGTTCGAGGCCGAGCTGCTGGTAACCGGGCTTGGTGGTACGGCCGTTCTCCGAGGCCGCGCGCAGGGCCTCGTACGGGGTCAGGCCGGGCTCGGTGACGACGAAGACCTGGAGCAGGCTCCGGCCGTCCGGCGCGTTGTAGAAGACGCCGTCGTCGGACTCCGTACGGTGCCAGCCGTCGGGGACGGCGATGGTGAAGCCCTTGAGGTCCTTGAGGACGCGGTAGCCGGCCGGCGGCGCGCCGCCCGGGACGCCGTCGGACGGGCCGGCGGACGACGGTCCGTCCGACGGCGTCCCGGATGTCGGGCCCGACGTCGGGTCGGCGGTCGGGTCCGCCGTCGGTTCGCCGGTCGGCGTGGTCCCGTCCGAGACGGAGACGGAGGCCGCGGGGCCCGCCGCGCCCTCGGCGCCGCCGTCCCCGCGCCAGAGCAGCCAGCCGCCCACCGAGCCGGCCGCGAGGACCGCCGCGGCGACCCCCGCCGCGACGGCGGTCCGGGAGCGCGGCGGCCGGGCCTCCGGGGTGCCGCCACCGGCCGGGCCGTACTGCCAGCCGCCCGTCTCGGGCACGTACACGGGGGCGTGCTCGGGGCCGTACGGGGGGACGTGCCCGGGGGTGTGCTCGGGCGGCGGCCCCGGGGCGTACGTCGGCGGCGGCGGGGACGGCAGGGGTACGAGCGGGCCGGCGCCGTCCGTGCCCCCGGCCGGAGAGTCCACACCGCCCGCGCCCCCGGCCACGGAGTCCGCGCCGTCCGTGCCCCCGGCCGGGGTCGTTCCCTCGCTCTCCCAGCTCTGCGTCTCGTCGTTCCAGTGGGCCCTGCCCCGCCCACCGCCCCCGTAGCCGCTCATCTCACCCTCCGAGCAGGGTGCCGACGGCCTGGCCGACGGCCACGCCCGAGGCGAGGATTCCGGTCACCGCGCCGGCGTCCGTGAGGGCGCGCCGCAGTCGGGTCAGCCGAGCGGTGTCCGCCCGGCCGAGGTCCTCGATCTCCTCCTCGGCGTCGGCGAGTTCGCCGTCGAGCGCGGCGGTCTGCTCGGAAGGGACGATTCCGCCGAGGTCGGCGCGGAGCTTGCGGATGGCCTGGAGCAGCGCCTCCTGCCGGGGGTCGCGGTCCGGCGCGGCGCCGGTCACCGTGCTGGTCACGGTGTTGTGGTCGCCGATGGTGACGTTGCCGCCGGTGTTGGTGACGTGGATCGCGCCCCGGGCGGCGGCCCGGTCGACGCCGGTGCCGTTCTCGGTGCCGTTCGTGCTCCCGGTGTCAGCCACGGTTTCCTCCGGTGGTCGTACTGGTGACGATCTTGCTGGTGACGGTGTTGTGGTGGCCGAGGGTGACGTTGCCCTTGGAGTTCTCGATGAACGTGCCGCCCTCGGCGACGTGCACGATCTTCTGCTCGAACTCGGCGGTCTCGTACCCGGCGGCGCGGAGCGCGACCGTCACGCCGTTCGCGACCCGGTCCTGCACGCTCTTCAGGTAGCGGCTGACGTCCATCTCCTGGAAGAGGGAGGCCTCGTCGTCGGAGCCGAGCTCGCGGACGGAGACCTCGGGGCCCTCGGGCAGCGCGTGGGCGTGCCCCGCGGTGAGCAGCCGCCAGGCGTGGCCGAGCGAGCGCCCGAGCGTGACCAGGGCCTGCCCGGCGGAGCGCGGGGTCTGCCCCAGGGCCCACACGGCCCGCCCGAAGCGGTGGTTGTGCCGGTAGCGGTGGGCGATCCGGTCGGCGTACCGGTAGAGCGGCTTCACCGGCCGCAGCACGTGCGGGGCGACCTCCAGCATCAGCATGCCGCCCTGGGTGTGGACGCGGACGAAGACCGTGGTGACGATCTCCTCGCCCCAGCCGCCGACCCGGACGCGCAGGAAGTGGCGGCGGGTCTCGCCGCCCTCCTCGATGGCGCCGGAGCGGTGCGACTCGAATCCCTCGGGGCTGTACGGGGCGGCGTCGCGGGCCGGCAGGCCGTCGACCGGCAGGAAGACGACCTCGTCGATCTCCAGCTCGCGCAGCCGGTCCCGTACCGCGGCCTGGATCTGGGGCGCGCCGTGCGGCGAGGGCACCCGGAGCGCCTCCACGAGCGGGGCGACGTGCCGCATGATGGCGCTGTTGTCGAGGGGTTCGGGCGTGCCGCCGTCGAGGTCCTTGCGGGGCCGCAGTTCGATGGAGAGCGACCAGGGCTCGTACGGCTCGCCCGCCCCGCAGAACGGGTCGTCGGCGCCGTACATGACGAGCCGCGCGTGCTGCTCGGTGCGGATGCGGTCGCGCAGCCTGCGGAACCGGGCGCCCTCGGCCTGCTCGGCGGGGTCGGAGCGCAGATCGGGGAAGCGGTCCCGGGACAGCTCGTGGGTGAGCGCGCGGGCGAACTGGCCGCGCTGGGTGGCGACCGCCCAGGCCACGAGCAGCGGCACGGCGATGGTGATCCACACCTCCAGCGTGCCGATGCCCCACATCTCCTGGGCGGCGAGTTCGACGGCGAGGCCGACGAACTGCCCCGCCTCGCCGGTCTCCCCGAGGAACTCCCAGCCGGACTCGTCGTCGCCGAGGACGAGGGTGAGGAGCAGCAGGGCGGACTGGAGGAGCATGAGCCGCCCGTACCAGCGCAGCAGGAAGGCGGGGACCACGCGGAAGACGGGCGCGGTGGCGGACCGGCCGCGGATCCAGCGGGCCAGGCCGAGTACCAGGAACGGCACGATCAGGAGGACGATCAGGCCCTTGGTGAGCGGCACGGCGACGATCCACAGGGCGAGGATGCCGGCGGCCCAGGCGAGTTCGACGCGGCGGGCCCGGAGCGCGTGGGCGAGGACGCGGCTCGCGTCGTAGCCGAGCGAGGGGGCGGCGAACCGTTCCTCGTGGACGTACAGCTGGTCGATGACCGCGTCGCGGAACCCGTCGTCGAGGTAGGTGCCGGCGCAGAGCAGCCGGGTCGCCTCGCTGGACGCCGGTGAACGGACCGGCGGTGACGTGTTCGGTGGCTGCCCCGGCTGCTGAGGTAAGAACGATTGCGCCAAAACTCCCCCGATGGTGGGTAACTTCCCAGGTTTACGGCCCACTTGGCCGTGAACCGGGGGGACAGCATAGGGGAGTCGGGGTCCCGTTTCGACCGCGAAAACGGCGCCCCCGGGCCGTACGGTCGGTCGTACGGCCCGGGGGCGCCGGGAGTGTGGAGCCGGAGGCTCAGATGAGGCCGAGCTCGCGGACCGCGTCGCGCTCCTCGGCGAGCTCCGCCACGGAGGCGTCGATGCGGGTGCGGGAGAAGTCGTTGATCTCCAGGCCCTGGACGATCTCGTACGTGCCGTTCGCGCAGGTCACGGGGAAGGAGGAGATGAGGCCCTCCGGGACGCCGTACGAGCCGTCCGACGGGATGCCCATGGAGGTCCAGTCGCCCGCGGCGGTGCCGTTGACCCAGGTGTGGACGTGGTCGATGGCGGCGTTCGCGGCCGAGGCGGCGGAGGACGCGCCACGGGCCTCGATGATCGCGGCGCCGCGCTTGGCGACCGTCGGGATGAAGGTGTCGGCCAGCCACGCCTCGTCGTTGACGACCTCGGCGGCGTTCTTGCCGGCGATCTCCGCGTGGAAGATGTCCGGGTACTGGGTCGCCGAGTGGTTGCCCCAGATGGTGAGGCGCTTGATGTCCTCGACCGAGGTGCCGGTCTTCGCGGCGAGCTGCGACAGCGCGCGGTTGTGGTCCAGGCGGGTCATCGCGGTGAAGCGCTCGGCCGGCACGTCCGGGGCGGCGGCCTGGGCGATCAGGGCGTTGGTGTTGGCCGGGTTGCCCACGACGAGGACCTTGATGTCGTCCGCGGCGTGGTCGTTGATGGCCTTGCCCTGCGGCTTGAAGATGCCGCCGTTGGCGGCGAGCAGGTCACCGCGCTCCATGCCCTTGGTCCGCGGGCGGGCGCCCACGAGCAGGGCCACGTTCGCGCCCTCGAAGCCCTGGTTCGGGTCGTCGAAGATGTCGATGCCCTTGAGCAGCGGGAAGGCGCAGTCGTCGAGCTCCATGGCGGTGCCCTCGGCGGCCTTCACGCCCTGCGGGATCTCGAGGAGGCGCAGCTTGACCGGCACGTCCGCGCCGAGCAGGTGGCCGGAGGCGATGCGGAAGAGCAGCGCGTAGCCGATCTGGCCGGCCGCGCCGGTGACGGTGACATTCACGGGAGTGCGGGTCATGGCGATCTCCGTAAGACAGCTGGCGGTGGGGGTCCCTGCCCCTGGTGCGGGATAGCTCTCTTGATCGATCGGTGTCTCGACATGAAGAGATATCCAGCGGTCAGGCTATCCGACCCGGACCCCGCTGAATCCCCACCCCCTTGTGGTCCGGCTCACTGCCGCCCGTACGCGGTACTCCGTCAGGGCTTCGCCGTGCAGCCCCGGCTGCCGCTCACCAGGGTGCCGCAGGCCTTGGCGGCCGTACCGGAGTCCACGGCGAGCATCGAGGTGTACGCGTCGGTCTCGGCGGCCGCCGCGCCGGGAGCGACGGTGGCGCGCCGCGCGGCGCCGCCGGCCTCGACGCTCACGGTGTCGCCGGGCGCGGCGCCGGTGATCCGGGCCCAGGCGGCCGCGCAGGTGGCGCTGTAGCGGACCTCGACCCGCGCGGTGCCGACGCGGGCGCGGGCGACGGTGGTGGCGAGGGGGCCGCCGCACCCCATGGCCTCCGGGTCCCGTCCGGTGCAGTCGGGCCCCGAACAGCCGACCCCCGGGGGGAGGCTGGCGCGCTGGGTGGTGGGCGGGGCGGTGCTGGGGGGCGGGGCGGCCACGGGGGCGGCCCCGCCGCCGGAGCCGCCGAGGTCGACGAGGAGCAGGGCGGCGGTGACGACGAGCAGCGCACCGAGCACGCCGACGGCGTAGAGCAGAACGGTCCGCCGGGGGGAGGCGGCGGGGGCGGAGGCTTCGGGGCGACGGGGCGCGCGTGCGGCGGGGTCGCGGGGCTCGGTCCCGATGGCGTCACGGGGCGCGGGCCCGGCGGGGGCGCGGGGCTCGGTTCCGGCGGGGCCGGACGGGGACGGCGCCGCCCCTGGAGTCCGGTCGAGGCGCCGGATCTCCATGGTGCGGTCGTCGCCGACGCGGTGGGTGCCGGGGCCGTCGTCGCCGACGCGGTGGGTGCCGGGGCCGTCGCCGCCGACGCGGTGGGTGCCGGGGCCGTCGTCGTCGGCCGGGCGGGCGACGGGGCCCGGGGCGGTGGCCTCGGGTGGGGTCGCCCTCTCCCGGCTCCCCGCGAGGGCCTCGGCGCGGGTCCAGGCGCGGTCCGCGCGCTCCCAGTCGGTCGCGAGGGCCGCCGGGTCGCTTCCGGTCACCTCCGCGAGGGCCACCACGGCGCTCCGGGGTGCCGACTGGCGGGCGTTCAGATACCGGTCCCACGCGGCCCGTTCGTGCCCGGTGCGCTCGGCGACGGCGCTCACGCCGAGGCCGCTGCGGTCGACGAGTCGGCGCAGCCGCTCCGTGAACGCGCGGACGTCCGGGTCGAGTTCGTCCGGCAGCGCCTTCCAGCCAGGCATGGCGGCCCCCCCTTGTCCGTGGCTCCCGTGGCTCCCGTGCCCTCCCTGCTGCACCGAAGGATGGCAGGTCCGGGGCCGTCGCGCGCCCCGGATGCGCGGCCGAGGTACCGGAATGGTCACTTCCGTGCCACAGCGCACCGACGGGCCTTGAACCACCCTTGGCACGTACATGACTCTTGATCGCAGCGACGCCCGCCCTCCCACGGGGGAGAGGGCGGGCGTCGCGCCAGGACGGTCCGGGCTAGGTGACCGTCAGGTGGAGGACTTCCTCCAGGAACGGGATCGTCAGCCAGGGCTTCGGCTGCACCATGAGCGCGAGCAGCACGATCAGGCCACCCATCACCCCGTACGTGATCATGTCCGTGAAGCGGGACCGGACGGCGAGCATGCCCACCGAGGGCAGCGCCCGGCGCATCACGGCCCCCACCAGGAGCGCCGCTCCGACCAGCATCGCGCCGATCCGGAACGCCTGCGGGAACGGGTCCGTGCCCACCACGAGCAGCCCGATCCCGGCCAGGGTGAGCACGGTGAGCAGCGGCCACTGACGCGCGGGCGCGGGCGCGTCCCCGGGAGCCGCCCGGCCGCCGCCCTCGGGCCGCGCGGTGTCGGTGGTGAGGGTGGGCGCGGGCCGCTTCCAGCCGGTCCCGGCGGAGCCCGCCGGAACCTCGGCGGCCGCGTCGGTCACGGCAGGCCCGCCAGGAACCGAAGCAGGAGCGTCAGCGGCAGCGGCAGCGGCGGCCTCGGCCGACGCGCCGCCCTCCGCGATGCCCGCCCCGTCGCCGTCGCCGCCCCCCACGCCGTCGCCCGCCCCGTCCGGCTTCCCGGCCGTCCCCGGGGACCCGGCGGTCACGTCAGAGCGCCGCGGCCGCGCGCTCGGCGGCCTCGACGACGTTGACGAGGAGCTGGGCGCGGGTCATCGGGCCGACACCGCCGGGGTTCGGCGAGATCCAGCCGGCGACCTCGGCGACGCCGGGGTGCACATCGCCGACGATCTTGCCCTCGCCGTTGCGCGAGACGCCGACGTCGAGGACGGCCGCGCCCGGCTTCACGTCCTCCGGCTTGATCAGGTGCGGCACCCCGGCCGCCGCGACGATGATGTCGGCGTTGCGCAGGTGCGCGGCGAGGTCCCGGGTGCCGGTGTGGCACTGGGTCACCGTGGCGTTCTCGGAGCGGCGGGTGAGCAGCAGCGGCATCGGGCGGCCGATGGTGACGCCGCGTCCGACGACCACGACCTCGGCGCCGTTGATCTCCACGCCGTGGCGGCGGAGCAGCGTGATGACGCCGTTCGGCGTGCAGGGCAGCGGGGCGGGCTCGTTGAGGACGAGGCGGCCCAGGTTGGTCGGGTGGAGGCCGTCCGCGTCCTTGGCCGGGTCCATCAGCTCCAGGATGCGGTTCTCGTCGATGCCCTTGGGCAGCGGCAGCTGGACGATGTAGCCCGTGCAGGCCGGGTCCTCGTTGAGCTCCCGGACGACCGCCTCGATCTCCTCCTGGGTGGCGGTGGCGGGCAGCGTGCGCTGGATCGAGGCCAGGCCGACCTCCGCGCAGTCGCGGTGCTTGCCGGCCACGTACTTCTGGCTGGCCGCGTCGTCACCGACGAGGACGGTGCCGAGTCCGGGCGTGATGCCCTGCTCCTTGAGGGCCGCCACACGGACGGTCAGATCGGACTTGATCGCGGCTGCGGTGGCCTTGCCATCGAGAATCTGGGCGCTCATGCGGACATCCTCCCGGATGACCCCCGCGTTGTTCCAATTCGCTCGTGGCGGGCGGGCGGTCGCGCGGAGCGACGGGTTGCACTTGCACAACTCCGACGCGTATCGACTGGACAAAAAGTCGACGTTACGACAACGATGATCGGCGAAGTACCGCGGAAAGTGCCGGGGGGAATCCGCTCACATCCCGTGAAAAGTCCTCCGCGCGGGCCGCGTCGTCCCCGCACAGAGAAATTCACGGAGGAAACCCGCGATGAGCTTCGGTGACCCGAACAACCCGTACGGCCAGCCGCAGGGCCAGGGCCAGCAGCCCGGTTACGGCTACCCGCAGCAGGCGCCCCAGGGCGTGCCGCCGCAGCAGGGCTACGGCTACCCGGCGGCTCCGCCGGTCTCCCCGTACGGTGGCGGCGGCTACCCGGGCATGGCCATGGAGATGCCCGGTGGGGTGAAGGCCGCGCGCGTGATGCTGTGGATCACCGCCGCCTTCAACCTGATCGGTGCCATCGCGCTGATCGGTCTGTCCTTCGCCGTGGACAGCGAGCTGGAGAAGTCGGGCGCCTCGTCGGCCGACGCCGAGATGTTCGCCGACATGGGTCAGGGCATCCTGATCGGCGCCGGCGTCGTCTCGCTGATCTTCGCCGTGGTCGGCATGCTGCTGGCCGCGAAGTTCCGCTCCGGCGGCAACGGCGTCCGGATCGGCACGATCGTCTACTCGTCGATCGGCGTGCTGTTCAGCCTCTTCTCGCTGCCGCTCGGCATCGTGAGCCTCGCGCTCGGCGTCCTCGTCATCGTCTTCGTGGCGAAGTCGGACGGCTCGGCCTGGTTCAACCGCAACAAGCAGCAGTACTGATCCACACATGGCTGGGGCCCGGTTCCGTACGGAACCGGGCCCCAGCCATGTCCGGCGCGTCAGACCCGCTTGAGGACCGCGAAGCCGTCCGAGCGGTGGGTGATCTCGTACCGCGCCTCCGGATGCAGTTGCGAAGCCAGCTGCTCGGGGTCCGTGATCTGCTGCGACCAGCCACGCAGGTCGAAGGCGAGGTAGTCCGGGGTGGCGCCCTTGGCCGTGCCCACCCAGTAGACCCGGTGGTCCGCCGTGAGGTGGGCGAGGAGCGAGACGTCGGTCTCCACGCTCGCGCCCTTCGGCACCGCCGCGACCGCGTCCCGCGCCTGCTCGGCCCGGACGTCCGTCCGGTACGTCTCCGGCTTCGTCAGCTCCCGCAGCGGCAGGTTCGCGGCGAGGACGAGCGCGACCGCCGTCGCCACCGGGACGACGACCTTCCCGTACGAGACGAGCCAGGCGCGCGGCGAGGTGCGCACGGCGCGGACGCCGTCCACCAGGGCCAGGAAGACCACCGGCATGAGGATCGCGCTGTAGTGCCAGTGCATGCCCCAGTGGTTCGGGTCCTGGGAGAGGAAGCGCCAGCCGAGCGTCGGCAGGACGAGCAGGATCAGCGGGGAGCGCAGGGCGAGGAAGCCGGTGATCCCGAGCAGGAAGACCACCATCTCCCAGCGCTCTCCCGAGGTCAGCGCGTCCCCGATGACCTGCACGAACGAGGTCTCGGTGCCCTGGCCGGTCTTCTCGATCTTCGACCAGTAGTCGTACTCGCCGACGCGGCTGGCCGCCGGGATGAGGACGAGGACCGTCAGGGCGAAGGCCGCCACGCCGAAGCCCGCGAGGGCCGCGCCGAGCTTCTTCTGACCCTTCAGGAACAGGACGGCGCCGACCATGGCGACGGTCAGGCCCATGTCCTCCTTGACCAGCACGAGCGGGGCCGACCAGGCGACGGCGGCGGTCCACCGGCCGAGGAGCAGGGCCCGGCAGGTGAGGGCGAGCAGCGGGACGGCGAAGGCGATCTCGTGGAAGTCGGACTTGACCGCTTCCTGGAGGCCCCAGGAGAGCCCGTAGGCGAGGGCGAGCCCGATGCCGGCGGCCCGGCTGCCGAGGATCTGCTGGGTGGTGCGGCCGACGACGACGGCGCCGGAGGCGAACAGCGCGGCCTGGGCGAACAGCAGGGACACCGGCGACGACCAGACCCAGTACAGCGGCGCGAGGAGCGCGGTGACCGGGCTGAAGTGGTCGCCGAGTATGTGGAACCCCGGGCCCTTGATGTCGACGACCGGGGCCCGGAACTCGGCGTACGCGCGGACCGACTGCCCGAAGATCCCGAGGTCCCAGGAGGGGGTGCGGAAGTGGGTGTACTGCACCCAGGAGTAGAGGAAGTACAGACCGGTCAGGACGACCGCGAGGATCACGTACGGGCGGAGCGGGGCCGGGGGGAGGGCCTCGGCCGGCTCGGTGCCGGGGGCGCCCGGAGTGCCGGTGACGGCCTCCTCGGCGGACCTGTTCTGTACGTCCAACACCACGCCCCCACTACCAGTGGTCGACAAAAGAGCAACCCATTAGACCAGAGTCCACCCGATCGGCGGATCTGTCGCAGGCAGCCGTCGCCCGGCGTTGGTGTGGCCGCTCCAGGCACCCTCCGTGACGTTCTGCATTCGTTTATCGGACCTTCCTAGCCTGGCGGGCGCAGACCCCGGGGAAAGGAAGCGTCATGTACAGCATCATCGTGGTGCCCGCACCCGCCCTGACCTCAGCGGACCAGATCAGGCTGGCGCCCGGCGAACGGCTCCACTTCGGCCGCGGCGCCCCGCGCGCGGCCGACGGGCGGCGGCACCTGGACCTCCCGCACCCAGGAGTCTCCCGTACGGCGGGCGAGGTCGGCGCCACCGGGAACCACTGGACGCTGAGCAACCACAGCAGCTCCTCGACGTACGTCGTCGAGAACCCGGAGGGCGCCGGGGAGCACATCAAGATCGCACCGGGCCGGGTCGACGCGCCCGTGCCCTTCGAGTTCTCCCGGGTGGTCCTGCCCGCGGGCAGTGACCTGGTCGACTTCAGCGTCTGGGCGCCCCGCCACGACTACGCGGAACACCCGCACGACACCGACGACGGCGAACCGACCGCGGTCCCCTTCCCGCTCGACCGCGGCAAGCGCTACTTCCTCGTCCTCGCCGCCCTGTGCGAACCCCGGCTGCGCGGCGCCCCGCACGCGCCCCTGCCGACGGCCGACGCGATCGTGGAGCGCCTCCGCCCCGTCTGGCCCGGGGCGAACCGCGCGGCCGTCCAGTGGAACATCGACTACCTGGCCGTGAAGCTCCGCCTGAAGCCCTCCCCCGACACGGCGGACCCGGGCCCCCGCCTCAACGGCAAGAAGGACTCCCTGGTCTCGCTCGCGCTCCGCTTCGACCTCGTACGGGAGGCGGACCTGGTGGCGTTCGCCCACACCGGGCGGGTCTGGGTCACCGGGGGCGTCCGTTGAGCGCGGCCCGTGCGGGCACGCCCGTCCCGGTACCGGCGGGCTACCGCGTCGGCGGCTGGACCGTCGAGCGCCCCCTCGGATCGGGAGCCTTCGCCACGGTGTACGCGGCCCGGCGTACGGAACCGAGCCGAGGCGGCTCCCCGGCCGGGCGTACGGAACCGAGCCCGGAGGGGGCCCCGGCCCTGCGCACGGAACCGAGCCCGGAAGGGCCGGCGGAGCTCCCGGCCCGCGCGGCCCTCAAGTTCCTGCCGCCGCGCGCGGGGCGCTGCCCGGCGGCGGGCTGACGGTGACGGCCGTCAGGTGGGTCGGGAGCTGCTGACCCGGGAAACGGCGGCGGCCCGCCGGTACCTCCCAGGTACCGGCGGGCCGCCCCGTGTGCGTACGGCTCAGTGGAAGAAGTGACGGGTGCCCGTGAAGTACATCGTCACGCCCGCCTTCTTCGCCGCCTCGACCACCAGCTCGTCGCGCATCGAGCCGCCCGGCTGGACGACCGCCTTCACGCCGGCCGCGGTGAGGATCTCCAGGCCGTCGGGGAAGGGGAAGAAGGCGTCCGAGGCCGCGTACGAGCCGCGGGCGCGCTCCTCGCCGGCCCGCTCGACCGCGAGCTTCGCGGAGTCGACGCGGTTGACCTGGCCCATGCCGACGCCGACCGAGGCGCCGTCCTTGGCGAGCAGGATCGCGTTGGACTTGACCGCGCGGCAGGCCTTCCAGGCGAAGGCGAGCTCGGCGAGCTCGTCCGCCGACAGGGCCTCGCCGGTCGCCAGGGTCCAATTCGCCGGGTCGTCGCCGTCGGCCTGGAGGCGGTCGGTGACCTGGAGGAGGGCGCCGCCGTCGATCGGCTTGACCTCGACCGGGTTGCTCGGGGCGCCCTCGGCCTTGAGCACGCGGATGTTCTTCTTCTTGGCGAGGACCTCGACGGCCCCGTCCTCGTACGCCGGGGCGACGATGACCTCGGTGAAGATCTCCGCGACCTGCTCGGCCATCGCGACCGAGACCGGGCGGTTGACGGCGATGACGCCGCCGAACGCGGACAGCGGGTCGCAGGCGTGGGCCTTGCGGTGGGCCTCGGCGACGTCGGCGCCGATCGCGATGCCGCACGGGTTGGCGTGCTTGATGATCGCCACGCAGGGCTCGGCGTGGTCGTACGCGGCCCGGCGCGCGGCGTCGGTGTCCGTGTAGTTGTTGTACGACATCTCCTTGCCGTGCAGCTGCTCGGCCTCGGCGAGGCCGCCCGTGCCGTCGACGTAGAGCGCGGCGCCCTGGTGGGGGTTCTCGCCGTAGCGCAGGACGTTGTTCCGCTCGTACGTGGCGCCGAGGAAGTCCGGGAAGCCGGAGTCGTCGGCGGCGGCGTAGTCGTCGGCGAACCAGGAGGCGACGGCCACGTCGTAGGCGGCGGTGTGCTGGAAGGCCTCGGCGGCGAGCCGCTTGCGGGCGGTCAGGTCGAAGCCGCCGGCCTGGACGGCGGCGAGCACGTCGGCGTACCGCCCGGGGCTGGTGACGATCGCCACGGACGGGTGGTTCTTGGCCGCGGCGCGGACCATGGACGGACCGCCGATGTCGATCTGCTCCACGCACTCGTCCGGGGTGGCGCCGGAGGCGACCGTCTCCCGGAACGGGTACAGGTTCACGACGACCAGGTCGAAGGGCTCCACGCCGAGCTCGGCGAGCTGCTCGCGGTGCGACTCCAGGCGCAGGTCGGCGAGGATGCCGGCGTGCACGCGCGGGTGGAGGGTCTTGACGCGGCCGTCCAGGCACTCGGGGAAGCCGGTGAGCTCCTCGACCTTGGTGACCGGCACCCCGGCGGCGGCGATCTTCCCGGCGGTGGAGCCGGTGGAGACGAGCTCGACACCGGCCTCGTGCAGACCGCGGGCCAGCTCTTCGAGCCCCGTCTTGTCGTAGACGCTGACCAGCGCGCGGCGGATGGGCTTAACGGTGTCCGTGTTCACCGACATGAACCTTTCGTCCCTCAATGCGGTAGCCGTGCCGGGCGAGGCGCCCCACGACGTCGACGAGCAGCGAGCGCTCGACTTCCTTGATGCGCTCGTGCAGAGCGGCTTCATCGTCCTCGTCCCGCACCTCGACCACGCCCTGGGCGATGATCGGGCCGGTGTCGACACCGTCGTCGACGAAGTGGACGGTGCACCCGGTGACCTTCGCGCCGTAGGCGAGGGCGTCACGCACCCCGTGGGCACCGGGAAAACTGGGGAGCAGGGCCGGGTGGGTGTTCACGACCCGGCCGTCGAAGCGGGCGAGGAACTCCTTGCCGACGATCTTCATGAAACCGGCGGAGACCACCAGGTCCGGCTCGTAGGCGGCGGTCGCCTCGGTCAGCGCGCGGTCCCACTCCTGGCGGGTCGCGTGGTCCTTGACCCGGCAGACGAAGGTGGGCAGCCCGGCGCGCTCGGCGCGCTCCAGACCGGCGATCCCGTCGCGGTCCGCGCCGACGGCGACGATCCGCGCGCCGTACCCCTCGGGGTCCGCGGCGATGGCGTCGAGGAGGGCCTGCAGGTTGGTACCGGAACCGGAGACCAGGACGACGAGGCGGGCGGCAGCCACTGGGTCACTCTTTCCGTGGTGTTTGTACGGTCGTACGAACGAATCGTGCCGCTCGATACGGGGAACCCTACGAATGGCTCGACCGTCAGCAACGATACCGGCACACCGGACGGCCCCCACGGGACGGGGGCGGAGCAGGGCGGTAGCGTCAGGGCTCGACGCCCGGAGAACAGCCGCCCGCGGCAGACAGCGGCGGACGGGACAGCAGTGGAGACCACGGGTGCGGCCGTGGTCGTGACGACGACAGAGGGAAGACGTTCAGCAGATGCCGGAACGCCAGTCCACGGACGACAACAACCCGTTCGCGCCGCCGCCCGAGGGCAGGCCGGATCAGCCGTGGCAGCCGCGGCGACCGGAGGGCTCGGACGACGAGACGTCCGGGGCCCCGGGATCGTCGGGGCCGTCCGACGGCCGCTGGAGCCCGCGCCAGCCCGGCCGGTCGGACGACGGCTTCGGCCGCGGTCCCGAGCGCCAGGGCGGCGGCCAGGGCGGCCCGGAGGGCGGCCCCGGCCAGGGTGGACCCGGCCGCCAGGGGCTGCGCTGGGACCCGACGGACCCGGCGCAGCGGCGGGCGCGGTACGCGATCCTCGCCGGCATGTGGGCCTTCTTCTTCGCCATCTTCGAGATCCCGGAACTGGCGCTGCTGCTCGGCGCCCTGGGCCTCTACTGGGCGATCAGCTCGCTGCGCGCCAAGCCGAAGCCGCCGGAGGAGCTGTCGTCGACATCACAGTCCGCGTCCGCCCCGGCGTCTCGGCCCTCGGGACAGCCGGGGCAGCAGGGGCCGTCCGGACAGCCCGGGGCCCGGCCGTCGGGTCAGGGCGCCACGGCGACCCCGCTCCGCTCGATGCGCACGGCCGCGATCAGCGGTCTGGTCGCGGCGAGCGTGGCCCTGATGATCGTCGCGGTGGGCTTCACGATGCAGCTCGTCTACCGCGACTTCTACGAGTGCCGCGACGACGCCCTCACCCACGCCGGCCAGCTGGCCTGCAACGACCTGCTGCCGAAGCCGCTGCGCGCGGGCTTCGGGGTCCGGGAGTAGTCCGCTAGGACCGGTCCGGGGGCGGCGGGACGGCCGGGGTCGGGGGAGTCGGCGGGGCCGGGAGAATCGGCGGGGCCGGCGGGCCGGATTCCCAGGCCGCCGGGAGGTAGTCGTACGGCTCGAAGCCGCCGTCGCCGTACGGTCCGAAGGAGTCGTACGCGTCGTACGGGACGTGCGCGTCGCGCCGGGCCGCGCCGGAATCCGCGTCGCCCGTGCCCGTGCCTGCCGGATCCGTGCCTGTGCTTGCCGGGGTTTCGGCGGCCGGATCCGCGCCGACCTGCCCGGCCGCTCCGGCCGCCGGGTCCGGGCGGGACCCTTCCTCCGGAGCGGGCGTCGCGGACGGGACGAGACCGGCCGCGGGGCCCGCCACGGCCACACCCCCCGCCGCCCCGGGCGCGGGCGCGGGCAGCGGTTTCGGGCGGGGTACCCGGCGGCCCCAGGCCCGTACCCCCAAGGCCACCGGGACGCCGACGCAGGCACCCCACAGGACCGTCGCCGCGCCCGTCTGCCACCACACCGGGCCGAAGACCGAGAGCCGCCCGGTGCCGAGCGGACCGCCCGCCGCGGCCGAGAGGACGGCGACGGCCGCCCCGCAGGCCCAGGCGGCGCCCAGTGCGGCCAGCGCCGTGTCCCTGGCCGTCCAGCTCCGCGCCGCGCGTCCCACCCGGCCGCCCTGGAACACGGCGGCGGCGAGCGGGACCGCCGCGATCGCCCCGTGCACCCACGTACCGCGCGCCTCGGTGGGCAGCGCGGCGAGGAGCGGGAACGGCGGCACGGCCGGGTCCCCGACGAGCCCCAGCGGGGTCGCCAGAGCACCCGTCCCGAGCGTGAAACCGGGCCCGAGTCCGTACGCGGCGCCCCACACGGCCATGTTCGGCAGCAGCGCGAGGACGAGCAGCACGACCGCCACCCGGCCCGACCACTCGCCCGCGATGCCCGCGTACGCGGCCTGCGCCTCGCGCGCGTGCCAGGCGAGGGAGACCGCCGCGGCGACCGCGCCGCCGGCCGACAGCGTCACGAGCCCGAGCCCCGTCGCGCGCAGGGCGACGGCGGCCTGGCGCTGTCCGGGCAGCGGGCGCCCGAGGGCCGTCCAGACGCCGGCCGCCGCCGCGCCGACGACGACGGCGGGCAGCCAGAGTCCCGCGGTGACGAGGTCGGCGGCCAGCGGTCCGCTCTCGCTGTAGACCACGACCACGGCCGCGACCAGCAGGTATCCCCCGGCCACCGCCGCGACGGCGCCGCTCGGCGAGGTCTGCGGCCGGAGACCCTCGTCGTCCGCGTCGAGGGTGTCGCGGGCGGCCCGGTGGACCAGCCAGACGGGGAGCACGGACAGCAGCATCGGGACGACGCCGAGCGGGGCGGGCAGGCCCGACAGGGTGTCCGTGCGGACGAGCTCGACGCCGTGGGCGAGCAGCCAGAGCCCGGCGGCCAGGTGCAGGGCGCCGCCGGGCCCGCCGTCGGGGTACGGGGAGCTGATCCACGCCGCGGTCACCAGGACCGCGAGGGCGCCGAGGCCGAGTCCGGCGGCGACCCCGCCCCGGACGCAGGCGGTGGCGAGCGCGGCGGAACGACCGCCGTGGACCAGGGGGTGCTCGGTCACATGGGTCACGGGGTCATGCTGCCAACGACACGCGCTTTTGCCGCGTAACAGGCAAACCTCCGTTGTGTCGCTCAAGATACGCTTATGTACTTTTCCGCCCAGAGAAGCTCTGCGGGAGGTCGACGCCGATGAGCCGGAGCACCGCGGATTCCGCATCCTCCGTCACCCTGCCGACCCCGAAGGAGCGGCGCAGGTTGCGAGAGGCCCTCGCCCTGAGCGAGGAGCAGGTCGCCGAGGCCATGGGCGTCACGAAGGCCACGGTCAGGTCGTGGGAGACCGGGCGCTCGGCCCCCCGCGGCCGCAAACGCGAGGCGTACGCGAAGCTGCTCGGCAGCTTCGAGCCGGACGGGCCGCCGTCCACGGAGAACCCGGCCGTGTCGTCGGCGTCGCCGGCGGCGTCCGAGAAACCGGCGGCGGCCGAGAGGCCCCCGGCGGCCGAGAAGCCCGCGAAGCCGCGGTCCCCGTCACCCGTACGGGCGCAGGCTCCCGCTCCCCCGGCCGACGTCCGGCCCAGGGCGGCGGCCAAGCGGGCCGCCAAGCCGCCGAAGGCCCCCTCTCCGGCCCCGGCCCCGGCCCGGAGGGCCGACCCGAGGCCGCAGGAACGGCTGAAACCGGTGGCGGCCGAGGCTCCGGCTCCCGAACCGGTCCGGCCCGCCGCCCCAGGACTCCCCGCCGTACCGGGGCTCACCCCCGAAGAGGCCTTCGACGCGCTGTACGCGCACGCGGCGCCCGGCCTCGTCCACCAGACGTATCTGCTGTCCGGCCGCCGGCGGCTCTCCCGGGAGGCCGTGGAGTACGCCTTCCACCACGCCTGGCAGCACTGGCCCGAGGTCGCCGTCGACCCGGACCCGGTCGGCTGGGTGCGGGCGACGGCGTACGAGTACGCCCTCTCCCCCTGGCACCGGCTGCGACGCGCCCACAAGCACCCCGACGCCCCGCCCACCGAGGCGAACCGGCGGGCGCTGCTCACCGCGCTCCTCGAACTGCCGCCGCCCTACCGCCGTACCGTGCTCCTCTACGACGGGCTCGGCCTCGACCTGCCGGAGACGGCCGCCGAGACCGAGGCGAGCACCCCCGCCGCCGCCAACCGGCTGCTGCACGCGCGGACGGTGCTCGGCAAGCGGGTGCCCGAACTGGCCGAGCCGGAGGCCCTGCACCGGCGGCTGAGCGCGCTGGTCACGGAGGCACCCACGGCGACCCTCCCCGCGGCCCGCGCGGTCCGGACCGGCAGCGAGAGGCGCACCCGCACCTGGACGCGCGCGGTGCTGGGGGTGACGGCGGTCCTCATCGGCGTCACCGGCTTCACGGCGGCCACCGCCCCCACCCGGTACATCCCGGTGAACGCCCCCGGCGAGACCGTCAACGGCGTCCCGGTGCGCGGCGGCCCGCAGAAGCTCCGCCCGGAGGACGTGGAGCTCCGCGACAGGCTGCGCGCCGAACCGAACCCGGGCCCGGAGCGGCTGGTCCCGACGGCCGAGTAGCTCCGCGGGTACGCGAGAGGGCCCCGCCCCCGCCCGGGTGACCGGGCAGTGGGGGCGGGGCCCTCTCGTACGGCTCGCTGCCGCGCTACGCGCTGATTCAGCCCGCGAGGATGGCGCGCGCCAGCTTGGCCGTCTCGGTCGGCGTCTTGCCGACCTTGACGCCCGCGGCCTCAAGGGCCTCCTTCTTCGCCTGGGCGGTGCCGGAGGAGCCGGAGACGATGGCGCCGGCGTGGCCCATGGTCTTGCCCTCGGGCGCGGTGAAGCCCGCGACGTAGCCGACGACCGGCTTGGTGACGTTGGCCTTGATGAAGTCGGCCGCACGCTCCTCGGCGTCGCCGCCGATCTCACCGATCATGACGATCAGGTCGGTGTCCGGGTCGGCCTCGAAGGCCGCCAGGGCGTCGATGTGCGTGGTGCCGATGACCGGGTCGCCACCGATGCCGACGGCGGACGAGAAGCCGATGTCACGGAGCTCGTACATCATCTGGTACGTCAGCGTGCCGGACTTCGAGACCAGGCCGATGCGGCCCGGCTTCGTGATGTCGCCCGGGATGATGCCGGCGTTGGACTGGCCCGGGGTGATGAGACCGGGGCAGTTCGGGCCGATGATCCGGGTCTTGTTGCCCTTCGCCTGCGCGTACGCCCAGAAGGCGGCGGAGTCGTGGACGGCGATGCCCTCGGTGATGACGACGGCCAGCGGGATCTCGGCGTCGATCGCCTCGACCACGGCGGCCTTCGCGAACGCCGGCGGGACGAAGAGGACCGAGACGTTGGCGCCGGTCTCCTTCATCGCCTCGGCGACGGAGCCGAAGACCGGGACCTCGGTGCCGTCGAAGTCGACGGTCGTGCCGGCCTTGCGCGGGTTCACGCCACCGACGATGTTGGTGCCGTCACCCAGCATGAGCTTGGTGTGCTTCATGCCCGTGGCACCGGTCATGCCCTGGACGATGACCTTGCTGTCCTTGGTCAGGAAGATAGCCATGGTGTTCTGACCTCGTCCCTTACTTCGCAGCCGCGAGCTCGGCGGCCTTGTCGGCCGCGCCGTCCATGGTGTCCACGCGCTGCACGAGCGGGTGGTTCGCGTCCGACAGGATCTTGCGACCCAGCTCCGCGTTGTTGCCGTCGAGGCGCACGACCAGCGGCTTGGTGACCTCTTCGCCCTTGGAGGCGAGGAGCTCGAGGGCCTGGACGATGCCGTTGGCGACCTCGTCACAGGCGGTGATGCCACCGAAGACGTTGACGAACACGGACTTGACGTCCGGGTCGCCCAGGATGATCTCCAGGCCGTTCGCCATGACCTCGGCGGAGGCGCCGCCACCGATGTCGAGGAAGTTGGCCGGCTTCACGCCGCCGTGGTTCTCACCGGCGTACGCGACGACGTCCAGGGTCGACATGACCAGGCCGGCGCCGTTGCCGATGATGCCGACCTCGCCGTCGAGCTTGACGTAGTTGAGGTTCTTGGCCTTGGCGGCAGCCTCGAGCGGGTTGGCTGCGGCCTTGTCCTCGAGGGCCTCGTGCTCGGGCTGACGGAAGTCGGCGTTCTCGTCGAGCGAGACCTTGCCGTCCAGCGCCAGGATGCGGCCGTCCTTGGTCTTCACCAGCGGGTTGACCTCGACGAGGAGCGCGTCCTCGGCGACGAAGGTCTTCCACAGGGTGACCAGGACCTCGGCGACACCCTCGGCGACGTCGGCCGGGAACTTCGCCTGGGCGACGATCTCGCGGGCCTTCTCCAGGGTGACGCCGTCGTTGGCGTTGACCGGGACCTTCGCGAGGGCCTCGGGGGTCTTCTCCGCGACCTCCTCGATGTCCATGCCGCCCTGCACCGAGGCCATGGCCAGGAAGGTGCGGTTGGTGCGGTCGAGGAGGTACGAGACGTAGTACTCCGCCTCGATCTCCGGGGACAGCTCGGCGATCATCACCTTGTGGACCGTGTGGCCCTTGATGTCCATCCCGAGGATGTCCGTCGCGCGGGCGACGGCCTCGTCCGCGTCGGCGGCCAGCTTGACGCCGCCGGCCTTGCCGCGGCCACCGACCTTCACCTGCGCCTTGACGACGGACTTGCCGCCGAGGCGCTCGGTCGCGGCGCGCGCGGCCTCAGGCGTGTCGATGACTTCACCGGCCAGCACCGGTACTCCGTGCTTGGCGAAGAGGTCCCTCGCCTGGTACTCGAACAGGTCCACGCGCGTCCGTCCCTTTTCTGATGATCGCGGTTCGTTGTCTGCGTGGGCGTGCCGCGGAGGGCAACGTGACTGCGCTGTCACAAGGGAGGCGTACACGGTGTCCGTGGACGCGGCATGTCCGTCTCGCAGGTTATCCCTGAGGGACGTAGGTCCCTAAATCGCAGATCACAACGGAGCGGTGATACGGGTCACAGGCCGTAGGACCGAAGGGGCCGTCCGTAGGGGGCCGGGGGCGGGGGCCCGGGGCGGACGCGGCAGGCGGCGCATGGCCTCCCGACCCCTCACGACGCGCCGGGGAAGCGGGTGAGGGCCGGTCCGGGGGCGGTGTGATATGGGACTCAGTGCGGCCCGTGGCACCCGTGCGGGTGGCCCCGGGACGACGGATTCCGCACCCGGGGACGCCGGGGCGCCGGGGATGCCCGGGGCGCCGAGGACGCCGGGGCGCCGGGACCGGGCTCACGGCACCGGGCTCACGGCACGGGTATCGGGAGTGGCCGCTTCTCCAGGGCCGCGGCCATCACCTCCGGAAAGAGATCGGGCGTGCAGGCGAAGGCCGGGACGCCGAGCGCGGCGAGCGCCGCCGCGTGCTCGCGGTCGTACGCCGGGGCGCCCTCGTCCGACAGGGCGAGCAGCGCCACGAACTGGACGCCCGCGGCCTTCATCGCCGCGACCCGCTTCAGCATCTCGTCGCGGATGCCCCCCTCGTACAGGTCGCTGATGAGGACGACGACGGTGTCCGCGGGGCGGGTGATCTTCGACTGGCAGTGGGCGAGGGCGCGGTTGATGTCGGTGCCGCCGCCGAGCTGGGTGCCGAAGAGGACGTCGACGGGGTCGTCGATCCGGTCGGTCAGGTCCACGACGGCGGTGTCGAAGACGACGAGCCGGGTGTCGATCGACCTCAGGGAGGCGAGCACCGCGCCGAACACGGAGGCGTACACGACGGAGGCCGCCATCGAGCCCGACTGGTCGATGCAGAGCACCACCTCCTTGCGGGTCCCCCGCGCGGCCCGGCCGTGGCCGACGAGCCGCTCGGGGACGACCGTGCGGTGCTCCGGCAGGTAGTTCCCGAGGTTGGCGCGGATCGTGCGGTCCCAGTCGATGTCCCGGTGGCGCGGCCTGCTGATCCGGGCGGAGCGGTCGAGGGCGCCGGTGAGGGTCGCCCGGGTGCGGGTGGCGAGCCGCTTCTCCAGGTCGTCGACGACCTTGCGCACGACGGCCCGGGCGGTCTCCCTGGTCGTCTCCGGCATGGCCTTGTGCAGGGACAGCAGGGTGCCGACCAGGTGCACGTCCGCCTCGACGGCCTCCAGCATCTCCGGTTCCAGGAGGAGGCCGGCGAGGCCGAGCCGGTCGATCGCGTCACGCTGCATGACCTGGACGACGGAGCTGGGGAAGTACGTCCGGATGTCACCGAGCCAGCGGGCGACGGAGGGCGCGGAGGCGCCGAGTCCGGCCGAGCGGTCCCGGCCGGTGCGCTCGCCGCCGTGGCTCGGGCGGCCGTAGAGCGCGGTGAGGGCCCCGTCCATGGCGGCGTCGGTGCCGCCGAGGACCCGCCCGGTGCCGTCGGCGTCCCCGCCGCCGAGGACGAGCCGCCAGCGGCGCAACCGCTCGTCGCCGCTGCTCGGGTTCAGACCGGTGCTGGTACTCGCGTTCCTGTTCATACGAGGACCTCCGTGCCGAGGACGAGGTGGAGCAGGGGCAGTACGGCATCCGCCCGGTCCCGGTCGAGGGTGGCGGCGAAGCCGGGGACGCCGGGCGCGGAGTGGCCCGGGCCGCCTGCCTTCGGGCCCCGTGCGACCAGCTCGCCGAGGGTGCGGCGCACGCCCGGCTCGTATCCGGAGAAGGTGCGGCGCAGCAGCGGCAGGACATCGGTGAACGCCCCGGGCGGAACGCTCGTGAGCCAGCCGTCGACCAGGCCCAGGAGCCGCTCGTCGTGGACCAGGAGCAGCCCGCCGCCGGAGGCCCCGCCGACGAAGCCGTCGATCCAGGCCGCGGCGTCCGGCGGCGGGGTGCCGGGCGATAGGGCCCGGCTCATGAGCCGGGCGGCGTCGTCGTCGGCGATCCGGCCCTCGTCGAGGAGGAGCCGGGTGGCCCTGCCCCGGAGGACGCCCGGGACCCGGTCACGGTCGGCGAGGCGGCGCAGCACCCCCGCCCAGCGCTCGGTCGGCCCGGCGGCGTCGGGCAGCAGCGCGACGGCCTGGTGGACCTCGTCGATCCGCTCGCGCATGGCGGCGGCCGCGTCCGTGTCGAGCCCGGCGCAGGCGGGTGGCAGGCCGACGCAGATCCGCTCGGCGAGACCGGTGGCGACCTCGGCCAGGGCCCGGGTGTCGGTGCCGCGGACGTCGCCGTAGCGCAGGGAGCGTGCGAGGGCCGGGAGGGCCTGCGCGAGGTGCGCCACGTCGGTGTCGAGCGCGGCGCGGTCGGCGAGCGCCCGCATCACGACCGGCAGCGCCTCGCCGAGCCCGGCGAGGAGGCAGTGCTCGGCGAGGGCGGTGATGTCGGCGAGGGCCGTCGCCCCCAGGGCCCGGGAGCGGGCCCGGGCGGTCGCGGCGGCCTCGACGGTGGTGCCCCAGACGCCGGCCTCGGCGACCTGGACGTGCAGCTCGGGCTCCCAGCGCAGCCGCCAGGCCTCGCGGAAGGTGCCGGTGCCGGAGCGGCCGACGACCGGCTCGCCCCAGCGGACGCCGAGCAGCCGCAGCCGGTGCAGCAGCCGGCTCCGCTCGCCGTCCGTCTCCTTGCGGAGGTCCAGGTCGAGCTCGCGCTCGGTGGCCTCCGGCTTGAGGCGCAGGGTGCGCTGGCGGCGGGCCAGGTCGCGCTGGAGGGGGACGGCGGGGGCGCCGGCCGGGACCTCGCCGAGGACGTCGCCGACGACGAGCCGGTCCCGGACGAGGTCGAGCGGCACGTCGGAGCCCTCGCAGAGGACGGCGCGGACGGCGTCGGTCGTCTCGTCGAGGCCCGGCCGCGGCCTGCCGCGCAGGGCGGCGAGGGTCTCGGCGAGCCGGACGGCCTCGATGACGTGGGCGGAGGAGACGAGGTGATCCTCGGCCCTGAGGAGTCCGGCGACCCTGGTCATCCAGCGCTCCACGGGCCGGTCGGGGGCGGCGAAGAGGTGCCCGTACCAGCCGGGCGAGTCGATCCCCGCTCCGTACCCCGAGCGGCGGGCGAGCCTGCGGTGGGTCCAGGGGACCCAGGTCATCTCGGCCTTCACCTTGGGCAGGCCCTTGAGCAGGGCCCGGTCGGCGGCGACGGTGGTCCGGCGGGTGAGGGCGGGAGCGTGCCAGGCGCCGCAGACGACGGCGACGTCGTCGCCGAACTCCTTGCGGGCGGCCCGGAGCCGGAGCCGCATGTGGGCCTCGCGGACGAGGTCGCGGGGATGGCCGCCGTGCCCGTACGCCTCGCGGAGCGCGCCCATGGCCTCGGCGAGGGCCTCGAACGGCGCGGTGGGGTCGCCGTCGCCGCGCAGTTCGACGACGTCCTCCCACCAGCGCTCGGCGTCCTCGTGTCCGGCGGCCTTCGCGAGTTCGGCGACGGGGTCGATCCGCAGCCCGCTCCCGGACACCTCGTCCTCCCCGTCGTCCCAGGTGGGGTCGGCGGCGGCGAGGCTGTACGCGGCGGGCAGGTCGACGAACCGGACGGCGGCGCCGCGGTCGAGGGCCCAGCGGATCGCGACCCACTCGGGCGAGAACGCGGCCATCGGCCAGAACGCGGCACGCCCCGGGTCGTCCACGGCATGGGCGAGCAGGGCGACCGGCGGACGCATGTCGGGGTCCGCGGCGAGGGCCACGAGGGCGTCGGCCTCGGCGGGGCCTTCGACGAGCACGGCGGCGGGCTTCTCCGCCTCCAGCGCGGCGAGCACCCCGCGCGCCGACCCGGGCCCGTGGTGCCGCACCCCGAGGACGAGCGGCGGTGTCACGCGCTCACCTCGCGGCAGGCGCGGTAGAAGTCCTTCCAGCCGTCCCGCTCTCTGACCACGGTCTCCAGGTACTCCTGCCAGACGACCCGGTCGGCCGCCGGATCGCGGACGACCGCGCCGAGGATGCCCGCCGCGATGTCCGCCGGGCGCAGCACGCCGTCACCGAAGTGGGCGGCGAGGGCGAGGCCGCCGGTGACGACGGAGATGGCCTCGGCGGTGGAGAGCGTCCCCGAGGGGGACTTGACCCGCGTCCGGCCGTCGGTGGTGACACCGTCGCGCAGCTCGCGGAAGACGGTGACGACCCGGCGGATCTCGTCGGCCCCGTCCGGGACGGCCGGCAGGGCGAGGGAGCGGCCGAGCTGCTCGACGCGGCGGGCGACGATGTCGACCTCCGCCTCGGGGCTCGCGGGCAGCGGCAGGACCACGGTGTTGAAGCGGCGGCGCAGCGCGCTGGAGAGTTCGTTGACGCCCCGGTCGCGGTCGTTGGCGGTGGCGATCAGGTTGAAGCCGGGGACGGCCTGCACCTCCTGGCCCAGCTCGGGGACGGGCAGGGTCTTCTCGGACAGGATGGTGATGAGCGTGTCCTGCACGTCGGCGGGGATGCGGGTGAGCTCCTCCACCCGGGCCGTCATGCCCTGGGCCATCGCCCGCATGACGGGGCTGGGCACGAGGGCGTCCTCGCTGGGCCCGTGGGCGAGGAGCTGGGCGTAGTTCCAGCCATAGCGGACGGCTTCCTCCGGGGTGCCGGCGGTGCCCTGGACGAGCAGGGTGGAGTCGCCGCTGACGGCGGCGGCGAGGTGCTCGGAGACCCAGGTCTTGGCGGTGCCGGGGACGCCGAGGAGGAGCAGCGCCCGGTCGGTGGCGAGGGTGGTGACGGCGACTTCGACGATGCGGCGGGGCCCCACGTACTTGGGGGTGATCACCGTGCCGTCGGGGAGGGTGCCGCCGAGGAGGTAGGTGGCGACGGCCCACGGCGAGAGACGCCAACGGGCGGGGCGGGGCCGGTCGTCGGCGGCGGCGAGCGCGGCGAGTTCGTCGGCGAAGGCGTGCTCGGCGTGCGGCCGCAGGACCTCGGTCGCGGTCCGCGGCCGTCCCGGTCCGGTGTCCTGGTCGACACCGGAACCGGGCTGCGCGATGGTTTCGGGCACGGGCATGGATCCCCCTCCAGATCGTTCGACCTGCTGTGTGATCCACCGTGCACCATGCCACTGACAACGGGATGTCGGCGCTGGTCAGGGCTGGTGGGAGGGGTGACGGGCGGTCAGCGGCCCGTGCTCTGGCGGAGGTTCGGCCCCGCGCCCGTGACGGGAAGTCAACGGACGCTCGTTTCCTCGCCTCTGGCGGTGGGTCAGCCGACGACCGGGGAGACCGCGACGCAGCCGCCCGCCATGGCCTGCTCGGCCTTGGACTCCTTGATGACCTTGCCCTGGTAGATGACCTTGCAGGTGAGGTCGGCGGGGGTGAGCGAGACCGGCATGACGGCCGGCGGCATGATGCCCTTCAGCTTCACCGTCTTCTTCCACGGCGTGGTCGGCTTCTTCTCCGACTCGACCTTCGGTGCCATCGCGGTGCCGTCACCGGCGTGGTAGTCGATGGACTCGATCCCCGTGCCGGTGACCTCGTAGGTGACCTCGTAGGACTCGGTCACCGACTTGTCGACCTGGTCGGCGGCCTTCTCGGCGGCCTCCGAGCAGGCGCCGAGGCCGAGGGCGAGCGCGGCGACGGCGAAGGCCGAGACGGCGGTACGGGTGGTGCGCTTCATTGCGGTGTTCCCCTGGAGCTGTTCTGGTGGATCAGTGCGTCGGCCGGCCGGTGGTTCGGGCGGGCGAGGGATCACGTGATCGATTGGTCCTTCGCAGGGAACCGTAAAGGGACGGTCAAGTCAAACCCCTTCACGGCCTCTCCACCACCCCCGAACACCCAGGCCAGAGGCGTTGTCAGTGGCGGCCTCTACCGTCGGGTACATGAATGCCATGGGGGTGCGTCGGACGGCTGATCAGGTGCTGGCACTGGCTCCTGACGAGGCGTCGCGCAGAGCGGGAAGCAGGCTCGGCACGGCCGGGCCCTGGTCGGGGACGGGCCGCGGCGACGGGGCCGTCTGGGGCCTGTGCGAGGGCAGTGGCGCCACGCCGTACCGCACGGTCGTCGACACCACGGGACCGGCGTACCTGTGCGGTTGCCCGAGCCGCAAGTTCCCCTGCAAGCACGCGCTCGGACTGCTGCTCCTCCAGGCCTCGGACGAGACCGCGATCGGGGACTCCGCCGCGCCCGACTGGGCCGAGCGGTGGCTCGCCGCGCGCCGGGGGCGCGCGGCGGGCGCGGCCCGCGCGGCGGAGGGGGACACCGGCGGCGGCCCGGCCGATCCGGAGGCGGCGCGCCGCAGGGCCGAGCGGAGAGCCGCCCGGATCACCTCGGGCGCCGAGGAGTTGGAGCGGCGGCTCGCCGATCTGCTGCGCGGCGGCCTGGCGGCGGCCGAGCAGCCGGGGTACGGACTGTGGGAGGAGACGGCGGCCCGGATGGTCGACGCCCAGGCGCCGGGGCTCGCGGGGCGCGTGCGCGAGCTCGGCGCGATCCCGGGCTCGGGGCCCGGCTGGCCGGTGCGGCTCCTGGAGGAGTGCGCGCTGACCCACCTCCTGGACCGGGCGTGGCTGACCGCCGACCGGCTGCCCGCGCCCTTCGCCACGACCGTACGGACCCGGGTGGGCCTCCCCGCCCCGGTCACCGGCCTCCCGGTGCGCGACCACTGGCTCGTCCTCGCCCAGTACGACGCGGCCGACACGCGGCTGACGACCCGGCGGATCTGGCTGCACGGCACCATGAGCGGCCGCACCGCGCTCCTCCTCTCCTTCGGCGCGGGGGGCCGCGCGCCCCGGCTGGCGCTCCCGGTGGGCGCGGTGCTCGACGGCGAGTTGACCCCGCACGCGGGCTCCGGTCAGCTGCGGGCGGAGCCGGGCGAGCAGTTCGTGCCGGTCACGGGCCCCACGGCCCCGCCGCCGGGCGGACCGGTGGGCGCGGCCCTCGACGCGTACGGCCGTGCGCTGGGCGAGGACCCGTGGCTGGAGTCCTGGCCGGTGACGCTGAGCCGGGTCGTCCCCGCGCGGGCGGAGTACGGCTGGCAGCTCGCCGACGCGGACGGCCGCGAGGCGCTGCCGCTGACGCCCGCCGCCCAGTCCCGGCCCGGGCTCTGGCGTCTGGTCGCCCTGTCCGGAGGCGGCCCGGTGACGGTCTTCGGCGAGTGCGGCCACCGGGGCTTCTCGCCCCTCGCCGCCTGGTCCCTGGAGTCCCCGGAAGAGACGGTCCCCCTCATATGACCCCCGCCCACGCCCCGCGGCCCGCCCGGAGGCCCCCGATGAACCCGACCCCGGCCTCGTCCACCGACACCGCCCCCGCCCCGCGCGCAGCGACCGAGCCGACCGCGCCGCCCGTGACCACCACTGCCCCCACGCCGACCACGCCGGCCGCGCCGGCCGCGCCGACCACAGCCGACGCGACCACCACCGCCACCACCACCGCGACCGCCGCCACCGCGGCCGACGGCCCCGCTCACGGCGAAGGCCCCGCGAACGACGAAGCCGCCCCGAACCAGGGCCGGAACGACCAGCCGGACGGCAGCCGGGCCGTCTCCCCCGACGACGTCTGGGAGCAGCTCGTCACCTCGGCCCTGCTCGGGACGGACCGGCGGGCGCCCGGCCTGCTCGCCGGAGTACCCGGCGCGGAGATACCGGGGGCGCTGCTCGACGCCGCCGCGCTCCACACCGTACGGCGCAGGGCGGGGCTGCGTCCCGGGCCCGCCGCGCCCCCGCCGGCGCCCGCCCCCGAGGACCCGCGGGCGCCGCTGCCCAGGGACGCCCGGCGGAGGCTGGAACAGCTCCTCGCCGGCCGGGCCGCGCCCTCGCCCGCCGGGCGGCGCGGCGCGGCCCCCGACCTCGCCGAACTGCTGCCGCAGTGGCTGGCGCTCGCCAACGAGCGCGGCTACAAGGCCCCGGCCGCCACCCTGCCCGCCCTGCTCGACGCGGCCCGGGCGCGCACGGACCTCCGGCCCCAGGCGCTCCGGCTCGCCGGGCCGCGCGGTCTGTGGCTGGCCGGGCTGAACCCGGAGTGGAGGTTCGCGCTCCGGGGAGCGGGCGCGGGCGGCTCCCTCCCGGACACCGGCGACGAGGAGGCCGTGCGGGCCCTCTGGGACGAGGGCCTGTTCGCCGAGCGGGTCGCCCTGCTCGGCGCCGTACGGACCGGTGATCCGGCGGCCGGTCTGGCCCTCCTCGCTTCCACCTGGGCGGTGGAGCGGGCGGAGGACCGGCTGATGTTCCTGGACTCCCTGCGCACCGGACTCTCCGGCGCGGACGAGGAGTTCCTCGAAGAGGCGCTCGCCGACCGCAGCCGGAACGTCCGCGCCACCGCCGCCGAACTGCTGTCCGCGCTGCCCGACTCGGCGCTCGCGGGCCGGATGGCGGGCCGGGCGGTGACCTGTGTCGGCCTCGACCGGACGGCGTCCACGCCGACCGTCGTCGTGGAGGCGCCGCACGAGTGCGACTCGGCCATGCAGCGGGACGGTCTCGTGGCGACGCCACCGGCGGGGCGCGGCGAGCGGTCCTGGTGGCTGGGCCAGCTCGTCGAGGCGGCGCCGCTGTCGTGCTGGCCGCCCCGGTTCGGGGGCCGTGGCCCCGAGGAGATCGTGGCCCTTCCGGTCGCCGACGACTGGCAGGCCGAACTGCACGCGGCCTGGTGCCGGGCGGCCGTGCGCCAGCGGGACGCGGCCTGGTCGCGCGCGCTGCTCGGCTCCCCTGCGGTCCCGCCCGCGACGGGTCCCGGCACCTCGTCGCTGGCCGAGCGGGCCCAGCTCCTGTCGACGCTCTCCCCGGAGGAACGGGCGGGCTGGGTCGCCTCGTTCATCGCGGCCCACGGCCTGTCGGAGGCCTTCCAGCTGCTCGGCGTCTGCGAGGTGCCGTGGGCGGAGCCGCTCGGCGGTGCGGTGATCGACGCCCTCGACATCGCGCGGGAGGCGGGCAGTTACCCCTGGAGCTTCAGCGGGGTGATGGGGCTGGCGGAGCGCTGCCTCGCTCCGGAGGCGGCCCGGCAGCTGGAGTCCCTGACGGCCCGTCCGGACGAGGCCGACGACATCTCCCCCGGTGCGGGCGGCTATTGGTCGGAGGCCTTCCAGCGTCTGGTGTCCACGCTGCGGCTGCGTGCGGCGATGCGCGCCGAGCTCATCGGAGCCTGAACCGGCGAAGGGCCCTCCCGCAGGGGGAGGGCCCTTCGCGGGCGGACCGGGAGGATGACCGGAACGGCTTACGCGGCCACGCGCACGTTCGCGTTCACCCAGTCGACGATGGACGAGGTGGTCGCGCCCGGCGTGAAGATCTCCGCCACGCCCTTCTCCTTGAGCGGCGCGATGTCCGCGTCGGGGATGATGCCGCCACCGAAGACCTTGATGTCCTCCGCGTCGCGGTCCTTGAGGAGTTCCAGGACCTTCACGAACAGCGTGTTGTGCGCGCCCGAGAGGATCGACAGGCCGATCGCGTCGGCGTCCTCCTGGATCGCGGTGTCGACGATCTGCTCGGGCGTCTGGTGGAGGCCGGTGTAGATGACCTCCATGCCGGCGTCGCGGAGTGCCCGCGCGATCACCTTGGCCCCGCGATCGTGGCCGTCGAGACCCGGCTTGGCCACCACCACGCGGATCGGACCGGTCACACCCATCACTGCCTCCACATGCGACCCCCGCGCGTCTTTGCCGGGGAGGTGAACGAACGTTATCCCCAGCATCCCGCACGCGCCCGTTTCGCGGTGACGAGCGAGGGGGAAATCACACGTGGGACATGTTCGCTCTGCGTGGTACCCCGCTTCCGGGCCCTCCTCCTGGGCCCACCAGCCGCAAGCGGGGCACCGTCGCGAAGGGAGCCGCGACGAGGTCGCCGCGTCTCCGTGCCGCCGTCCGTGCGGCGCGGGGGCGCGGCGTACCGGCGTACCGTTCGGCCCCCCCGTGCCGTTCGGGAGGTCCGGCCATGGAGCTCGCCAAGGTCACCGCCCTGATGAAGGCCACCGCCCTCGAGATCGCGATCCTCACCGGCCACCTCGTCCTCTACCCCTCCGGGATCGTGGCCGAGCGCCTCGCGGCCGCCCCCTCTTCACCGTCCTCCCCGTCCGCGGGCCCGACGGGCCGACGTCCGGTCGTCCTGCTGCACGGTTTCGTGGACAACCGCTCGGTCTTCGTCCTGCTGCGCCGTGCCCTCACCCGGAGCGGCCGTGACTGCGTCGAGTCGCTCAACTACTCGCCGCTCACCTGCGACCTGCGGGCCGCCGCCGAACTGCTGGGGCGCCGGGTGGACGAGATCCGCGCCCGGACCGGACACGCCGAGGTCGACATCGTCGGCCACAGCCTGGGCGGGCTCATCGCCCGTTATTACGTACAGCGTCTCGGCGGTGACAGCCGGGTGCGCACCCTGGTCATGCTCGGCACCCCGCACTCCGGCACCACCGTGGCCCGGCTCGCCGACGCGCATCCGCTGGTGCGGCAGATGCGGCCGGGTTCGGAGGTGCTGCGGGAGCTCGCCGCGCCCTCGCCCGGCTGCCGTACCCGGTTCGTGAGCTTCTGGAGCGACCTCGACCAGGTGATGGTGCCGGTGGACACGGCCTGCCTGGACCACCCCGACCTGCTGGTGCACAACGTCCGGGTCAGCGGGATCGGTCATCTCGCGCTGCCGGTCCATCCCACGGTGGCGGCCGGGGTCCGGGAGGCCCTCGACGCGAGCGGCGCGGGGGTCCCGGGGGTGCGGGAGGAGGGGCCCGGCGCCGGCGCCGTGGCGTGACACTCCGACACCGTTCTTCGAACGTTCCTCGAACACAAGGCCAAAGCTCTCTCCGTGAGCTGGCGAAACACGGCCGATTGCCCGTTTCCTACGGGCCCAAACCCCTCCGAAGATTGTCCGCTGCGCGTACCGCCGGGTACAGTCGCGCCACTGCTTACCCCCGGGACACCCCTCGTCGGGCCCGCCCCGGACTGGTCCTGCTGCCGAGGCGAGAGAGACGTTGGTGAACGACCAGCACCCCCACGCCGGGTACGTCGGAGACGGCGCCCACACCACCGGCAGCTTCGCCACCGACCCGCTCTTCGGCGCCTACGCCGACGGTCAGACGGACCACAGCGGCCAGTGGGACCTCGGCGGGTACGACGCCACCGGCACGTACGGCACGACGGGGCAGTACGACACCACGCAGTACGACACGACCGGGCAGTACGACACCACGGGCCAGTACGCCACCACCACCGCGCAGTACGAGACCCCCGCGGCGTACGACACGACCGGTCAGTGGGACACCACCGGGCAGTGGAACACCACCGGCACGTACGCGACCACGACCGGCACGTACGACACCACCGGCCAGTACGACACCTCCGCCGCGCAGTACGGCGCCACCGCCTCGTACGACACGACCGGCCAGTGGGACGCCTCCGCCTGGACCGAGGCCCAGCACACCGGCCAGTACGAGACCGTCCACTCCGGCGCCTACGCCGCGCAGGGCGCGTACGGCCACGAGTCCTACGACGCCACCGGCCAGTGGGCCGCCCCCGCCTTCGCGACCGACACCGGCGCCTACGACGCCACCGCGTGGAACCAGGCTGCCCCCGAGGCCGAGCCGGTCGTCCCCCACCAGTACACCCCGGGCGCCGAGCACACGGCGGAGTTCGCGTTCGAGTACGTCCCCGGCGCCGAGGCCGACGCGGCCGAGACCCACCCGGACCTCGAAGCCCACGACGCCGCCGACCAGGACGAGCACACCGCCCACGACGCCGTCGACGAAGACCTCGCCGGCGACCACGAGGGCTACGACGGCTACGACGAGAGCGCCGACCCCTACGACGGCCACGACGACCAGCCCGCCGTCGAGGTCCGTACGGACTCCCCCGTGGCCGGCCGCCCCGTGCGCCGCTCCTCCGGCGGCAGCCGCGGCCGCCGCCGTACCCCCGCCAAGCGGTCCGCGCTGCTGACCGTCGCCGTCCCCTCCGCCTGCGTCATGGGTGTCGCGGGCATCGCCGCCGCCTCCGTCGGCGGACTCACCGGCGGCGCCGAGGCCGGACAGAAGGACGACACGACCGCGCTCGCCGCCGCCGACCCCGCCTCCGTCAAGCAGGTCGCCGCCAACAACGCGCTCGACACCCAGCTCGCCGCGCTCAGCGAAGACGCCCGCGACTTCGGCGACCGCGCCAGCCGCACCCAGGAGCGCATCGACCTCAAGGCCCGCCAGGCGGCCGACAAGAAGAAGCGCGAGGAGGAGGCGGCCCGCAAGGAGGCGCTGCGTCCCAAGTACATGCTGCCGGTGAAGCTCCACCAGCTCAGCGCGCGCTTCGGCCAGTCCGGCGTCAACTGGATGTCCGTGCACACCGGCATCGACTTCCCCGTGCGGACCGGCACCCCCGTGATGGCCGCGACCGACGGCACCGTCCGCACCCAGATCAACAGCGCCTACGGCAACATGGTCATCGTGACCGCCCCCGACGGCACCGAGACCTGGTACTGCCACCTCAGCAGCGCCAAGATCCGCTCCGGCCAGGTGAAGGCCGGCGACGTCATCGCGTACTCCGGCGACACCGGCAACTCCACCGGCCCGCACCTCCACTTCGAGGTCCGGCCGGGCGGCGGCTACGCGATCGACCCGCTGGCCTGGCTGCGCAGCCACGGGCTCGACCCCACCAGCTGACCTCGCCCTTCACGTACGCGAGCGGGCCCCGGCCGAAGAAGCCGGGGCCCGCTCGCGTACGCCGTCCGTGCCGCTACAGCTTCTCGACCGGCGCGTACCGCAGCAGCAGCCGCTTCGGCTTCTCGTCGCCGAAGTCGATCGTCGCCTGGGCGTCCGCACCCGCGCCGGTCACCGTCATGACCGTGCCGAGCCCGAACTGGTCGTGCGTGACCCGGTCGCCGACCTGGAGCGAGATCACCGGCTTCTCCCCGGCACGCCGGGTCGCGAAGCCCGAGGGGCCGGAGCGCGAGCGGGAGGACGAGAGCGAGGAGGTGATCCCCGAGGTCGGCCCGGCGGGCTTCACCATCGGACCGGTCCGCTTCCACTCCAGGTACGCGGGCGGGATCTCCTCCAGGAAACGCGAGGCCGGGTTGTACGAGGGCTGGCCCCAGGCGCTGCGCATCGACGAACGCGTCAGGTAGAGCCGCTCGCGGGCGCGCGTGATGCCCACGTACGCGAGGCGCCGCTCCTCCTCCAGCTCCTTCGCCTGACCGAGGGCCCGCATGTGCGGGAAGACGCCGTCCTCCATGCCGGTCAGGAACACGACGGGGAACTCGAGGCCCTTGGCGGTGTGCAGGGTCATCAGCGTGATGACGCCACGGCCCTCCTCGTCCTCGTCCGGGATCTGGTCCGAGTCGGCGACGAGCGCGACCTTCTCCAGGAACTCGGCGAGGGTGGCGGGCTCCTCGCCCCGCTCCTGCTCGAACTCCAGGGCCACGGCGGCGAGTTCCTGGAGGTTCTCGATCCGGGTCTCGTCCTGCGGGTCGGTCGAGGCCTGGAGCTCGGCCAGATAGCCCGTGCGCTCCAGGACGGCCTCCAGGACGACGGCGGGCCCGGCGCCGGACTCGACGACGGTGCGCAGCTCGTCCATCAGCGCGTTGAAGCGCTTCACGGCGTTCGCCGAGCGCGCGGCCATGCCGTACGCCTCGTCGACCCGCTTGAGGGCCTGCGGGAAGGTGATCTTCTCGCGCAGCGAGAGGGCGTCGATCATGGCCTCGGCGCGCTCGCCGATGCCCCGCTTGGGGACGTTGAGGATGCGGCGGAGCGGGACGTTGTCCTCGGGGTTGGCGAGGACGCGCAGGTACGCGAGGACGTCCCGGACCTCCTTGCGCTCGTAGAAGCGCACGCCGCCGACGACCTTGTAGGGCAGTCCGACGCGGATGAAGATCTCTTCGAAGACGCGGGACTGGGCGTTGGTCCGGTAGAAGACGGCGACGTCCCCGGCCTTGGCCTCGCCCGCGTCGGTGAGCCGGTCGATCTCGTCGGCGACGAACTGCGCCTCGTCGTGCTCGGTGTCCGCGACGTAGCCGGTGATCTGCGAGCCCGCGCCCGCGTTCGTCCACAGGTTCTTGGGGCGGCGGGACTCGTTGCGCTCGATGACGGCGTTCGCGGCGGAGAGGATCGTCTGCGTGGAGCGGTAGTTCTGCTCCAGGAGGATCGTCGTCGCGTCCGGGTAGTCCTCCTCGAACTGGAGGATGTTGCGGATGGTCGCGCCGCGGAAGGCGTAGATCGACTGGTCGGCGTCACCGACGACGCACAGCTCGGCCGGGCCGAGGTCCTCGTAGCCGGTGCCGACGAGCTCCCGGACGAGGGTGTACTGGGCGTGGTTGGTGTCCTGGTACTCGTCGACGAGGACGTGGCGGAAGCGGCGGCGGTAGTGCTCGGCGACGTCGGGGAACGCCTGGAGCAGGTGGACCGTCGTCATGATGATGTCGTCGAAGTCCAGGGCGTTGGCCTCGCGCAGCCGCGCCTGGTACATCCGGTACGCCTCGGCGAGCGTCTTCTCGAAGCCGTCGACGGCCTGGTCGGCGAAGGACTCCTCGTCGATCAGCTCGTTCTTCAGGTTCGAGATCTTGGCGCTGAAGGACTTCGGCGGGAACTTCTTCGGGTCGAGGTCCAGGTCACGGCAGACCAGGGACATCAGCCGCTTGGAGTCGGCCGCGTCGTAGATCGAGAAGGACGAGGTGAAGCCGAGCTTCTTCGACTCGCGGCGCAGGATGCGGACGCAGGCGCTGTGGAAGGTCATCACCCACATCGCGTTGGCCCGCGGGCCGACGAGCTGCTCGACGCGCTCCTTCATCTCGCCGGCGGCCTTGTTCGTGAAGGTGATCGCCAGTATCTGGCCGGGGTGCACGTGCCGCGTGCCGAGGAGATGGGCGATGCGGTGGGTGAGCACCCGGGTCTTGCCGGAGCCGGCGCCCGCGACGATGAGCAGCGGGGTGTCGGTGTGGACGACGGCCGCGCGCTGCTGCTCGTTCAGCCCCTCGAGGAGCGCGGCGGGGTCCACGGCGGGGCGGTGGGCCCCGTCGCGGTAGTACGCCTCCCGGGCGGGCGGGGGCACGTCGAAGTGCTCCCCGAAGAGGTCGTGCGGGACGTCCTCCACGGCCGGGGCGCCGTGCTCGTCGTCCTCGGGGTGGGGCGGGGGCTCCTCCGAGGAGTGGTTCTGGAGGCCGGCCAGGAAGCTGTCGTCAAAGAGGCTGCTCATCGCCTCACGAGTCTAGGACGCCCCACCGACATCCGGGCCCGGCTTCGGGACCCGGCTTGCTCACAGCGTGCGGAACGGGTCACACCGGCCCGCGCCCGCCGGGCGGGCGGCTCAGGTCCAGAGGGTCGCGATGAAGATGTTCGCCGTGGTCAGACCGCCGACGGCGGCGAAGAGGCCCTTGTCGACCCGCTCCTCGTCGCGCTTGACGTAGACGAGACCGAGGATGACGACGAGGATCGCGAGCTTGATGCCGATCTTGAGGTTGTTGACGGTCTGGTCGTCCGCCTGGTTCAGGCCGACGAGCGCGACGCCGGTGACCAGCATGGTCAGCGCGCCGTGCAGCATCGCGGGGCTGAAGCGGGCCGTACCGGCACCCATCGCCTTCATCTGGGTCAGGAATCCACCCAGCAGGGAGGCGATACCGATGACGTGCAGGGCGACGAAGACATTGATGAGTACGTCCATGGGGCGGAGCCTAACGGGGGCCTTGGCACCCGCGTTCGGCCGGGTCCGCCCGCTCCCGCGCTTCGGTCGGCCGTCCGCCGGAATGTCCCCCGGCCCGTCACCCCACGCGAAAGACAACGGTCCCCGATCGTCAACTGTCGCCAATAACGATCAACCCGCCGTGCGGGCGTGACCCCCGGTCTAGCGTCCTTCACCAGGTGGCCGGCTCCCCACCACCGCCGGTGATCCGGCGGTTGTCGGTCACCCCCGCCGAGAAAACCCGGCGGCGGTCCGTCTCCCCTGTGCGGCCCGCCGCCGGCCCGGTGGGCCCGATCCCCCCGGCAGAGGATGTGACCCGCCCGCGTGGCAGCACACCGAAAACCCAAGCAGTCTCCCCTCGGTGGTCAGGCGGGCCGCACCGCCGCCACCCTCGCGCTCGCCTCCGCCGCGACCGCGACGCTCTTCGAGGGGTCAGGACACGCGGAACCCCGGCCGACCACCGCCCAGGTCAAGGAGAAGGTCGACCGGCTCTACGAAGAGGCCGAGGTCGCCACCGAGCGGTACAACGGGGCGAAGGAGAAGGCCGACGAGGCCCGCGCCGCGTTCGAGCGGCTGCGCGACGAGGCCGCCCGCAGGACCCAGCGGCTCAACACCGCACGCGACGGACTCGGGGCCATGGCCGCCGCCCAGTACCGCGCGGGAGGCCTCGACCCGGCCGTACGGCTCGCCCTCACCTCCAACCCCGACCAGTACCTGGAGCGGGCCGCGCTCGCCGCGCGGGCCGGGGACCGGCAGGCCGCCGCCGTGAGCGCCGTACGCCGGGAACTCGCCGCGATCGGCCAGCTGCGTGCCGAGTCGACGAAGCGCCTGGACGCCCTGCGCGCCCACGAGTCGGAGCTGCGGACACAGAAGGCCGCCGTCCTCGGCAAGCTCCAGGCCGCGAGGACCTTGCTCGCCCGGCTGACCGCCGAGGAACGGGCCCGCTACGAGGCCGCCGAGGCGGGCCGCGACGGCTCCGGCAGGCCGGCCGGACACGGCACCGCGACCGGGACGAACGCCTCCGGCGGCTCGGCCCCGGCCCGGGCCGACCGTTCCTCAGGCGGCGAGCGCGGACCGGTGACCGCCCCGAACGCCCGGGCCGCCCAGGCCATCTCCTTCGCCCGCGCCCAGCTCGGCAAGCCGTACGTCTGGGGCGCGACGGGCCCCTCCGCCTACGACTGCTCCGGCCTCACCCAGGCGGCCTGGCGCGCGGCCGGCGTCTCGCTGCCCCGCACCACGTACACCCAGATCAACGCCGGTCCACGGGTCTCCCGCTCCCAGCTCGCCCCCGGCGACCTGGTCTTCTTCTACTCCGGGATCAGCCACGTCGGGCTCTACATCGGCGGCGGCCAGATGATCCACGCGCCCCGCCCCGGCGCCCCGGTGCGGATCGCCCCCATCGACGAGATGCCCTTCGCGGGAGCGACCCGGGTCGGCTGAACCGGGTCAGACCAGGCGGCGGGCGGTGGCCCAGCGGGTCAGCTCGTGGCGGTTGGACAGCTGGAGCTTCCTCAGCACCGCCGACACGTGCGACTCGACCGTCTTCACCGAGATGTACAGCTGCTTGGCGATCTCCTTGTACGCGTAGCCACGGGCGATCAGCCGCAGCACCTCCCGCTCCCGCTGGGTCAGCCGGTCCATGTCCTCGTCCACCGGCGGCGCGTCCGTCGAGGCGAAGGCGTCCAGGACGAATCCGGCGAGCCTCGGGGAGAAGACGGCGTCGCCCTCCTGGACCCGGAAGATCGAGTCGACCAGGTCGGTTCCGGTGATCGTCTTGGTCACGTACCCACGGGCACCGCCCCGGATCACCCCGATCACGTCCTCGGCGGCGTCGGAGACCGACAGCGCCAGGAAGCGGACCGGGTCCTCCGTGGCGCTCATCAGGCTCGCGCAGCGGCGCAGCACCTCCACCCCGCCGCCGCCCGGAAGGTGGACGTCGAGCAGCACGACCTCGGGGCGGGTCGCCGTGATCACCGTGACCGCCTGGTCGACGTCGGCCGCCTCGCCGACCACCTCGACCCCGGTGACCTCGGTCCGGCCGATCTCCGCCTGTACTCCCGTGCGGAACATCCGGTGGTCGTCGACGAGGACCACCCGCACCCGGCGCTCCGTGCCCGCCGCCCCCGCCTCGGTCGCCGTACCGGTCTCGTCGCTCATCCGTCCGCCCTCTCCATCTCAAGCTCCACTTCGGTGCCCCCGCCCGGCACGGACCGAAGCCGGGCCGTGCCGCCGTTACGCTGCATCCGGCCGATGATCGATTCTCGTACGCCCATCCGGTCCTCGGGCACCGCGTCCAGGTCGAAGCCGGGTCCCCGGTCGCGAACCGAGACGAAGACCGTCCGGCCCTCCACCTCGGCGTACACCTGCACGGCCCCACCCTCGCCACCGTACTTCGCGGCGTTGACCATCGCCTCGCGCGCGGCCTGCATCTGTGCCACCAGGCCCTCGTCGAGCGGGCAGTCGCCCACGACGACCACTTCGAGGGGCACCCCGTGCTTGTCCTCCACCTCGGCCGCCGCCCGCTTCACCGCCTCCGCGAGGGTGTCGGGCTCCTCGTCCTTGTCCTTGCCGGTGCCCTCGGGCTTGTACAGCCAGTTCCGCAGCTCCCGCTCCTGGGCGCGGGCGAGCCGGCGGACCTCACCCGCGTCCTCGGCGTTCCGCTGGATCAGGGTGAGGGTGTGCAGCACGGAGTCGTGGACGTGGGCCGCGACCTCGGCGCGCTCCTGGGCGCGGATGCGCATGGTCCGCTCCGCCGTGAGGTCCTGCGACATCCGGACCAGCCAGGGTCCGGCGAGCAGGGCTATGCCGGTGAGGACCGCGACGGCGGCGGTGAGGGCCGTGCCCAGCTGGGCGACGGAGCCGCGGACCACCACGAAGACCGCGAGCCCGGTGCCGACCAGGGCGACGCCGACGAGGCCGCGGGCCAGCCGGAAGGCGCGCGTCTGGCGGCCGGGGTCGGTCCAGCTGGCCCGACGGGCGTTGTCCGCCTGGCGCCAGACCAGGGCGAGACCGCCGGAGACGAGGAGCAGGGGCCACACGTACCGCCCGGACTGGTTGTCGGCGGCGATCTTCCCGACGAGCGCGGCGGCACCGACCGCGAGCACGATGAGGGCGAAGAGCTGCCCCCGGTCGGGCTTGCGGAGTCTTCGGCGGCCGTCGGGCGTCGTCTCGAAGACGGGGCGGGGGGTGGCCCGGCCGCCGACACCGAGCGGGACGACGATCCAGAACGCCGCGTAGACCAGCAGACCCAGGCCGTCCAGGAAGAACATGACGACGAAGGCCATGCGCACCCACACGACCGGCAGCCCGAGATGGCCGGCGAGGCCGATCGCGACACCGCCGAGCCATCGCCCGTCGGCGCTCCGGTAGAGCTTGCGCACGGGCGGTTCGTCGGTCTCGGTGACACGAGCGGCTGCGGACATGCACCGATCGTCACACGTTCGGCAGGCCCGGGGCATCAGGGTCGGCCCTGAGATCGTCCCTGGTACCGCCTCGGGGAGAACGGGGCGCCGAATATCAGGGTCGGGCCAGGGTCGGCCCCGGTGCCGCGGGGAGTCACGGGCCGTCACCATGGAGGCATGACGAGTTCGATGCCTTCGCAGCACGAGACCCCGCCGCCGGCGGAGGCCGTTTCCGCCCCGCCCCTGCGGCGCTCGCGCGGCAGCAAGGTCGTGGGCGGTGTCTGCGGCGGCCTCGGCCGGTACTTCGACCTGGACCCGGTGGTCTTCCGGGTCGTGATCGGCGTGCTCTCCGTGCCGGGCGGGATCGGATTGATCTTCTACGGCTTCGCGTGGCTGCTGATCCCGCTCGCGGGCGAGGAGGAGAACGAGGGGCGCAGGCTGCTGACCGGCCGTGTCTCGGGTGCCACGCTGGCCGCCATATTGATGGCCCTGGTGGGCTGCGGCATCTTCCTCTCGATGCTGAACAGCGGGTCGATGCTGGGCTCCGCCCTCCTGGTCGGCTTCGCGCTGTCCTCGGCGGCGGTCTGGTCGCGGCGCCGGCACACCGGTGCGGTGGAGCCCGAGGGACGGCCGGACGCGACGGCCCCGTCCCTCGCGGGCGCCGAGGCCCCGCCCGAGACGAAGGCCCCGCCGCTCGTCGAGTCCCCTTCCTGGTGGCGGGACCCGATCGTCAAGGACGGCTCGACGGGCAAGGTGGCCATCGGCTACCTGTGGGGACCGCACGGGATCGTCGACAAGGACGGCCTGGTGAACGGCGAGGTGCCGCAGCCGGGCCGCCAGTGGGGGCCCGACCCCTCAGGCCCCGAGCGGCCGAAGCCCTCCATCCGGCGGAGCCCTCGGTCCATCGCCGGTCTCGTCTTCCTCCTCGCCATGGTCGCCGCGGTCCTCGGCACCGCGCTGACCTGGGAGACCGAGCCGCTGGGCACGAGCCTGCAGACCGGTCTGACCGCCGCCCTCGCGGTGTTCGGCCTCGGCCTGGTCGTCAGCAGCTTCCTCGGCCGGACCGGCTTCGGCACGATCTTCCACACCGTGCTGACGGCGGGACTCCTCGCACTGGTCACGGCACTGCCCCAGCAGATCACCACGGAGTGGATCCGCGAGACGTGGAAGCCGGCTTCGGTGACCGCCGTGCAGCCGCAGTACGAGCTGGGCACCGGGGTCGGCACGCTTGATCTCTCGGCCCTGCCGGTGCCGGCGGGCAAGACCGTGTCGACGGCGGTGGACGTCGGTGCCGGGCAGCTGAAGGTGATCGTCCCGAAGAGCGCGGTGGTCAAGCTGCACGCCCAGGTGGGCCTCGGCGACCTGCGGCTGCCCGGGGAGCCGGAGAACGACATCGACATCTCGCCGGACCGGGACGTGACCCGGACGCTGAACCCGCCGGCCGGGACCACCCCGGCGGGCACCCTGGACCTCTCCCTGGAGGTCGGCATCGGACAGGTGGAGGTCACCCGTGCTGCTTCATGAGTTCCGCCCCGGCCGGCTGGTCGTCGGCCTGACGGCGCTTGCCCTGGCCGCGCTCTACGCCGGGGACGCCACCGGAGCCTGGACGACCCCGTGGTACACGGTGATCCCGGTGCTCTGCGGCGGCCTGGGCGTGGCCGGCCTCGTGACCTGGATCGCCTATGGCATACGGCGCCGCTCGGCGAGAAGACGGTCGACGGACAGCACCGACGCCCCGGCGAGCACCAACGGCAGCCAGGCCATCAGATAGGCGAGGTCGTTGCCCAGGTAGTACGGGTTCACCTGCCAGCTCACGGTCAGCCAGAGGCTCAGCGAGATCAGCGCCCCGCCGAGCGCCGCCAGGCGGGCGAAGAGACCGAGCAGGGTCCCGATGCCGACGGCGAGCTCGCCGAAGGCAATGGCGTAGCCGAAGCCGCTGGGGTTGTTGAGGGCGAGGTCGACGAGGGCCGGGATGGCCGAGGTGTCCCGGACGCCGCGCATCGTCTCGCCGATGGAACCGCTGCCGGTGTCGGCGAAGAAGGCGGAGTCGGTCAGCTTGTCCAGCCCGGCGTAGATGAACGTGACGCCGAGGAAGATCCGGAGGGGAAGGAGGGAGTAGCGGGAGGCGACGGCCTTCCAACGGTCGAACCGTCCGAACCGGCCGGAGCCACCGGAGCGGCCGGAACCACCGGAGCGATCGGGACCGCCGGAGCCGCCGCGCGCGGCGGCCGCGCCACCAGGACCGCCGCTACCGTCCGGACCGCCGCTACCGTCCCGGCCGCCGCTACCGTCCCGACCGGCCGGGGCGCCGCTACCGGCCGGGCCGCCGGTTCCCGTCCCGTCGGCCGCGCTGTCTGCCCGGTCCGCGTGTCCCGTCATCGTCGGCCACCTCTCCTCGCCCCGTACGACTCCCCGTACGACTGCTCACGGAACGATTCTCCTCGCCCGTCCCCCGAAGGGACACGGCAAGGCGGCCGGAGAGATCAATCGACGACGTCGATGGTGATCCGGTTGGTCTCGACGCCCGCCGCCGTCACGACCGAGACCTCCACCCGGCCGGGTTCCACGTCCGCCGGGAGGGGGACGGTGAGGGCAGCGTCGGTGGGGTTGGCGAAGCCGCCGGGGACCGGGACGAGCGGGACGTGGGCGTGGACCGGGCCGATGCGGACGACCAGGCGGGTCAGCGGATCGGGGGCGCCCGCGCCGGGCGGGACGAAGCCGCAGCCCCTGATCTCGATGTCGTCGCCCGTGCGGATCGGGGCGTCGAGATCGCCGGCCTCCCGGGACCGGACCACGGAGTGGATGGTGGGGCGGACGCCCTCGGTGCACTTCGCGGCCAGGTGCCAGGCCGACGAGACGCCGAGGAGCAGGACGAGGGACCAGGGCACCTCGGGCAGCCTGGCGGGGTCGCGGGCGAGGCCGACGGCGGCGAGGGCGAGGACGGAACCGGAGACGAGGAGGTACTGGACGTCGGCGAGGCTGGCCCGGCCGCTGTCGTCGCAGACGAGATTGGCGGCGCGCGGGCGGTCGGCGCGCACCTTCTGGAGGCGGCGGGAGGCGATGCCTCCCGCGACGACGAGACGGGCGGTCACGGTGACGGCGGACACCAGGGCGAGGACGGTCAGCAGACCGGCGCCCCGGGCGAGACCGAAGGCGGCCGCGCCCGGGGACAGGAAGGCCAGGAAGAGGAGGGTGTAGCCGAGGAGCAGGAGCCAGGCGGCGGCGACGGCGCGGGTGGTGGAGAGCCGGTTGTCCTCACCGATCAGGGGGGCGAGGAGACCGCCGCGCGAGCGGTGGGCGTGGGCGGCGGCGCTGAGCAGGGCGGCGAGGACCACGGCGGTGCAGAGCCCGGCCGTGCGGGCTGCGGTCCAGCCGCCGTCGACGGCGGTGAGGGCCTGACCGAGGAGGAGTGCGAGGACGGCGCCCCAGACGGCGCCGAGGCCGCCGCGGCGGACCCGGTCGAGCCAGGCCACCCCGGCCTCCCGGCCGTGGACGGCGACGGCGCGGGCGGACTGGGCGAGCTCGTCGGACACCCACTGGCGGGCGGCGACCGGGGAGTGGGCGACGGCCACCGGGACGCCGCGCCCGGAGGCGAGTTCGTCGCGCCGGGCGAGGAAGGCGGCGACGGCGCGCCGGTGGCCGGCCTGTCCGCAGTGGGCGCAGCCGGCACAGGCCGTCGCGTGCTCGCCGTACTGTCTCGCCTCTTGAACCGCCACGGTGCTCACTTCCCGAGCTCGCTTCACGACACGTACCGGTGCCTCCCGTGGGGTCGACCAGCCGTCGGTTCCACGGAATTGTGCCGTACCCGCGGCTCCCGCACCTGCCGCGTGCGCCCCGCCGGAGAGTGATTGCCGAGCCATCTCATTGACGTACAGAAGGGTGAAGCGATGGTGTTACGACAGGAGTTCGGGGTCCGTGCGGCTGATCCTGCGCCAGAGGGGCTGGTAGTTGATCCAGGCGACGAGGTCGCTGCCGAGCTGCTCGCGGGTGGCGAGGGCCTCGCGGTGGTCGATCAGGACGGGTTTCCCGGCCGCCCGCGCGGCCAGCTGCACCTGGGCGGAGCGTTCCATGGCGATGAACCACCAGGCGGCCGCGTCGACGGAGGTGCCGACGGTGAGCAGGCCGTGGTTGCGGAGCACGATCGCCTTGAAGGGGCCGAGGGCGACGGCGATCCGGCGTCCTTCCTCGGGGTCGACGGTGACGCCGGTGTAGGCGTCGTAGAGGGCGTGGTCCTGGTAGAAGGCGCAGGCCTCCTGGGTGAGGGGGTCGAGGAGTTCGCCGAGCGCGGCGAGGGCCCGGCCGTGCACGGAGTGGGTGTGGGCGACGGCGACGGCGTCGGGCCGGGCCCGGTGGACCTGGGCGTGGACGGTGAACGCGGCCTGGTTGACGTGCTGCCCGCCCCGGACGACCTGGCCGTCGCCGTTGACCAGGATGAGGTCGCTCGCGGTGATCTCCTCGAACGGGGCCCCGAAGGGGTTCACCCAGAAGCAGTCGGGGTGTTCGGGGTCGCGGGCGCTGATGTGGCCCGAGACGCCCTCCTCGTATCCGAACCGTCCGAAGAGCCGGAGCGCGCCGGCGAGCCGCTGTTTGCGGTGGGTGCGTTCCTCCTCGGCCGTCGCGTGGACGGGCGGCATGGCGAAGTGGAGCCGGTCGACGGGGACGGGGTCCGGTATCACGCTCATGCGCCGGAAGGTAACGCCCGGCCGGGCAAGTCACCAGAGTCCCGACGGGAACACGGCGAAGCCGCCGCCCCGGAGGACCGGGACGGCGGCTTCGGACACCTCAGGGAGCGATTACTCCCACTCGATGGTGCCCGGCGGCTTGCTGGTGACGTCGAGGACGACGCGGTTGACGTCGGCGACCTCGTTGGTGATGCGGGTGGAGATCTTGGCGAGCACCTCGTACGGCAGGCGCGACCAGTCGGCCGTCATGGCGTCCTCGGAGGACACCGGGCGGAGCACGATCGGGTGGCCGTAGGTGCGGCCGTCACCCTGGACGCCCACAGAGCGGACGTCGGCGAGCAGGACGACCGGGCACTGCCAGATCTCGCGGTCGAGGCCGGCCGCGGTGAGCTCCTCGCGGGCGATGGCGTCGGCCTCGCGCAGCAGGTCCAGGCGCTCCTTGGTGACCTCGCCGACGATGCGGATGCCGAGGCCGGGGCCGGGGAACGGCTGGCGCTGGACGATCTCCTCGGGCAGGCCGAGCTCCTGGCCGACCATGCGGACCTCGTCCTTGAAGAGCTGGCGCAGCGGCTCGACGAGCTCGAACTCCAGGTCCTCGGGGAGGCCGCCCACGTTGTGGTGGGACTTGATGTTGGCGGTGCCGGTGCCGCCGCCGGACTCGACGATGTCCGGGTAGAGCGTGCCCTGGACGAGGAACGCGACGTCCTCGCCGGTGCCCGCCGACTCGGCGACGATCTCGGCCTGGGCCTGCTCGAAGACGCGGATGAACTCGCGGCCGATGATCTTCCGCTTGGTCTCCGGGTCGGAGACCCCGGCGAGGGCGGTGAGGAACCGCTCCTGCGCGTCGACGACCTTCAGGTTGACGCCGGTGGAGGCGACGAAGTCCTTCTCGACCTGCTCGGTCTCGCCCTTGCGCATCAGGCCGTGGTCGACGTACACGCAGGTGAGCTGCGAGCCGATGGCCTTCTGCACGAGCGCGGCGGCCACGGCGGAGTCGACGCCGCCGGAGAGGCCGCAGACGGCGCGCTTGGTGCCGACCTGGGCGCGGATGGCCGCGACCTGCTCCTCGATCACGTTGCCCGTGGTCCAGCTCGGCTCGATGCCGGCGCCGCGGTAGAGGAAGTGCTCCAGGATCTGCTGGCCGTGCGTGGAGTGCAGCACCTCGGGGTGGTACTGGACGCCGTACAGCTTCTTCTCGTCGTTCTCGAAGGCGGCGACCGGCACGACGTCCGTGGACGCGGTGACGGTGAAGCCCTCGGGGGCGGCGGAGCAGGCGTCGCCGTGCGACATCCACACGGACTGCTCGACCGGGGTGCCCTCGAAGAGGGTGGAACCGGCCTTGGACACGTGCAGCGGGGTCCGGCCGTACTCGCGGGCGCCCGTGTTGTCGACGGTGCCACCGAGGGTCGTCGCCATCAGCTGGAAGCCGTAGCACATGCCGAAGACGGGGACGCCCGCCTCGAAGAGCGCGCGGTCGAGGCGCGGGGCGCCCTCGGCGTACACGGAGGACGGGCCGCCGGAGAGGATGATCGCCTTCGGGTTCTTGGCCAGCATCTCGGCCACCGGCATGGTGGACGGGACGATCTCGCTGTAGACCCGGGCCTCACGGACGCGGCGGGCGATGAGCTGGGCGTACTGGGCGCCGAAGTCGACAACGAGGACTACGTCCGGGTTGGTGACGTCGGGCGCGGCAGCGGGGGTCGCTGATGACACTACGGCGGCCTTCCGGCGGTAGGAGGAGGGTCCCCCGAAGGGGGGTGCTATTTGTCGATTCTACCGGCGCGCCGGTGACGCTTTTCGTCTCACCATCCGAACCCGGTTTGGCCCCGGCCCGGCGGCGGGGTCCATACTGTCGCCATGCGCGAGCTCACGACCTTCGTCTTTACCTATGGCAACCGGCCCACCGGCTGCCATGGTCGTGCTGCTTGAGCAACTGACAAGCGACTTCCCAGGCGCCCCGGGCTGACAGCCCGGGGCGTTCTGTCGTTCCCGGGCCGAGTCGCCGCCCAGGGTCTCCGACACCACACCCCAGGAGCCCAGCATGACGACGCACACCGCCACCACCGAGCAGACCGGCGCCCGCACCGACGAGGCGGCGGCGCTCATCGGCGACTCGCGCGAGCGCATCGACGCGCTCGACGACCGGATCATCGGTCTGATCCAGGAACGGATGGCCGTGTCGGCCGTGATCCAGGAGGCCCGGATCTCCTCGGGCGGCCGCCGGGTGAACCTGGCCCGCGAGATGGAGGTCCTCGGCCACTACAGGGACGCCCTGGGCAAGCCGGGCACGGCGCTCGCGATGACGATGCTGGAGCTGTGCCGGGGCCGCATCTGACGCTCGCCCGAGCCGGCTCCGGCGGCCACGCCCGCCCGAGCCGGTGGCCACGCCCGCCAGAGCCGGAGGCCCTGGCCACCGAGCCGCATCTGACGCTCGCCCGAGCCAGCGGCCCGTGGCCACCGGGACCGCGTGCGGCGCGAGAGGCGGGCGGGGTGGGCGGGGCGCGCCGGGGTGGCTGACCGCATCTGAGTTCGGTGCCGCTCTCACCCGTACGGCGCGTGACCGGCTCCGGCCCGGCTTCGTTGGTCCGGTTGTCCGTGCCAGCCAGGGGCGGGCCCGTAAGAAACCACGCGTGGCTTCGCTGGGGCGTGTGGCGTACCTCAGGTACGTCGTGGGACCTCGCACCAGCGCTTGTGACCGGACAGCAGGGGACAGCAGCCCGGTCACCCAAAAGGGCGGTCGGCCCCGGGGACGCTCGGGGTCGGCCGCAACCGGCTCGACCGGTCGCGGCCCCCGCGACCGCCAGCACTCCCGAGACCTCCGAGACCTCCGAGACCCCCGGCCCACGTGACCGGTCCGTCCCTTCCGATCCTCCTCCCACGCGGCGCCTCCCCCCAGCGCCGCCCCGCTCGGCACCGCCGCTGCCCTGACACCGGTGCCGACCCCCGAGGGCCCCGTGCCGCGACCGGAATCGCGGCACGGGGCCCTCGTCCGTGCCCGCCGCCGCGCCTCCCCCGCGCCCGCCCTCTTCGATGTGACGCGCGTCACATGAAGATCCCGTGCAACCGCTACAACCATCTCCGCCGGTCGCGGGTCATCTATGCAGCAACACCGAAGCTGGTGGGGGCGCTGCACTCGGAGGGGGGTGCAGCGCCCCTTACCTGTCTCAGGAGCCGTCTCGGAGCGTCTTCGGCGGAACCGCCGGAATCCCCAGGAACGGCAGCCGCAGGGCGCCGAAGGCCTCCGCCGGGACGGCCGGGGACTTGGGCTCGACCGCCGACAGCCGTACGTACGCCTCGCCCTGCCGGGGCCTGATGTCCTCCTCGCCCTTGTTGGGCCAGAACGACATCGCCCGCTCCGCCTGCGCGGTGATCGTCAGGGACGGGTTCACGCCCAGGTTCGCGGAGACGGCCGCGCCGTCGACGACGGAGATCCCCGGGTGCCCGTAGAGCCGGTGGTACGGGTCGATGACGCCGGACTCGGCGTCGGCGCCGATCGGGCAGCCGCCCAGGAAGTGGGCGGTCAGCGGGGTGCCCATCAGCTCGCCGATGTTGGAGCCGGCGAAGCCGTTGATCTCCTCGGCGAGGAGCGTGGCGGCGCGGGTGGCCTCGGGGATCTGGACCGGGTTCGGCGCGCCGTGCCCCTGGCGGGCCGTGAGCAGGCCCTTTCCGAGGCCGCCGGGCTTGCGGTAGGTCGTCAGGGAGTTGTCGAGGGACTGCATGACCAGGCCGATGATGGTCCGCTCCGACCAGCGCCAGTTGGAGAGGGAGCGGGCGGCCAGCGTGGGGTGCTTGACGAGGTTGAGCAGCCAGTTGCGCACCCGGTGGGCCCCGTAGGGCACCTGGAGGACGGTCATGCCGCCCATCGAGTTGGAGCCCTTGCCGTACCGCACGGGTTCGATGTGGGTGTTGGCGTCGGGGTGGACCGAGGAGGTGATCGCGACGCCCTTGGTGAAGTCGACCCGGTCCTTGCCGTGCCGCTTGCGGTAGCGGCGGTCGGTGGTCTGCGCGCCGACCAGGCCCTCGGAGTTGGTCCGGGTGAGCTCGCCGAGCCGCCGCGAGATCCGGGGCAGCAGGCCGCTGTCCTTCATCCGGTGCAGCAGGGTCTGGGTGCCGTACGTGCCGGCCGCGATCACCACCCGGCGGGCGGTGAAGGTGCGCCCCTTGCCCTTGCGCCGCTGGTCGGTGGGGAGGGTCTTCACCGCGAAGCCGCCCCGCGAGTCCTCGGTGACGGTGACGACCGTGGTCATGGGGTGGACGGTGGCGCCCGCCTTCTCGGCGAGGTGGAGGTAGTTCTCGTTGAGGGTGTTCTTGGCGCCGTGACGGCAGCCGGTCATGCACTCGCCGCACTCGGTGCAGGCGCGCCGGGACGGGCCCGCGCCGCCGAAGTACGGGTCGGCGACCTCGGTGCCGGGCTTCACCTTCGTACCGGCTCCGTCCCCGCCGTCGGCGTCGAGGCCGTCCCCGAAGAAGACGCCGACGGGGGCCATGTGGAAGGTGTCGCCGATCCCCATGGCCTGGGCGGCGGCCTTGAGGTGCACGTCGGAGGGGGTCGTCGTCGGGTTGAGCCGGACGCCGAGCATCCGCTGGGCCTGGTCGTAGTACGGCCGCAGCTCCTCCTGCCAGTCGGTGATGTCCTTCCACTGCGGGTCGTCGAAGAAGGGCTTGGGCGGTACGTACAGGGTGTTGGCGTAGTTGAGGGAGCCGCCGCCGACTCCGGCGCCCGCGAGCACCATGACGTTGCCGAGCAGATGGATGCGCTGGAGGCCGTACAGGCCGAGGGCGGGGGCCCACAGGAAGTTCTTCAGGTCCCAGGAGTTCTTCGGCAGGGTCTCGGGGGTGAAGCGCCGCCCGGCCTCCAGGACACCGACCCGGTAGCCCTTCTCGGTGAGGCGGAGGGCGGTGACCGAACCGCCGAAGCCGGAGCCCACGACGAGGACGTCGTAGTCGTACGCGTCGTCCGCCGGCTCCTGATTTTGGGTAGGGGGTACCGCGGTCATGGCTCTCCTCGTACGCAAAGGTGTGGAACGGAAAGGACTCAGCGCAGGCGCAGGGCCTTCATCGCCTTCAGGGACACGCTCATGAACGCGGCGTACTTCTCGTCGTCCATCCCGAAGGACGGCGCGAGCGGCATCAGCCGCTGCTGGGCGACGGTCTGGGCCTCGGTGTACTTGAGGATGCCCTCGGAGCCGTGGCGCCGGCCGAGGCCGGAGTCCTTCATGCCGCCCATCGGGGACTGCACGCTGCCGTAGGCGGGGGCGTACCCCTCGTTGATGTTGACGGTGCCGGTGCGCAGCCGGGCCGCGACGGCGTGGCCGCGACGCGAGTCCTTCGTCCAGACGGAGGAGTTCAGGCCGTACGGGGTGGCGTTGGCGAGGTCGACGACCTCGTCCTCGTCGCGGAAGCGGTAGATCGAGACGACCGGGCCGAAGGTCTCCTCGCCGCAGACCGCCATCGGGGCCTCGACGCCGTCGAGGATGGTCGGCTCGTAGAACAGCGGGCCGATGTCGGGCCGCGCGACGCCGCCGGCGACGAGCGTGGCGCCCTTGGCGACGGCCTCCTCGACGTGCCGGCTGACCGTCTCCAGCTGGCGCTCGCCGACGAGGGAGCCCATGTCCGCGCCGTACGCGAGGGCGCTGCCGAGCCGCATGGCCTTGGTCCGGGCGGCGAAGCGGGCGAGGAAGTCCTCGGCGACCGACTCGTGCACGTAGAGCCGCTCGATGGAGATGCAGAGCTGGCCGGCGGAGGAGAAGCAGGCGCGGACGGCTCCGGCGGCGGCCTTCTCGATGTCGGCGTCCTTCAGGACGAGCATCGCGTTCTTGCCGCCGAGTTCGAGGGAGACGCCGACGAGCCGGGCGGCGGCGCCCTGGGCGACCTCGCGGCCGGTGCGGGTGGAGCCGGTGAACGACACGTAGTCGGCGTGCTTGACGACCTCGGGGCCGACGACCGGGCCTTCGCCGAGGACGACCTGGAAGACCTCGGCGGGCAGTCCGGCCTCGATGAGCAGGTCACGGGCCCACAGCGCGGTGAGCGCGGTCTCCGTGTCGGGCTTCATGACGACGGCGTTGCCCGAGACGAAGGCGGGGAGCGCGTCGCCGACGGAGAGCTCGAGCGGGTAGTTCCAGGGCGCGATCTGGCCGACGACCCCGCGCGGCTGGCGCAGCTCGGTGACCTTGGTGAGGGTCGGGACCACGCCGGTGTGGTGGCGGGGCTTGAGGTACGCGGGGGCCTTGCGGCCGTAGTGGCGGGCGGCGACGGCGACCGCCTGCACCTCCTCGTGGGCGTGCAGCCGCGCCTTGCCGGTCTCCAGCTGGATGAGGTCGAGGACCTCGGACTGGCGCTGGAGGACGAGGTCGTGGAAGCGCAGGAGGACGGCGGCGCGGGCCTTGACCGGGGTGGCGGCCCAGGCGGCCTGGGCGCCGCGCGCGCGGGTGAAGGCCTCGGCGACGTCCTCGGGGGTGGACTCGGGCAGGTCCGCCAGCTTCGCCCCGGTGAACGGGGTGTGGTTGGCGGTCCGGCCGGAGCCGATGACGCCGCGGGTGAGCCGGGCGACCACCTCGGGCGTCACGACGTCGGCGGCGGTGCGCACACCGGCGGGCACGGGGGCGACCGGGTTGGTCGCCTCGGCGGGCACGGCGGGGGCGTCGGGAACCGAGGGGGCGGCGGGGGCCTGCGAGTCCGTCATGAGGGCGAGCGTAGGCGGCGTTCCGCCCTTTGGGTACCCGTCGGTAATGCGTTTTCACCGGGTGCGCACATCGCGCCAGCGATCACTGGCACATAAGGCCTGATCAGGGGCTTACGACCCACGAGAGGCCCTGCTCGGAGATTCTCGCCCGGTTCGGTCGGCCGGTTCGGTCGCCCCGTTCGGTCGCCCGGTTCGGTGGCCCCGTTCAGTCGCCCGGGGCCCGCCAGTGCTGGAGGACGATGTCGAACTGTTCCCGGGTGGTCTCCCAGCTCCCCTCCGGAGACGACATGTAGATCGCGTACTCCGTGCCGTCGTCGGCGTAGTACATGAGGTCGATCGCGTGCCGCGGCCCGGGGAAGTCGCGCTTCTCCATCCAGGTGAACTCCCAGAGGCTGGAGCGGACCTGGTCGCGGTAGGTGGTCTGGCCGAGCTTGACCCGGGTGTAGTCCATCCGCTTCGCGACGATCCGCTCCAGGTCGAGCGCGTGCATGTACGGGTTCTCGAAGTCGGGGGCGGGGTCGACGCTGATCCGGATGCGGTGGTTGCCGTTGTCCGGGGTGTAGTCGATGTTGTCGCCCTCCGTCTGCCGCTTCCAGCCCTTCGGTACGGCCAGGCTGAAGCCCTCGCGGTCGACGACCCGCTGCCAGCCCGCCGGGAGCCCGTCCTTGGCGGCCTGCGTGGTGGGGGCGGGCGTGGAGCCGGTCGCGGTGGTCCGTCCGCCGTCCCCCTTGCCGCCGCCCGCGTAGTTCATGGCGGCGAAGACGGCGCCGCCCGCGACGAGTCCGGCGAGCACGGCCGCCAGGACGGCGGTGCGCCAGCGGCCCCGGCCGCCCCCGGCCGGGGTGACGACGGCCGGCGGTACGACGGTGGGCGGGGAGGACTGCCCCTGGGACGCCCCGGCCTGCGCGGAACCCTGGGCAGAACGGGAGCCCTGAGCTCTGTGGGAACCCTGAGCCGAACGGGAGCCCTGGGTCGACTGGGAACCCTGGGCCGGGTGGGGCCACTGCGCGGTGCCGGAGGGGGCGGTGGCCCGGGACGTGCCCGTCGGACCCGGGCCGTCGGCCTCCTCGCCCAGCGTGAGGAGGTCATGGCCCTGGATCGGCGTGTCCCCCGCCGGATCCAGGTCCTCCTTCGCCACCCGCTGCGTCGGCACGTACGCCTGCGCCGCATCGGGCGTACGCCCCTCCATCGCGTCGAGCAGCATGCGCCCGGCCTCGTCGGCCCGCGGCCGCTGGTCCGGGTCCTTGCGCAGCAGCGCCACGATGACGGGGGCCAGCGGCCCCGCCTTCTCCGGGTACGGCGGCTCCTCGGCGACCACGGCCTGCATGGTGCTGATCGGGGAGGTGCGGCGGAACGGCGACGTGCCCTCCACCGCCGTGTACAGGGTGGCGCCGAGCGACCAGAGGTCGGAGGCCGGACCCGGGTCGCCGCCCCGCACCCGCTCCGGCGCCAGATAGTCGATGGACCCGACGAGTTCGCCGGTCCGGGTGATCGTCGCGTCACCCTCGATCGCGGCGATGCCGAAGTCGGTGATCAGGACGCGTCCGTCCCGCGCGAGCAGGACGTTGCCCGGCTTGACGTCCCGGTGCAGCACCCCGGCGGCGTGCGCGGCCCGCAGCGCGCCGAGGACGTGCAGCCCGATCCTGGCCGCCTCGTGGGGGTCGATCGTGCCCTGCTCCTTGGCGGCGTCGGCGAGCGAGGGCCCGTCGACGTACTGCATCACGATCCACGGCCGGTCGTCGTGCTCCAGGACGTCGTGGACGGTCACCACGCCCGGGTGGGTGATCCGCGCGGCGGCCCGCGCCTCCTTCTGGGTCCGGGCGTGCAGCACGAGCCGGTCGGCCTCGGCCACGAACCGGCCCGCCGTCAACTCCTTCACCGCCACCACGCGGTGCAGCACCTCGTCGTGGGCGCGCCAGACCTTGCCCATGCCGCCGCGTCCGATGGACTCGCCCAGCCGGTAGCGACCGGCCAGCAACAGCCCCTCGCCTGTGCTCTGAGAATGTTCCACTTGCCCCCGCCCGTTCCTTCGGATGACAGGTTACGGAGGGGGGTGCGGGCGACGGAACCTCGGGGCGGTCATAGGAACAGCACTGTGACCGGGGGCCGGTGGGCATTCCGGTCGCTCCGTACGAACCGCTCACCGTTCAGCGCCCCGGACGGAACGCCCTGGTGGCCTCCTCGTAGATCTCCGAGACCTTGTCCCGCTCGCCGTACGGGCCGATGACCTGCACGATGTGGTACCTGCCGCCGCCGATCAGGGCGAGGTTGCGGACGAACACCTCGCGGCCGGTGCCGTCCAGCCACCAGTAACTGCCCGTGGCGGTCGCCGTCGTGCCGATGTCGACCCGGCGCGTCTTCTCCGCCCCCGACCAGCTCGACGCCCGCCACGGCTCCAGCTCGCGCTCCCTGGAGTTCTGGTACTCCAGCGGGTCCGAGCCGTTGTCCTGGACGCTGTCCCGGCCGGGCACGACGATCATCGTGAAGTCACCGCCGGTGTAGCGGACTTGCCCGGAGTCGTTGATCGGGCTGCGCCGCCAGCCGTTCGGCACCCCGATCCGGAACCCCTCGGGGTCCTGGCGCGCGGTGTACCCGGCCGCGAGCGCGGGGCCCGAGGGGTCCGCCCCGGGCTCGGTGGTGCGCGGCGCGGTGGGCGCGGCCGTGGTCGCGGACGGCCGGCCGGTGGACGGCGCGGTGGTACGCGGGGGCTGACCGGCCGTGGGGGTGGACGACTTCGTGGTCGGCTCCGTGGGCGGCTTCGTGGGCGACTCCCCCTCGCCGGGCATGAAGAGGACGGCGTACGCGACGGCCCCGCCCAGCAGCAGGAAGACCAGGACCAGCAGCGTGCGGCCGAGGGAACGGGGCGATTCCCGGGAGCGGGACGGGTCCTTGAAGCGGGACGACGAGGGGCGCGAACCGCGCGGAGCCCGGGGAACCCGGGACGCGCGCTGCGGGATCTCCTCGTGGAAGTCGTCGAGGAACTCGTCCCGGACGTCGGCCGGTACGGGGGCGGCCCCGCGCGCGCCCTCCGTACGGGCCACGGAGCGCGGCTCCTTGCCCCGCTTGTGCCGGTGCCGCCCCGCGGCCGCACCCCCGCGCCGGCGCCGCACCAGCTCGCCCCGCCTGCGCACGATCGGCAGCCGGGCCTCGTCGAAGGACGGCAGCGGTACGACTCCGATGCCGGCCTCCGGCTCCGGAGCCGAGCGCACGAGGGACCGCAGCCAGCCGCGCAGCTCCTCGAAGTCGGGCCGCTCGGTCGGGTCCTGGCGCAGCAGGGACTCCACGACCGGACGCAGCGGCCCGCATTCCTCGGCGAAGGCGGGCGGCTCGGCGCAGACCAGCTGGACCAGTTCGGCCGCGCTGTCCTCGGGGTAGGGGGCGTGCCCCTGGACGGCCCGGTAGAGCAGCGCACCGAGCGCCCACAGGTCGGTCGCGGGACCGATCGGCGGCGCGAGGCGCCAGTTCTCGTGGACGGGGCCGGCCTGTTCGGGCGCCCAGCGTTCGGTGACGGCGCCGACCACCGCGATCCGGGTCTGCCGGGCGCGCTCGGCCGCGAGCCGGGTGGTGGGGCCCCGGTCGGCCCGGGCGGTGACGGCCACCAGTTCCCGCCCCTCAAGGCGGGGTGGGGCCTGGAGCGGGAGGCGGGCCGGGTCCGGGGTCGCGGCCGTGTACCCGGCGGGCAGCGCGGGGCGGCCCGAACCGGGCAGCACGGGGCTCCCCCCGGCGGGGACGGAACCGTCCCGTGAGGCGTGCGGGCCGTCGCTCCAGTTGCCGGCCAGCATCACGCGGGGCGGCGGACCGCCCTGCGGGGCGCCGCCGTACGGCTCGCCGTCGTCGCCGTCGTCGTCCTCGTCGTCCTCCGCCACCTGGGCCCACCACTGCGGCGCGCCCGCCGCCCGCGCGGTCGGCGCCGGGGGCGGCTCGGGCGGGTCCGCCGGTGCGGGGCGCTGCACGGGGAGCGCCCCGGTCTCGCCGAGCCGGGCGGCGGCCCGCGCCCCGGCCCGGTAGGCGGCGATGGCCCCGGCGCGCGCGGCCCGCACGTCGGCGGTGGGCGGCGTGACCGAACGGCCGGAGTCGGTGCCGTGGGGGGCGGGGCGGGGCCCGGAGCCGTACGGGGAGGGGTCGTCGTCCTCGTAGGGGGAGGAGCCGCCGGCCTCGTCGGAGCCGTACTCCTGGGCGTCGTACTCCTCGGCTTGGTATTCCTGGGGGCCGTACGCCGGGGACTCGGCCTCCTGGCCCTCGGCCTCCTCGGGGTCGTACTCCTGGCGGCCGTACCGCTCGGGGACGTACTCCTCGGCGTCGTACGCCTCGGCCGTCTCTTCGAGCAGCTCGCCGGGGAGTTCGTCGGGGAGTCCGTCGGCTCCCCCGTGGACCGCCGCCGCGTAGGGACCGGAGCCATACTCCTCGGCCGCGTACTCCTCGGCCGCGTACTCCCCGGAGCCGTAACCGTCCGACGCGTACCCCTCGGCCCCGTACTCCTCGACCTCGTACTCCTCAGAGCCGTACTGCTCGGCCCCGTACTCCTCCGACTCGTACTGCTCGGAGCCGTCCTCCTCCTGCTCCGGCGTCTCCCACGCGGGGGCGTGCGTGTCCCGTTCCGGGTCCGGTACGGGGGCGTAGCCGCAGAGGGCCTCCTCGGCCGCGCCGACCGCGAGGCCCGTGAGGACCACCCGGCCGTCGTCGCAGACGAGGACCGTGCGGGCCGTGATGTTCCGGTGCACCCAGCCGTGGGCGTGCAGCGCGCGCAGGGCGGTGAGGACGTCGGCGCCGATCTCGGCCGCCCGGTACGGATTGAGGGGCCGCTCGGCGAGGAGCGCGGCCAGCGGCCTCGCCGCGATGCGTTCGCTCACTATCCACAGCGAACCGGCCTCCGCGAAGACGTCGAAGACCTGGTCGAGGAGGGGGTGGTCGGGGATCTGCGCGGCCGCCTGGGCCGCCTCGATCGCCCGCCGTACGACGGGCTCGGCGGGGCGGCGGGTCGCCCGGCCCGCCGTGCCGTACGGGCCGGCGGGTCCGCCGTCGCCGTCGCCGTCGAGTACCTCGGCGTCGACGAACTCCGGCAGCGGCACCTGGCGGACCAGGACCTCCTGCCCGCTGTAGGTGTCGAAGGCGCGCGTCTCGGCCAGGTCGTACGCGTCCGCGTCCGCCGGCGGCAACGGCAGGCGGTAGCGGTCCGCGAGCACCCTTCCCGCGTAGTCGTCCACGACGCCTCCCCACGCGCGCACGCTGTCCCCCGCGGACCTGCGGATCCCTCGGGATCGGGCAGGATCACACGAGTCCGTCAATTCCGGTCCGGCACCGTGCAGTTAACGGCTCTTTTCGGCTGCGTACGGCCCTCGACCTCTCACGATACGTGCCGTCGGTCAGTCCTTGGGGCGGAACGTGGCGAACGCCGTGTCCCGCAGGGTCCGGCACTCCGCGCCGTTCCACTCCTCCGCCTTGCAGCTGATCATGAGCGAGTAGCCGTGCTTGGCGTCCACCTTGAAGCCGCGGTTGAGCACATGGACGCGCATGCCCTGCTGGGTGCGCTCGAACTCCCAGTCGGCGACCGTCGGGTAGCCGTTGAAGGAGACCCCCTTGATGCCGATGTGCTTGTAGTCCTTGCTGGTGGCGGCCACGCCGATCTTGGCCAGCTCCCAGGCGCTCGCCGCGTCGTCCTTCGGGCTCGCGTTGAAGTCGACCTGGATGCGCGGGAAGCCGCCGCTCTCGCTGAATATCCCGCCCCCGCTGTAGCCCGGTATGTCGCGGAGCGTGAAGTTCGAGGGCAGCGCCATCGTGAAGTGGAAGCGGGCGTTGGTGACGAGGGTGTAGCCCGCGGGCAGCTGCGCGCCCGAGCCGCCGCCCGGCTTGCCGGACGGCGTGCCGCCCGTGCCGTTCGACCCGCCCGAGGCGCCCGTCGTGCCGTTGGCTCCCGTGGCACCGTTGGAGCCGGTGTCGCCGGGCTGCACGCCACCCTGCTGGCCGGGGCCGCCGGAGGCCTGACCGTTGCCGCCGTCGGACCCGCCGGAACCGGAACCTGAACCGGAACCCGACCCGTCGCCGCCGGCCGTGGAACCGGCCGACGCGGTGCCGCCGGTGCCCTTGCCCTCGTTCCCCTCGCCCCCTCCACCGCCGAGCGAGACCGCGAGGATCGTCCCGAGCAGGGCGAGAACGACGACGGCGGCGATGATCACCAGCGTGCGACGCGGTACGACGTCGGTCAGCGGCGCGCGCGCCGGGGCCGGTCTGCCACCGCCCCGCACCGGCACGGCACCCGCACCCGTCCGCGCGCCGGGCACGGACGGGGTCTTCGGCTCGGCCTTCACGGAGGCCGCCGCGTTCCGCACGGAGTTCAGGGCGCCGCGCATCCGGTCGGCGGACGCGTCGGGCGCCTTCTCCCGGCCGGCCGTCGGCGCGGCCGGCGCCCGGTCGGGGCGCGGCGGCAGCGGTACGACCCTGGTGACCTCGGGCGATGCCTCCGGCGCCGCCACCGGCGCGTCGAGCACGGCCATCAGCAGGACGCGCGCGCGGGCGTCGTCGAGCCGCTGGGCCGGGTCCTTGGCGAGCAGGCCGTAGATGACCTTCTCCAGCTCGGGGCCCGCGTTCTTCGGGGGGTCGACCGGCTCGGTCATCACCGCCGTGAGGGTGGCGATGGCGGAACCCTTGTCGTACGGCGGGCTGCCCTCGACCGCCGCGTACAGGAGGCCGCCGAGCGACCACATGTCGGCGGCGGGTCCCGGCTTGTGACCGCGGGCGCGCTCCGGGGAGATGTACGAGGGGGCGCCGACGAGCATGCCGGTGGAGGTGATCGAGGGGTCGCCCTCGACCTGCGCGATGCCGAAGTCGGTGAGCACGACCCGGCCGTCCTCGGCGATCAGCACGTTGGACGGCTTCACGTCACGGTGCAGGATGCCCTCGCGGTGCGCCGAACGCAGCACGTCGAGGATGGCGAGGCCGACCTCGGCGGCGCGCCGGGGCGTGAGCGTGCCGTCCTCGCGCACGGCGTCCGCGAGGGACTTGCCCTCGATGAGCTCCATGACGATCCACGGACGGTCGTCCTCGTCGACGACGTCGTACACGGTGACGGCGCCGTTGTTGCGGATCCGGGCGATGGCCTTCGCCTCGCGCAGGGTCCGGGTGATGAGGCGGCGCTTCTCGTCGTCGTCGATGCTGCTGGGGAAGCGGAGTTCCTTGACGGCGACCGTGCGGCCGAGGGTCTCGTCGACCGCGCGCCACACGGTGCCCATGCCGCCGCGGCCGAGGACCGCGCCGAGCCGGTAGCGGCCGGCGAGCAGCCGTCCCTCGCCGACGGGGTCCTTGCGGAACTTGCCGCCGGTGCCGCGCGCGGCGCCGGCCGGGGCGCGGTGGCTCTCGCCGTCACCGTCGCCCGCGCCGAACCCGGCGCGCCCGGTCGACGGCTCGGTCCCGCGCAGCCGCCCGGCGGCGGAGACGCCTGCGCCGCCCGGTGCGTCCGCCGGGGCCACGGTGTCCTGAACGTCCTTCACGGCCCGAGCAGGCTCGGCGTCCTGAACGTCCTTCACGTCCCGGCCACCGGCCTCCCGACCGACCGGCGGCACCGTCGACTCCGCGGAACCGGCCGCGCCGGTAGCACCGGCCGCGCCAGTCGCACCAGCGCTGTCCGTCGAGTCGGCACCGTCCGTCACGTCAGCACCGTCCGTCACCTCGGCACCATCCGTCGCATCGGTGGGATCGCTTGGCCCCTTCGCGCCGGGTGCGTCCGCCGGCTCCCGCGGGTCCTTCGCGGCACCCTTCGGACCTGCCTTGACCTGCGCGTCCTTCACGTCCCGCGCCGGTTCACGCGCGGCCGGGACCGCCCCTCGGTCGCCGTCGGTCGCGGCCCCCGCGGCGGCGTCACGCCCGGGGTCCTTCGCCGTGTCCCGCGACTGCTCCGCCTCCGACATGCGTCCCCTCTGCGATCCCTGATCTTCGCCGCGTCTGCCGCTTCCCGCGCGATGCGGTAACCCGCCCTGGAAGAGAGGCCATTGTCCCTCACCTCAGGACGGGCGGCGTCCCCGGGTCCGTACTCCGGGATGACGACGCCCCCGCACACCCCCCAGGTTCCCACCAGGAGCGGGCGACCCGGACGTCCTGTCAGATCGGCACGATGTCCGGCGCCCCGAGCCGCGCGGCGTCCGCCGTGAGGTCGTCGGGCTGCCGCTGCGACTCGCGCTCCGCCTCGACCCGCTTCTCGTAGTGCTCCACCTCCTTGTCGATCTGGTGCTCGTCCCAGCCGAGGACCGGGGCCATCAGCTCCGCGCACACCCGGGCGCTGCGCGTGCCCCGGTCGAAGGTCTCGATGGAGATCCTGGTCCGCCGGGTGAGGACGTCGTCGAGGTGGCGCGCGCCCTCGTGCGAGGCCGCGTAGACGATTTCGGCGCGCAGGTAGTCGTCGGCGGCCTCCAGCGGTTCGCCGAGCGTGGGGTCCTCGGCGATGAGGGCGAGGATCTGCTCCGTCAGGGAGCCGTACCGGTTGAGGAGATGCTCGACCCGGACGACGTGCAGTCCGGTCCGCGCGGCGATTCTCGCCCGCGCGTTCCACAGGGCGCGGTAGCCCTCGGCGCCCAGGAGCGGGGTGTCCTCGGTGACGCAGGGGGCGACCCGCTGGTCGAGGCCGTGCACCGCCTCGTCGACGGCGTCCTTGGCCATGACGCGGTACGTCGTGTACTTGCCGCCGGCCACCACGACCAGGCCGGGGACCGGGTGGGCGACGGTGTGCTCGCGGGAGAGCTTGCTCGTGGCGTCCGACTCGCCGGCGAGCAGCGGCCTCAGGCCGGCGTAGACGCCCTCGACGTCGTCCCGGGTGAGCGGGGTGGCGAGCACGGTGTTCACGTGTTCGAGCAGATAGTCGATGTCGGCGCTGGACGCGGCGGGGTGGGCCTTGTCGAGGTCCCACTCGGTGTCGGTGGTGCCGACGATCCAGTGCCGGCCCCAGGGGATCACGAAGAGCACGGACTTCTCGGTGCGCAGGATGAGCCCGGTAGTCGAGTGGATGCGGTCCTTGGGGACGACGAGGTGGATGCCCTTGGAGGCGCGGACGTGGAACTGGCCGCGCTCGCCGATGAGGGCCTGGGTGTCGTCGGTCCACACCCCGGTGGCGTTCACGATCTGTTTGGCCCTGATCTCGTACGCCGCTCCGGCCTCGACGTCCTGGACGCGGGCGCCGACGACCCGCGCGCCCTCGCGGAGGAAGCCGGTCACCCGGGCCCGGCTGGCGGCCAGCGCGCCGTAGGAGGCGGCGGTGCGCACGAGGGTGGTGACGAAGCGGGCGTCGTCCATCTGGGCGTCGTAGTACTGGAGGGCGCCGACGAGGGCGTCCTTCCGGAGGCAGGGGGCGACGCGCAGGGCGCCGCGCCGGGAGAGGTGGCGGTGGACGGGGAGGCCGCGGCCGTGCCCTGAGGAGAGCGACATCGCGTCGTACAGCGCGACGCCGGAGCCCGCGTAGAACCGCTCCCAGCCCTTATGTTGGAGCGGGTAGAGGAAGGGGACGGGCTTCACCAAATGGGGTGCGAGCCGCTCAAGGAGCAGTCCGCGCTCCTTGAGTGCCTCTCTGACCAGGGCGAAGTCCAGCATCTCCAGGTAGCGCAGGCCGCCGTGGATGAGCTTGCTGGACCGGCTGGAGGTGCCGGAGGCCCAGTCGCGGGCCTCGACGATGCCGGTGGAGAGTCCTCTCGTGACGGCGTCGAGGGCCGTGCCCGCGCCGACCACGCCGGCGCCCACGACCAGCACGTCCAGCTCGCGCTCGGCCATGCCCGCGAGCGCCTCGATGCGCTCGGCGGGTCCCAGTGTCGCTGTCCTCACGGCTGCGCCTCCTGTCGTCCCCCGTCGTTCCAGCAGGAGAACCGGGCCATGTGGTCCGGCTCACAGCTCGATTCTGACCCTCCCCGGCGACTTCAGCCACCGCCTCACCACCGACCTGTGGATAACACTCGGCGACCTTCGACCCCACAATGCGGCATATCGGTCATATTTACGCCTAGTCTGACATTGCGCTCGCCCCGTTCTGTCCACCGGGCTTGCGCGTCTCGTCCCCTCCGGCTACTGGGAAGGACGGCCCACCCCCATGCCCGCTGATCTCGCCGTCATCGGCCTCGGCCACCACGGACTCCCCCTGGCCCAGGCCGCCACCGCCGCAGGCATCGACACCATCGGCTACGACACCGATCCCCACCCCGTCGCCGAACTCGCCGCCGGCCGGTCACCGGTCGACGGCTCCCTCACCGTCCCCGAGATCCGCCGGATGCTCTCGGGGGGCTTCCGGCCCACCGCCAACCCCGCCGAACTCGGCCGGGTCCGCACCGCCGTCCTCTGCGCCCCGACCCCGCTCGGCCCCGACCGCGCCCTCGACCTCACCGCCGTCACCGACGCGGCCCGCGCGCTCGCCGCCCGCCTGCGCCCGCACACCACCGTCCTCCTGGAGTCCCCCGTCCCGCCGGGCACCACGGAGGGCATGCTCCGCGACCTCCTCGAAGCGGGCTCGGGCCTCCGCGCCGGACGCGACTTCCACCTCGCGTACTCCCCCGGCCGGCTGGACCCCGGCAGCCGTACGCATGGCTTCGCCGGCACCCCGAAGGTCATCGGCGGCCTCACCCCGGCGTGCACCGAATCGGCGGCCGCCTTCTACGGCCGGCTCACCGACAAGGTGGTACGCGCGCGTGGCCCCCGCGAGGCGGAGACGGTCAAGCTCCTGGAGACCAACTTCCGGCACGTCAACATCGCCCTCGTCAACGAGATGGCGGTGCTCTGCCACGAACTCGGCGTCGACCTCTGGGACGTCATCCGCTGCGCCGAGACCAAGCCCTTCGGCTTCCAGGCCTTCCGCCCGGGCCCGGGCGTCGGCGGCCACGGCGCCCCCGTCGACACGATCGGCGCACACCGCCCGCTCCGACTCGTCGAACTCGCCGGGCAGGTCAACGAACGGATGCCCCGGTACGTCGTCCAGCGCGCCGCGACCCTCCTCAACGAACACGGCAAGTCCGCCCGCGGCGCCCGGATCCTGCTGCTCGGCATCACGTACAAGCCCGACCTCCCCGACCGCCAGGGCTCCCCCGCCGACGAGATCGCCCGTCGTCTGATGGACCTGGGCGCGGCCGTCAGCTACCACGACCCGCACGTCCCCGACTGGCGCGTCCGCGAGCTCCCCGTCCCCCGCGCGGACTCCCTCTACGAGGCCGCCGCCCACGCGGACCTGACGATCCTGCTCCAGCACCACCGCACGTACGACCTCCAGGGCCTCTCGGTGAAGGCCCAGCTCCTCCTCGACACGCGCGGGGCGACACCGGCGGGGGCGGCGCACCGGTTGTGACGGGGGTCCGGCGGAGGTGCGGCGATGGATACGCGGAGGGGCCCCGCACCACCCGGTGCGGGGCCCCTTCGCGTACGTACGGAACGGAGGTCAGCGCCGGTGCTGGGAGTCCGCGACCGTGACCTCGACGCGCTGGAACTCCTTGAGCTCGCTGTAGCCCGTGGTGGCCATCGCGCGGCGCAGGGCGCCGAAGAAGTTCATCGAGCCGTCCGGGATGTGCGACGGGCCCGCGAGGATCTCCTCGGTGGTGCCGACGATGCCCAGGTCGACCAGCTTGCCCCGCGGCACGTCCTCGTGGACGGCCTCCATGCCCCAGTGGTGGCCCTTGCCGGGCGCGTCCGTGGCGCGGGCGAGCGGGGAGCCCATCATGACCGCGTCGGCGCCGCAGGCGATGGCCTTCGGCAGGTCGCCGGACCAGCCCACGCCGCCGTCGGCGATGACGTGCACGTACCGGCCGCCGGACTCGTCCATGTAGTCGCGGCGGGCGGCGGCCACGTCGGCGACCGCGGTCGCCATCGGGACCTGGATGCCCAGCACGTTGCGCGTGGTGTGCGCGGCGCCGCCGCCGAAGCCGACGAGGACGCCCGCGGCGCCGGTGCGCATCAGGTGCAGGGCCGCGGTGTACGTGGCGCAGCCGCCGACGATGACCGGGACGTCGAGCTCGTAGATGAACTGCTTCAGGTTCAGCGGCTCGGACGCGCCCGAGACGTGCTCGGCGGAGACCGTCGTGCCGCGGATGACGAAGATGTCCACGCCGGCGTCGACGACGGCCTTGGAGAACTGCGCGGTGCGCTGCGGGGAGAGCGCGGCGGCGGTGACGACACCGGAGTCGCGCACCTCCTTGATGCGCTGCCCGATCAGCTCTTCCTTGATCGGGGCGGCGTAGATCTCCTGCAGACGGCGGGTCGCGGTCGCCTCGTCCATCTCGGCGATCTCGTCGAGCAGCGGCTGCGGGTCCTCGTACCGGGTCCAGAGGCCTTCCAGGTTGAGGACGCCCAGGCCGCCCAGCTCGCCGATGCGGATCGCGGTCTGCGGCGACACGACCGAGTCCATGGGGGCGGCCAGGAAGGGGAGCTCGAAGCGGTAGGCGTCGATCTGCCAGGCGATCGAGACCTCCTTCGGGTCCCGGGTGCGCCGGCTCGGAACGACGGCGATGTCGTCGAACGCGTACGCCCTGCGGCCGCGCTTGCCGCGCCCGATCTCGATCTCAGTCACGATGTGTGGCCTTTCCCTCTACGTCTGCGCCTACCAGTATCCCCGACACAAGCGTGAGGGGCGGTTCCGGTCACATGCCGGAACCGCCCCCACGCGTCGCGCTGTGTTACTTCCTGCTGTAGTTCGGTGCCTCGACCGTCATCTGGATGTCGTGCGGGTGGCTCTCCTTGAGGCCCGCCGAGGTGATCCGGACGAAGCGGCCCTTGGACTCCATCTCCGCGACGGTGGCCGCGCCCACGTAGCCCATGGTCTGGCGGAGACCGCCGACGAGCTGGTGCAGGACGTTGGAGAGCGGGCCGCGGTACGGCACCTGGCCCTCGACGCCCTCGGGCACGAGCTTGTCGTCGGAGGCGACCTCGGCCTGGAAGTAGCGGTCCTTCGAGTACGACCGGCCCTGGCCGCGGGACTGCATGGCGCCGAGCGAGCCCATGCCGCGGTACGACTTGAACTGCTTGCCGTTGATGAACAGCAGCTCGCCGGGCGACTCCTCGCAGCCCGCGAGGAGGCTGCCGAGCATCACGGTGTCGGCGCCGGCGGCGAGCGCCTTGCCGATGTCGCCCGAGTACTGCAGGCCGCCGTCGCCGATCAGCGGGACGCCGGCGGCGCGGGCCGCGAGGGAGGCCTCGTAGATGGCGGTGACCTGCGGGACGCCGATGCCGGCGACGACGCGGGTGGTGCAGATGGAGCCGGGGCCGACGCCGACCTTGATGCCGTCGACGCCGGCGTCGATCAGCGCCTGCGCGCCGTCACGCGTGGCGACGTTGCCGCCGATCACGTCGACGCCCACGCTCGACTTGATCTTCGCCATCCAGCTCAGCGCGTTGCTGTTGTGGCCGTGCGAGGTGTCGACGACGAGGAAGTCCACACCGGCGCCGGCGAGCGCCTGGGCGCGCTCCAGGGCCTCGGGGCTCGCGCCCACGGCGGCGCCGACGAGCAGCCGGCCCTCGGCGTCCTTCGCCGCGTTCGGGTACTTCTCCGCCTTGACGAAGTCCTTGACGGTGATCAGGCCCTTGAGCACGCCCGCGTCGTCGACCAGCGGAAGCTTCTCGATCTTGTGGCGGCGCAGCAGCTCCATGGCGTCGACGCCGGAGATGCCGACCTTGCCGGTGACCAGCGGCATCGGCGTCATGACCTCGCGGACCTGACGGCTGCGGTCCGACTCGAAGGCCATGTCGCGGTTGGTCACGATGCCCAGGAGCTTGCCGTCCGGGCTGGTGACGGGGACACCGCTGATGCGGAACTTGGCGCAGAGGGCGTCGGCCTCGGCGAGGGTCGCCTCCGGGTGCACCGTGATGGGGTCGGTCACCATGCCGGACTCGGAGCGCTTGACCAGGTCGACCTGGTTGACCTGGTCTTCGACGGAGAGGTTGCGGTGCAGGACGCCGACGCCGCCGAGGCGGGCCATGGCGATCGCCATGCGGGACTCGGTCACCTTGTCCATCGCGGCGGAGAGCAGCGGGATGTTGACCCGGACGTTGCGCGAGATGCGGGACGAGGTGTCGACCGCGTTGGGGAGCACCTCGGATGCGCCCGGCAGCAGGAGCACGTCGTCGTAGGTCAGCCCGAGTGTCGCGAATTTCTCGGGCACTCCGTCGACGTTTGCAGTCATGACACCTTCCCCAAATGGCCTTGATCGGTGCGGATGTCCATGCTAACGGGCCGGAGCGGTGTCTCATTCCACGATCAAGATCAGCCGCAAGCTTTGGACGTTCACACGTGTACGAAAGGGCCGAAAGGCCTGCTCAACGCTTACTCAGCGGCCAGCGCGGCGCCGAGGTCAAGCGCGGCCCCGGAGTCAAGCGCGGCGCCACGGGTCACTGCTCCGCGAGCGCCCGCAGCCGGCTGAGCGCGCGGTGCTGCGCGACCCGGACGGCTCCCGGGGACATGCCGAGCATCTGCCCGGTCTCCTCGGCGGTCAGGCCGACCGCGACGCGGAGCACGAGCAGCTCGCGCTGGTTCTCCGGGAGGTTGGCGAGCAGCTTCTTGGCCCACTCGGCGTCGTCGCTGAGGAGCGCGCGCTCCTCGGGGCCGAGGGAGTCGTCGGGCCGCTCGGGCATCTCGTCGGAGGGCACGGCCGTGGACCCGGGGTGCCGCATGGCGGCCCGCTGGAGGTCGGCGACCTTGTGGCCGGCGATGGCGAAGACGAAGGCCTCGAAGGGCCTGCCCGTGTCCTTGTAGCGCGGCAGCGCCATCAGGACGGCGACGCAGACCTCCTGGGCCAGGTCCTCGACGAAGTGCCGGGCGTCGCCCGGCAGCCGGTTGAGACGGGTGCGGCAGTACCGCAGGGCCAACGGGTGGACCCGCGCGAGCAGATCGTGCGTCGCCTGCGCGTCACCGTCGACCGCGCGGTGGACGAGCGCGCCGATCTCCCCCTGCCCGGAAGGCATGGGGGACCCCACGGTCTCGTCGTCGCGCATCGCTCCATGGTGCCCCGACGCCTCTGCGTTCGCGGCACCGCGTCCGTAGTTGTGCACCGAAGCGTTATGAGCAGGTGCGCCGGCACTCATCTCCCGCGCCCTCCCCTCCCGCTCGATCGACTCGTCCCCGAGGAACTCCACATCTCAAGGATGCGGCATTCCGCGGGGAAGTGACACAAGCCCACCCCGTCCACCCCACGGCGGGCGCGGGCGAGGACGGGGACGTGACCGGTGACCTGCGATTCAGCGAACCAGGCCCCAGCGGAACCCGAGGGCGACGGCGTGCGCCCGGTCGGATGCGCCCAGCTTCTTGAAGAGCCGCCGGGCGTGGGTCTTGACCGTGTCCTCGGAGAGGAAGAGCTCGCGTCCGATCTCCGCGTTGGACCGGCCGTGGCTCATGCCTTCGAGGACCTGGATCTCGCGCGCGGTGAGGGTGGGCGCGGCGCCCATCTCGGCCGAGCGGAGCCGGCGGGGGGCGAGCCGCCAGGTCGGGTCGGCCAGCGCCTGGGTGACGGTGGCCCGCAGCTCGGCGCGCGAGGCGTCCTTGTGCAGATAGCCACGGGCACCCGCGGCGACCGCGAGGGCGACGCCGTCGAGGTCCTCGGCGACCGTGAGCATGATGATGCGGGCGCCGGGGTCCGCGGAGAGCAGCCGGCGGACGGTCTCCACGCCGCCGAGGCCGGGCATGCGTACGTCCATCAGAATCAGGTCCGAGCGGTCCGCGCCCCAGCGGCGGAGGACTTCCTCGCCGTTGGCCGCGGTGGTCACGCGCTCGACGCCGGGCACGGTCGCGACCGCGCGGCGGAGCGCCTCTCGGGCAAGCGGGGAGTCGTCGCAGACGAGAACGGATGTCATGCCTGACCTCCGCGGCTCTCGCAGCTGTAGCGCGTCACCTTGAGCCTCCAGGGCTGTACGTAATCGTCACCTGTGCGATTGACGCTCTCGGACACCTGCCCGATCGCTTGTTCCTTCAACCGCCTCCGCACTCTCAACGACGGTCACTCGAAAGAGTTACGGGTCGGACGGCACCCTTCGGCACTCTACGTGAGGGGGCGCGTACAGAGGAGAGCGACGCGAGCCTTCTGTCGTTCATCGAAAGCTATGCCCCATTTAGCGGGTTTTCTTCCCTTTTCGCGGTGTCTGTGGCTAGATTCGCAATGAGTCATATTTACATCTACTTAGACAGTAGGTGTACCGACCCGGACCGGCGGGGCCCCGAGGAGCCCGGCCATCAGCCATCCACCCGCCCACCTATCCGTTCGACACGGTTTCAAGGGGACAAGCGCAATGGCAGATTTCTCCCGCCTTCCCGGACCCAACGCCGATCTGTGGGACTGGCAACTCCTCGCGGCCTGCCGCGGGGTCGACAGCTCCCTGTTCTTCCACCCCGAGGGAGAGCGCGGCGCGGCACGGAGTGCGCGTGAGAACTCGGCGAAAGAGGTCTGCATGCGGTGCCCGGTGCGCGCGGAGTGCGCGGCACACGCACTCGCCGTACGGGAGCCCTACGGCGTATGGGGCGGCCTCACCGAGGACGAACGCGAAGAGCTCATGGGACGCGCGCGCAATCGTCTGATCGCAGCGGCGCCGGCGACCTCGTCGTCGGTCGCGTCCGTGGCATCCGTGACATCGATGACGACATCGGCGGCGGCAGCGGGCCGTCCGATTGTGGAGCGCATGTGAAGGAACGTTTCCTCAGACACTTCCGGAGATAGGCGAGAAGCGAGCCGGAGCCGCGCCCCGCGCGCGCGGCGTTCTACGCGCGCGCGGCGGCCCGGGTCAGCTCGTCGAGCGTGGCGGCGACGGCCGGGACCTGGGCCAGGTCGGGCAGCGTCAGGGCCACGATCTCCCGCTCCACGGCCGGCTCGACGGCCACGGTCCGCGCCCCCCTGGGCCGTACGGACTCGATGGCGAGCTCCGGCAGCACGGCCACGCCCAGGCCCGCCCCCACCAGGCCCACCACCGCCGGGTAGTCGTCGGTGGCGAAGTCGATGCGGGGGGTGAAGCCCGCCTCCTCGCACACGTCCACGAGCTGGCGGCGGCAGCGCGGGCAGCCCGCGATCCAGGACTCGTCGGCGAGTTCGGCCATGCCCACCGAGCCGGCCCCGGCGAGCCGGTGCCCCTCGGGGACCAGGCCCACCAGGCGGTCGGCCAGGATCGGCCGTACGACCAGGTCGTCCCACTCGGCCTGCCCGTCGGCCTTCCCCGCCCCGTACCGGAAGGCCAGGGCCACGTCGCAGTCGCCCTCACGGAGCATCTCGATCGAGCGCGGCGGCTCGGCCTCGACGAGCGAGACGCGGGTGCCGGGGTGCGCGGCGCGCAGCCGGGCGAGCGCGGTGGGGACGAGCGTGGAGCTGCCGCTGGGGAAGGAGACCAGCCTGACCCGGCCCGCGCGGAGCCCGGCGATGGCGGCGACCTCCTCCTCGGCGGCGGTGAGCCCGGCGAGGATGCCGGAGGCGTGCCGGACGAGGACCTCGCCGGCCTGGGTGAGGCGCATCTCGCGGGCCGCGCGGATCAGCAGCGGGGTGCCGGCGGAGGCTTCGAGGGCCTTCATCTGCTGGCTGACGGCGGGCTGGGTGCAGCCGAGTTCGCGCGCGGCGGCCGAGAAGGAGCCGGTGGCGGCGACGGCGCGCAGGACGCGGAGATGGCGTGCCTCGATCATGAGTTCAGCATAAGCGACTCTTGGGTGAAGCCGCGAATTTTCACATGTGACTTTGAGATGGCTGCCCGTAAAGTGCCCACATGACCTTGCTGAGTGTGAATGTGGGCCGCGCCAAGGCCGTGGACTACACCGACGCCGCCTCCGGCCTGACCGCCATCGACAAGCGGCCCGTCGAGGGACCGGTCCGGATCGAGGCGCCCGGGGCGCCCGGCGTCGGCAGGAGCGGCCTCGCCGGGGACACGGTCTGCGACCTGCGCTTCCACGGCGGCGACGACCGGGCCGCGTACGCCTTCGCCCGCGAGGACTTGGACCGCTGGGAGCGGGAGCTCGGCCGCGAGCTCGCCAACGGCTCCTTCGGCGAGAACCTCACGACCCGCGGCCTCGACGTGAACGGCGCCCTGATCGGCGAACGCTGGCGGATCGGCGAGGAGGTCGTCCTGGAGGTCACGGGCGGCCGCATCCCCTGCCGTACGTTCGCGGGCTTCGTCGAGGAGAAGGGCTGGGTCAAGCGGTTCACGCGGTCCGAGGCCGGTCCGGGCGCGCTGCTGCGGGTGATCGTGCCGGGCGAGATCCGCGCGGGCGATTCGGTCACGGTGGTCCACCGGCCCGACCACGACATCACCGTGGCACTGCTCCACCGCGCCGCGACGACCGAACGCACCCTGCTGCCCCGGACGTTGGCCGCGGCCGAGTGGATGGAGTCCGGACTCCTCGCGCTCGCACGCCAGTACGCGGAGAAGTACGCACGCGCGTAGTCGCCGGTACGCGGACAAGAACGGCTCCGGCGGGGCACTACCGTGCCCGTATGACGACTGCACTGATTACGGGCGCCACCGCGGGCATCGGGGCCGCCTTCGCACGGAGACTCGCGGCGGACGGTCACGATGTCGTGCTCGTGGCACGGGACATGAAGCGGCTCCGGGAGCAGGCGACCGAACTGCACGACCGGCACGGCGTCGAGGCGGAGGTGCTCTCCGCGGACCTCGCGGACGAGAAGGGCATCGCCGCCGTCGAGGCCCGGCTCTCGGATCCGAAGCAGCCGGTGGACCTGCTCGTGAACAACGCCGGCTTCGGCAACAAGGGCCGCTTCCTCGAAGTGTCCATGGCCGACGAGCTGAAGATGCTCACGGTGCACTGTGAGGCGGTGCTGCGGCTGACCTCGGCCGCCGCCGCCTCGATGAAGGAGCGTCACCGCGGCGCCGTGGTCAACGTCGCCTCGGTGGCGGCCTTCGTGCCCCGGGGCACCTACGGGGCGTCGAAGGCCTGGGTCGTGCAGTTCACCCAGGGCGCGGCCCGTGACCTGGCGGGCAGCGGGGTCCGGCTGATGGCGCTCTGCCCGGGCTTCGTACGGACCGAGTTCCACGAGCGGGCCGGCATGGGCACCGACAACATCCCGGGCTGGATGTGGCTGGACGCGGACCGGCTGGTGACGGCGGCGCTCTCGGACCTGGAGCGGGGGAAGACGCTGTCGATCCCCGACCCCCGCTACAAGGCCCTGATGGGTGTGGTGAAGCTGGCGCCGCGCGGTCTGCTCGGCGGGGTGTCGTCGAAGGCGGGCCGCAAGTACGGCCCGAAGTAGCGCCGTTGGGCGTCGGCGCGGTCGTCGGACGTCAGGCGCGGTCGTCGGGGGTGGACAGGGCGTCAGGAGCAGCGCGGTCGCCGGGGGCGGCGCGGTCGTCGGAGGCGGCGCGGTCGTCGGAGGCGGCGAGGGCGGCCAGGTCCAGGTCGGTGGTGGCGCCGTCCTGCCAGGTCACGTGGACGGTGTGGCCGGCGATCCGGACGGCCGCGAGGTCGGCCACCGGGGCCGGGGCCGGCTCGGCGGTGAGTGAGGCGAGGGCGGCGAAGAGGCTCGCCCGTCCGCTCGTGGCGCCGTGCAGGGCCAGGGTGCCGCTGCCCGGACCCTGAAGGGTCTCCCCGGTGGGGAGCGCGGTGGCCTCCCGGTCGGCCGGGTAGCCGTGGACCGGATGGAGCTGGGCGTGCGGCCCGTCGGGGGTGGTGGCCCAGCCGGTCTGCCGTACGGGGGTCCCCTCCGGGGCGTCCAGGACGAGATGGGCGCGGAGCTCGGCGCGGCCGTGGGCGAGGGTCGCCGAGAGGACGCGGATTCCGGGGTGCGGGGTGTGCCGGGAGGCGGCCCAGCGGGGCCCGGTGCCGGCGGGGGCGGCGGCGCCCCGGGTGGTGGGCGCGCCGTCGATGAGGAGCGCGAAGTGGTTGTCGGCGGGGGCGGGCGCGGTGCTGGGGCCGGTGCGGGTGGAGTACGCGTGCCGGGCGTAGCCCGGGTCGTCCTCGCTCGCCTCGGCGCTGTGCACATGGTTGCTGCCGTGGTTGTGGAGGCGTACGAGTCCGTCGGAGGCGGTGGTCTGGACGAGGAGTCCGGCGGGGGCGAAGGGGCGGACGGTGTCGGCGCGTTCGGCGGGCAGGGGTTCCTCGGGGTCGGTCCAGGCGGGGTGGTCCGGGGGCAGCAGGAGGCCGAGGAATCCCTTGGACGCCCAGTAGGGGGAGCCGGGTCCCGAGTACTCCTGGACCAGCGGGGGGTACGGGCCGTGCCAGCCGAGGGTGAGGAGCCCGTCCCCGTCGGTGGCGCCCCGGTCGAGGAAGTACCGCAGGGCGCCGGAGCCGAGGCGGCGGGTCGCGCCGGGGCCGAGCGGGGTGTGTCCGGTGAGGGTGCCGAGCCAGGGTGCGGCGGCCGCGGCGAAGCGGTAGATCAGGGACCTCCCGTACGGGAGGGGGGCGCCGGTGGTGTCGAAGAGGTGGACGTAGTCGTCGAGGTGGGCGCGCAGGCGGGGCCCGTAGCGGTCGAGGAGTTCGCGGTCTGCGGCGAGGTAGGCGTGGAGGACGGGGTAGAAGTGCAGGGCCCAGGCGTTGTAGTGGTCGAAGGCGCGGTTGTCGCCGTCGCTGTACCAGCCGTCGCCGAGATACCAGTCCTCGATGCGGGCGAGGGAGCGGTCGATCGTGGCGGCGGCCCGGTCGGTGTCCAGACCGGCGTCCTGGAGGAAGCCGGCGACGGTGAGGCCGAAGAGCCACCAGTTGTTGTCGACGGGGGACGGGCCGAGGGCGGGCCGGAGCCAGTCGGCGACCTGCTCGCGGGTGCGGTCGTCGAGCCGGTCCCAGAGCCAGCGGCGGGTGAGGCGGAGGCCGAGGGCGACGGAGGCGGATTCGACGACCGCCTGGCGGGTGTCGGCCATCAGCGGCCAGGAGTCCTCGTCCGCGCGTCCGGGCTTCGCGGTTCCGGCGGCGAGCCCTTCGGCGTACCGGTCGAGGTGCCCGTGCGGGTCGTCGCCCCGGGCGCCCGCGACCCTGAGCGCCGCGAGGAGGAAGGTGCGGGCCCAGCCCTCCAGGCCGTCGGAGCGGGGGCCCGACCAGCTGGGGCGGGGGCCGGGGAGGTCGATCAGGCCGTGCCGGGGTGAGGCGAACGGGCGGACGGCTAGCAGGAGTCGGTCAGCGGTGTCCTCCCAGTGGGCACGGGTCCAGCCGGTGTACGGGCTGAGCTCACGGTTCTCGGGCGGCGTGGGCATGATGCTCCCTGTGGCTCCCTGGGGTCCCGCTGATGACATCTGCGTCGCCGGGAATCCTGAACAGGCTCCGATCGAACGTCAAGAGATCCGGAGCGAATGATCGAATTTTCTACCGTTCGATCATTCGGGGCCTCGTGTGATCTAAGGTCGGGGAACCACCACCACCGCGAGGGGGAACTGCGCCGTGCGCGAGAGTGCTGCCGAACGACACGACCGACTGCTGGCCCTGGTGCGCGAGCGCGGCACCGCCCGCGTCGCCGAGCTGGCCGAGCGGCTCGGGGTCTCCCCCGTCACCGCCCGCCGCGACGTCGAACTCCTGGCCGGCCGGGGCCTGCTCGACCGGGTGCACGGCCAGGTGTCCTGGCCGCGGCGGCAGGGCGCGCCCGGCTCGGGCCGCGCCGGCGAGGGCCTGGTCATCGGCCTGCTCGCACCCTCCGCCACGTACTACTTCGCCGAGGTCATCCGGGGTGCGCACGAGGCCGCCGCCCGCGCCGGGGCCCGGCTCGTGCTGCGCGTCTCGGACTACCGGCCGGAGGAGGACAAGGCCCGCACCGAGGGGCTGCTCGCGGCCGGCGCCGAGGGCGTGCTCGTCGCGCCCGGCTGGCGGGGGCCCGAGGACCGGCTCGCGTACGGGGACTGGCTGGCCGAACTGCCCGTACCCGCCGTCCTCCTGGAGCGGCGGGCCGAGCCGGGCAGCCCGCTCGACGGCCTCGACCGGGTCGCCTCCGACCACGGCCACGGCGTCCTGCTCGCCCTGCGCCACCTGCTGTCCCTCGGGCACGCGACGCCGCTGCTCGTGGCCCGCCGGGACTCCCCGACCGCGCTCGCGGTGCGCGCCGGTTACGCCGAGGCGCTGGGGACCCTGGGCCTCGCCGAACCGCGGCCCGTCATCGACTCCGTACCGGCGGAGGCCGACCCGGAGGGCTTCGAGCGGGCGGTAAGGGCCCTGCACGAGGCGGTCGGCTCGGGACTCGCGAGCGCGGCCCTGGTGCACAACGACGTGGACGCGATCGAGATCGTGCAGCGGCTGGCCGAGCTGGGGGTGCGGGTGCCGCAGGACCTGGCCCTGATCGCGTACGACGACGAGGTCGCCGCGCTGGCCGACACCCCGCTCACGGCGGTCGCCCCGCCCAAGCGGCAGGTGGGCCGGCACGCCACCGAACTCCTGGTGGAGCGGCTCGTCGAGCGGGACGCGGGTCCCGAGGAGGACGCGGCTCGACGTCATCTGGGGCTGCTGCCGAGGCTGCGGGTGCGGGCGTCCTGCGGGGCCCACACCGCGTAAGCCTTTGATCTTTTTTCGATCAATCAATCTTTCGCTCTTGACTTCGGTCATGAACGGTCACAGGATCACGGCCACAACCTCCCCCGCCGCCCCGCACCCAGGAGCCGTGCCGTGACCCGTAGTTGGAGCAGAACGTCCCGTGTCATAGCCGGCACCGCCACCGCCCTCGCCGTTCTCACGGCCTGCGGCGGCAGCGGTGACGACACAGCGAACACCGGCGCCGCGAACAAGCCGAACGGGCCCGTCACCCTCACCTTCTGGGGCTGGGCCAAGGGCTCCAAGGACGTCGTGGACGCCTTCAACGCCTCCCACACCGACATCCAGGTCAAGTTCGAGGAGATCCCCTCCGGCACCGCCGGCGGCTACGCCAAGATCTCCAACGCCGTGAAGGCCGGCAACGCCCCCGACCTCGTCTCCATCGAGTACTCCTCGCTCCCCGAGTTCGTGAGCTCCGGCGCCCTCCAGGACATCGGCGGCGAGTTCACCGAGGCCGACCGCGCCAAGCTCCTCCCCCAGACCGTCGAACTCACCACCCTCGGCGGCAAGTCCTGGGCCGTCCCCTTCGACGCCGCCCCGCAGGCCTTCTTCTACCGCAAGGACCTCTTCGCGAAGTACAAGGTCCAGGTCCCCACCACCTGGGACGAGTTCAAGAAGGCCGCCGAGCAGGTCAAGAAGGCCGACGCCAAGGCCCGCATCGCCACCTTCTTCCCGGACGACCCCACCACCTTCGAGGCGATGGCCTGGCAGGCCGGCGCCCAGTGGTTCAAGGCCGAGAACGACACCTGGAAGATCAACACCACCGACGCCGCCACCACCAAGGTCGCCACCTACTGGCAGGGCCTCCTCGACGCCGGACTCGTCCACAAGAACGCCTCCTTCAGCCCCGAATGGACCGGCTCCCTCAAGAACGGCACCACCATCGGCTACCTCGGCGCCTCCTGGGGCGCCGGCGTCCTCAAGGGCACCCTGCCCGAGCAGAACGGCAAGTGGGCCGTCGCCCCCATGCCCAGCTGGGACGGCAAGCCCGCCAGCGGCATGCTCGGCGGCACCTCCTTCGCCGTGACCAAGGACAGCAAGCAGAAGGCCGCCGCCGTCACCTTCGCCGAGTGGATGTCCACCACCGAGGCGGGCGTGAAGGCCCGCATCGCCTCCGGCACCTCCTCCGCCTTCCCCGCCGCCGCGGCCCTCCGCCCCGTCGCCAAGAAGGCCTTCGACGCGAGCTACTACGGCGGCCAGGACATCTACGCCCTCTTCGAGGCGGCCGGCACCTCCATCAGCCCGAACTGGGCCTGGGGACCGACCACCGGCACCACCAACACCACCATCAAGGACCACTTCGGCAAGATCACCCAGGGCGGCCCCGGCATCACCGACGCCGTCAAGGCCGGCCACGACGCCACCGTCGCCGAACTCACCAAGCGCGGCCTGAAGGTCGAGGGCTGACCGGATGAAGGCCCGCACCCGCGCCGCCACGATCCTGCTGACCCCCTTCTTCCTGCTGTTCACCGCGGTGATGGTGGTGCCGATCGGATACGCGGTCTGGCTCAGCCTCTTCACCGAGAAACAGTCCGGACTGGGCTTCGGCGGCACCGAGACCGTCTTCACCGGCCTCGACAACTACACCGCGGCGCTGGGTGACCGGGCCTTCCGCGAGGGCTTCGGCGTCCTGCTCGGCTACTGCCTGCTCTACATCCCGCTGCTGCTCGCCGGGGCCCTCGGCCTCGCCCTCCTGCTCGACTCGGCGCTCGCCCGCGCCCGCCGCTTCTTCCAGCTCGCGCTCTTCCTGCCGCACGCCGTCCCCGGCATCATCGCCGCCCTGATCTGGGTCTACCTCTACACGCCCCAGCTCAGCCCCGTCGTCCAGGCCATGGAGGCCGGCGGCATCGGCTTCGACTTCTTCTCCCCCGAAGGCGCCCTGCCCTCCGTCGTCAACATCGCCCTGTGGGAATGGCTCGGCTACAACATGGTCATCTTCTACGCGGCCCTCCAGGCCATCGACCGCTCCGTCCTCGAAGCGGCCACCGTCGACGGGGCCGGAGCCTGGCGCATCGCCTTCTCCGTCAAGATCCCGCTCGTCAAGGCCTCCCTCGCGATGGTCGCCCTCTTCACGATCATCGGCTCCCTCCAGCTCTTCACCGAGCCGCTGATCCTCAACAAGGGCACCGGCTCCGCCGTCACCTCCACCTGGACGCCGAACATGTACGCCTACACCGCGGCCTTCGACCGCAACGACTACGGGCTCGCCGCGGCCGCCTCCGTACTCCTCGCCCTGACGGCGGCACTGCTCTCCTTCGCCGTGACACGGATGACGGGCCGCCGCAAGGCCGGGAAGGAGCGCACGGCATGACCGGCCGACCCCGCACCGGCTCCGTCTGGCTCTCCAAGGCGGCCGTCAACGGCGCCCTCGTCCTCGCCGTCGTCTACATGCTCTTCCCGCTCGTCTGGCTGCTCACCGCCGCCACCAAGGACGCCGGCGGCCTGCTCGCCGGGAACGCCTTCTCCTTCGAGGGCTTCGACCTCGGCGGCAACCTCTCCCGGCTCGCCGCGTACAACGACGGCATCTACTTCCACTGGTACGCCAACAGCCTCCTCTACGCCGGAGCCGGCGCCCTCGCCTGCTCGCTGGTGAGCGTCGCCGCCGGATACGCCTTCCACGTCTACGACTTCCGGGGCAAGGAGAAGCTCTTCGGCCTCGTCCTCCTGGGCGTGCTCGTCCCCACCACCGCGCTCGCCCTGCCCATGTACCTGCTCGCCAGCGAGATCGGCGTCGTCAACACCTACTGGGCCGTCCTGATCCCCGTCCTCGTCAACCCCTTCGGCGTCTACCTGTCCCGGGTCTTCTGCGCCGGCTACATCCCCGACGAGGCCCTGGAGGCCGCCCGTATCGACGGGGCGGGCGAACTGCGCGTCTTCTGGTCCATCGGACTGCGCATGGTCATGCCCGGCTTCGTGACCGTCTTCCTCTTCCAGTTCACCGCCGTCTGGAACAACTTCTTCCTCCCCCTGGTGATGCTCTCGGACCAGAAGCTCTACCCGCTGAGCCTCGGCCTGTACGCGTGGAACAGCAACGCCCACGCCGAACCCGACTTCTACCCCCTCGTCGTCACCGGATCCCTGCTCGCCGTCGTCCCCCTCGTCGTCGCCTTCGTCTCCCTCCAGCGCCACTGGAAGGCCGGTCTGACGGCCGGCAGCGTCAAGTGAGGAGCTCAGGTACCACGATGCACCCGACCACTGACAACCGCCCCGCGCTGCTGCTCGCCATGGGCGAAGGGGTGGCCGACCGCCTCCTCACCCCCGCGCACCGCACCCGCCTCACGGCCCTCACCCGCACCGACGCGCACCTGGTGGCCCCCGACCTGACCACCTCCGACCCCCGCGTCACCACCGCCCTCGCCGAGGCCGAGATCCTCCTCACCTGCTGGGGAGCGACCCCGCTCACCGCCGACGTCCTGGACCGCGCACCGCGCCTGCGGGCCGTCGTCCACGCGGCCGGCTCCGTCAAGCACCACGTCACCGAGGCCTGCTGGGACCGCGGCCTGCGCGTCACCTCGGCCGCCGCCGCCAACGCGCTGCCCGTCGCCGAGTACACCCTCGCCGCGATCCTCTTCGCCGGGAAACGGGTCCTCGGCTCGGCCCAGCGGTACGCCGAACTCCGCACCGACCACGCCTGGCTCGCCGAGTCCGCCGACTGGGGCAACTACCGCCGCACGGTCGGCATCGTCGGCGCCTCCCGCATCGGCCGCCGGGTGATCGAGCTCCTGCGCCCCTTCGACATCGAGATCCTCCTGTACGACCCGTACGTGGAAGTCCCGCCCCCCGGCGTCCACCTGATGACCGACCTCGACGAACTCTGCGCCCGCAGCACCGTCGTCTCGGTCCACGCACCCCAACTCCCGTCCACGCACCACATGATCGGCGCGCCCCAACTGGCCGCGATGCGGGACGGAACGACCCTGATCAACACCTCCCGCGGCTCCCTGATCGACGAGAAGTCCCTCCTCCCCCACCTGACCTCGGGCCGCCTCCACGCGACCCTGGACGTCACGGACCCGGAACTCCCGCCCCCGGACTCCCCCCTCTACACCCTCCCGAACGTCCTCCTCACCCCCCACGTGGCAGGCTCCCTCGGCAACGAACTCCACCGCATGACGGACCAGGCACTCGACGAGGTGGCACGCTACGTCCGCGGCGAACCCTTCGCGGAGGAGGTACGGGCGTCGGACCTGACGCGCTCGGCGTAGCCGGCCGGCCTGCCCGCTCCATGCGCCCCACCTAGACTGGAGGGGTCCCACCTGGGTCGGGATCGGGAGGCGTCATGACGTTCACGCAGATCATCGACTTCAAGACCAGCCGGATCGACGACATGACCCGGCTCATGGACCGGTGGATCGAGCAGACGCAGGGCAAGCGGACCGCCACGCACAGCGTTCTCGGCAAGGACCGGGCGGATTCCTCGCACCTGGTGGAGATCGTCGAGTTCCCCTCGTACGACGTGGCCATGCGGAACTCTCAGCTGCCCGAGACCGACCGGATCTTCCGGGAGATGGTGGCGCTCTGTGACGAGATGCCGACCTTCACGGACCTGGACGTGGTCCGGGACGAGGCGCTGTACAAGGCCAACGCCCGGCGGCTGCTGGAGATGTTCGCCACCGAGGAGGAGCTCGCGCTGCTCGACGAGGTGCTGGCCGAGGGCTATCACGACCACGATCCGACCAACGAGCAGGACGTCATCGGCATGGACGCCGTCCGGCGCGAGGTGGAGATGTGGCGGGGCGGCTTCGACTTCGCCTTCACCGTCGACGACCAGATCGCCGAGGGCGACCGGGTCTGCACCCGGTGGACCTGGCGGGGCAGCCACTCCGGCGACTTCATGGGGCTTCAGCCGACCGGCATGGAGGTGAGCATGACCGGCACGGTCGTCCACCGCTTCCGGGACGACGGCAAGATCGTCGAGGGATGGTGGCAGTACGACCTGCTCGGGCTGATGGGGCAGCTCGGCGCCGTGGAGGGCTGACGGAGAAAGGCCGAGGCCCGGTGCCCCCGCGACGGGGGCACCGGGCCTCGGTGCTGAGTCGGCTGCCTCAGTGGGAGTGGCCGTGACCGTGGCCGTGGCCGTGGTCCGCGGGCTCCTCTTCCTTCTTCTCCACCACGAGGGTCTCGGTGGTGAGGAGGAGGGAGGCGATCGAGGCGGCGTTCTCCAGGGCGGAGCGCGTCACCTTCACCGGGTCGATGACGCCGGCCTTGACCAGGTCGCCGTACTCGCCGGTCGCGGCGTTGAAGCCCTGGCCCTTGTCGAGCTCCGCCACCTTCGAGGTGATGACGTAGCCCTCGAGGCCGGCGTTCTCGGCGATCCAGCGCAGCGGCTCGACGGCGGCGCGGCGGACGACCGCGACACCCGTGCCCTCGTCGCCGGTCTTGCCGAGGTTGCCCTCGAGGACCTTGACGGCGTGGACCAGAGCGGAGCCACCACCGGAGACGATGCCCTCCTCGACCGCGGCGCGGGTCGCGGAGATGGCGTCCTCCAGACGGTGCTTCTTCTCCTTCAGCTCCACCTCGGTGGCGGCGCCGACCTTGATCACGCACACGCCGCCGGCCAGCTTCGCGAGGCGCTCCTGGAGCTTCTCGCGGTCCCAGTCGGAGTCCGTGGACTCGATCTCGGCCTTGATCTGGCCGACGCGGCCCGCGATGTCCTCGGCGTTGCCGCCACCGTCGACGATGGTGGTGGAGTCCTTGGTGATGGTGACGCGGCGGGCGGTGCCCAGCACGTCCAGACCGGCCTGGTCGAGCTTGAGGCCGACCTCCTCGGCGATGACGGTGGCACCGGTGAGGGTGGCCATGTCGCCGAGCATCGCCTTGCGGCGGTCGCCGAAGCCGGGGGCCTTGACGGCCACGGCGTTGAAGGTGCCACGGATCTTGTTGACGACCAGGGTCGACAGGGCCTCGCCCTCGACGTCCTCGGCGATGATCAGCAGCGGCTTGCTGGCGCCGGCCTGGATGACCTTCTCCAGGATGGGCAGCAGGTCCTGGATCGAGGAGATCTTGCCCTGGTTGATCAGGATGTACGGGTCGTCGAGGACGGCCTCCATACGCTCCTGGTCGGTCACCATGTACGGGGACAGGTAGCCCTTGTCGAAGGCCATGCCCTCGGTGAAGTCGAGCTCCAGGCCGAAGGTGTTGGACTCCTCGACGGTGATGACACCGTCCTTGCCGACCTTGTCCATCGCCTCGGCGATGAGCTCGCCGACCTGCTGGTCCTGCGCGGAGAGCGCGGCGACGGCGGCGATGTCGGACTTGTCGTCGATCGGGCGCGCGGTGGCGAGGAGCTCCTCGGAGACGGCCTTGACGGCGGCGTCGATGCCCTTCTTGAGGGCGGCCGGGGAGGCGCCGGCGGCGACGTTGCGCAGACCCTCGCGGACCAGGGCCTGGGCGAGCACGGTGGCGGTGGTGGTGCCGTCACCCGCGATGTCGTTGGTCTTGGTCGCCACCTCCTTCACCAGCTGGGCGCCGAGGTTCTCGTACGGGTCCTCGATCTCGACCTCGCGGGCGATCGTGACACCGTCGTTGGTGATGGTGGGGGCGCCGAACTTCTTGTCGATGACGACGTTGCGGCCCTTGGGGCCGATCGTCACCTTCACCGTGTCGGCAAGCTTGTTGACGCCGCGCTCAAGGGCGCGACGGGCGTCCTCGTCGAACTTCAGGATCTTCGCCATGGGAGCGGTTCAGCCCTCTCGGAATCGGGTGGAACGAACCGCGCCCCGGGGCGCCTGGAAGGGGCCTCGGGGCGCAGCTCGGAGCATCTGCTTCAGTGCTCGGTACTTCGGTACTTCAGTACGTCGGTGAATTACTTCTCGACGATCGCGAGCACGTCGCGAGCCGAGAGGACGAGGTACTCCTCGCCGTTGTACTTCACCTCGGTGCCGCCGTACTTGCTGTACAGCACGACATCGCCGGTCTTGACGTCGAGCGGCAGACGCTCGCCGTTCTCGAAGCGGCCCGGGCCCACGGCCAGGACGACGCCCTCCTGGGGCTTCTCCTTGGCGGTGTCCGGAATGACCAGGCCAGAGGCGGTGGTCTGCTCGGCGTCGAGCGGCTGGACCACAATGCGGTCCTCGAGCGGCTTGATGGCAACCTTGGAGCTGGTGGTCGTCACGATCCGACCTCCCCCTTCGGAGATCTCACGGGGTTAACTGTCTGAGGTGGCGACCAGGTCGATCCGTCGTCGCGGGTGCCGGACCTGCCTGTCGCTGTGTTGGCACTCTCCAGTGGGGAGTGCCAGAGCCGAGACTATGACCGCGATTAGCACTCGGTCAAGCGGAGTGCCAATTCCTTGCCGTCGAGCGCGTCGTCGCGGTGGTCACCGCGCCCGTCGCCCGCCCCCTCGTCACACCCCCGTGGCCGTCCCGTGAGGACAACGTGCTCGCGGAGCCCGCGGTTCCGTACGAGGGTTCGGGCATGGCGACCACACCCCGCCCCCGGCAGCGCACGGTCCACGACGTCCTGCTCGCGCTGGCACTCCTCCTGCTCGACGTCGGGTTCGTCCTCTTCGCCGTCTTCACCCTCCTCTTCCGCCCCTGGGGGTCGCGGTACGACCCGGAGCGGCCGGGGCCGCCGCCCATGGACTGGGTGCCGGTGCTGACCTTCGGGGCGATCACGGCCGGGATCCTGCTCCTGGCGTTCGCGCTGTGGCGCGGCGGCTGGTCCTGGGCTCCCGGGGGCCAGTTCGCCGCCGCCCTGCTGCTCGCGTTCCTCACGGTGCACGGGGCGACGCAGGAGTGGGCGCGCTCGCACCCCGCCCCGCCGCCCGCCCAGGCGCCGGTGGAGGGGCGCTGCGTGTGCACCAGCGGGGGCGGGCCGTGCGAGTGCCCGGGAGGGTGAGGCCCGCCTCGCCCGCCTCGCCCGCCACGCCCGCCACGCCGCGGTCAGCCCCCTCAGCCCCTAGGGAGCCCCTAGGGGAGCCCCTCCGCCCGTACGTGCTCCACGTTCGCGCGGCGGCCGTCCCCGTCACGGGTCTGCTCCACCGCCTTGCGGCCGAGGCGTTCCAGCGGGTCGACGGCGGAGGCGCAGCCGGTGAGGCCGAGCAGCAGGACCGCGGCGACCAGGGCACCCGTACCGCGCCGCCGGCTCATACGTAGTCCTCCAGCTTCGCGACCGCGTACCCCTTGGAGGTGATCACGTTCATGACCCTGCGGATCATGTCGGGCATGGTGCCCTTCCAGTCCTCCTTGCCCCGGAAGTGGGTGAGCACGATGTCGCCGGGGTGGAGGTCCCGGTCCCACTCGCGCCACTCCATGTGGTCGGGGAAGGCCTCGGAGGCCCACAGCGGGACGGCCTTGACGCCGCAGCTCTTGGCCGCGCGCAGGGTGTCCTCGTTGTAGTTGCCGTAGGGCGGGCGGAAGAGCGGGGGCCGCTTGCCGAATCGTTTCTCGATGACGTCCTGCATGCCGCAGATCTCGCGCTTCTGCTGGCTGTACGAGAGTCCCGGCAGATAGCGGTGGTTGAGAGTGTGGTTGTGGAGCGAGACCCCGGACTCCTGCGACTTCTGCATCCGGGCGAAGTAGCCGTAGTCGTCCTTGACGACGTAGTCGCTGAGGAAGGCGCTGTACGGAATCCTCAGCTCCTTCATCATCCGGAGCAGCTCGGGGTCCTTCTCCGCGCCGTCGTCGATCGTCAGGAAGACGACCTTCTGCTTGGTCGGCACGGTGGTGAAGACGGGCGGCAGTCCTTCGCCGTCCGTCTCGAAGCCCTTGCGGGTGGTGATCTTCGGCTTGACGGCCGGCGGTGCGGGGGCTTCGAGCGGCGGCTTGGCGAGACCCCACTTCTTGGCGGCGAGCACCCGGGCGGCACGCTGCGCGCGGACCTTCTCCACGTACGCGTTGAGCGCACCGGCCGCCGCCTGCCCCTGGGCCTGCTGGCCGGCCGCGGGGGCGGGCGCGCCGCGGTCCGGCCCGGTGTCCTCGGAGCAGGCGGTGGCGGCGGAGGCGAGGGCGGCGACGACGAGCGCGGCTCCGAGCACCCGGGTGGAACGGTGCACACCTTTTGCCATCGTTTATTCCTTTTGTCGTACGAGTCGTATGGCGCCGCATCCTGTCAGCGCGGAAGCCCCTCACGGGGTACGACACCGCCCGTACGTGCCCTCCGTCCCCCGGCCGGCCCACAGCACCACAGGGCCCACAATGGGACGGGTGACCGACCACGCCTTCCTCGCCCCGCTGCTCACCCCCGAGGGGCAGACGCTCCTCACCGCCCTCCGCGACCACGACCCCGCCCAGGAACTGGCGGTCGTCTCCCGGCTGCGCCGCGACCACCCCGCCGAGCTGGTCATGGCGGCCGTCGGGCAGGCCCGGCTGAGGCAGCGGGCGGTGGCGAAGTTCGGCGCGGAGGACGCGTACCTGATGTACTTCACCCCGAACGGCGTGGAGCAGTCCACGCGCGCCTCGGTCGGCACGTACCGGGCGGCCCGGATGAAGGCGCTCGGGGTGCGGAGCGTCGCGGACCTCTGCTCCGGGATCGGCGGCGACGCGATCGCCCTCGCCCGCGCCGGGATCTCGGTCCTGGCCGTGGACCGCGACCCGCTGACCGCCGAGGTGGCCCGCGCCAACGCCGAGGCGCTCGGCCTCGGGGAGCTGATCGAGGTGCGCTGCGCCGACGTCGCGGAGATCGACACCAGCCCGTACGACGCGGTGTTCGTGGACCCGGCGCGGCGCGGGGGGCGGGGCAGGATCTTCGACCCCGAGGCGTACTCCCCGCCGCTGTCCTGGGCGGTCGAGGCGGCCCGCAAGGCCCCGCACGCGGCCCTGAAGGTGGCCCCGGGCATCCCGCACGAGGCGGTCCCCGAGGAGGCCGAGGCGGAGTGGATCTCGGACGGCGGGGACGTCAAGGAGGCCGTCCTCTGGTTCGGTACGGAGCCGGGCGCGCGCCGCGCCACGCTGCTGCCCTCCGGCGCGGGCCTCACCGGCCGCGGCCTCCCCGACCCGGCGGTCCGCCCGGTCGGCCGCTACCTGTACGAGCCGGACGGCGCCGTGATCCGCGCGCACCTGGTCGCCGAGGTGGCGGAGGAGCTGGGCGGCGGGCTGATCGACGAGACGATCGCGTACGTCACGGCCGACGGGCTCGTGCCGACCCCGTACGCCGCCGCGTACGAGATCACCGACGAACTCCCCTTCAACCTGAAGAAGCTGAAGGCGCTGCTGCGGGAGCGCGAGGTCGGCACCCTCACGGTGAAGAAGCGCGGCTCGGCGGTCGAACCGGAGGAGATCCGCCGCAAGGTGAAGCCGAAGGGCCCGAACGCGGCGACGGTCCTGCTGACCCGGGTCGCGGGAGCCCCGACGATGCTGATCGGCCGCCCGGCGGGCGGCCGCTAGCCACCAGGCGCCGCGCCACCGGCGACGGGAAGGCCGCAGGTCGTCGCGCCACCGGCGACGGCAGCCGCAGACCCTACGGCGCCGCGCTACCGGCGACCGGAAGGCCGCAGGCCCTTAAGACCGCAGGCCCTACGGCGCCGCGCCACCAGCGCAGGGAAGGCCGCAGGCCCCACGGCCTCGCGCTACCGCCCGCCCGTCAGCCGGACCGCGAGGCGGTAGTGGCCGACGGCCTTCGACAGGCCCGTCAGGCCCGTGATCCAGAGGATCAGGGCGACGCCCATGCCGTAGACGACCAGGCCGTAGCCGTCGTCGCGGCTGACGCCCAGCGGCACCGCGAAGCCCATCCAGAGGCCGAAGCCGCACATCGCGAAGGACAGCAGCAGCCAGCAGACACTGAGGACCGGGGCGCGCAGCCGGGCGTCCGTCGGGCCGTGCCGGTCCAGGGCCGCCCACTGGGCGAGGCGTTCGCGGACGGTCCGGTCCCGCCGGTGGCTGCGGACCGTCAGCCACACGGCCGGGACGAGGACCCCGACGCCGAGGAGGGCCGTGACGAGCCCGGTCATCAGCAGCAGCGGGTCCAGGACGGGCTGTCCGACCGAGGTGACCAGGACGCCGATCATGCCCCAGCCGAGCTGGAGCAGCACGAACCAGAGCAGGAACGCCGCGAGCCGCCCGCCGCCGAGCAGCCGCCTGCCCAACTCGTCGAGCGCCAGCGCCCGGTCGGCGAGCCGCGCCTCCCGGTCGGGCCAGCTCTGGAGTTCGGCGGGCGGGGGCGGCGGAGGCAACGGGGTACGCGGGGACATGCCAAGCACCCTACGGGTGGGCACGACCGCGCCGACCGGAGGGCCGGGCGCCCCGCCCCGACTGCGCGCCCTACCCCCCGCCCAACTCCCCCGCTCTCGCCCGCAGCAGGGCCCGCTCGCTCTCGTTCCTGGTCAGCTCCGCCGCCCGCTCGAACTCCGCCCGGGCCTCCTCCGTCCGTCCCAGCCGGGCCAGCAGGTCGCCCCGGACGCTCGGCAGCAAGTGGTAGCGCGCGAGGCCCGGTTCGGTGGCGAGGGCGTCGACGATCGGCAGGGCCGCGGCCGGGCCCTCGGACATCGACACGGCGACCGCGCGGTTGAGTTCGACGACCGGCGAGGGCGCGAGGACGGACAGCCGCCCGTACAGCGCGGAGATCGTCGCCCAGTCCGTCTCCTCGTACGAGGCGGCCCGCGCGTGACAGGCGGCGATCGCGGCCTGGAGGGCGTACGGCCCGAACGAGCGTCCGCCCCCGGCCCGTTCGAGCGCGGCGAACCCGCGCCGGATCAGCAGCCGGTTCCAGCGCCGCCGGTCCTGCGCGGCCAGCAGCACCGGCCGCCCGTCCGGCCCGGTCCTGGCCGCCGTCCGGGAGGCCTGGAGTTCGAGCAGGGCGGCCAGGCCCTGCGCCTCGCCCTCCTGCGGGACGAGCGCGGCGAGGACCCGGGCGAGCCGCAGGGCGTCCTCGCAGAGGCCCGGGCGCAGCAGGTCGTCGCCCGCGGTGGCCGCGTACCCCTCGTTGAAGATCAGGTAGACGACTTCGAGGACGGAGCCGAGCCGGGCCGCCCGGTCCTCGCCGTACGGCACCTCGAACTCCACGCCGGCCTTCGCGAGCGCCCGCTTCGCGCGGGTGATCCGGGCCGCGACGGTCGCCTCCGGTACGAGGAAGGCGCGGGCGATCTCGTCCGTCCGCAGCCCGCCGACGAGCCGCAGGGTCAGCGCGGCGCGGGCCTCGGCCGAGAGCACCGGGTGGCAGGCGGTGAAGATGAGCCGCAGCACGTCGTCGTCGATGTCGCCGCCCGCCGGGGCCCCGCGCCGGACGCCCCTCGGGCCGTCACAGGCTGTCGAACGGCGGGATGATCCGTACGACCACGATCAGCCGGGCCCTCGGCGCGGCAAGGAAGTAGAACCAGCCCCCGGCCGAGTCCATCCGACGCAGGCCTCCGGGCCGCGGCCCCTCCCCCAGGTCACCCACGTCCACGCCCATCTCGGCGAGGTCCACCAGCTGGGACGTCAGCCGCTCGACCTCCGCGACCACCCGCGCCGGGACACCTCCGGCGACGTGGGCGAAGTCGGGGTCGTACTCCCAGCGCCAACGCTCACTCACCACTCGTCCTCGACAGCGCGCCCCGGGCGTCGTCGAGCATGCGGCCCAGCTGCGCCGCGGCCTCCCTCACCTGATCCGCTTCTCCGGTCGCGACGACGGATTCAAGCTCCCGGAAACGCATCGCGAGCCTGGGCTGACGCTGGATCTGGACGTACACGGCCCAGTGCGCGGTGAATCGGCGCAGCGGCGCGAGATCGGATCCGAGACGGGCCTGATCCGCCGCCTGGTCCAGCTCGCGGGTGAACGCGGGCAGCGCCGCCGGGGCGATCTGCGCCACCGCCTGTCTCAGTGCGGTGACGGTCGACGGTGGCTGCGGGATCAGCGGCTGATCGGCTGCGCTGGCGGTCATGTGCTCTCCCATGGCCGGGATTGTGAACCGTTCGACCAGCCTAGCGAGCGGGAACGCGGCACCGTCATCCGATCCGGTGACGCTCGTTCCGGACCCGCTCGCCCGGCCCTCTCAGACGTAGTCCTCCAGGCGCGCCACCGTGAAGCCCTGCTCCTGGATCCTGCGGAGCATCGTCGCCGTCATCTCGGTCATCGTCCGGCCCTTGAGCTCGGAGGGGCCCCGGAAGTGGGCCAGGATGATGTCGCCGGGGTGGAGCTTCTTGTCGCCGCGCTGGTACTGCATGTTCTTGATCTGCATGGACTCGCGCCAGAGCACGAGCGCGTCGACGCCGCAGCTGCCGGCCGCCGCGCGGGTGGCCTCGTTCCAGTTGCCGTAGGGCGGGCGGAAGAGCCGGGGCGTGGTGCCGTAGCGCTGGGCCAGCTTCGTCTGCTGGCCGCAGATCTCCTTGCGCTGGGCCTCCTGGGAGAGGGTGCGCAGGTTGGGGTGGGTGAGGGTGTGGTTGGCGAGGCCGTGGCCCTGGGCGACGAGCGGCGCGAAGTACGCGTAGTCGGCGCGGATGGCCGAGTCGGTGAGGAACATCGTGAAGGGGACCTTGAGGTCCTTCATCATCGTGACGAACTCGGCGTCCTTCTCGGCCCCGTCGTCGATCGTGAGGAAGACGATCTTCTCGGTGGTGGGGATGTCGCTGATCACGGGCACCGGGCCGCCCGGCTTCCGGACCACCGGCTTGACCGCCGGCGGGGCGGGCGGCGGCGCGAAGGGCTTCAGGCCCCACTTCCGGTACGCGGCGGCAGCGGCGGCTCCGGGAGCGCCGGCCGCGTCGGGAGCCTTGTTCCCGGCGGACGGGTCGACGGCGGAAGGGTCGGCCGCGGACGCGGTCGTCTTCGGCGGGGCGACGGCGGCCGGCGGCCTCTCCGCCGTGCAGCCGGTCACCAGGAGGGTGGCGGCCGTCAGCGCCGCCCACAGCGCGATCGTCTTCTTCACGCGCTGTGGGATGCCCGTTCCGCTCGAAAGGTTGCTCTACTTTCGAACGTTGTCGCCTATTCGACCGATTCGAAGCGCCATCTGTGCACCGGACGGGTGATCAGCTCGGCGTCCGGCTCCGGCAGCTCGGGCAGCTCGGCGTCGAAGGTCTCCGCCTCCCACCAAGTGAGGACGAGGACCCGGTCCTGCGGGGCCCGGAAGATCTCCCGGCGGACAGGCTCACGGGGGAGGACCTGCGCCCGCGCCCACTCCAGGAGCTCGGCGCCCCGGCCCTGCGCGGCCCGCGCCTCCCACATGAGGGTGAGCCTCATGAGTACAGGTTCTCCTTGCTGACCTCGTGCACGTGATCGTGGTCGTGGGAGTGGCCGTGGCCGTGCGCCGCGCCCGGCACGTGCGGGTCCGTCACCGGCAGCGACGAGTCCGCCGACAGCTCCAGGTCGGAGGCCGGCCGGTTGCGGGCGACCATCTCGGAGCCCAGCGCCGCGACCATCGCGCCGTTGTCCGTGCACAGCCCCGGCCGGGGCACCCGCAGCCGGATGCCGGCCCGCTCGCACCGCTCCTGGGCGAGCGCCCGCAGGCGCGAGTTGGCGGCGACGCCGCCGCCGATCATCAAGTGGTCGACGCCCTCGTCCTTGCAGGCCCGGACGGCCTTGCGGGTGAGGACGTCGACGACCGCCTCCTGGAAGGACGCGGCCACGTCCCGTACCGGCACGTCCTCGCCAGCCGCCCGCTTGGCCTCGATCCAGCGGGCGACGGCGGTCTTGAGGCCGGAGAAGGAGAAGTCGTACGCGGGGTCCCGGGAGCCGCTCAGACCGCGCGGGAACGCGATGGCGGCCGGGTCGCCCTCCTTGGCGAGCCGGTCGATGACCGGTCCGCCGGGGAAGCCGAGGTCGAGGACGCGGGCGATCTTGTCGAAGGCCTCGCCGGCCGCGTCGTCGATGGTGGCGCCCATGGGCCGCACGTCGGAGGTGATGTCGGAGGAGAGCAGCAGCGAGGAGTGCCCGCCGGAGACGAGCAGCGCCATCGTCGGCTCGGGCAGCTTGCCGTGCTCCAGCTGGTCGACGCAGATGTGCGAGGCGAGGTGGTTGACGCCGTAGAGCGGCTTGCCGAGCGCGTACGCGTACGCCTTGGCGGCCGAGACGCCGACGAGCAGCGCGCCCGCGAGGCCGGGGCCCGCCGTGACGGCGATGCCGTCGAGGTCCTTCGCGGAGATCCCGGCCGTCTTCAGGGCGCGCTCGATCGTCGGGACCATCGCCTCCAGGTGGGCGCGGGAGGCGATCTCGGGCACGACGCCGCCGAAGCGTGCGTGGGTGTCGACGCTGGACGCGACGGCGTCCGCGAGGAGCGTGGTCCCGTGGACGATGCCGACGCCGGTCTCGTCGCAGGAGGTCTCGATGCCGAGTACGAGCGGTTCGTCAGCAGCCATCAGAATCAGTCTCAGTTCCTTGAACGGTCAGTCGCATCACGAGCGCGTCCACGTTTCCGGGCTGGTAGTAGCCGCGCCGGAACCCGATGGGCTCGAAGCCGAAGCGCTCGTAGAGCTTCTGGGCCCGGGTGTTGTCCACGCGCACCTCGAGGAGCACTTCTTCGCACTCGAAGGCGGTGGCGTGCTGGAGCAGGTCGGTGAGGAGCCGGGCGCCGAGCCCGGTCCCCCACTGGTCGCGGGCGACGGCGATGGTCTGGACGTCACCGAGGCCGCCGGCGGCGGCGAGCCCGGCGTACCCGACGAGCCTGCCCTCGCCGTTCTCCGCCACGATGTACCGGCGGGTGGCCCGGGGCCCGCGCGCGTGCGCGAGCTCGGACCAGAACATTCCCGCCGACCAGGCGTCCTCGGGGAACAGCTCGTCCTCGAGGGCCAGCACCGGTGCGATGTCCCACCAGCGCATCTCGCGCAGTTCCACGCCGCCGGTCACTTGGGGGTGACCACCTTGTAGTTCTTCGGCACCTGCGCGTCGGGGCGGCGCAGGTACATCGGCAGCGGGTCGAGGAAGCCCTCGCCGCCCGCCGCGAGCTTCTCCGCCGCGAGCGCGGCGAGCCCGGCGGCCGACTGGTGCTCGGGGTCGCGGGCGTCGGGGAAGGCCTCGGGGTAGAGGCGGGCGCCCGCGCCGACGACGGGGAGGCCGGCGAGCCGCTCGGCGATCTCGGCGGGCCGGTCGACGGCCGCGTCGGTCACGCGGGTACGGGAGTCCTCGTACCGCGCCCAGTAGACCTCCTTGCGGCGCGCGTCCGTGGCGACGGCGAACGGCTCGTCGATCCCGGAGGCGTACGCGAGTCCGTCGAGGGTGCACAGGCCGTGCACCGGCACGCCGAGCGCGGAGGAGAAGGCCGCGGCCGTGACGAGGCCTACCCGCAGGCCGGTGTACGGCCCGGGGCCGACGCCGACGACGATCCCGGTGACCGCGTCGAGCGTGCGACCGGCCTCCTTCAGGACCCGGTCGACGGCGGGCAGCAGCAGCTCCCCGTGACGGCGGGCGTCGACCTGGCTGGTCGAGGCGACGACGGCCTCGCCGTCGTGCAGGGCGACGGTGACGGCGGGGGTGGCGGTATCCATGGCGAGCAACAGCACGCGAACAGCCTACGGCTCCCGGGCACGCTGCCCCGCCCCTCGCTCCCCCGACTGCTACCGTCACCCTTCGATACGTTCGTACGAGAGGTGGGCACGGTGGCACGGAGCAGCTCGGGATTCGTGGCCGGGCTCACGGCGGCGGCCGTCGCCGCGGTCGGCTTCCTCGCCTACCAGGCCTCGGCGAGCGCACCGGCGGACCTGTCGGTGAAGCCCCCCGCCTCCGGCACCGCGGCCCCCACGACCTCCCCGACCGGCGGGCCGAAGAAGCCGGCCGCCAACCCGCTGGCCGTCCCGGCGGCCTCCGGCACCGGCGAGCGGGTCGTGTACGCGCTCGGTGACCGCCGGGTCTGGCTGGTGGACGCCGGGAACAAGGCCACCCGGACGTTCTCGGTGATGCCGAGCACGGTGCACCCGACGCCTGGGGCGTACACCGTGACCTCCCGCTCGGGTTCGGTCCGCGGCTCGGACGGCGTGCAGATCGAGCACGTGGTGCGGTTCGCGACGGCCCAGGACGTGGCGATCGGCTTCAGCGCGGCGGTCGACGGCACGACGCCGAGCCCGGACCCGTCGAAGAAGACCGGCGGCATCCGCATGAAGCGGGCCGACGGGGACGCGCTGTGGACGTTCGCGGTGATCGGCGCGAAGGTCGTCGTCGTCCCGTAGCGCCGGGGCAGGGGCGCGGGGCTACGCGCCCGGGGGCGTAGGGCTACGCGGCCCTGTCCCGTACGACCGTGTCCTCGCGCTCCTCTTCGCTCCGCTCGGCCGGCTGTCTGCGCGGCGGGGTCGACAGGGCGCGGGCGGCCGCGCAGGACGCGAGCAGTTCACTCATCGGGACGTGGTCCCGGGTGGGTTCCGCGTGCTTCGGCGTCGCCATGCCTGCCTCCCGTAGGTTAGGTACACCTAACCAGCTCGTGCATCCATGTCACCACGGCACGTACGGACGACGCAACACCTTCCCGACACGTTGTCGGAATCTACGTACCCGGGCGCCCTCGCGTACCGCCGGTCAGAGCACGCCCAGGTCCTCGTCCGCCCAGCGCGCCCCGATCCCGCGCAGCACGACCGTGCGCCGGTCGTCGTCGGTGTCACCCGTCACGCGGTGGATCAGCAGGTGCAGCCGGTCGTCCGTCAGCTCCTCGACCTTGCCGTCACCCCACTCGACGACCACCACCGACTCGGGCAGCGAGACGTCCAGATCGAGGTCCTCCATCTCGTCGAGACCGCCCCCGAGCCGGTACGCGTCCACGTGCACCAGGGCCGGGCCGCCGACCAGGGACGGGTGGACCCGGGCGATGACGAAGGTCGGGGAGGTGACGGCGCCACGCACCCCGAGGCCCTCGCCGAGGCCCCGGGTGAGCGTGGTCTTCCCGGCGCCGAGCTCACCGGTGAGCATGACGAGGTCGCCGGGACGGAGGATCTTCGCGAGCCGGCGGCCGAGCTCCTGCATCTGCTCGGGGGAGTCGACGGACAGGGTGGCGCCGGAGACGGGCGGGTGCGCTGCTTCCATACCCGCCAACTTAGCCGTTTCCGGTCTCCGGCCTCACCGCGACGGTCGCCGCCGTCGCCTCCGGGACGGCGCCCGCCCGAACGAGCAGGTCGGCGAGGCGGTCGGTGACCACCTCAGGGTGCTCCAGCATCACCAGATGACCGCCGTCGGGCACGATGACGAGTTCCGCGTCGGGCAGGAGGTCCGCGATGGCCTCGGTGTGCGAGCTGGGGGTCACCAGGTCGTGGTCCCCCGCGAGCGCGAGCACCGGCAGCTCCTGGAGGACGGGCAGGGCGGCGGCCTTGTCGTGCTCGGCGAAGGCCGGGTAGAAGGCCGCGACCACGTCGATCGGGGTGGACTCGATCATCCGCTCGGCGAAGCGGGCGACGGCCGGGTCCACGTCCCTCGACGCGAACGAGTACCTCTTGATCAGCCCGGCGAACAGGTCGGCGGTCGCCCGGCGGCCCCGCTCGACCAGCTCCGCCTGGGAGCCGAGCGCGCGCAGCACCCCCGGCAGGACCCGCCGGACGGCGTTGACGCCGGCGATCGGCAGCCCGTACGACACCTCTCCCAGCTTCCCGGCGGAGGTGCCGACGAAGGCGACGCCGACGACCCGGTCCCGGACGAACTCCGGGTACCGCTCGGCGAGCGCCATGATCGTCATGCCGCCCATCGAATGCCCGACCAGCACGAGCGGGCCCTCGGGGGCGGCCACGTCGAGGACCGCCTTGAGGTCGCGGCCCAGCTGGTCGATGGTGACGGGCACCCCGTCGGGCCCGGACTGGGCGACGCCCAGCCCGGAGCGGCCGTGGCTGCGCTGGTCCCAGTGGACGGTACGGACGAGACCGCGCAGCGCGGCCCGCTGGAAGTGCCAGGAGTCCTGGTTGAGGCAGTAGCCGTGGCTGAAGACGACGGTGACGGGCGCGGGCTCCTTGCGCCCGAAGAGCCGCCGCCGGCGGGCGGGCGGAGCGTCGTCCTCGACCTCGTCCACCTCGTAGTACAGGACGGTCGAGTCGTCCGCGAGGGCCCGGCCCGGGGTCCCCCGCAGCCCGCCGTACGGACCGGTGGCGTCCAGCGCGAGACGCGCCTTCTGCCGTACGGAGCGGCCGACGGTCAGCCGCTCGACGGCGACCCCGGCGGCGGCCCCGGCCGCGAGCACGCCTATCGCGGCGCCGGCGAATCCGGCGCGCCGCCAGGTACCGGTGCTGCTGGACTCGCCCACGGGGCCCCCTCTATTCGCCCAGGTACACGCGCGGGACGCGCGCGCCGATCCGGGTCACGATCTCGTACGCGATGGTGTCGGCGGCCACCGCCCAGTCCTCCGCGGTGGGCTCGCCCAGGTCGCCGGGCCCGAAGAGCACGGCCTCGGTCCCCGGCGCGGGGACGTCCCCGCCGAGGTCGACGACGAACTGGTCCATGGCGACCCGCCCGGCGACGGTCCTGACGGTGCCGTCGACGAGGACGGGGCCGCGGCCCGAGGCGTGCCGGGGGACGCCGTCGGCGTAGCCGAGCGGGACGAGACCGAGGGTCGTCTCCGCGTCGGTGACGTAGTGGTGGCCGTAGCTGACGCCGTGCCCGGCCGGGACCCGCTTCACCAGGGCGACGCTCGCCTTGAGCGACATCACGGGCCGCAGCCCGAGCTCGGCGGAGGTGCCCAGCTCCGGGCTCGGCGAGACGCCGTACATGGCGATACCGGGACGGACCAGGTCGAAATGAGCCTCAGGGAGGGTGAGGGTGGCCGGGGAGTTGGCGATGTGCCGGACCTCCGGCCGGACGCCGGCCTTCTCGGCGTAGTCGAGCATCGAGCGGAACACGTCGAGCTGGGCGGCGATGGAGGGGTGGTGGGGCTCGTCGGCGCACGCGAAGTGCGACCAGAGCCCGGTGACCTCGACCAGCCCCTCGGCCTCGGCCTTCAGCGCCTCACCGACGAGCTCGGGCCAGTCGGCGGGCTGGCAGCCGTTGCGCCCGAGCCCGGTGTCGGCCTTGAGCTGCACACGGGCGACACCACCGGTGGCCCGCGCGGCCCGCACGACCTCCTCCAGGGCCCACATCCCGCTCACGGACATGTCGAGACCGGCCTCGATGCCCTGGTCCCAGGGGTCGCCGGGGGTCCAGAGCCAGCACATGACGGGGACGTCCGTGATCCCGGCGGCGCGCAGCGCGAGCGCCTCGTGCGGGGTGGCCGTGCCGAGCCAGTCCGCGCCCGCGTCCAGGGCGGCGCGGGCACAGCGCACCGCGCCGTGTCCGTACGCGTCGGCCTTGACCACGGCCATGATCCGGACGTGGGGGGCGACGCGGGCGCGCAGCGTGCGGACGTTCGCACGCAGCGCGCCGAGGTCGATCTCGGCGCGGGCTCTGCGGGGCGGCGGTGTCTCAGTCATCGCGCCCAGTCTCTCAGGTGTCAGCTGCCGGGCCGCTTTCCCCAGATGTAGACCCGGTCACCCTTGCGCAGCACGTCCCAGAGTTTCCGGGCGTGGGCGTAGCTGAGATTGACGCAGCCACGGCTTCCGGTGGGCGTGGCGAGCTGCCCGTAGACGGCGTGGAAGGCCTGGCCGCCGTTGAAGAACTGGGAGTACGGCATGGGGGTGTTGTAGATGGAGGACCAGTGGTCCTTGTGCCGCCAGTAGATGGAGTGCCATCCGGTGCGGGTGGCGTACCCGGGGCGTCCGCTCCGGATGTTCACCACGGGGAAGGTCACCTTCGAACCCTTCCGCACCCACATCAACTGCCGGTCGAGGTCGACACAGGCGACGGCGTACTTCTTCACCGGGCAGCGCCGCTTCGGGTCGAGGTCCTTCCGGGCGGCGAGCAGCTCGGCCCGGGCCCAGGTGACGGGCCCGGCGTAGCCGTTGGCGGGCTTGATCTTCTCCCTCACCTGGAAGGCGCGGATGGCCCGGCAGTCGGCGGCCGACTGCTTCCCGTCGACCCGCAGCTTCAGCAGCCGCTCGACCTGCCGCTGATGGGTCCCGGTGCTGGCGGTGCAGGCGGCCGCGACCGCGCTCCGGGGCATGTACTCGACCAACTCGTCGACGTCCTCCTCGGGCACGGGCACGGGCACCTCGCCCTCGGGCTGCAGGGGCGGCAGCACCTGGTCGGGCGTATCCATCGGATACTCGGCCCGCCCACCCCCGACGACCCCGGGCACGAGCACGTCCCCCGGCTCGGGAGCGTCGGCCACGGCCGGGCCCCCCACGGCGGGCACGAGCAGGACCCCAAGGAGAACCCCCGGCAGAACGAACAACGACACGACACGACTTCTCGATCTGATCACCCACCCACCCAATCCCCACCGGCCCCGGCGAGCGCGCCGAGAGAGGCGGCCGGGGGAGCGGGTTCGGCCGAGTGGGGGGATGGGGGGGTGGGGTGGCGTGGGGTGGGGTGGCGTGAGGTGGCTCGGGCCCCGGCTCCGACTCCGGCCCCGGCTCCGGCTCCGCCCCGGCCCCTACTCCCCCGCCCGCACGTCCCGCCACGCCTCCCCCAGCGTCCCCGCCACCTCCCCCGCCGTCACCGGGCCGCGGCCCTCCGAGGCCCGGCGGGCCGCAAGACCGTGCAGGTACGCCGCGCACGACGCCGCGTCCACCGGGCGGAGGCCCGCCGCCAGGAGCGAGCCGGCCAGGCCCGACAGGACGTCGCCGCTGCCCGCCGTCGCCAGCCAGCCCGTCCCCGTCGGGTTCACCCGCACCGCCCCGGCCGCGCCCGCCCCGCACACCAGCGTCGTCGAGCCCTTGAGCAGGACCGTCGCCCCGTACCGCCCGGCCAGTTCCCGTACCGCCGCGAGTCGTCCCGCCTCGACCTCCTCGCGGGTGGCGTCGAGCAGCGCCGCCGCCTCCCCGGCGTGCGGGGTGAGTACGGTCGGCGCGCTGCGGGCCCGTACGAGCGCGGGGTCGAGGCCGCGCAGCCCGTCCGCGTCCACCAGCACCGGCACGTCCGACGCGAGGACCTCCGCGACGCCCGGCTCGTCGCCGAGCCCCGGTCCGACGACCCAGGCCTGCACCCGCCCGGCACGGTCCGGCGGCCCGGGGTGGACGAGGGTCTCCGGGTGCGCGGCGATCACCGCGTCGGCCGCGCCTCCGACGTACCGCACCGCCCCCGCGCCGCCCCGCAGCGCGCCCTCGACGGCGAGCACCGCGGCGCCCGGGTAGCGGGCGGAGCCGGCGACGACGCCGACGACCCCGCGCCGGTACTTGTCGCTCTCGGCGCCCGGCACGGGCAGCAGCCGCGCCACGTCCTGGTGCTGGAGCGCCTCCAGGTCGGGCACGCCCGGCAGTTCGTCGCCGAGTCCGATGTCGACGAGCCGCAGCGCGCCCGCGTACGAGCGCGCGGGGTCGACGAGCAGCCCGGGCTTGTACGTCCCGAAGGTCACCGTGACGTCCGCCCGCAGCGCCTCCCCGGTGACCTCCCCGGTGTCCGCGTCGACGCCGCTGGGCAGGTCGACGGCGACGACGACGGCGTCGGAGCCGCGCGCGGCCCGGGCGACGGGCACGGCGTCGGGCCGGAGCCCGCCGCGGCCGCCGATGCCGGTGATGCCGTCGAGGACGAGGTCGGCGGTGGCGAGCGGCGCGAAGGGGTCGTCGGCTTCGACCCGGCCCCCCGCGGCCCGCAGCGCCGCGAGCCCGCCCTCGTGGGCGCGGTCGCCGAGCAGGACGGCGGTGACTCCGGCGCCGCGCCGGGCGAGCCGGGCGCCGGCGTAGAGGGCGTCGCCGCCGTTGTCGCCGCTGCCGACGAGGAGGACGACCCGAGCCCCGTACACCCGTCCCTTGCCGAGGAGCGAGAAGCAGGCGGCGGCGAGTCCGGCGGCGGCCCGCTGCATGAGCGCGCCTTCGGGCAGTCGGGTCATGAGGGCGGCTTCGGCGGCCCGGACGGTCTCCACGCGGTGAGCGGTACGCATGGTCAGCAGTCTGCCGCAGCCCCGGATCACGCGCCCGCCGCCGCCAAGGCCTGCTCGACCGGAGCGGGTTGACGCCCCCGGCCCCGGCCCCGGCAGCCGCACGCACACGGCGAGGGCCCAGGCCGCGCGCGGTACACGCAACCCGCCCCCGGCCCCGGCAGCCGCACGCACACGGCGAGGGGCCCGGCCGTCATCCGACGACCGGGCCCCTGGTCCGTACACCCCGGGCCCTGGTCCGTACATCCCGGGCCCCTGGCCCGTACACCCCGGGCACTCCGTACACCCCGGGCTACGCCTCCGCGATCACCACCGCGGACGCCACCCCCGCGTCATGGCTCAGCGACACGTGCCAGTGCTTCACGCCCAGCTCCGCCGCCCGGGCCGCCACCGTTCCGCGCACCCGCAGCCGTGGCTGGCCGGTGCCCTCGACGTACACCTCGGCGTCCGTCCAGTGCAGCCCGCCCGGCGCGCCGAGCGCCTTGGCGAGGGCCTCCTTCGCGGCGAACCGCACCGCGAGGGAGGCGGGCCCGCGGCGCTCGCCGCTGGGGAGCAGCAGTTCGCGTTCGACGAAGAGGCGCTGCAGCAGCCCCGGTGTCCGTTCGATCGACGCGGCGAACCGGTCGATCTCGGCCACGTCGATCCCCACCCCGATGATCATCTGTTCACCCTCGCACACTCACTCCACGGTCACGGACTTGGCCAGGTTGCGCGGCTGGTCGACCTCGTTGCCCCGCGCGGTGGCGAGCTCGCAGGCGAAGACCTGGAGCGGCACGGTGGAGACCAGCGGCTGGAGCAGCGTGGGCGTGGCCGGGATGCGGACGAGGTGGTCGGCGTACGGGACGACGGCCTCGTCGCCCTCCTCGGCGATCACGATCGTCCGGGCGCCGCGGGCCCGGATCTCCTGGATGTTGGAGACGATCTTGTCGTGGAGGACGGACCGGCCCTTGGGCGAGGGCACCACGACGACGACCGGCAGGTCCTCCTCGATGAGCGCGATCGGCCCGTGCTTGAGCTCCCCCGCGGCGAACCCCTCGGCGTGCATGTACGCGAGTTCCTTGAGCTTCAGCGCGCCTTCGAGGGCGACCGGGTAGCCGACGTGCCGGCCGAGGAAGAGGACGGTGTCCTTGTGGGCGAGGGAGCGGGCGAGGGCACGTACCGGCTCCATGGTCTCCAGGACCCGCTCGACCTCGTCGCCGATCCTGGCGAGCTCGCGGACGACCGCGTGGATCTCGTCGCCCCACTTGGTGCCGCGCACCTGCCCGAGGTAGAGCGCGAGGAGGTAGCAGGCGACGAGCTGTGTGAGGAAGGCCTTGGTGGAGGCGACGGCGACCTCGGGCCCGGCGTGGGTGTAGAGCACGGCGTCGGACTCGCGGGGGATCGTCGAGCCGTTCGTGTTGCAGACGGCGAGCACCTTGGCGCCCTGCTCACGGGCGTGCCGCAGCGCCATCAGGGTGTCCATCGTCTCGCCGGACTGGGAGATGGCGATGACGAGGGTCCGCTGGCCGAGGATCGGGTCGCGGTAGCGGAACTCGCTGGCGAGCTCGACCTCGCAGGGGATGCGGGTCCAGTGCTCGATGGCGTACTTGGCGATGAGCCCGGCGTGGAAGGCGGTGCCGCACGCGATGATGACGATCTTGTCGGCCTCGCGGAGGACGGCGTCCGGGATGCGCACCTCGTCGAGGGTGAGCCGGCCCGAGCCGTCGATCCGGCCGAGGAGGGTGTCGGCGACCGCCTTCGGCTGCTCGGCGATCTCCTTGAGCATGAAGTAGTCGTAGCCGCCCTTCTCGGCGGCGGAGGCGTCCCAGTCGACGTGGAAGGCGCGCACGTCGGCGGGCACGCCGTCGAAGTCGGTGACGGTGACGCCGTCCCGGGTCAGTTCGACGACCTGGTCCTGGCCGAGTTCGATGGCCGAGCGGGTGTGCGCGATGAACGCGGACACGTCGGAGGCGAGGAAGTTCTCGCCCTCGCCGACACCGACGACGAGCGGCGAGTTCCGGCGGGCGCCGACGACCACGTCGGGCTGGTCGGCGTGCACGGCGACCAGGGTGAACGCCCCGTCGAGCCGCCTGCACACCAGCCGCATGGCCTCGGCCAGGTCCCCGGCGGAGGAGAACTCCTCGGCGACGAGATGGGCCACGACCTCGGTGTCCGTCTCGGACAGCAGGTCGTGGCCCCGCTCCGTCAGCTCCTCGCGGAGGGCGGCGAAGTTCTCGATGATGCCGTTGTGGACGACGGCGACGCGCCCGGCGTTGTCCAGGTGCGGGTGCGCGTTGGCGTCGGTCGGCCCGCCGTGGGTGGCCCAGCGGGTGTGCCCGATGCCCACGGACCCGCCGGCCAGCGGCCGGTCCACGAGCTCCTTCTCCAGGTTGACGAGCTTGCCCGCCTTCTTCGCCGCGGCCAGGCCCCCGTCGGAGAGCACCGCGACACCGGCCGAGTCGTAGCCCCGGTATTCGAGCCTCTTGAGGCCCGCGACCACCACATCAAGCGCCGACTGCCCGCCGACGTATCCCACGATTCCGCACATGACGGCAGCCTACGGCGCGGGGCCCCCGAAGGACCGCAGTCAGCCCAGCTTGGCGGCCTGCGCGTCGACAACGGCCTGCGGGAGGGCCTTGACGCCACCGGGAACGAGGCTGATCGTCGAGAACGAGGCCAGTGTGTTGCCCTTGCGGAAGACGACGAGCTTGCTGACGAACGGCTCGCCCTCCATCTCGCTGGTGACGGTGAAGGCCACGGCCTCCTCACCGGCGGTGACGGCCTCCGGGGCGACCTTGGCGACCTTCGTCTTCTCCTTGAGGTGCACGACCTGGAAGCCGTCGGCGCACTCCGTGCCGGCCTTCTTCACCGAGGCGAAGGCCTCCTGGGCGCCCTGCCCGTCGTACGAGCCGAGCGTCACCGCCGTGACCATGGCGCTGAGCCCGCCGAGCAGCGCGTCCTCGGGCGAGGCCGACGCGTCCTTCTTCGGCTCCTGCATCACCTTGCGCTGGGCCGACGCCGCGGGCGAACCGGGCGAGATGAAGGACATGGCGTGGGCGATCGGTGCGCAGGCAGCCTTGTCGGCGGTGACCTGGGCGGCGGGCACGACGTCCCCGCTGCCGGCCTTCGTCACCTGGTGGCCCTTGAGGTCGGCGGTCTCGACGATGAGCTCGTCGAGCTCGGCGGCCGACAGCGCCTTCGCCGGGGGCGCGCTGGTCGTGGCGGAGGCGCTGGGCGCGGCGGACCCGCCCTTGTCCCCCTTGTCGCCACCCTTCTCCCCGCCACCACAGGCGGTGACGAGCAGGGCGAGGGACACGGCGGTGGCGGCGACGACGGCGCTTCTCATGGACGTACGCATCTGAACTGGCTCACTGTTTCTCTTCGAATTCCACACCGCCCGAAAAGGCGGCTCCCCCCGCGCGAAGTCGTGAAACAAGCCGTCCAGGCCCCCACGCGGCCTCAAAGGATCACCCTAGGCCACCCCTAGGACAACGCCCCGGCCGCGTGACCCACCCCACCCCCCACACCCCCCGTCGACCCGGGACAATGGCGGGGTGATCACTTCGCCGCCACGAAGCGCCAACGGCACGACGCCCTACGTCGACCTCACCCGCGCCGAGTGGAGCGCCTTGCGCGACAAGACACCGCTTCCGCTCACCGCCGACGAGGTCGAGCGGCTTCGCGGGCTCGGGGACGTCATCGACCTGGACGAGGTCCGGGACATCTACCTGCCGCTCTCCCGGCTGCTCAACCTGTACGTGCAGGCCACCAGCGGGCTGCGCGGCGCGCTCAACACCTTCCTCGGCGAGAGTGCCGAGCAGCGCGGCACGCCCTTCGTCATAGGAGTCGCCGGATCGGTCGCCGTCGGGAAGTCGACGGTCTCCCGGCTGCTCCAGGCGCTGCTCGCCCGCTGGCCCGAGCACCCGCGCGTGGAGCTGGTCACCACGGACGCCTTCCTCTATCCGATGGAGGAGCTGAAGGAGCGCGGCCTGATGTCCCGCAAGGGCTTCCCCGAGTCGTACGACCGCCGGGCCCTGACCCGGTTCGTCGCGGACGTCAAAGCGGGCAAGGAGGAGGTGACGGCCCCGGTCTACTCGCACCTGATCTACGACCGGGTGCCCGGTGAGCGGCTCGTCGTCCGCCGCCCCGACATCCTCATCGTCGAGGGGCTGAACGTCCTCCAGCCGGCCCTGCCCGGCAAGGACGGCCGGACCAGGGTCGGGCTCGCCGACTACTTCGACTTCTCGGTGTACGTGGACGCGCGCCCGGAGGACATCGAGCGCTGGTACCTGAACCGCTTCCGGAAGCTGCGCGACACCGCGTTCCAGGACCCGTCCTCGTACTTCCGGCGCTGGACGCAGGTCTCCGAGGAGGAGGCCTACGACTACGCCCGCACCATGTGGCGGACCATCAACAAGGTGAACCTGCTGGAGAACGTGGCCCCGACCCGCGGCCGGGCGACGCTCGTCGTCCGCAAGGGCCCCGACCACAAGGTGCAGAAGCTGAGCCTGCGGAAGCTCTGATCCCCGTACGGATCTCCGTACGCTCTCCCCATGCTGCATCTCCGTATGATCGTCCCGCCCGACCGCACCCAGGCCGCCGTCAAGGCGATCGAGTCGACGGTCGGCACCACGCACCTGGTGGTGCTTCCCGGCGCGGCCCGGGAGCCCGCCGGAGACGTGGTCATGTGCGATGTCGCCCGTGAGGCCGGCGACGAACTCCTCAAGGAGCTGCGCGAGCTGAGGATCGATCAGGACGGCTCCATCGCGGTCGAGAACATCGACTTCTCCCTCTCCGCGCGCGCGGACACCGCCGAGAAGGAGGCTCCGGGCGAACCGGCGGACGCGGTGCTCTGGGAGCAGTTGGAGGGGGCCACCCACGAGGAGTCGACCCTCTCGATCACCTACAGCGCGTTCATGATCCTGGCGACGATGATCGCGGCCTGCGGTGTCGTCCTGGACAACGCGATCCTGATCGTGGGCGCCATGGCGGTCGGTCCGGAGTTCGGCCCGCTCGCCGGGATCTGCACGGCGGTGGTGCGCCGCGAGCCGAGGCTGGCGGCGCGGTCGCTGATCGCCCTGATCGTCGGTTTCGCGGTGGCGATCGCGGCGACGACGGTGTTCAGCCTGGGGATGGACGCGCTCGACCTGTTCAGCGAGAACCGCCTCGACGCCGACCGCCCCAACACCAGCTTCATCTGGCAGCCGGACCCGTTCTCCTTCGTCGTGGCCCTGCTCGCGGGTGTGGCGGGCATGCTCTCCCTGACGTCCGCCAAGTCCGGCGCCCTGGTGGGCGTGGCGATCTCGGTGACGACGGTCCCGGCCGGCGCGAACGCGGCGGTCGCCCTCAGCTACGGCGAATTCGGCCAGATGTGGGGCTCGACCGAGCAGCTGATGCTGAACCTGTTCGGCATCGTGTTCGCCGGGGTGCTGACGCTGTACGGGCAGAAACTCCTCTGGCGCACCCAGCGCGGCCGCTGGCGTCGCGCACCCGGGGCCCGGAAGGACAGCTGAAAGGGCCCCGCCGCTCCCGATACGGGTGCGGCGGGGCCCTCAACGCATGACGGCGCCTCAGAAAGGTTAGCCCAGCGCCGACTTCACGACGTCCGCGAGCCGCTGCGCGACCGCGCGCGCCTGCTCGATGTCCGCGGCCTCGACCATGACGCGGACCAGCGGCTCAGTGCCGGAGGGGCGCAGCAGGACGCGGCCGGTGGAGCCGAGCTCCTGCTCGGCGGCGGTGACCGCGGCGGCCAGGTCGCCGGAGGTCTTCACCCGGGACTTGTCGACGTCGGGGACGTTGATGAGGATCTGCGGCAGTCGCTCCATCACGCCGGCCAGGTCGGCGAGGGACTTGCCGGTGGCGGCGACCCGGGCGGCCAGCATGAGGCCGGTGAGGGTGCCGTCGCCGGTGGTGGCGTGGTCGAGCACGATGACGTGCCCGGACTGCTCGCCGCCGAGCGCGAAGCCGTTCTCCTTCATGGACTCCAGGACGTAGCGGTCGCCGACCGCCGTCTGGACGAGGGTCAGGCCCTCGCGCTCCATGGCGAGCTTGAAGCCCAGGTTCGACATGACGGTGGCGACGACGGTGTCCCCGCGCAGCCGCCCGGCCTCGCGCATCGCGAGGGCGAGCACGGCGAGGATCTGGTCGCCGTCGACCTCGTTGCCCGCGGCGTCCACCGCGAGGCAGCGGTCGGCGTCGCCGTCGTGGGCGATGCCGAGGTCGGCGCCGTGCTCGACGACGGCGGCCTTGAGCAGATCCAGGTGGGTGGAGCCGCAGCCGTCGTTGATGTTGAGGCCGTCGGGCTCGGCGCCGATGGTGACGACGGTGGCGCCGGCCCGGGCGAAGGCCTCGGGCGAGACGCGGGCGGCGGCGCCGTGGGCCTCGTCGAGGACGACCTTGAGGCCGTCGAGGCGGTTGGGGAGGACGGCGATGAGGTGGGCGACGTACGTGTCGAAGCCCTCGTCGTAGTCGCGGACGCGGCCGACACCGGCACCGGTCGGGCGCTCCCAGGGGGCGCCGGTGCGGTGCTCCTCGTACACGGCCTCGATCTTGTCCTCGAGCTCGTCGGCGAGCTTGTGGCCACCGCGCGCGAAGAACTTGATGCCGTTGTCGGGCATGGCGTTGTGGCTCGCGGAGAGCATCACGCCGAGGTCGGCGCCGAGGACGCCGGTGAGGTGCGCGACGGCCGGGGTGGGCAGGACGCCCACGCGGAGCACGTCGACGCCGGCGCTGGCGAGACCGGCCACGACGGCGGCCTCCAGGAACTCTCCGGACGCGCGGGGGTCACGTCCGACCACCGCGGTCGGCCGATGGCCCTCGAAGGTGCCCGCCTCGGCGAGCACGTGCGCGGCCGCGACCGACAGGCCGAGCGCGAGCTCCGCCGTCAGGTCCGCGTTGGCCACACCGCGCACGCCGTCCGTGCCGAAGAGTCGTCCCACAGCTGTCCTCCGAAAATACGTGCCCAAGCGATGAAAGAGGGTTATGAAAAAACGTACGCCCCGACGGCACGGGCAGTGCCGCCGGGGCGTACGAAAGCAGACCGAGCAGGCGATTAACGCTTGCTGTACTGCGGAGCCTTACGGGCCTTCTTGAGACCGGCCTTCTTGCGCTCGACCGCACGGTCGTCGCGGGAGAGGAAGCCGGCCTTCTTCAGCGCCGGGCGGTTGTTCTCGACGTCCGCCTCGTTCAGCGCACGGGCCACACCGAGGCGCAGGGCGCCGGCCTGGCCGGAGACACCGCCACCCGCGATGCGGGCGATGACGTCGTAGCGGTTGTCGAGCTCGAGCACCTTGAAGGGCTCGTTGACTTCCTGCTGGTGCACCTTGTTGGGGAAGTAGTCCTCAAGGGTGCGACCGTTGATCTTCCACTTGCCGGTGCCCGGAACGATCCGGACGCGGGCGATGGCGTTCTTGCGACGGCCCAGGCCGGCGGCCGGCTGCGGGTCGCCGAAGCGGGACGCGAGCGACTCGGAGGTGTACTCACCCTCGACGAGCTCGGTCTCGGTGGTGTACTCCTCGACGCCCTCGAACTCGTCGACGGGGGTCTCGGGGGTGGTCTCGGCCACGATTCTCCTCAGATTTCTTTCGTTCTTAGGGGGTGTGGCCGGAACTACTGCGCGACCTGGGTGATCTCGAACGGGACCGGCTGCTGGGCAGCGTGCGGGTGGTTCTCGCCCGCGTAGACCTTCAGCTTCGAGAGCATCTGACGGCCCAGGGTGTTCTTGGGGATCATGCCCTTGATGGCCTTCTCGACGGCCTTCTCGGGGTTCTTGTCGAGCAGCTCGTCGTAACGGACGGAGCGCAGACCACCCGGGAAGCCGGAGTGGCGGTACGCCAGCTTCTGGGTCTTCTTGTTGCCGGACAGGTGGACCTTGTCAGCGTTGATGATGATGACGAAGTCGCCCATGTCCATGTGGGGGGCGTAGACCGGCTTGTGCTTGCCTCGGAGGAGGTTCGCAGCCGTGGTCGCCAGACGGCCCAGGACAACGTCCTGCGCGTCGATGATGTGCCACTGGCGAGTGACATCGCCGGGCTTGGGGCTGTACGTACGCACTTCGTAGCCTTCGCTTCTTCAGTGGATGGAGTCCAGACACACCTGAAGCGATCATGCAGCTGGGGCCTGCACTGCCGGGAACTCCGCCCGTATGCGAGCCACTGGTAACTGCTCCAGGGAACCTGCGTATGGGCCCTTCGCGTGAGAACGACGAAGCCAATACGCATAACAAACCGCAACGGTACCCGCGACACCCCCGACGGGTCAAAACGCCGGAGGCCCCGAGGTCGGCGGGTCACCGGATGACCCGCCCCCAGGTCACCGCGCCCGCTCCACCCGTCGCTCGTCCCACACCGGTTCCGTCGTCTCGCGGACCACGCCGTCCGAGCCGAAGACCAGGTAGCGGTCGAAGCTCCTCGCGAACCAGCGGTCGTGGGTCACCGCGAGGACCGTCCCGTCGTACGACTCGAGGCCGTCCTGGAGGGCCTCCGCCGACTCCAGGTCGAGGTTGTCCGTGGGCTCGTCGAGGAGCAGCGCCGTCGTGCCGGCCAGTTCCAGGAGCAGGATCTGGAACCGCGCCTGCTGCCCGCCGGAGAGCTTGTCGAAGGCCTGGTCGCCCTGGCGCTCCAGCTCGTACCGCCGCAGCATCGACATCGCCGCGCCCCGGTCCTTGGCGTGCTCCGTCCACAGGATGTCGACGAGCGGCCGCCCGGTCAGCTCCGGATGGGCGTGGGTCTGCGCGAAGTGCCCCGGGACCACCCGCGCGCCCAGCTTCCAGTCCCCCGTGTGGGCGACGGACGGGTCGCCCGCGAGCAGTCGCAGGAAGTGTGACTTGCCCGACCCGTTCGAGCCGAGAACGGCCACCCGCTCCCCGTAGAAGATCTCCAGCGAGAACGGCTTCATCAGCCCGGTCAGCTCAAGGTTCTCGCAGGTCACAGCACGCACGCCGGTACGGCCGCCGCGCAGCCGCATCTTGATGTCCTGCTCGCGCGGCGGCTCCGGCGGCGGCCCCGCCTCCTCGAACTTCCGCAGCCGGGTCTGCGCCGCCGCGTACCGCGAGGCCATCTCGTGGCTGACCGCGGCCGCCTGCCGCAGGTTGACGACGAGCTTCTTCAGCTGGGCGTGCTTCTCCTCCCAGCGCCGCTTCAGCTCCTCGAAGCGCGCGAAACGTTCCCGCCGCGCCTCGTGGAAGGTGTCGAAGCCGCCGCCGTGCACCCACACGTCGGAGCCGGCCCGGCCGGGCTCGACCGCGACGATCTTCTGCGCGCCCCGGGAGAGCAGCTCCCGGTCGTGGGAGATGAACAGCACGGTCTTACGGGTCTCCCGCAGCCGCTCCTCCAGCCAGCGCTTGCCCGGCACGTCGAGGTAGTTGTCCGGCTCGTCGAGGAGCAGCACCTCGTCGGAGCCCCGCAGCAGCGATTCCAGGACGAGCCGCTTCTGCTCACCGCCGGAGAGCGTCCTGACCTCCCGGAACTGCGCCTTCTCGTAGGGCACGCCGAGCGCGGCCATGGTGCAGATGTCCCAGAGGGTCTCGGCCTCGTACCCCTGCACCTCGGCCCAGTCGCTGAGGGCCTGCGCGTACTTCATCTGCGCGGCCTCGTCGTCGACGGTCATGATCAGGTGCTCGGCCTCGTCGACGGCCTTCGCGGCCTCCCGGATCCGCGGCTGCGCCACGGAGACCAGCAGGTCACGGACGGTGGACTCGTCCCGTACCGACCCGACGAACTGCGGCATCACGCCGAGCCCGCCGCTGACGGTGACGCTGCCGCCGTGCGGCTGGAGCTCCCCGGAGATGAGCCGGAGCAGTGTGGTCTTGCCGGCGCCGTTGGCTCCGACGAGGGCGACGACGGCGCCCTCTCCGACCCGGAAGGAGGCGTCCCCGAGGAGGACCCTCCCGTCGGGGAGGTAGTACTCCAGATGCGCGGCCTCGACATGTCCCATGCGGTGCATTGTCGCCGCCCGCGTCGCCCCGGCCCAACCGGTTTAGGATGCGCGGCATGAGCTTTGGGGGACCGCAGTGGCCGCACGAGCCGCAGCAGGGCGGGCAGCAGGGGTACGGGCAGCAGCCGCAGCCGGGGTACGGGCAGCAGCAGCCGCAGGGGTACGGACAGCAGCCCGGCTACGGCCAGCAGCCGGGCGGCTTCCCGGGAGCACCGGGACCGGGGCCGGGACCAGGACCGGGGCCGGGGCCGGACCCCTTCCCCGGCGCGCAGGGCGGGTCGACCCCCGACTGGGGCGCCCTCGCCGACGCCTCGGCCTCCCGTAACCGCCGCAAGCGCTGGCTGATGATCGGCGGCGGCACGGTCGCCGCGCTGGTCGTCGGCGCGATCGTCGCCACCGCGGTCGTGGCCAACGGCAAGAAGAACGACGAGGCCACGACCGGCGGGGTGCCCACCGGCGCGGTCTCCCCCACCGCCGCGCCCACCCCCGAGCCGACCTTCTCGTCGGTGGCGCCGCCGCCCCCGCCAAATCCGAAGGACTACATCTCGGACCCGAAGAAGGACAAGGCCCCGCTCTCCGCGGAGGGCCTCTTCCCGGGCAAGAAGCTCACGATGAACAAGCGCGTCTACACGAAGGGCGCGACCTCCGCCACCACTAACTGCGCCGCCGTCACCCAGGGCGGCCTCGGCGCCGTCCTGACGAAGAACGGCTGCCAGCGGGTGCTCCGCGCCACGTACGTGAAGGACGGCGTGGCGATCACCGTCGGTGTCGCCGTGTTCCCCTCGGAGGCCGCGGCCCTGAAGGCGAAGGGCCAGGCCACCGGCGGCGTCGCCCCGCTGACCGGCGCGGGCGTCCGTGACTTCTGCCACGCCACCGTCTGCCTGCGCCGCGCGAACTCGGTCGGCCGCTACGCGTACTTCACCCAGGCCGGCTTCGCCGACGGCAAGAAGGTCACCACGGCCGACAAGCCGGTCTTCCAGACCAGCGACGACCTGGGCACCTTCACCTTCAACCAGATCTACGCCCGCGGCCGCGCCCAGGCCTCAGCAGCAGCCGGCGCTCCCGGGGAGTGACCGCTTGTTCCTGGCCTCCAGGTTCCGGGCGGCCAGGAGCTCGTCGGCGGGGTAGCCGACCTCTTCGAGGGTGAGGCCGTGCGGCCGTACGACGTGCACGGCGGAGTCCCGCACACCCGCGGCCAGCACCTTGCCGGGCCAGTCCACCGGCCGGTGCCCGTCGCCGACGAACAGCAGCGCGCCGACCAGCGAGCGGACCATGTTGTGGCAGAAGGCGTCCGCCTTCACGGTGGCCTCGAGCACCCCGTCGGGACGCCGTTCCCAGCGCAGCTCCTGGAGCGTGCGGATGGTGGTGGCGCCCTCGCGCCGCTTGCAGTACGCGGCGAAGTCGTGCTCGCCGACGAGCGCGGCGGCGGCCTCGTTCATGGCGTCCATGTCGAGGGCCCAGTCGTGCCACAGGACGTGGCCGCGCAGCAGCGGGTCGACCCCGCCGGGGTTGTCGGTGACGCGGTACGCGTAACGGCGCCAGATGGCCGAGAAACGGGCGTTGAAGCCGCTGGGGGCCTCGGCGAGGGACCAGACCCGCACGTCGTGCGAGAGGCGCCCCGCGAGCCGCCTGAGCAGCTTGTCGCGGTGCTCGGCCCACAGCTCGGCCGGCAGGTCGACATGGGCGACCTGGCCGCGCGCGTGGACCCCGGAGTCGGTCCGGCCGGCCACGGTCAGCTCGTACGTCTCCTTGGACCGGGTGACGGTCCGCAGGGCGTCCTCGATGTCCCCCTGCACGGTCCGCTGCCCCTGGGCCTGCTTGGCCCAGCCGGAGAAGTCCTTGCCGTCGTACGACAGGTCGAGCCGGACCCGTACGAAACCGTCCTGCACGTCATCGCTCACGCGGAGCTTCCTCTCGAAACCATCGAATACGGGAACGGGCCCGCACCCCAAGGGGTACGGGCCCGCACACGAGAACAGTCGATCAGAACGCTTACGCGTCCTTCGACTCCTCGGCCGGAGCCTCGGCGGCCGCGTCGGCCTCCTTGACGGCGCGCACGGTGGCGGCCTCGGCCTCGGCGACGGTCGCCTTCTTGGCGATCTCGCCCTCGACCAGCTCGATCACGGCCATCGGGGCGTTGTCGCCACGACGGTTGCCGATCTTGGTGATGCGGGTGTAGCCACCCGGGCGCTCCGAGTAACGCGGGGCGATCTCGGTGAAGAGGGTGTGGACGATGCCCTTGTCGGTGATCGTCTGCAGCACCAGGCGACGGTTGTGGATGTCGCCCTTCTTCGCCTTGGTGATCAGGCGCTCGGCGACCGGACGCAGGCGACGGGCCTTGGCCTCGGTCGTGGTGATGCGGCCGTGCTCGAAGAGCGACTTCGCCAGGTTGGCGAGGAGCAGCTTCTCGTGCGCGGCGGAACCGCCGAGGCGGGCACCCTTCGCGGGACGCGGCATGGTGTTTCTCCTTGTGATCTGCACCGGCCGTATGAGGTACCGATGTCAGTGTCCGAGCGGGCGAGTGCCCGTCGGAGACCCCGCGCCCCGGTCAGGGGCGCGGGGAACTGCGCGACCAGCCGAAGCCGGCCCGCAGCAAGACTGCGACTAGTACTGCTCGGTCTCGACGAACCCGGCGTCCGCGTCGTCGTCCGCGCCGAAGGCGTCGGCCGCGGCGGTCGGGTCGAATCCGGGCGGCGAGTCCTTCAGCGCGAGGCCCATACCGGCCAGCTTCGCCTTGACCTCGTCGATCGACTTCGCACCGAAGTTGCGGATGTCGAGCAGGTCCGCCTCGGAGCGCGCCACGAGCTCACCCACGGAGTGGATGCCCTCGCGCTTGAGGCAGTTGTACGAACGAACGGTGAGCTCGAGCTCCTCGATCGGCAGCGCCAGGTCGGCGGCGAGGGCGGCGTCCGTGGGGGACGGGCCCATGTCGATGCCCTCGGCGTCGATGTTGAGCTCGCGCGCCAGACCGAACAGCTCGACCAGGGTCTTGCCGGCGGACGCCATGGCGTCACGCGGGCGCATGGCCTGCTTGGTCTCGACGTCGACGATCAGCTTGTCGAAGTCGGTGCGCTGCTCGACTCGGGTCGCCTCGACCTTGTAGGTGACCTTGAGAACCGGCGAGTAGATCGAGTCGACCGGGATGCGCCCGATCTCCTGACCGACCTGCTTGTTCTGCACGGCGGAGACGTAGCCGCGACCGCGCTCGACGGTCAGCTCCATCTCCAGCTTGCCCTTGCCGTTGAGCGTGGCGAGGACGAGGTCGGGGTTGTGCACCTCGACACCGGCCGGGGGCGCGATGTCGGCGGCGGTGACCAGACCCGGGCCCTGCTTGCGCAGGTACATCACGACCGGCTCGTCGTGCTCCGAGGAGACGACCAGCTGCTTGATGTTGAGGATGAGGTCGGTGACGTCCTCCTTGACGCCCGGCACGGTGGTGAACTCGTGCAGGACACCGTCGATGCGGATGCTGGTGACAGCGGCACCCGGGATCGAGGAGAGGAGGGTACGGCGGAGGGAGTTGCCGAGGGTGTAGCCGAAGCCCGGCTCCAGCGGCTCGATCACGAACCGGGAGCGGAACTCGTCGACGACCTCTTCGGTCAGCGAAGGACGCTGAGCGATAAGCATGTCTTCAATCCTTCAGTCGTGGACGCCCACTATTTGACGCCCGACGGCCACCGGGCGGAACCCGGTGGTTGGTGCTGTGCGTACTGCAAGGGTACGGGCGGCACGGTCCGAAGAGCCGTACCGCCCGAAGTCCTGAACAAGCAGCCGTGCGTCAGACGCGGCGGCGCTTGGGGGGACGGCAGCCGTTGTGCGGCGTGGGGGTGACGTCCTGGATCGAACCGACCTCGAGGCCCGTGGCCTGGAGGGAGCGGATCGCGGTCTCGCGGCCGGAGCCCGGACCCTTGACGAAGACGTCGACCTTGCGCATGCCGTGCTCCTGCGCGCGGCGAGCGGCCGACTCGGCGGCCATCTGCGCGGCGAACGGGGTCGACTTGCGCGAGCCCTTGAAGCCGACGTGGCCGGCGGAGGCCCAGGAGATCACGTTGCCCGAGGGGTCCGTGATCGAGACGATCGTGTTGTTGAACGTGCTCTTGATGTGCGCGTGGCCGTGAGCGACGTTCTTCTTTTCCTTGCGGCGCACCTTCTTGGCAGCGCCCTGACGACCCTTGGGGGGCATCTATAACTCCTACGGGAGGTGGTCGGTCCTACAGCGAAGACCGCTTGGTCAAGCGTCCGCTGAGGACTACTTCTTGCCCGGCTTCTTCTTGCCGGCGATGGCGCGACGCGGGCCCTTGCGGGTACGAGCGTTCGTGCTGGTGCGCTGGCCGCGGACGGGCAGGCCACGACGGTGGCGCAGGCCCTGGTAGCAGCCGATCTCGACCTTGCGGCGGATGTCGGCGGCGATCTCGCGGCGGAGGTCACCCTCGGTCTGGAGGTTGGCGTCCACGTACTCGCGGATCTTGACGAGGTCTTCCTCGGCAAGGTCGCGGACACGGGTGGACGGGTTCACGCCGGTCGCGGCGAGGATCTCCTCGGACCGGGTACGTCCGATACCGAAGACGTAGGTGAGTGCGACCACCACACGCTTTTCGCGCGGGATGTCAACACCGGAAACGCGTGCCATTCAATGGCTCCTGTGTTCTCGGGGGTCTGCTGCAGAACCGTTCCCGGCTGCCGTATGAGGTACAGGTCGGGTCCCCGGCCCCCGCCGGAGGTGCCGTCAACCGTGTGGACACGGCCCGACGGGCTCTGCGTATGTACGTATTGCTATGCGTCGCGCGAAGAACTGCGAAATGCAGGTCGGTCGGCGTGCGTCAGCCCTGGCGCTGCTTGTGGCGCAGGTTGTCGCAGATGACCATGACCCGGCCGTGACGGCGGATCACCTTGCACTTGTCGCAGATCTTCTTGACGCTCGGCTTGACCTTCATGGGATGTGAGGTTCTCCGGGTCAGTGCCACCACCCGCGCACGGAGGCGGGGTGCGGGCAAGATCTACTTGTACCGGTAGACGATCCGGCCACGCGTCAGGTCGTACGGAGAGAGCTCCACGACGACCCGGTCGTCCGGAAGGATTCGGATGTAGTGCATCCGCATCTTGCCGGAGATGTGCGCGAGGACCTTGTGACCGTTCTGGAGCTCCACCTTGAACATGGCGTTCGGGAGGGACTCGATCACGGTGCCCTCGATTTCGATGGCACCTTGCTTCTTGGCCACGCTTCGCCTTTCGAATCGGCTACCTTGATCGACTCTCGCCGCCGCATGCGGACACACGGGTACACGAGAGCCGACGCATCAGTCTACGTCAGGCCCCAGGAAAAGACGAATCGGGAAGTCTGCCCACCCGAACTGATCCTTACGCAAGGCAACACGCCGTAGAAAATCCGGTGCAGTCCTACGCGGGCGGACTACGCCAGCGGGTCCGGCGCCGCCGTGACGCCCAGTTCCGCCAGCTTCGCCTTGCCGCCGTCGACCGCGGTCAGCACCAGGGGACCCTCCTCGGTCAGGGCGATCGAGTGCTCCCAGTGCGAGGACCAAGTCCCGACCCATTCCCCGACGCCCCTCTCGCGGGCTCGGCGCCGAGGGCGCCTCACAAGCTTCGAGGGGCTGCGCCGGCCTCCGACCGGCGAACTGGCCGCCCGACGCCCACTACGCCAGCGGGTCCGGCGCCGCCGTGACGCCCAGTTCCGCCAGCTTCGCCTTGCCGCCGTCGACCGCCGTCAGCACCAGGGGACCCTCCTCGGTCAGGGCGATCGAGTGCTCCCAGTGGGAGGACCAGGTTCCGTCCGTGGTGATGACGGTCCAGTCGTCCTTCAGGACCTCCGTCTGCGGGGTGCCCAGGGAGACCATCGGCTCGATGGCGAGGCAGAAGCCGGGGACCAGCTTCGGTCCCTTGCCGCGCTTGCGGGAGACGTAGTTCAGCAGGTGCGGGTCCATGTGCATCTCGGTGCCGATGCCGTGGCCGCCGTAGTCCTCGATGATCCCGTACCGGCCCAGGCTGTGGTCACCGACCGGCGGCCGCGGCTGGCGCTTGATGTACGTCTCGATCGCCTTCGAGATGTCGACGAGCCGGTTGCCGAGCTTCATCGCCGCGATGCCCGCCCACATCGACTCCTCGGTGACACGGGAGAGCTCGATCAGCTCCGGGGCGTGACCGGTGCCGACGAAGGCGGTGTACGCCGCGTCGCCGTGCCAGCCGTCCACGATCGCTCCGCAGTCGATCGAGATGATGTCGCCGTCCTTCAGGACGGTCTTCTCGTCGGGGATGCCGTGGACGACGACCTCGTTCACCGAGGTGCAGATCGTGGCGGGGAACCCGCCGTACCCGAGGAAGTTCGACTTCGCCCCGTGGTCGGCGATGACCTTCCGCGCGACCTCGTCCAGGTCCTTCGTCGTGGCGCCCGGCACGGCCGCCTCACGGGTCGCCGCGTGAATGGCGGCGACGACCAGCCCCGCCTCGCGCATCTTCGCGATCTGCTCGGGGGTCTTGATCTGCACCATCGTGGCCGCGGCCTTTCCATCGAGTACGGGGAACAGAACAACGATACGGCCGCGACGCCCCTGAGGGGCACCGCGGCCGTATCGGACGAACCAGGGTTACTTCTTGAGCGCGGTCATCGCCTTCGCGGTGACCTCGTCCACCTTGCCCAGCGCCGAGATCGTCTCCACCAGGTTCTGCGACCGGTAGTAGTCGATGATCGGCTCGGTCTCCGTGTGGTAGACCTCCAGGCGCCGGCGGACGGTCTCCTCGGAGTCGTCGTCGCGCTGGTAGAGCTCGCCGCCGCAGACGTCGCAGACGCCCTCGGTCTTCGGCGCGTTGTACGTCACGTGGAAGACGTGCGCACTGTCGTTGCGGCAGATGCGGCGACCCGCGATCCGCTTCACGACCTCGTCCTCGGGGACCTCCAGGTCCAGGACCGCGTCCAGCTGGACGTGCCCGGCCTTGAGGATCTCGTCGAGAGCCTCGGCCTGGGCCACGTTGCGCGGGAACCCGTCGAGCAGGAAGCCGTTGGCGGCGTCCGGCTGCTCCATGCGGTCCTTGGCCATCCCGATCGTCACGGAGTCCGGCACGAGCTGGCCGGCCTTCATGTACGACTGCGCCTCCAGGCCGAGCGCCGTGCCCTGCGAGATGTTCGCACGGAACAGGTCACCCGTGGAGATGTGCGGGATGTCCAGGTTCTTGGCAAGGTACGCGGCCTGCGTACCCTTGCCCGCACCGGGCGGTCCGACGAGGACGATTCGCATCAGCGGAGGAACCCTTCGTAATTGCGCTGCTGGAGCTGGCTCTCGATCTGCTTCACGGTCTCCAGCCCCACACCCACGATGATGAGGATGCTCGTCCCGCCGAAGGGGAAGTTGGCATTGGCGCCACCGAAGCCTGCCAACGCCATCGTCGGCACAAGAGCGATCAGACCCAAGTACAGCGAGCCCGGCCAAGTGATCCGGTTGAGCACGTAGCTCAGGTACTCGGCAGTAGGTCGACCAGCCCGGATACCCGGGATGAAGCCACCATACTTCTTCATGTTGTCCGCGACTTCCTCGGGGTTGAACGAGATCGCCACGTAGAAGAAGGCGAAGAACACGATCAGGAGGAAGTACGTAGCGATGTAGTAGGGGTGGTCACCCTTGACGAAGTGGGCTTCGATCCAGGTCTTCCACCCTGCGGTGGAGTTCGAGAACTGCGCGATCAAGGCCGGGATGTAGAGCAGCGACGACGCGAAGATGACGGGAATCACACCCGCCTGGTTCACCTTCAGCGGGATGTAAGTGGACGTACCGCCGTAGGAACGCCGACCGATCATGCGCTTCGCGTACTGCACGGGGATGCGGCGCTGGGCCTGCTCGACGAAGACCACGAGGGCCACCATCACGAAGCCGATCAGGATGACGGTGCCGAACTCGATCCAGCCCTTGGCGAGCTTGCCGCTCTCCTTGATGGCCCACAGGGCGCCCGGGAAGCCGGCGGCGATCGAGATGAACATCAGGATCGACATGCCGTTGCCGATGCCGCGGTCGGTGATGAGCTCACCGAGCCACATGACGATGCAGGTACCGGCGGTCATCGTGATGACCATGGTGGCGATGGTGAAGATCGACGGGTCGGGGACGACCTGGTCGGCGACACGGCAGCCACTGAACAGCGCACCGCTCTTGGCGGTGGCGACGAGACCGGTGCCCTGCAGCACGGCGAGGGCGACCGTCAGGTACCGGGTGTACTGCGTGATCTTGGCGGTACCCGACTGGCCCTCCTTCTTGAGGGCTTCCAGGCGCGGGATCACGACGGTGAGCAGCTGCAGGATGATGCTCGCCGTGATGTACGGCATGATGCCGAGCGCGAAGATGGTGATCTGGAGCAGCGCTCCGCCACTGAACATGTTGACCAGGCCGAACAGGCTGTTGTTGCCTTCGCTGGCCTGCTTCACACACTGCTGGACGGCCTCGTAGCTGACGCCGGGGACCGGGATGTGGGCCCCGAGGCGGTACAGCACGATGATGGCGAGCGTGAAGAGCAGCTTCTTGCGCAGGTCGGGCGTCTTGAACGCCCGGGCGAACGCGGTGAGCACGGTGCCTCCTGCGACCCCCGCGCTATGCGTCAAGGGTGACGGTCTTGAGGTTCGACGATTAGGTATCGGTCATCAATCCCGTGCGGGCATACCGCACGGAGCCTAGACAGTGCACGCCACCTTACCGGCGACCATGCCCCCCTAGGAACGACCAATCGGGGATGCCCCTTTTGGGAGGCATCCCCGATCGGATGTTCAGGCCATCGAGTCGTCTTAGACGAGCTCGGTGACGGTGCCGCCGGCGGCGGCGATCTTCTCCTTGGCGGAGCCGGAGACGGCGTCGACCGTCACCTGCAGCGCCACGGTGATCTCGCCGGTGCCGAGCACCTTGACGAGCTGGTTCTTGCGAACCGCACCCTTGGCGACCAGATCGGCCACCGTGACCTCGCCACCCTGCGGGTAGAGCGCGGTGAGCTTGTCCAGGTTCACGACCTGGTACTCGGTGCGGAACGGGTTCTTGAAGCCCTTGAGCTTCGGCAGACGCATGTGGAGGGGCATCTGCCCACCCTCGAAGCGCTGCGGAACCTGGTAACGGGCCTTGGTGCCCTTGGTACCACGACCGGCCGTCTTACCCTTCGACGCCTCACCACGACCGACACGGGTCTTCGCGGTCTTGGCACCGGGGGCGGGACGGAGGTTGTGGGCCTTCAGCGGGTTGGTCTCCGCCATGTCAGTCAACCTCCTCGACCGTCACGAGGTGGCGGACGGTGTGCACCATTCCGCGGAACTCGGGGCGGTCCTCCTTGACAACCACGTCGTTGACCTTCTTGAGGCCGAGCGAACGCAGGGTGTCGCGGTGGTTCTGCTTGCTGCCGATGTACGACTTCGTCTGCGTGACCTTGAGGCGAGCCATTACGCACCCGCCCCAGCACGCGCACGGAGCAGAGCCGCGGGAGCGACGTCCTCGAGGGGCAGACCACGGCGAGCCGCGATCTCCTCGGGACGCTGCAGGCCCTTGAGGGCCTCCACGGTCGCGTGCACGATGTTGATCGCGTTGTCGGAGCCGAGCGACTTCGACAGGATGTCGTGAACGCCGGCGCACTCGAGCACGGCACGCACCGGGCCACCGGCGATAACACCGGTACCGGGGGAAGCCGGCTTGAGCAGGACGACGCCCGCGGCCTTCTCGCCCTGGATCGGGTGAGGGATGGTGCCCTGGATGCGGGGAACCTTGAAGAAGTTCTTCTTGGCTTCCTCGACACCCTTGGCGATGGCCGCGGGAACTTCCTTGGCCTTGCCGTAACCGACACCTACGGTGCCGTCACCGTCGCCCACCACGACCAGCGCGGTGAAGCTGAAGCGGCGACCACCCTTGACAACCTTGGCGACGCGGTTGATCGCGACAACGCGCTCAACGTACGCGGTCTTCTCGGCGGCAGCGCCACCGTCGCGGCCCTTCCGGTCCCGCCGCTCGCCGCCACCGGCACCGCTTCCGCGGCGCTGGGGTCCAGCCATTGGATTTACCTCTCTCTGTTACGTCCGTTAGTCCCGGAACCGGGGCTTAGAACTTCAGCCCGGCTTCGCGGGCGGCGTCAGCCAGAGCGGCAATGCGCCCGGCGTACCTGTTGCCACCACGGTCGAACACGACAGCCTCGACACCAGCGGCCTTGGCGCGCTCGGCGACGAGAGCGCCGACCTGCTTGGCCTGCGCGGACTTGTCACCCTCGCCACCGCGGATCGACGCGTCCAGGTTCGACGCCGACGCAAGGGTGTGACCCTTGAGGTCGTCGATGACCTGAGCCGTGATGCCGCGGTTCGAACGCGTCACGACGAGGCGCGGACGCTCCGCCGTACCCGACACGTTCTTGCGGATGCGGATGTGGCGGCGAGCCTTGGCCGCACGCTTGTAAGCGTCGCCCTTGGCGATCTTCACACCGTATGCCATGGCTTACTTACCAGCCTTTCCGACCTTGCGGCGGATGACCTCGCCGGCGTACTTGACGCCCTTGGCCTTGTACGGGTCGGGCTTCCGCAGCTTGCGGATGTTCGCCGCGACCTCGCCGACCTTCTGCTTGTCGATGCCCTCGACCGAGAACTTGGTCGGCGACTCGACCTTGAACGAGATGCCCTCGGGCGCCTCGACCAGGATCGGGTGGCTGTAGCCGAGCTGGAACTCCAGGTTGGAGCCCTTCGCGGCGACGCGGTAACCGACACCGCTGATCTCGAGCGCCTTCACGTAACCCTGGGTCACACCGGTGATCATGTTGGCCACCAGCGTGCGGGACAGGCCGTGAAGGGCCTTGTTCTGACGCTCGTCGTTCGGACGCAGGACGTTGAGCACGCCCTCCTCGCCCTTAACGATGTCGATCGGCGCGGCGACGGTGTGGGTCAGGGTGCCCTTGGAACCCTTGACCGTGACCGTGCGGCCCTCGATGGTGACGTCCACGCCGGCGGGAACCTGGATAGGCAGCTTGCCAATACGCGACATTAGCTATTCCTCCGTTCCCGACTACCAGACGTAGGCGAGGACTTCCCCACCTACGCCCTTCTTGCCTGCCTGCTGGCCGGTCAGGAGACCGTGGGACGTGGAGATGATCGCCACGCCCAGGCCACCGAGGACCTTCGGCAGGTTGGTGGACTTCGCGTAAACCCGGAGGCCGGGCTTCGAGATCCGCTTGATGCCCGCGATGGAGCGCTCACGGTTCGGACCGAACTTGAGCTCGAGGACGAGGTTCTTGCCGACCTCGGCGTCCTCGACCTTCCAGCCCGTGATGAAGCCCTCCTGCTGGAGGATTTCCGCGATGTGAGACTTGATCTTGCTGTGCGGCATCGTCACGGAGTCGTGGTATGCCGAGTTCGCGTTACGCAGACGAGTCAGCATGTCCGCGATCGGATCAGTCATGGTCATGAATTGGCCTTCGGCCTCTCTCGCCGGGGTTTCCAGTGCGCCATCCCTCTCCCCACACAGGGGCGGGACGGGTGCGGCGCGGGGACCTACGGCGTAGTAAGTCGTACGGGCGGCAGACGCCCAACCCTCCTAGCCTAAGCCATGGAGGGATGGGCATCCGCCAACCCAGTGCTTACCGAGAGACTCCGGTCATCCCAAGTAAGGGATTACCAGGAGCTCTTGGTCACGCCCGGCAGCTCGCCACGGTGAGCCATCTCACGAAGGCACACGCGGCACAGGCCGAACTTGCGGTACACGGAGTGGGGACGACCACAGCGCTGGCAGCGCGTGTAGCCACGCACGCCGAACTTGGGCTTGCGGGCAGCCTTCGCGATGAGAGCCTTCTTCGCCATCTCGCTTACGCCTCCTTGAAGGGGAAGCCGAGGTGACGCAGAAGGGCACGGCCCTCGTCGTCGTTGGTCGCCGTGGTCACCACGGTGATGTCCATACCCCGGACACGGTCGATCTTGTCCTGGTCGATCTCGTGGAACATGACCTGCTCCGTGAGACCGAAGGTGTAGTTGCCACGCCCGTCGAACTGCTTGGGGGACAGACCACGGAAGTCGCGGATGCGCGGGAGCGCGAGCGACAGGGTGCGGTCAAGGAACTCCCACATGCGGTCGCCACGGAGGGTGACGTGCGCACCGATCGGCTGACCCTCACGCAGCTTGAACTGCGCGATGGACTTGCGGGCCTTGGTGACGGCCGGCTTCTGACCGGTGATCGTGGTGAGGTCACGGATCGCACCGTCGATCAGCTTCGAGTCACGGGCGGCGTCGCCGACACCCATGTTGACCACGATCTTCACGAGGCCGGGAACCTGCATGACGTTCTCGTAGGAGAACTCCTCACGCAGCTTGCCCGCGATCTCCTCGCGGTACTTCGTCTTGAGACGCGGAGTGGTGGTAGCCATCAGATGTCCTCACCCGTCCGCTTGGCAACGCGGATCTTGTTGCCCTCGTCGTCGAAGCGGTAACCGACACGCGTGACGACCTTCTTGCCGTCCTTCTCCACGACCAGCTGGACGTTGGAGACGTGGACCGGAGCCTCGGTCGTGACGATGCCACCGGCCTGCGACGGGCCGGCCTTGGTGTGCTTCTTGACCCGGTTGACACCCTCGACGAGGACGCGGTTCTCGCGGGGGAAGGCCGTGATGACCTTGCCCTGCTTGCCCTTGTCCTTACCGGTGATGACCTGGACCAGGTCGCCCTTCTTGATCTTCATGCTTACAGCACCTCCGGCGCGAGCGAGATGATCTTCATGAACTTCTTCTCGCGCAGCTCACGGCCGACCGGGCCGAAGATACGGGTGCCACGAGGGTCGCCGTCGTTCTTGAGAATGACAGCGGCGTTCTCGTCGAAGCGGATGTACGAGCCGTCCTGGCGGCGGCGCTCCTTGACGGTGCGAACGATGACCGCCTTGACGACGTCACCCTTCTTCACGTTGCCACCGGGGATCGCGTCCTTGACGGTGGCGACGATGACGTCACCGATGCCCGCGTAGCGGCGACCCGAGCCACCGAGAACACGGATGCAAAGGATCTCCTTGGCACCAGTGTTGTCGGCGACACGCAGTCGCGACTCCTGCTGGATCACGTCTATCTCCTGATTGTCTGCCGGTTCCCGGTGGAGAAGCGCTAAGCATTAGCGCTTCTCCACCGAGCCTGGCGGAACGAACTTGAAGGGTTACCCCCTCAAGAATTACTTGGCCTTCTCGAGGATCTCGATGACGCGCCAGTGCTTCGTGGCGGACAGCTTCCGGGTCTCCATCAGGAGGACGCGGTCGCCGATGCCGGCAGCGTTCTGCTCGTCATGAGCCTTGAGCTTGTTCGTACGGCGGATGACCTTGCCGTACAGCGCGTGCTTGACGCGGTCCTCGACAGCGACGACGACGGTCTTGTCCATCTTGTCGCTGACGACCAGGCCCTCGCGGACCTTGCGGGCGTTGCGCTCGGTCTTCTCAGTCACGTTGCTCTCGCTCATCAGGCGCTCTCCACCGTCTCGATGCCCAGCTCGCGCTCACGCATCAGGGTGTAGATCCGCGCGATGTCCTTGCGGACGGACTTGAGCCGCCCGTGGTTCTCGAGCTGACCGGTCGCCGCCTGGAAGCGGAGGTTGAACAGCTCTTCCTTGGCCTCGCGGAGCTTGTTGAGAAGCTCCTCGTTGCCCAGCTCGCGCAGCTCGGACGCCTTGGTACCGGCCGACATCACAGCTCACCTGCTTCGCGCTTAACGATCTTGCACTTCATCGGCAGCTTGTGGGCCGCACGGGTCAGGGCCTCGCGCGCGATCTTCTCGTTCGGGTAGGACAGTTCGAACATCACCCGACCCGGCTTGACGTTCGCGATCCACCACTCCGGAGAACCCTTACCGGAACCCATGCGGGTCTCGGCGGGCTTCTTCGTCAGCGGGCGGTCCGGGTAGATGTTGATCCAGACCTTGCCGCCACGCTTGATGTGGCGGGTCATCGCGATACGAGCCGCCTCGATCTGGCGGTTGGTCACGTACGCCGGCGTGAGGGCCTGAATGCCGTACTCGCCGAACGCAACCTGCGTACCACCCTTGCTCATACCCGAGCGCTTGGGGTGGTGCTGCTTGCGGTGCTTGACCCTACGGGGGATCAGCATTTCGGTCAGGCCTCCGTTCCGGTGCTCTCAGCCGGAGCAGCGGCGGCAGCCTCGGCCTTGGGGGCCTCGGCGGCCGGAGCCGACTGCTGCGGCTTGCGGCCGCGGCCGCCACGCTCGCCACCGCGGCCACCACGGCCGGCCGGGCGGTCGCCAGCGCCGGCACCACGGGCCGGGCGGTTACCCGCACGGGCCGCGGCGTTCTCGGCGCGGACCTCGGCGATGTTCTTGACGTCGCCCTTGTAGATCCAGACCTTCACGCCGATGCGGCCGAAGGTCGTCTTGGCCTCGAAGAAGCCGTAGTCGACGTTCGCGCGGAGCGTGTGCAGGGGCACACGGCCCTCGCGGTAGAACTCCGAGCGGGACATCTCGGCGCCGCCGAGACGACCGCCGCACTGGATCTTGATGCCCTTGGCGCCGGCCTTCATCGTGCCCTGCATGCTCTTACGCATGGCGCGACGGAAGGAGACGCGGGAGGAGAGCTGCTCGGCAACGGCCTGGGCGACCAGCTGCGCGTCCATCTCGGGGTTCTTGACCTCGAGGATGTTCAGCTGGACCTGCTTGCCCGTGAGCTTCTCGAGGTCGCCGCGGATGCGGTCGGCCTCGGCGCCACGGCGGCCGATGACGATGCCGGGACGCGCGGTGTGGATGTCCACCCGCACGCGGTCACGGGTGCGCTCGATCTCAACCTTCGAGATGCCGGCGCGCTCCATGCCGGACGTCATCATCCGACGGATGGCGACGTCTTCCTTGACGTAGTCCTTGTACAGCTTGTCGGCGTACCAGCGGGACTTGAAGTCCGTGGTGATGCCGAGCCGGAACCCATGCGGGTTAACCTTCTGGCCCATTACCGGGTTCCTTCCTTGCTGCTGACGACCACGGTGATGTGGCTGGTCCGCTTACGGATCCGGTAGGCACGGCCCTGGGCACGCGGACGGAACCGCTTCAGGGTCGGGCCCTCATCCACGAACGCCTCGCTGATGTACAGCGAAGAGGCGTCACTGTGGTCGTAGTTGTGCGCGGCGTTGGCGATGGCGCTGTCAAGCACCTTGCCGACCGGCACGCTCGCGGCCTGCGGGGCGAAACGCAGGACCGCCTGAGCCTCCGTGGCATCCATGCCACGGATAAGGTCCACCACACGGCGGGCCTTCATGGGCGTAACGCGGATGTACCGCGCCTGGGCCCTGGCTTCCATGGTTGTCCTTCCAGTGTCTGTCATGGTCATTCCACCCCGCTACTAGCGGCGCTTCGACTTCCGGTCGTCCTTCACGTGACCCCGGAAGGTGCGCGTCGGCGAGAACTCGCCGAGCTTGTGGCCGACCATCGACTCGGTGACAAACACCGGAATGTGGGTCTTGCCGTTGTGCACCGCGATCGTGTGGCCGAGCATGGCCGGGATGATCATCGAGCGACGGGACCAGGTCTTGATGACGTTCTTGGTACCGGCTTCGTTCTGAGCGTCCACCTTCTTTACGAGGTGGCCGTCAACGAAGGGTCCCTTCTTGAGACTGCGCGGCATCTAAACCCGCTCCTAGCGCTTCTTGTTCGTCTTGCGGCGGCGGACGATGTACTTGTTCGAAGCCTTCTTCGGCGAACGAGTACGACCCTCCTTCTGACCCCACGGGGAGACCGGGTGGCGACCACCGGAGGTCTTGCCCTCACCACCACCGTGCGGGTGGTCAACCGGGTTCATCGCCACACCGCGGACGGTCGGGCGGACGCCGAGCCAGCGCTTGCGGCCGGCCTTGCCCCAGTTGATGTTCGACTGCTCGGCGTTGCCGACCTCGCCGATCGTGGCGCGGCAGCGGGCGTCGACGAGACGGATCTCACCGGACGGCATACGAAGGTGGGCCATCGTGCCCTCCTTCGCCAGCAGCTGCACGGAGGCACCAGCGGAACGGGCGAACTTCGCGCCACCACCGGGACGGAGCTCGATCGCGTGGATCGTGGTACCGACCGGGATGTTGCGGAGCGCCAGGTTGTTGCCGGGCTTGATGTCCGCACCCGGGCCGTTCTCGACGCGGTCACCCTGCGAGAGGCCCTTGGGGGCGATGATGTAGCGCTTCTCGCCGTCCACGTAGTGGAGCAGCGCGATGCGCGCGGTGCGGTTCGGGTCGTACTCGATGTGAGCGACCTTGGCCGGCACGCCGTCCTTGTCGTGACGACGGAAGTCGATCACGCGGTAGGCACGCTTGTGGCCACCGCCCTGGTGACGGACGGTCACACGACCGGTGTTGTTACGGCCGCCCTTGCTGTGCAGGGGGCGGACCAGCGACTTCTCCGGCGTGGACCGCGTGATCTCGACGAAGTCGGCTACGGAGGAGCCACGGCGGCCCGGCGTAGTCGGCTTGTACTTGCGGATTCCCATTTCTCAGTCCTCGTCCGATTCCGGACGATCCAGACCGCCCTTAGGCGGTCGGACCGCCGAAGATGTCGATACGGTTGCCCTCGGCAAGGGTCACGATGGCGCGCTTGGTGTCCTTGCGCTTGCCGAAACCGGCCTTGGTGCGCTTGCGCTTGCCCTGGCGGTTGATCGTGTTGACCCCGGTGACCTTGACCGAGAAGACCGCCTCGACGGCCTGCTTGATCTGGGTCTTGTTGGAGCCAGGCGCGACGATGAACGTGTACTTGTTCTCGTCCAGCAGAGCGTAGCTCTTCTCCGAGACGACAGGCTTGATCAGAATGTCGCGCGGGTCCGAGAAGGTCTTGCTGGTGACGACGGCCTCAGTCATCAGGCGTCGCTCCCTTCGGTCTCAGCGGTCTGGGGGCCAGACACGAAGGACTCGAGGGCGGCCTTGGTGAAGACCACGTCGTCGGAGACGATCACGTCGTACGTGTTGAGCTGGCCCGGCTCCAGGATGTGCACCTGGGGCAGGTTACGAGCGGACAGCCACGCGGCCTCGTCGGAGCGCTCGGCGACCAGGAGCAGGTTCTTGCGCTCCGAGATCTTGCCGAACAGCGTCTTCGCGGCCTTGGTGGAGATCTCACCCTCGACCACGCCGGTCACGACGTGGATGCGGGAGTGGGTGGCCCGGTCGGAGAGGGCACCACGGAGAGCGGCGACCTTCATCTTCTTCGGGGTCCGCTGCGAGTAGTCACGCGGCACGGGACCGTGCACGACGCCACCACCGGCGAACTGCGGGGCGCGGGTCGAACCCTGACGGGCGCGGCCGGTGCCCTTCTGGCGGTAAGGCTTCTTGCCACCACCGCGGACTTCGCCACGGGTCTTGGTCTTGTGCGTGCCCTGACGGGCCGCGGCCAGCTGCGCGACGACGACCTGGTGGATCAGCGGAACGCTGACCTTGGCGCCGAAGATCTCCTCGGGGAGCTCGACGGTCCCGGTCTTGTCGCCTGCCGGCGAAAGGATGTCAATGGTGCTCATCGGTTCCTCAAACCCCCTTGGCCGCGGTGCGGACCAGGACGAGGCCACCGTTGGGGCCGGGGACGGCGCCCTTGATGAGCAGCAGACCCTTCTCGGCGTCAACGGCGTGGACGGTCAGGTTCTGGGTGGTCACACGCTCGTTGCCCATGCGACCCGCCATGCGCATGCCCTTGAAGACACGGCCCGGGGTGGCGCAGCCACCGATGGAACCGGGCTTGCGGTGCACGCGGTGGGCACCGTGCGACGCCTTGCCACCACGGAAGTTGTGGCGCTTCATGACACCGGCGAAGCCCTTGCCCTTGCTCTTGCCGGTGACGTCGACCTTCACGCCGGCCTCGAAGACCTCGGCGGTGATCTCCTGGCCGAGCGTGTACTCGGAGGCGTCAGCGGTGCGGAGCTCCACCAGGTGGCGGCGCGGGGTGACGTCGGCCTTGGCGAAGTGACCCTTGAGGGGCTTGTTCACCTTGCGAGGGTCGATCTCGCCGAAGGCGATCTGGACCGACTCGTAGCCGTCGATGTCGTTCGTACGGACCTGGGTCACGACATTCGGGCCGGCCTTGACGACGGTGACCGGGACAACCCGGTTGTTCTCGTCCCAGACCTGCGTCATGCCGAGCTTCTCGCCCAGGATGCCCTTGATGTTCTTAGCCATCTCGCGCGTCACCTCAGAGCTTGATCTCGATGTCGACGCCCGCCGGCAGGTCGAGGCGCATGAGCGAGTCAACCGTCTTCGGCGTGGGGTCGAGGATGTCGATGAGGCGCTTGTGCGTGCGCATCTCGAAGTGCTCGCGCGAGTCCTTGTACTTGTGCGGCGACTTGATGACGCAGTACACGTTCTTCTCAGTGGGCAGCGGCACCGGGCCCGCGACCGACGCACCAGTGCGGGTCACCGTCTCGACGATCTTCTTCGCCGAGGAGTCGATGACCTCGTGGTCGTAGGCCTTGAGCCGGATGCGGATCTTCTGTCCCGCCATGGCTACTAGTAGTCCTTTGTCTCGTTAACGCTCTGGAACCCGATCGGCTTCGCTTACGGAGAAGCGTTGTCGTATCTCCGACCCACGCGGTCGGGCGTGTCGCACTCCCTCTACGCAGAAATCCCAGAGGATTTCCCAACCAAGGGGGCACGGTCGCCATGACCGCGAGCCGGGGGCACGACACCCACCGGGCGCCTGGTCGGCACCCCGCTGACGCTTCCCAGAAGATTCCCGTACGTCCGCCCCTGAGAAGGAGCGACGAGTACTGTGGGACTCGCTTCCGGTCCTCCCGACGGGAGGCGCGCAGCATCGGCACTCAACCGAGCAACCCCGACAGTCTGCCATACGGGGCCATCCGGCCGCCAATCGGGAGCGAAGACTGTACCCCACGTCACGTACGGCCATGCGCCGGGGCGCACCCGGAGCCGTCGCCCGCCCCCTCCGGCTCAGCCCAACCGCCGCGCCCGCTCGGTGAGATGACGGCGCTCCGGGGCACTGGTCGTCCGGCGCGCCGCCTCCCGGTAGGCCTCCGCGGCGCCCTCCCGCTCGCCGAGCAGCTCCAGCAGATGGGCCCGGGTGGCGAGCAGCCGGTGGTGCCGGGCCAGCCGCTTGTCCCGGGCCAGCCCGTCGAGCAGCGCGAGCCCGGCCGCGGGCCCCTGGACCATCGCGACGGCCACCGCCCGGTTGAGCGTGACCATCGGGTTCGGGCCGGTCCGCTCCAGGAGCTCGTAGAGCGCGAGGATCTGCGGCCAGTCGGTCTCCGCCGCGGTCGCCGCCTCGTCGTGGACGGCCGCGATCGCCGCCTGGAGCTGGTACGGACCGACCTGCCCCCGGGGCAGGGTGCGGCTGATCAGCTCGACGCCCTCCGCGACGAGCCCGCCGTCCCACCTCCCCCGGTCCTGCTCGGCGAGCGGCACCAGCTCCCCGTGCGGGCCGGTGCGGGCCGGCCTGCGGGCGTCGGTGAGCAGCATCAGGGCCAGCAGCCCCGCCGTCTCGGTGTCCTCGGGCACCAGCCGGTGGAGCAGCCGGGCCAGCCGGATCGCCTCCGTGGACAGCTCGGGCGTGGTGAGCTCGTCGCCGCCGCTGGCGGTGTAGCCCTCGTTGAAGATCAGGTAGAGCACGTGCCGGACCTCGGCGAGGCGGGCGGTGCGGTCCTCCCCCGCGGGCAGCGCGAGCGAGCCGCCGGCCGCCTTGATCGTCTGCTTGGCCCGGCTGATCCGCTGCGCCATCGTCGACTCCGGTACGAGGAAGGCGGCGGCGATCTGGGCGGTGCCGAGGCCGCCGACGGCGCGCAGGGTGAGCGCGATCCGGCTGGGCGGCGAGAGGTCCCGGTGGCAGCAGAGGAAGAGCAGGGCCAGGGAGTCGTCCCGGTCGGTGTCCGGCTCCTCGTCGGCGGCGTGCGCGAGGAGCTCCGACGCCGGGGTGGCGAGGGCCAGGGAGTCCTCCCGGCGGCGGCGCGCGGCCTCACTGCGGACCTGGTCGACGAGCCTGCGGGCGGCGACGGTGACCAGCCAGCCCCGGGGGTTGTCGGGGACGCCCTCCTCCGGCCACTGCCGGGCGGCGGCGATCAGCGCCTCCTGGACGGCGTCCTCGCAGGTGTCGAAGGTGCCGTAGCGCCGGACGAGGGCGCCGAGGACCTGCGGCGCACAGGTGCGCAGCAGGTCCTCGACCTCGGCGGGGCCGGTCACACGTCCGCCGCGGACTCGTGCAGCACGGGCCACAGCTCGACCGGGTCGACGTCCGCGAAGGGCATGTCCGCGGCGATCTGCTGGGCCCGCTCCAGGCTGTCGCAGTCGAGCAGGTAGAAGCTGGCCAGGTACTCCTTGGTCTCCAGGTAGGGCCCGTCGGTGACGGCCGGGGCGCCGCCCTCACGGCGTACCAGCTGGGCGGCGGCCGCGTCCGCGAGCCCGTACGCGCCGATCAGCTCGCCGCTCTCCCGGTACTTCCGGTTGAAGGCCTCCTGGCGGGCGATCGCCTCGGGCCAGGCCTCGGCCGGGAAGGAGTCCCACTTGGCCTGGTTGCCGTAGATCATCGCGACGTACTTCATCTCGGGTGTCCTCCCCGTCCCGCGCGCCCCGGTGGCGTGCTGTCACCCCTCGGTCGGAGCCGGCGGGGCGTCCTCGACATCCCCGACGGCGATCTTCGAAAGTTTCTTCCGTTCTCGTGAATCCTTGCAGCCCGGACCGTCCCCCGCACAACCCCGGGCCCCCGATCCCCGTCTTGCAGAAGACCGAAGATTCGAGGGGACGGACCGCCCACGTGACCAGCACACCCCGTCGGCGGACGGTGCTCGCCGCCGCCCTCGCCGTGACCTCGGCCGTGGCCGGCTGCTCCGTCCCGGAGCCGCGCAGGACCGCGCCGACCGTCGATCCGGCCCCCGGCAAGCCGATCACCTCCGCGCACACCCGGCGGGCCCTGCTGCTGCAGTTCGCCGCGCACCCGGACGACGACCTGTACTTCATGAACCCCGACACCCAGCGCCATCTCGACGCCGGGGTCCCGCTCGTCTCCGTGTACGTGACGGCCGGCGAGCACACCGGCCGCAACGTGATCAAGGGGATGCCGGACACTCCGCCGGACCGCGGCGCCTACTCCTCCGCGCGCCACCAGGGGCTACGCCAGTCGTACGCCCAGGCGCTCGGCCTGCCGATGTTCACGCCCTGGCGGCGGGAGGTGCTCACGCTCCCCGGCGGCCGCCGGGCCGAGGTCGACACGCTCACCCACGGCGAGCGCCGCATCGAGCTGGTCTTCCTCAACCTGCCCATGCACACCAGCAGGCGCTACATGGCCGTGCCCGCGCTCTGGCACGACCGCGCCCTGGAGCTGCGGACCCATCTGTCGACCGGCTCGCCGGTGACCCGCTCGGACACCTACGACTACGACCAGCTGGTCGACGCGCTCGTCGGACTGCTCCGGCGCTACCGGCCCACGGTGGTGCACACCCTCGACCCCGATCCGGACATCCAGCACAGCGACGAGGCCACCCGCGGCCGCGACTCCGAGCAGCCCGGGTACTCCGACCACGGGGACCACACGGCGGTCGCCAGCTTCACCTGGGCCGCGCTGAGCCGCTGGGTCGCCGACGCGGTCCGCGAGGGCGGCCCGATCCCGGCGTTCACGACGACCGCCTTCCGCGGCTACTACAACCGCCACTGGCCCAAGAACCTCCCGCCGCGGGTCCTCCAGGAGAAGGCCGCCCGGCTCGTCCCGTACGGCGGCGACCCCTCCTGGGAGTGCGGCAACCCCTCGGGCTGCGGCGACTACGGCGTCGGCGGCGACCGGCCGCTGACCAACCGCAAGGGCTGGGTGCGCTCCACCCACCACCGCTGGCCGGGCCCGGGCCCGGCGCTCGCCGAGGAACCGGACGGCCGCCTCACCGCGTACGGGGTGCTCGGTCTGCGCGCGGTCCGCTGGCGGGAGACCGCGCCCGGCGTCTGGGGCGAGCCGGCCGACCTGGGCGGCGGCCCGCTCGCCCCGGCGCTCGGCTCGGCCGTGCTGGGCGACGGCCGGGTACTGCTCTTCGCGGTGCGGTTCGCGGCGATCGACGGGCACGGCGGGCGGAACCGGCGCGAGCTGGTGCTCCTGGAGCAGCGCTCCCCCGGCGGCCCGTTCCTGGCCTGGCGCGGTCTCGGCAACCCGGAGCGCACGGACGACCGGGGACGGCGGATCGGCGCGCCGGTGGCCGTCACGGCCCCCGACGGCCGGGTCCATCTCTTCGTACGGAACGCGGACAAGACCGTGTCGACCCGGATACGGGCGGCGGACGGCTCCTGGGGTCCGTGGCGGACGCTCCCCGGGGACGCGGAGGTCCAGGACGGTTTCGCGGTGTCGCTCGACGCGGCGGGACGGGTGCACCTGCACGCGGCGGGGCGGGAGTCCGTACGGCACTGGGTGGACGGGGTGGAGCGGCCGGAGCGGCTGCCGCTCACCGGGTCCACGGTGGCCTCGGCCGGGGGCGAGCTGTACTACCGGCGGCCCGCGAGCGGCGCGCTCCTCGGCCCGGCCGGCGACGCGGGCCTCGACGGCTACGGAGGTGTCGCCGCGGCGCGCTCGGCGGCGCTGGGCACCGTGCTGCTCGGCACGGACGACAAGGGCCGGGTGGTGCTGCGGGCCGGTGGCCGGCTGCGGACCCGGACGGCGGGGACGGCGCCGGTGGCGGCGGCCCTGCACCTGGGGAAGGACCGGGCGACCGTGGTGGGCCTCGGCGCGGACGGGCACCCCTGGAGCTGGCGGCCCTGAGCGGTCCCCGGACATGCGAGAAGGCCCCGCACCTTTCGGTGCGGGGCCTTCCCTTACTGCTCAGCAGCTCCGGGGAGCTACCAGGTCAGTACAAGATCAGGCGTTGATCTTGACGACCTGGCCGGCGCCGACGGTCCGGCCACCCTCACGGATGGCGAACTTGAGGCCCTCCTCCATGGCGACGGGCTGGATCAGCTCGACGGTCATGGCGGTGTTGTCGCCCGGCATGACCATCTCGGTGCCCTCGGGGAGGGTCACGACGCCGGTCACGTCCGTGGTACGGAAGTAGAACTGCGGGCGGTAGTTGTTGAAGAACGGGGTGTGACGGCCACCCTCGTCCTTCGACAGGATGTAGGCCTGGGCCTCGAAGCTGGTGTGCGGCGTAACCGAACCCGGCTTGATGATGACCTGGCCGCGCTCGACGTCCTCGCGCTTGATGCCACGGAGGAGCAGACCGACGTTCTCACCGGCCTGGCCCTCGTCGAGCAGCTTGCGGAACATCTCGATGCCGGTGACCGTGGTGGTGGTCTTCTCGGTCTTGATGCCGATGATGTCGACGGTCTCGTTGACCTTGAGGACACCACGCTCGATGCGACCGGTGACGACGGTGCCACGACCGGTGATCGTGAAGACGTCCTCGATCGGCATCAGGAACGGCTTGTCGACGTCGCGCTCGGGCTGCGGGATGGACTCGTCCACCGCGTGCATGAGGCCGAGGAGCTTCTCGCCCCACTCCTTGTCGCCCTCGAGGGCCTTGAGCGCCGAGACACGGACGACCGGCAGGTCGTCGCCCGGGAACTCGTACTCGGAGAGGAGCTCACGGACCTCGAGCTCGACGAGCTCCAGGATCTCCTCGTCGTCCACCATGTCGGCCTTGTTCAGGGCGACGACGATGTACGGAACGCCGACCTGGCGGGCCAGGAGCACGTGCTCCTTGGTCTGCGGCATCGGGCCGTCGGTGGCGGCGACCACGAGGATGGCGCCGTCCATCTGCGCGGCACCCGTGATCATGTTCTTGATGTAGTCGGCGTGACCCGGGCAGTCGACGTGCGCGTAGTGACGCGACTCCGTCTGGTACTCGACGTGCGCGATCGAGATCGTGATACCGCGCTGGCGCTCCTCGGGAGCCTTGTCGATCTGGTCGAAGGCCGAGGCCTCGTTCAGGTCCGGGTACGCGTCGTGCAGCACCTTGGTAATGGCGGCCGTGAGGGTCGTCTTACCGTGGTCGATGTGACCGATGGTGCCGATGTTGACGTGCGGCTTAGTCCGCTCGAACTTCGCCTTCGCCACTGGGGTCCTCCTGGAGTGGTTCTGAACGCCTTGCTTCATCGGCGCCAGGTGATCTTTGCTGGGATGCCAGTCGGCCGGGGCCCGTTCCTCGGGTTTCGGGGGCGGGGCCCCGACGACTGGTGTCAAGCCTAAAGCGTGAACTCGGGAGAGTTACTCGCCCTTGGCCTTCGCGATGATCTCCTCGGCGACGTTCCGCGGAACCTCGGCGTAGGAGTCGAACTGCATCGAGTAGCTTGCGCGACCCGAGGTCTTGCTGCGGAGGTCGCCGACGTAGCCGAACATCTCCGACAGGGGCACGAGGCCCCGCACGACGCGAGCGCCGCTGCGCTCCTCCATGGCCTGAATCTGACCACGGCGGGAGTTGATGTCGCCGATGACCTCACCCATGTAGTCCTCGGGCGTGACGACCTCAACGGCCATCATCGGCTCAAGGATGACGGGGGAAGCCTTGCGCGCGGCCTCCTTGAAGGCCTGCGATCCGGCGATCTTGAACGCGAGCTCGGAGGAGTCGACCTCGTGGTAGGCACCGTCGAGAAGGATGACGCGGACGCCAGTCATCTCGTAGCCGGCCAGGATGCCGAACTGCATGGCCTCCTGCGCACCCGCGTCGACCGAAGGGATGTACTCCTTCGGGATGCGGCCACCGGTGACCTTGTTCACGAACTCGTAGGAGGCGTCGCCACCCTCGATGGGCTCGATCGCGATCTGCACCTTGGCGAACTGACCGGTACCACCGGTCTGCTTCTTGTGGGTGTAGTCCACGCGCTCGACGGCCTTGCGGATCGTCTCGCGGTACGCGACCTGCGGCTTGCCGACGTTCGCCTCGACCTTGAACTCGCGACGCATGCGGTCGACGAGGATGTCGAGGTGAAGCTCGCCCATACCACCGATGATGGTCTGGCCGGTCTCCTCGTCCGAGTGGACCTGGAAGGAGGGGTCCTCCTCCGCGAGACGCTGGATGGCGACACCCAGCTTCTCCTGGTCACCCTTGGACTTGGGCTCGATGGCGACCTGGATGACCGGCGCCGGGAAGTCCATGGACTCCAGGATGACCGGGTTCTTGTCGTCGCACAGCGTCTCACCGGTGGTGGTCTGCTTGAGGCCCATGACGGCGACGATGTCGCCGGCGCCCACCGAGTCGATCTCCTCACGCTTGTTCGCGTGCATGCGGTAGATCTTGCCGATGCGCTCCTTCTTGCCCTTGACGGAGTTCAGCACCGCGGTGCCGGCCTCCAGGCGACCGGAGTAGATCCGGACGAAGGTGAGCTTGCCGAGGTGCGGGTCGCTCGCGATCTTGAACGCGAGGGCCGACAGCGGCTCGTCGTCGGACGGCTTGCGCTTGACGACAAGCTCGGCGTCCTTGACGTCGTGGCCCTCGATGGCCTCGACGTCCAGCGGCGACGGCAGGTAGCGGACGACGGCGTCGAGCAGGGGCTGAACGCCCTTGTTCTTGAACGCGGTGCCGCAGAAGACGGGGGTGACCGTCTTCTCGCCGTTGCCCTTGCCGGAGGCGATGGTGATACGACGGACAGCCGCGTACAGCTGCTCCTCGGTGGGCTCGACGCCCTCGAGGAAGAGCTCCATGAGCTCCTCGTCGTTCTCCGCGACCGTCTCGACCAGCTTCGCGCGCCATTCCTCGGCGAGCTCGGTGTGCGAGGCGGGGATGTCGACGACGTCGTACATCTCGCCCTTGCTGGCCTCGGCGGACCAGACAAGCGCCTTCATGCGGACCAGGTCGACAACGCCCTGGAAGTCCATCTCGGCACCGATGGGGAGCTGCATGACGATCGGGACGGCGCCGAGGCGGTCCACGATCATGTCGACGCAGCGGAGGAACTCGGCGCCCGTACGGTCGAGCTTGTTGACGAAGCAGATACGCGGAACGCCGTAGCGGTCCGCCTGACGCCAGACAGTCTCGGACTGGGGCTCGACGCCGGCCACACCGTCGAACACGGTGACAGCACCGTCGAGCACGCGCAGCGAACGCTCCACCTCGACGGTGAAGTCGACGTGACCCGGCGTGTCGATGATGTTGATCGTGTGATCGACATTCTCGAGCGGCCAGTGGCAGGTCGTCGCGGCAGACGTGATCGTGATGCCGCGCTCCTGCTCCTGCTCCATCCAGTCCATCGTGGCAGCGCCGTCGTGGACTTCACCGATCTTGTACGAGACACCGGTGTAGAACAGGATCCGCTCGGTGGTGGTCGTCTTGCCCGCGTCGATGTGAGCCATGATGCCGATGTTGCGCACCTTGGCAAGGTCAAGCGAAGTGGTAGCCATATCGGCTCAGTCTTCTCTCGGTCTCGATGTGGGTTGCGACTACCAGCGGTAGTGCGCGAAGGCCTTGTTGGACTCGGCCATCTTGTGCGTGTCCTCACGCTTCTTGACGGCCGCACCGAGGCCGTTCGAGGCGTCGAGGAGCTCGTTCATGAGGCGCTCGGTCATGGTCTTCTCGCGACGGGCGCGGGAGTAACCGACGAGCCAACGGAGGGCCAGCGTGGACGCGCGGCCCGGCTTGACCTCGATCGGCACCTGGTAGGTGGCGCCACCGACACGGCGGGACTTGACCTCAAGGGCCGGCTTGACGTTCTCAAGAGCGCGCTTCAGCGTGATGACCGGGTCCTGGCCGGTCTTCTCGCGGAGGCCCTCCATGGCGCCGTAGACGATGCGCTCGGCGGTGGAACGCTTGCCGTCCAGCAGGATCTTGTTGATCAGCGAGGTGACAAGAGGAGAGCTGTAGACCGGGTCGATGATGACCGGGCGCTTCGGGGCGGGGCCCTTACGAGGCATTCTTACTTCTCCTTCTTGGCGCCGTAGCGGCTGCGAGCCTGCTTACGGTTCTTGACGCCCTGCGTGTCGAGGGAACCGCGGATGATCTTGTAACGAACACCCGGCAGGTCCTTCACACGGCCACCGCGCACGAGCACGATGGAGTGCTCCTGCAGGTTGTGACCCTCACCCGGGATGTAGGCCGTGACCTCGATGCCGGAGGTCAGACGCACACGCGCGACCTTACGGAGGGCCGAGTTCGGCTTCTTCGGGGTGGTCGTGAACACACGCGTGCAGACGCCGCGACGCTGAGGGGAACCCTCGAGTGCGGGCGTCTTGTTCTTCTCGACCTTGTCCTGCCGGCCCTTCCGGACCAGCTGCTGGATCGTAGGCACTACTTCTCCGGTTTCTGTGTGCCGTCGGTGAAACTAACCTGGAACATTCACCGACCCACGCGGTCGGGTGTGTCGAATCTCGCGGAACCCTCCACCGAGGTGGAAGGGCGCGGATCGCGGTGGCCGATATATGACTCGCCTTGCGGTTGAGGACACGCACGCGAGCCCAGGCACACCCCAGGCACAAGGCTTGAGCGTACCTATCGCATGCACTCCGGTCAAAACAAATGGAGCGCACCCGACGGACGACAGGTCCGCCCGTTCGGCCCGGCACCGGCGGGGAGTCGCCGAACTCCCCGCCGCGGGTCGGCAATCGCGGCCGCGGCCGCGGTCAGTCGCGCGCGGTGCGGCGCGTCTCGACGCCCTCGACGGCCCCCTCGGCCTCGTCGTCGGGCTCCAGGAACTGGTTCACGACCTTCACGAAGACGCCCATGCGCTCGTCGGGCACCCCGAGCCAGCGCGCGAAGTCCTCCAGGGACGGCTGCCAGTCGCTCGGCGGCAGCAGGTCCGCCGCCATCGGGAGCTCCTCCGGGGTCACCCGGCCCGAGCGGATCAGCATGTCGCGGACGGAGACGCCCAGCAGCGGGGCGATCCGGCGCATGGTCTCCAGGTCGGGCATGCTCTGCCGCTGCAGCAGGCGCGTCACGGCGGCCCGGTGCACCCCCGCCTCGTCCGCGATCCGGGACTTGCCGCCGCCGCGCGGGCTGTCGATGTCGTAGCCGCGCTGTCGCATCAGGCCTTCGACCCAGCCTGCGAACTCGTCCAGCCCACGAGTGGTCATGTACAGCTCCTCACTCCACTCCTCCAGGCGGTCAACTCTAGCGTGCTTGCGCGCACAGAATTACCTAGTTTCGGGTACGCAACGTGTCGAAACGGTGAAGGTGGCCCCGGCAGCACCGGAAGGGGTGCCACCGGGGGTCTCGGGGAAAGTTGTTGCGCGCCCGCACGCAACATGTAAGTCTGGCTCACCGCCGCACTCGTCGGCCCCCCGAGCCCCCACGGCCCCACCGGCCCCACGGAGCCCCGGGGGCCCCGGACCGTGGAGAAGAACCCTTGTCCAAGACCGACCCCACCCCCTGGCAGGCCGCCGCCGCGTGCGCCGACCTCTCCCCGTCCGTCGTCTTCGCCCGCCGCGCCAGGGAGGCGGCCCCGGCGCTGCGCGCCTGTGCCGCGTGCCCCGTCCGCCACCCGTGCGAGACCGTGGTGGCCCCCGCCGAGAGCTACTTCGACGGCGTCTGCGCCGGCCGCCTCTGGCGCAACGGCCGCCCCGCCGACCCGGCACGCGTGGCGAAGGCCGTCGCCCTCGCCCCGGCCCGCACCGGGAGCGGCCGCCGTGGCTGACCGCACGCCCCCCGCCGCCTCCGTCGAGCCCGTCCTGCGCGACATCACGCTCTGGACCGCCGCCCTCGTACGCCAGTTCCCCGAGCTCGCCGAAGAGCTCGCGCCCGGCCGCCGCGGCCCCGCCGGGAGCGCCCCGGCCCCCTCCCCCGCCGGCCGCGACGAACAGATCCGCGAGGAGCGGCGGGAGGCGCTGCTGCTCCAGCAGCGGCACGGCCTCGCCGTCCCCGGGCACGGGGCCGCCCCGATCCGGCTGCACGTCTCCGACGCCATCCGTGACATCACCGACGGGGTGGTGGAGCTGGAGGAGGCGGTGTCCGCCCGGCTCGCGCTGCCCCGGCCGCCCCGCGCCGGGGTGATCGACCGGCTCCGCCGGGTGGTGGGACTGCTCGACACGATCGGCGCCGACCCGGACCTGGCCCGGCACGTGCGGGACGAGATCCGGCGGATGGCCCGGCGGTGCGCCAGGACGCTCGGCGACGCGGAGACGGTCGTGCGGGTCTCGGGCCGCTGCCCCTGGTGCGACTCGGTGTCGCTGCGGGCCTTCCCCGACCGGCGTGCGGTGCTCTGTGTGAACCCGGCCTGTGTGTGCGCGGACGAGCTGTGCGGCTGCCAGGACGACCCGGCCTACCGGCACCTGTGGCCGGAGCGGGAGTGGACGGAGCTCGCGGCCGCCTCCGGGGCCCGTACCGAGGAGATCGAAGCGGCGATGGACGACCCGAAGGAGACCGCATGCTGAGCTCGCCCGCCCTGCCGGCCCTGATCCCCGGCCCACTCGCCGCGGAGGAGGCGGGCGTCGCGCCCGCGACCATCCGCAAGTGGGTGCAGCTCGGCCATCTGCGGGCCGCCGGGAAGGCGGGCAGGGCGCAGCTCTTCCGCCTGGAGGACGTGTTCGCCGCCGAGCGCGTCGCCCGCCGCCGGTCCCGTACCGCCTGAGCCCTTCCCGTACGAGCAGCGCCCCGCGTCCCTGTCGGACGCGGGGCGCTTCGTCATGCCCGCAGGAAGCGGTGGAGCGAGTCCGTGAGGGCGGCGGTGAAGCGGTCGCGGGTCTCCTCGGGGACGTGGTCCAGGGAGAGGTAGGGGTTGAGGTCCTCCAGTTCGACGAGGAGCAGCTCGCCGCCGGGGGCGCGGCAGGCGTCGACGCGCTGGATGCCGTGGTCGAGGGTGTTCCAGTCGACGAAGCGGCGGGCGAAGGCGAGGTCGTCGTCGGTGGGCTCGTACGGTTCGAGGAACCAGCGGCGCTCGGGGTCGGGGGCGTACAGGGCGTACTGGAAGGTGTCGTCGACGAAGTAGAAGGACACCTCGTAGCGGAAGTCGATCCGGGGCTGGACGAGGACGTCGCCGTAGCCGAGGCCGGCGAGCTCCCCGTACGGCAGGAACGTCAGACCGATGGAGTCGGCGCCCGCCTTGGGCTTGACCGCGTACGCGGCGGCCTCGGGCAGCCGGTGGAGGTCCTCGGGCCGGTCGACGGTGGGGATGACGGGGAATCCGGCGGCGGTCAGGTCGAGCAGGTACTGCTTGCCCGCCATGTCGCCGCGGCCGTGCAGCGGGTTGTAGACCCGGACGCCGCCGGCCAGGGCGCGCTCGCGGAAGGCGTCGTACTCCTGCTGGTAGCCGAGGACGGGGCCGCTGTTGCGGACGACGACGGCGTCGAAGCCGTCCATCAGGGCGGCGGCGTCGAGCGGGTGACAGAGCGCCAGGTCGAAGTGCTCGCGCAGCCGGGCGGTGAGGCGGATGTCCTCGTCGCAGTAGCGCCGTCCGCGGGCCGGGTAGGCGAGGTCGGTGACGTACAGGAGGCGGGGGCGGGCGGGCACGGGGCGGCTCCTCGATCGGTGACCGCCAACGTATCGGCCGGGTGGGCGGGGCTCGTACGCCGGTCCGACGGCCCCCTCCCGAACTAGTTGCGTGCGCGCACGCTCTCTGTCACAGTTGGTGCAGCGGCGGAGCTGCGCCCGGACGACGGGCGGCGGCTCCGCCGTTCGCCGTCCGGGCGCGCTGCCCCGCCCCGCCCCCGTCTCCGCGCGGAGCGGCCCGGACGGCGCCCCGCACCGCCTCCCTCTTCCGAGCCCTTCGAGGAGCACCGTCATGACCACTCCCCCGAGTGCGTTCCCGGACGTCGAGAAGCTGGTCGTCGACGTCCTCAAGGCCGACCCGGCGCTGGCCGGCGTCACGGTCGCCGCACAGGCGCCGGCCGGCTTCGACGGCACCCAGAACGCCGTCCTGGTCAACCGCCGCGGCGGCGCCTGGATCGGCGACCTGCACGTCGACAAGCCGCTGATCGAGTTCGAGGTGTACGCGCCGACCAAGACCGCGGCCCACGTCCTCGCCAACGCCGCCCGCCGGGCCCTGCTCGCCACCCTCGGCAAGCAGCTCGGCGCCCACGTCGTCAGCGACGCCGAGGAGAAGGACGGGCCGCGCTGGATGCCCGACTACCTCTACCGGGGCGCCAACCGCTACCTCTGCGTCATCCAGCTCTCGCTGAACGTCTTCTAGACACCCAGCGACCCACAGACCAGGCCTCGCCGACCGGCGGGGCCTTTGCCGTACCCGGACCCACGTCCGGGCGGCAGCCCTCTCACCAAGGAGAAACACACCATGGCAGGAAACAACTCGGCCGAGATCCGCGTCGCCGGCGTCGGCAAGCTCTTCGTCGCCAAGGTCGGCACCAACGTCCCGGCCTTCGGCACCGGCGAGCCCTCCGCCGACTGGACCGGCTGGACCAACCTCGGCTACACCACGGGCGACGGCGTGACCTTCTCCAAGAAGGACAAGCTGGAGGCCATCGACTCGTGGCAGTCGGTCTCCCCGATCCACTACATCTACTCGGCCCGTGACCTCTCGCTGAAGTTCTCCCTGCTCCAGTTCAACGAGGACACGCTGCCGTTCTTCATGGGCGGCGGCAAGGTCGAGGCCGAGCCGGCCCCGGCGACGGACACCTTCAAGTACGAGATCGCCGAGCGTCCGTACGCCGACGCCCGCGCCCTCGGCCTGGAGTTCACCGACGTCAAGGCCGGCGGCACCACCGCCGTCACCTACCGCTTCATCATCCCGCGCGGTCAGGTCACCGCCTCCGACGACATCAAGCTGGCCCGCAAGGCGGCGTCCACCCTGGGCATCACCTTCTCGGCCATGTCGAACGGCGACGGCAAGCCGCTGGCGACCTTCCTCATGAAGGACAGCCAGTACGGCGCGGCGGTCTGATCCCCTCCCCACCCGGGGCGGGACGGCGCACGCCGTCCCGCCCCGCCCCTCCCCCCTCGACCGGCCTTCACCCGATCCAAGGAGTACGCATCACCATGGCCCGTTTCGACGTCAACGCCGCCCGCGCCCAGCGACAGGAGGCCCACGGCCGCGCCTGGTCCTTCGAGCTGGACGGCGAGAGCTACACCCTTCCGACCGAACTGAGCCGCGCGACGGCCAAGGCGCTGCGCACGCTCGACGACAACGACGTGGACGGCCTGCTCGCACTCCTGATGGGTGAGGAGCAGTTCACGCGCTTCGAACAGCACGACGTCACGATGCAGGACATCGCCGCGATCCTGGAGGCCTACGGCAAGGAGACCGGGCTCGGCCTGGGGGAAGACTGAGCCTCGTCGGGTTCGTCGACGAACACGCCGAGGCCCTTGAGGCGGACCTGCTCCGCTACTACTCCGCCGATCTCCTCGACTGGCACCGCGGCGAGCTCTCCAGCCGGCGTCTGATGGTCATGGTCAAGCACCTGCCACGGGACAGCGCCGTCCAGCGCGAGATCCACGGCGAGGCGGCCGAGTGGTCGATCACCGACCATCTGCTGGCGGCCACGGTGGACCATCTGGCCGTGGCCAACTGGATGTTCGCCTGCGTCAACAACGGCGAGGACGACGAGACGCCGGAGGCTCCGTCGCCCGTTCCCCGCCCGAGCGGTCTCGCGGACGAGGACGGCGCCGAGGACGAGGGCGGGGCCGAGCCCCCCACGGCGACCGAAGCACCGTCCCCCCACGCCATCGCCCGGTTCTTCGGGTGATCCCGCGGCCCCCGGGGCCCCGTCCCGATTCAGGGCATGGGCTCCGGGGGCGCTTCTTCCCGTGCCCGCTCGGCGGTCATGTCCTTCTCCAGGGCCCTGGCCCGGTCGGACAGCCGCTGCCCCCTGCCCGCCCGCGGCTCCGGTTCGGCGGCGGCGTCGGCGTCGCGCCGGTCCGCGGCCGGTCCGACCTGGGCCGGCACCCCCGCGAGCGGCGGGACGATCGGGCGGCCGCCCTTGCCGCGCACGACCTTCCGTACCGGCTGGGCGTTGCGGCGGGCCCGGCTCTCCTGGGCGGTCAGGAGGACGTCCGGCTCCGGGTCGGGCTCGGCCTCCTTACGGTGCTCGGGCTCCGGCTCCCGGGGCCCGGCCGGGGTCCGTGACCCGGGGTCGGAGCGTGGCCCGGAGTCGGAGCGTGGTCCGGGGTCGGCCCGTGGCCCGGAGTCGGTCCGCGGTCCGGGGTCGGTCCGCGGTCCGGGGTCGGTCCGCGGTCCGGGGTCGGCGCGCGACCCGGAGTCGGTCCGCGGTCCGGGGTCGGCGCGCGACCCGGAGTCGGACCGTGGTCCGGGGTCCGCGCGTTGTTCGAACATCTCGCGTTCCCTGCGTACGCGTTCCTCCGCCTCGACGACCGCCGCCGGCGGTTCGAGGAGCCAGGCGAAGGGCAGCGCGATGACCCGGGCGCCTTCCTGGCCCGTGTCCGTACGGCGCTGGGGGCGGCGGACTCCACGCGCGTCACCCTGGCCCTGCGCGTAGGCGTCGGCGACGCGCTTCTCGTACTCCTGGCGGATGCGGGGCAGTTCGTCCGACACGGCCTCGGCCCAGCCGGCGGTGAACGCGGCCGTCTCCCGGCGGTCGATCTCGGCCCGGGGGATCACGACGAGCTCCCCCGGCGGGTACCCGGAGGCGTGCACGAGCTCCGAGAGATGGGCGAAGAGGTGGGGCAGATCGGGGTGGGCGGCGAGCCAGTCGACGTCCCGATCCCGGCGGCCAGCGCCCGGCTCCGTATCCATGCGTCAGTACTGCCTTCCAGCCCCCTGGGATCCCCCCGCGCCCCTCGCGCCCCTCGCCCCCCGGAGTGGTCCGGCCCGAGGAACGCACCCTCCAGGTTACCTGGTCGAACACAAGGCCGTTTCAGTCGCCAACGTGTCCGGAAATCGCGCAAGAAGACACACCGTCAGGGGTTTCCCGCTCGACAAACATCGAACAGATGTTCCACACTCTGTTCGCACAGAGGTTCGAATACGTGGTGCCCCCGCTCCTCACTCCGCGGCGCCGCCACAACCGCACGGGCAAGCAACGGGAAGGCAGGCGTCCATGACCCAGCAGGCCGAGGTATCGCAACCGCGGATCCCTCTCCAGGACCGCCTCCGCCAGCTCCTCGACGGACCCGTCGCCCTCGACAAGAGAGCGCTGCTCGGCACGCTGTACGCCGAGGTCTCCCGCTACGAGACCCTCGCGTACGCCGCGGGCTGGAACGACGCCCTCGCGACGGTGCGACGCGGCCCCCGCCGGGACGGCGACGCCTAGCCGCGCCCGCTGCCCCCGCACGAACGAGCCCCTGCCGGTCCCGGCAGGGGCTTTTCGGCGCTTGGCCGTCACGGCCGGAAGCGGAGCAATCATGACCAAGACAACCGACCAGCTCTCCACCGAGATAGAAGCCCTCAAGACCCACCTCAACAAGTCGGACAGCAGCCCGCTGGTCACCGAGACGTTCTTCAAGCAGCAGCTGCCGAAGGACTGGACCGAGCGCTTCAAGTCGATGTACGACGAGCTCACCAAGGCGAAGAAGTCCGAGTTCCTCGAAGCCATGGGCCTCGACGGCTTCGGCGCGGCCCTGGAGAAGTTCTACGAGAACCGCGAGAACCCGGACAACAAGTGGGGCTGGTACCTCGCCTCCGCCATCGCGGGCCTCATGATCCCCGCGATGGGCGTCATCCTCACCGCCTGGGTCGTCAAGATCCAGCGCGACATCCAGCAGCTGCCCGCCCGGCTGCTGGGCAACGCCGACGGCCGGGTTCTGGCCACCTCCGACACCGGACGCGGCATCCGGCTCCAGAACCGCAACGACGTCGAGACCCGGGAGGAGGCCGCCGGCGGCGGCATGGCCTCGATCCCGGCGAACGCGAACTTCGACGCCCTGCGCGCGCAGCTGGAGGCGCTGAACCCCCACCTGAAGGAGTTCAACACCCAGGCCGGCCCGTTCAAGACGAAGTTCAAGGACCTGCCGAAGGCCTCCGCGATGGTCAAGGCGGGGAGCGCCGTCGAGAAGATCAACGCGGCCGTCAAGGAGGCCAACCCCGCCAAGATCGAGACGGTCGCCAAGGCGATCGAGGAGCTCGTCAAGGCCGTGGCGGACTACGACCCCAAGAAGGTCCCGGACCCGAAGAAGCTCGAGAAGCTCAACAAGGCCATGGTCGACGCCAACCCCACGCAGATCCAGGCGATGGCCAAGGCGACCGGGAAGCTCGCGAGCTCGCAGCGGCACTTCGACCCGAAGAAGCTCCCGAAGGCCCGTGGTCTGGAGTCGGCCGCCCGGGCCGCGGAACGGCTCGCGGACGCCGGCCGGGACGTGGCCTCCGCCTTCAACACCCTCAAGATCAAGGCCCACGAGGCCGCTCAGGAAATGGCCTGATCCCCACCACCCCGAAAGGAGGTAACCACCCATGGCTTTCACCAGCTCCATGAAGAAGGCGTCCGACTCCCTGCGGAACCTCAAGACGCAGGCCTCCGGCGCCGCGACCTCGGTCAAGAAGGTCGGCGACGCGGGCAACTCGGCGAACGGTCAGCTCAAGAACCTCAAGACCGGCGCCCAGGGTTCCAGCACCCAGCTCAAGAACCTCAAGACCGCCTCGGACCAGGCCGAGAAGTCGATGACGAAGGCCGGCCGGACCGCCGAGTCGGCCGGCACCAAGATGGGCAAGTACGAGTCCGGCGCCGGCAAGGCCGCCAAGGGCCAGGACAAGCTCAACAAGTCGATGAAGGGCAACTTCCTCGCCCGCCTCATCGAACTCTTCATGCCTCTCATCGAGAAGATCGTCGACATGGCGATGCAGTCGAAGACGATGCAGAAGGTCCTGAAGAAGGCCTTCGACGCCGTGAAGACCGTGATCAGCGCGGTGATGAAGGCGATCGGCCCGATCATGAAGAAGGCCGGACAGCTGATCAAGACGGTGTGGAACGGCATCAAGAAGGCGATCTCCTCCGTCGTCAAGGCCGTCGCCACCGTCATCAAGACCTACGTGAACATCTGGAAGACCGTCATCACCACGGTCATGAAGGCGATCAAGACGGTCGTCGGCGCCGTCTGGAAGGGCATCAAAGCCGTCATCACCCCGGTGGTGAACTGGATCAAGAGCGCCATCCCGAACGCCTTCCGGGCGGTCAAGGACAAGATGTCCTCCATCTGGAACGGCCTCAAGGGCATCGCGTCCCGGGCCTTCGAGGGCATCAAGAGCGGTGTGTCCGGTCCGATCAACGCCGTCATCGGGATGATCAACCGGATGATCAGGGCCGTCAACGGCGTCAAGGTCAGCGTCCCCGGCTGGGTGCCGCTCGTCGGCGGCAAGACCTTCGGCGTCAACATCCCGACCATCCCCATGCTCGCCACCGGCGGTGTCGTGATGCCCCGCAGCGGCGGTGTCCCGGCGATCCTCGCCGAGGCCGGCGAGGCCGAGGCCGTCCTGCCGCTGTCCAAGCTGGACCGGCTGCTCGCCCTCACCGCCCGGCGCGCCCGCATGTCGGCGCAGCTGCAGGGGGGCAAGGGCGGCGGGGGCGCCGGGCTGCACATCGAGCACTACCACGCGGCCCGCAACAGTGACCCGCAGTCCACGGCGGACGCGCTGATGTACCTGGCGAAGGCACGCGGATGAGTGCCGTCGCGGCCTTCCCGAACCCGTTCGCCGGCGCCCTGCCGGTGATGACCTCCCTCAGGCGCGGTCTCGGTCAGGCGGGCGACGGACTGAAGCGGCTCCGGGAGGACACCGTGCGCGCCGGCGGCGGCATGAACCGGTTCGCCGCCGGTCTGCGGACCGCCGCCGCCCCCGTACGGGCCCTCGGTACCGGTGCGTCCGGCGCCGCCGGTTCCGTCCGCCGCATCCAGCGGTCCCGGGCCGTCACCGGGGTACGGAGGATCGGCACCGCCGCGGGCAGGGCGAGGACGGCCGCCGGGCGGCTCGGCCCCGCGGTCGGCGGCGTCCTCGCGCTCCTCGTCCCGCTGCTGCCCGTCGCCGACGTCATCACCGGGCTGATGGGCACCTACGGCACGGTCATGACCGTCGCCTCCGTCGCCATGACCGGCATCAACGTCGCCATGCGGGCCAACCCGGTCGGCTTCCTCGTCGGCATCCTCGTCCCGGTCGCCGCCTGGCTCATCGAGTACGCGATGCAGACCGAGACCGGGCAGAAGATCATGCGGCAGGTGTTCCAGGCCGCGCTGAAGGGCTTCCAGTCGGTCTGGGCGTTTCTGCAGCCGGTCGTCAAGCTCATCGGGAAGGCCGTCGGAACGTACGTCAAGGCGTACCTGACCCTGTTCACGTCCGCCCTGAAGGTCATCGGCTCCGGCATCAGCGGCATCTCCCGGGTCCGCACCTCCGTCACCTCCGCCTCCAACGCCCTGCGCGGCATCGCCTCGCGCACGATCGGCGGGATCAAGAGCGCCGTCAAGCCGGTGCTGTCCTTCGTCACGGAGAAGATCCCTGGGTTCTTCCGGCACGCGAAGGACGCCGTCGCCAGGGCCCTGAAGGGGATGGGCGATCTGGTCAAGGGCGCCCTGAGCGCCGTGCTCGGCGTCGTGAAGGGCCCGATCAACGGCCTCATCGCCTTCGCCAACTGGATCATCGACGGGCTCAACAAGCTGAGCGTGAACATCCTCGGCAAGAAGTTCGGCGTCGACATCGACAAGATCCCGATGCTCGCCGAGGGCGGTGTCGTCTTCCCCGGCGCCGACAGCGCGCCGCGCATCGACCCGCTCACCGTGCTCGAACACCGGCGCGTCCCGGCCCTCACCGAGGCTCCCCGGCGGCCGCACCGCATCGCGGAGTTCCACGAGGAGCCGGGCGCCGGCCCGCGGTCGACCGCCGAGGACCTGCTCTTCCTCGTCGGCGCCCACTGCTGAACCCGCCCTTCCACCCGACAGCCCCTCAGAAGTGAGGTGACGGCCCCATGGCCGAGACCACAACCACATATGCCGGAAGCAATCTCACCGCCGACCACGCGCCCGGCTCGCTGATCACCCAGGACGGGCAGATCCAGTGGGCCGGGCTTCTCATCGGCCCCGGCACGCCGTTCAACGTCGACCGGACCGGGCTCCAGGGCTGGGAGGACCTGCCCGAGTACGACTCCTCCGACGCCGACCGGCCCACCTCGCACGGCGCCTGGCCCGGCTCCCGCTACGCCAAGCCGCGCAAGATCAGCGGCACGATCGTCCTGGTGCCCGAGTGGAGCCAGACCGCCGAGGCCGTCCGCGCGCTGCGCCAGGCGCTCGCCCTGCTCGACGAGGAACGCTGGCTGACCGTCCGGCTGCACGGCGAACTCCTCGCCGTACGCGCCCGGATCGCGCAGCGCGTGGTCCCCGCCGACCAGGGCTTCGCCACCCAGGGCAGCACGAAGATGTCGATCCAGTGGCTGGCCTCCGACCCGCGCCGCTACGCCGTCAACGAGCAGTCGTCCTCCACCACCCCGCCGCAGCCGGAGACCGGTCTGACCTGGCTGCCGAACGGACTGACCTGGCCGCTCAACTGGGGCCAGGCCAAGTCCACCGGGGACGCCGTCGCCGAGAACACCGGCTCGGCCGCCACCCACCCGGTGATCGTCTTCCGCGGCCCCTGCTCCATGCCGACCGTCACCGAACGGAACAGCAAGCGCCGACTGCGGTACGCGATCGACCTGGCCGCCGGCGACGAGCTCGTCGTCGACACCGCGGGCGGCACGGTGATGCTCAACAACACCGCCTCCCGCCGCCACACCGCGATGGCCGACTCCAGCCCGGAGGAGCTGTTCCTCCTCGAACCGGGCCGCACGGAGCTGTCGTTCCGGCCCGACGCGTCGACCCCGGAGGCGCTGATGACGATCCGCTGGCGCAGCGCCGAGTGGTGACCGCGGCCCCTCCCCGTACCGACCGCTCCGCACAGAAAGAGGTGCACCCATGACCGTACGGGCCGCCTGGCTCCACTCCACCGGCCAGACCCGCGAGGACACCCGGCTCACGCTGTCCGCGCTCCTGACGCCCAACGGGCAGAGCGCCGCCGAGACCCCGCTGCGCTCACGGCCCGGCATCGTGCCGGGCGGCCTGGTGCTGACCGGTGCGTCGGCGATGCAGTGCTCGATCGGCACCGGCCGGGCCGTCATCCAGGGCAGCGACACCGCCCAGGGCGCGTACATGATCGCGGTGACCTCCCCGGAGACCCTGACCATCGCGGACGGCGACCCGCAGTACCCCCGGATCGACCTGATCGAACTGGCCGTCCTCGACGACGCGTACGACCGCAGCGGTGCCACCGACGCCGTGATCCGGCTGGTCAAGGGCACCCCCGCGGCCACCCCCGTCGTCCCGGCCTCGGGCCCCGGCAGCGCCTTCCCGCTCTACACCGTCGCGGTGCCGGCCGGTACCTCGGCCGGCACCGGCGGCATCGCGTGGACCACCGCGGGCGTCGTCACGACCCTGCACTACCCGATGACCGCGCTCGGCGGCATCATCCCGACCAGCGGCTTCAAGGGCGCCTACGTCGGCCAGTACCGGGACGTCTCCGGCCTGCTCCAGCGCTGGGACGGCACGGCCTGGGTCTCGTACCCCAAGCCGATCGGCGGCATCGCCCCGCACGGGACGATGACGACCGGCGGCTACACCGGCCAGTACCGCGACAACGCCGGCGTCCTGCAGCGCTGGGACGGCGCCGCCTGGCAGTACGCGGAGGGCAAGGCCGCCGTCCTGTTCAGCGTCTCGCAGACGTCGATGCAGAGCGTGCCCGCGAGCACCTGGACCCCGATCACCCTCCAGAACGTCGACATCGACGACTTCACCGGCTGGAACGGCTCCGACAGCTTCGTCGTCCCGCGTACCGGCTGGTGGCGGGTCTCCGGCCACGTCGCCTGGAACGGCGACTCCACCACCGGCGTGCGCGGCGCCCGCATCACCCTCGGCGGCGTCGGCGTGCCCCGGATGACCTGGCTGGGACCGGCGGCCACCGGCGCCGTCACCGTCGGCGGCCAGGGCCTGATCAAGCTCACCGCCGGCAACGTGCTGCAGCTCGCCGGCTACCACAACCACACCGCCGCCGTCCGCACCCTCGGCGGCTCGGGCTACTACAGCAACCTGTCCGCCCAGTGGATCAGGTCCTGACCGCCCCTCCCACCGCACCCCCCGATTGGAGAACCCCGTGAACCTGCGCAGCAGCTGGGTCGCCGAGACCGGCCAGACCCGCGAGGACACCCGCCTCAACCAGGTCGGCGCGACCACCATGATCAACCCCGTCCAGGTCCGCTCCGGCATCCTGCCGGGCTCCTACGACGGCAAGTGGCGGCTGTCCGGCTTCTGGATGGACAAGGCCTCCGCCATGACGGCGACCGTCTCCGAGGGCCGGGCCGTCATCCAGGGCGACATCTCCCAGGGCGTCTACCCGGTGGCCCTGCCCGCCTCCGAGCAGGTCACCTTCGCCGCGGGCGACGCCCAGTACGGCCGGATCGACCTGGTCGTCCTGAAGATCTACGACAACCTCTACGACGGCAGCACCCGCAACGAGGCGAAGGTCGAGATCATCCGGGGCGTGCCCGGCCAGGCCCCCCAGGCGCCGGTGGCCCCGCCGCGCAGCCTCCCGCTGTACGAGGTGACCGTCCCGGCCGGCGCCAGCGCGGGCAACGGCGGCATCCCGTGGAACACCGCCCTGAAGGACCTGCGCACGCCGGTCGTCGCGCTCGGCGGCATCCTCCCGGTCGAGGGCCCGGTGCTGCCGGGCGCCCACCCGGGCCAGTACCAGGACACCGCCAACAACCAGCTGCAGCGCTGGGACGGCGGGCAGTGGGTGGCCTATCCGGAGGCGATCGGCGGCATCATCCCGTCCTCCGCGTCCACCCTGACGGCCAGCTACACCGGCCAGTACCGGGACACGCCGGGCGGCCAGCTCCAGCGCTGGAACGGTTCGGCGTGGACCCCGGCCGTACCGGGTCCGTACTTCGTCGACAACGGCGACTTCGGCGACACCGCCTCGACCGCCTACACCCCGACGCTGGGCGGCCGCGCCACGAACCCGCTCACGGTCAACTTCGTCGCCCCGCCGTCGAAGGCCGTCGCCGTGAGCTTCGGCTGCAAGCTGCGCTCGGGGAGCCCCGACCACTACGCGTACATGGCGCTCAAGCTCACCCAGGGCGCCACGGTGGTCAACGACCTCGACGACGACTACGCGACGATCGCCGCCAGCCAGCACATGGTCTCGGTCTCCACCACGCGCCGGTACTCGAACCTGACCCCGGGCGCGACCTACACGCTCACGGCCCACTTCCGGGTCATCGCCAACACCCTCGGCCTCAAGGGCGGCTTCGACAACACGTACATCAAGGTCGACCCGCTGCCGTAGCCCCGATCCGCCCCTCCCCCAGGAGACCCCCATGCCCGTACGTACCGGATGGCTGATGCCCACCGGGCAGACCCGCCAGAACACCCGCGTCACCCTCATCGGCGCCACCACCCCCGTCAACCCGCTCGCCGTCCGGTCCGGCATCCTGCCCGGCACGTACGACGGCAAGTTCCGGGTCGGCGGCCTGTGGATGAGCTCCTCCGGCCCGATGACGGCCACCGTCTACCACGGCAAGGCCGTCATCCAGGGCGGCACCACCGACGGTGCCTACCCGGTCGCCCTCGACGAGGACATCACCCTCACCTTCGCCGACGGCGACCCGCTCAACGACCGGATCGACCTCGTCGTGGTCCGCGTCTACGACAACGACGTCGACGCCCTCGGCAAGTACGAGGCCGTCGTCGAGATCGTCAAGGGCACCCCGGCGGCGGTCCCGGCCGCCCCGGCGGCCCCCGCCCGCTCCCTCGTCCTGTTCACCGTGAAGGTCAAGAAGGGCGCCTCCGCCGGCACCGGCGGCATCGACTGGGCGGGCGGCGCCGCCACCGACCTGCGCACCACGACGGTCTCCGCCGGCGGCATCCTGCCCGTCTACAACAACGCCGGCGTGCCCGGCGGCTACCCGGGCCAGTACCAGGACAACGACAACGCCCACTTCCTCCAGCGCTGGGACGGCACCGCCTGGGTCGCCTACCCCAAGGAGATCGGCGGCATCGCGCCCAGCGGCACGATCGCCACCGGCAGCTACACCGGCCAGTACCGGGACTCGGGCGGCGGCCAGCTCCAGCGCTGGAACGGCAGCGCCTGGGTGGTCTACCAGCCGCCGGTCGAGGTCGAGACGACCAACGCCGGTGCGACGGCGCTGGCCAACTGGTCGCTGACCTCCTTCGCCGGCCGCAGGACCAAGGGCGGCCTGTGCACCGTCACCTTCCTCGTCACCCGCACCGGCGCCCAGGTCGACGCCAACACCGCCGGCAACATCAACGACGAACCGCTGTGCGTCCTGCCCGCCGGCTGGCGGCCCGCCCTCGACTTCGAGACCACCGGCTGCGACGGCTTCGGCTCCGGCGGCGTGGTCCTCAGCGCCTCCAGCGGACAGGCGGTCCTGCGCACCTGGTCCTCGGGCGGCGCCCTCGTCCCCGGCCGGAACATCCGCGTCTCCGCCACCTACGTCCTGTAAGGGGGGCCTCGATGGCCATCGAAACGCCCTACCGGGCGATCTTCTGCGACCTGCTCACCGACCAGACGCTGGACATCCTGCCGCTGCGGGACGTCTCGTTCGACGACTACATCGGCAAGGCGGGCTCGCTCTCCGGCACCGTCCCCATCCCCGACAAGGCCATCGCCGACCGGGTCAAGAAGGTGCGGGAGGGCCGCACCGCGGTCTACCTGGAGCGCGGCGGCGACCTGTGGTGGGGCGGCATCGTCTGGACCAGCACCCTGCAGTCCAGCGGCCGCGGCGTGCTGACCCTCGGCATCCAGGCCGCGACCTTCGACTCGTACGCCGGGCGCCGCCGCATCCGTACCGACATCACCTACGACACCCCGACCGACCAGCTGGAGATCGCGCGCCGGCTCTGGCGCGAACTCGACGTCCAGACCTACCCCGACGCCCCCGCGGGCGAGGAACCCCGCCGCCTCGGGATCACCTTCGGCAACGAGATCCCCAAGTTCCAGAAGACCGCCTCGTGGCGGAAGGGCGACGAGACCGTCTACCTGGAGGCGCTCGACCAGCTCGCCGCGACGGAGAACGGCTTCGAGCACCAGATCCTGGTCTACCGCGACCCGGTCACCGGGCAGCGGATCCGGCAGCTCCGGATCGGCGAACCCAAGATCGTCACCGGCGCGACCGACCTGGTCTTCGACCGGCCCGGCGTCATCCTGTCGTACTCCTTCCCGTACGACGCGACCCGCGGCGGCACCACCGCCGTCGCCCGCGGCGCCTCCACCAACGCCAACGCCGCCGCCGAGTCCCGGCCGATCTTCTCCGGCACGCAGTACGCCAGCGACCTGCTCGTGGACGGCTGGCCGCTGATCGACCTCTCCTCGGACCACAACGAGATCAGCGACCAGCTCGCCCTCGACTCGGTGGCCGCCACCGAGCTCGCGCAGGCCCGCGGCGCCGTGGTGATCCCCTCGATCAGCATCCACCTCGGCGGGATCGTCCCGCCGGCGCTGCTCGGCCGCGTCGCCCGCATCCGGATCACCGACGAGTGGTACTCCCAGGGCCTCGACGCCCGCTACCGGATCATCGGCGTCAAGATCACCCCGCCGGAACGCGGCCGGGCCGACACCGCCGAGCTCTACCTTGAGGAGGCCTGATGCCCCAGCTGCCCGAGGACATCATCGACCGGCTCAACCAGATGGAACGCCGCCTCAAGGCCCTGTCGACCGCGGTCAACACCCGTCCCGCAGTCAACGAGTTCCGTCCCACGCCGTCCGAGAGCGTCACCATCACCCGGCCGCTGTTCCGGATCTTCGACGGCTACAACCACGAGATCTTCGCGGACGACATCCTGACCGGCGGTCTCGCCCGGCCGTGGCTGCAACTGATGCCGCCCCTGGCCAGCGACCCGGCCAAGTGGCCCTCCACCACGGCCGCCGCCTTCACGACCATCGCCCGCTGCTCCAACCCCATCTGGCAGCCGAAGCTGCGGCTCGCCATCAGCACGGCGGCCTCCAGCGGCGCCACCGGGAAGGTACGGGTCCTCGTCGACAGCGTCCCGTTCGGCCCCGCGGTCACCGCGGGCACCACCTACGACTACCTCGGCCTGCTGCCCGGCGACATGAAGACCCGGTTCGGCCAGACCATGAACATCGAGATCCAGGCCCAGGCCACCGGCGGCACCGTCTACGCCCAGCCCGTCCTCATCCACGGCGCCCAGACCTGACCCGCCCGCCCGCCGCAGACCGCACGGACCACACCGCACGGACCACAAGGAGCACCCCTTGAACATCGACCCCACCGAGCCCTGGGGCGTGGCCATCGACTACGCGGGCCGCGCCGCCGTCACCGAGGACGGCCACACCGTCGACGTACGCGTCTACGACAACAGCCTGGGCCACGCCCTCCAGCGCGACCCGGTCACCGGGCAGTACCCGGCCGTGTACGTCACCGCCGAGGTCACCGAGAAGGGCACCGGCGACGCCGTCCTGCGCGGCTCCGGCCTGATCATCGTCGACGCGCGGGACGGCGCCCCGGTCGTCCCCGACCCGACCTCCGTCCAGCGGGCCGTCACGGCCGCGCTCGCCGACTTCGAGACCCGCCGGGCCGACTGCGCCGCACTGTGCGCGGCCTGGGCCCCGCCGACCCCGGAACCCGAGCCGACCCCGACCCCGGAGCCCGAACCCGCCCCGTAGCACCCGGCCCACCAGGCCACGCCCCACCCGCACGCCCGCCCTCCGCGCGGGCTTTTTTCATGTCCGGAGGACACCAGATGGCCACTCCCCTCCCCGCGGACCGGCTCCTCGCCGCGCTCCGCGCCGAAGGCGTCACCGTCGTCGAGCACCCCGGCTGGCGCACCCACAACCGCAACCACACCGGCGCCTGGGGCCCGGTCAGCGGTGTGATGATCCACCACACCGTCTCCAGCGGCACCGCCTCCTCCGTCGAGATGTGCTTCAACGGCTACGCCGGCCTGCCCGGCCCGCTCTGCCACGGCGTCATCGCCAAGGACGGCACCGTCCACCTCGTCGCCAACGGCCGCGCCAACCACGCCGGCGGCGGCGACCCGTCCGTCCTCCGGGCCGTGGTCAGCGAGACGTACGGCGACCGGCCGCCCGCCCCGCGCGAACACCAGGGCAGCGGGGGCGCCGTCGACGGCAACTCCCGCTTCTACGGCTTCGAGTGCGTCAACCTCGGCAACGGCAGCGACCCCTGGCCGGCCGCCCAGCTCGACGCCATCGAACGCGTCTCGGCCGCCCTGTGCCGGGCCCACGGCTGGGGCGCCAAGTCCGTCATCGGCCACCTGGAGTGGTCCGACTGGAAGTCCGACCCCAAGGGCTTCGGCATGCCGACCCTGCGCCAGCGCGTCCAGACCCGCCTCATGAAGGCCCCCGCCAAGAACACCCCCGGCAGCGGAAAGCCCGCCGCCCCCCGCCTCCAGCCGTTCCCGGGCGCCTCGTTCTTCCGCAAGGAGACGAGCTCCCCGGTCATCACGGCCATGGGCCGCCGACTCGTCGCCGAGGGCTGCTCCGCGTACACCGTCGGCCCCGGCCCCCGCTGGAGCGAGGCCGACCGGCTCAGCTACGCGAAGTGGCAGCACAAGCTCGGCTTCCGCGGCTCCGACGCCGACGGCCTCCCCGGCGCCGCGTCCTGGAGCGCGCTGAAGGTCCCGTACACGACATAACCCACCACCACAGGAGTCCCCCGATGTCCGATGCCGCCAAGCGCACGGCCCGTACCGTCCTCCAGTCCGCCGTCGGCATCGCCGTCGTGCTCCCCGCGATCGTCGACGCCGCCGGCCTCCCCGAGACCCTCCCCTGGGTCGCCGGGGCACTGGCCGTCTCCGCCGGCCTCACCCGGGTGATGGCCCTCGACCTGGTGCAGGACCTGCTCCCGTCCTGGCTGCGCACCACCCGCACCCCGGCCGAGGGCGGCGCCGATGACCGAGTCTGACCCGAACGACCCCGTCGCCGTCGCCCTCGAACTCGAACGGCTCCGCGGCACCCTGGAAGCCGGCTTCGCCCGGGTCGACGGAGCCCTCGCGCTGCTCGTGCAGCGCAGCGACCAGACCGACCGGCAGCTCGCCGACCACGAGGCCCGCCTCGACGACCTGGAACGCGCCCGCTGGCCCCTGGCCAGCATCGCCGCCCTCGCCGCGAGCGCCGGTGTGCTCGTCGCCGTCTGGGAGGTGGCGGCCCGCTAGCCGGACACGCCGAAGGGCGGCCACCCCGTGATCGGGGTGACCGCCCTTCGGTCTAAGCGACTCGCTTACTGGTTGTACGGACCGTAGTCGTAGTCCTCCAGCGGAACGGCCTGGCCGGAGCCCGAACCGAACGGCGAGTAGTCGATGTCGTCGTAGCCGACGGCCGAGTACATCGCGGCCTTGGCCTCCTCGGTCGGCTCGACCCGGATGTTGCGGTAGCGGGACAGACCCGTACCGGCCGGGATGAGCTTACCGATGATGACGTTCTCCTTGAGGCCGATGAGGCTGTCGGACTTGGCGTTGATCGCCGCATCCGTCAGAACTCGGGTCGTCTCCTGGAAGGACGCCGCCGACAGCCACGACTCGGTGGCGAGCGAGGCCTTGGTGATACCCATCAGCTGCGGACGGCCGGAGGCGGGGTGACCGCCCTCGGTGACCACACGACGGTTCTCGGTCTCGAACTTCGAGCGCTCGACGAGCTCGCCCGGCAGCAGCTCCGCGTCGCCGGACTCGATGATCGTCACACGGCGCAGCATCTGCCGGATGATGATCTCGATGTGCTTGTCGTGGATCGACACGCCCTGCGAGTTGTAGACCTTCTGGACCTCGGCGACCAGGTGGACCTGGACCGCACGCTGACCGAGGATGCGCAGCACGTCGTGCGGGTTGGTGGCACCCACGGTGAGCTTCTGGCCCACCTCGACGTGGTCGCCCTCGCCCACGAGCAGACGGGCACGCTTCGAGATCGGGAACGCCGTCTCGTCGGTGCCGTCGTCCGGGGTGACGACGATCTTCTTGGTCTTCTCGGTCTCCTCGATGCGGACGCGGCCGGCCGCCTCCGAGATCGGGGCGACACCCTTGGGCTGACGCGCCTCGAAGAGCTCGACGACACGCGGCAGACCCTGGGTGATGTCGTCACCGGCCACACCACCGGTGTGGAAGGTACGCATCGTCAGCTGGGTACCGGGCTCACCGATGGACTGGGCGGCGATGATGCCGACCGCCTCACCGATGTCGACCAGCTTGCCGGTGGCGAGCGAACGGCCGTAGCAGAACGCACAGGTACCGACGGCGGACTCACAGGTCAGGACCGAGCGGGTCTTGACCTCCTCGACACCGGCGCCCACGAGGGCGTCGATGAGCACGTCACCCAGGTCGACGTTGGCCGGCGCGATGACCTTGCCGTCGACGACGACGTCCTCGGCGAGCATCCGCGCGTACACGGAGGTCTCGACGTCGTCCGTCTTGCGCAGCACACCGTCGGCGCCGCGCTCGGCGATCCGCAGCTTCAGACCGCGCTCGGTGCCACAGTCCTCCTCGCGGATGATCACGTCCTGCGAGACGTCCACCAGACGACGGGTCAGGTAACCCGAGTCGGCGGTACGCAGGGCGGTGTCAGCCAGACCCTTACGGGCACCGTGCGTGGAGATGAAGTACTCCAGAACGGTGAGGCCCTCACGGAAGGACGCCTTGATGGGACGCGGGATCGTCTCGTTCTTGGCGTTCGACACCAGACCACGCATACCCGCGATCTGACGCATCTGCATCATGTTTCCTCGGGCACCCGAGTCGACCATCATGAAGATGGGGTTCGTCTTCGGGAAGTTCGCGTTCATCGCCTCGGCGACCTCGTTGGTCGCCTTGGTCCAGATCGCGATGAGCTCCTGAGTGCGCTCTTCCTTCGTGATGAGACCGCGCTCGTACTGCTTCTGGACCTTCTCGTCCTGCTCCTCGTAGCCCTTGACGATGGCCTTCTTGGCCTCGGGCACGACGACGTCGGAGATGGCCACGGTGACGCCGGAACGGGTCGCCCAGTAGAAGCCCGCCGCCTTCAGGTTGTCGAGCGTCGCCGCCACGATGACCTTGGGGTAGCGCTCGGCGAGGTCGTTGACGATCTCGGAGAGCTGCTTCTTGCCGACGGAGTAGTCGACGAAGGGGTAGTCCTCGGGCAGCAGCTCGTTGAAGAGCGCGCGGCCCAGCGACGTCCGCAGGCGGAACGAGTCACCCTGCTGCCACTCCGGCTCGCCCTCCTCGGTGACCGGGGGAACCCAGCCACGGGGAGCGACGGTGCCGACGGGGAAGCGGATGTCGATCTGCGACTGCAGCGCGAGCTCGCCGGCGTCGAACGCCATGATCGCCTCGGCCGTGGAGCCGAACGCGCGGCCCTCGCCCTTGGTGTCACGGAGCTCACCGTCGGTGGTCAGGAAGAACAGACCGAGGACCATGTCCTGGGTCGGCATCGTGACCGGACGGCCGTCGGCGGGCTTCAGGATGTTGTTCGAGGACAGCATCAGGATGCGGGCCTCGGCCTGCGCCTCCGCGGAGAGCGGCAGGTGCACGGCCATCTGGTCACCGTCGAAGTCCGCGTTGAACGCGGTGCAGACGAGCGGGTGGATCTGGATGGCCTTGCCCTCGACCAGCTGCGGCTCGAAGGCCTGGATGCCGAGGCGGTGCAGCGTGGGCGCACGGTTCAGCAGAACCGGGTGCTCGGCGATGACCTCTTCGAGGACGTCGTACACGACCGTGCGGCCGCGCTCGACCATCCGCTTGGCGCTCTTGATGTTCTGCGCGTGGTTCAGGTCGACCAGGCGCTTCATCACGAACGGCTTGAAGAGCTCCAGCGCCATGGCCTTCGGCAGGCCGCACTGGTGCAGCTTCAGCTGCGGACCGACGACGATGACGGAACGCGCGGAGTAGTCCACACGCTTGCCGAGCAGGTTCTGACGGAAACGACCCTGCTTACCCTTCAGCATGTCGCTGAGGGACTTCAGCGGACGGTTGCCGGGGCCCGTGACCGGGCGACCACGGCGGCCGTTGTCGAAGAGGGCGTCGACCGCCTCCTGGAGCATCCGCTTCTCGTTGTTCACGATGATCTCGGGGGCACCGAGGTCGAGCAGACGCTTCAGACGGTTGTTGCGGTTGATCACACGGCGGTACAGGTCGTTCAGGTCGGAGGTCGCGAAGCGGCCACCGTCCAGCTGCACCATCGGACGCAGGTCCGGCGGGATGACCGGCACGCAGTCGAGAACCATGCCCTTGGGGCTGTTCGCGGTCTGCAGGAACGCGGAGACGACCTTGAGGCGCTTGAGCGCACGGGTCTTCTTCTGGCCCTTGCCGGTGCGGATGATCTCGCGGAGGCGCTCGGCCTCCTCCTCCAGGTCGAAGGACTCCAGGCGCTTCTGCAGCGCCGCGGCACCCATCGAACCGTCGAAGTACGTGCCGAAGCGGTCACGCAGCTCGCGGTAGAGGAGCTCGTCGCCCTCCAGGTCCTGGACCTTGAGGTTCTTGAAGCGCGACCAGACCTCGTCCAGACGGTCGATCTCGCGCTGCGCGCGGTCGCGCAGCTGCTTCATCTCGCGCTCGGCACCCTCGCGCACCTTGCGGCGCACGTCGGCCTTGGCGCCCTCGGCCTCCAGCTCGCCGAGGTCGTTCTCGAGCTTCTTGGCGCGGGCCTCCAGGTCGGAGTCGCGACGGTTCTCGATCTGCTGGCGCTCGACGGAGACGTGCGCCTCCAGCGAGGGCAGGTCACGCGTACGACGCTCGTCGTCGACGTACGTGATCATGTACGCCGCGAAGTAGATGACCTTCTCCAGGTCCTTCGGGGCGAGGTCGAGCAGGTAGCCGAGGCGCGACGGAACGCCCTTGAAGTACCAGATGTGGGTGACGGGAGCGGCGAGCTCGATGTGGCCCATCCGCTCACGGCGCACCTTCGCGCGGGTGACCTCGACGCCACACCGCTCACAGATGATGCCCTTGAAGCGGACACGCTTGTACTTGCCGCAGTAGCACTCCCAGTCCCGGGTCGGACCGAAGATCTTCTCGCAGAAGAGTCCGTCCTTCTCGGGCTTGAGCGTGCGGTAGTTGATGGTCTCCGGCTTCTTGACCTCGCCGTGGCTCCACTGACGGATGTCGTCAGCGGTGGCCAGACCGATCCGGAGCTCGTCGAAGAAGTTGACGTCGAGCACTATGCGTCAATCCCTCTCAGGGTTGTAAGGCTTGGGGTCTGATACGGGGGTCCTGGGGCCGGCCGGGGACTCAGCGGTGAAACGCCGAGCCCCCGACCGAACTCCCGTCAGACCTCTTCGACGCTGCTCGGCTCGCGCCGGGACAGGTCGATGCCGAGCTCCTCCGCTGCGCGGAAGACGTCCTCGTCGGTGTCGCGCATCTCGATGGACATGCCGTCCGAGGACAGCACCTCCACGTTGAGGCACAGGGACTGCATCTCCTTGATGAGCACCTTGAAGGACTCGGGGATGCCGGGCTCAGGGATGTTCTCGCCCTTGACGATGGCCTCGTAGACCTTCACGCGGCCGGTCACGTCGTCGGACTTGATCGTCAGCAGCTCCTGGAGGGCGTAAGCGGCGCCGTACGCCTCCAGCGCCCACACCTCCATCTCACCGAAGCGCTGGCCACCGAACTGGGCCTTACCACCCAGCGGCTGCTGGGTGATCATCGAGTACGGGCCGGTCGAACGCGCGTGGAGCTTGTCGTCGACCAGGTGGTGCAGCTTGAGGATGTACATGTACCCGACGGAGATCGGGTCCGGGAACGGCTCGCCGGAGCGGCCGTCGAACAGCCTCGCCTTACCGGTCGGGAGCACCATGCGCTCGCCGTCGCGGTTCGGGATGGTGTGGTTGAGCAGACCCGCGAGCTCGTCCTCACGCGCACCGTCGAAGACCGGGGTGGCGACGTTGGTGCCGGGGGCGACCTTGTCGGCGCCGATCGCCTGGAGGCGCTGCGCCCACTCGTCCGCGAGGCCGGAGACGTCCCAGCCGCGGCTGGCGAGCCAGCCGAGGTGGATCTCCAGGACCTGTCCCGGGTTCATTCGGGACGGGACACCCAGCGGGTTGAGGATGATGTCGACCGGGGTGCCGTCCTCGAGGAACGGCATGTCCTCGATCGGCAGGATCTTCGAGATGACGCCCTTGTTGCCGTGACGGCCGGCGAGCTTGTCACCGTCGGTGATCTTGCGCTTCTGGGCGACGTAGACGCGGACCAGCTGGTTCACGCCCGGGGGAAGCTCGTCGCCCTCCTCGCGGTCGAAGACGCGGACGCCGATGATCTTGCCGATCTCGCCGTGCGGCACCTTCAGCGAGGTGTCACGGACCTCACGGGCCTTCTCACCGAAGATCGCGCGGAGCAGGCGCTCCTCCGGGGTCAGCTCGGTCTCGCCCTTGGGCGTGACCTTGCCGACCAGGATGTCGCCGGCGACGACCTCGGCACCGATCCGGATGATGCCGCGCTCGTCGAGGTCGGCGAGGACCTCCTCGGAGACGTTCGGGATGTCCCGGGTGATCTCCTCCGGACCGAGCTTGGTGTCACGGGCGTCGACCTCGTGCTCCTCGATGTGGATCGAGGAGAGGACGTCGTCCTGCACGAGGCGCTGCGACAGGATGATCGCGTCCTCGTAGTTGTGACCCTCCCACGGCATGAACGCCACGAGCAGGTTCTTGCCGAGCGCCATCTCGCCGTCTTCGGTGGCGGGACCGTCGGCGAGGACCTGGCCCTCGATCACGCGGTCGCCCTCGTCGACGACGACCTTCTGGTTGACCGAGGTGCCCTGGTTCGAGCGGGAGAACTTGTGCAGGCGGTACGTGATGTACGTGCCGTCGTCGTTGGCGACCGTGATGTAGTCGGCCGACAGCTCCTGGACGACGCCGTCCTTCTCGGCCTTGAGCACGTCGCCGGCGTCGGTGGCGCAGCGGTACTCCATGCCGGTGCCGACGAGCGGGGCCTCCGACTTAATCAGCGGCACCGCCTGACGCATCATGTTCGCGCCCATGAGGGCACGGTTGGCGTCGTCGTGCTCGAGGAACGGGATCATGGCGGTCGCGACCGACACCATCTGGCGCGGCGAGACGTCCATGTAGTCCACGTCCGACGGCTCGACGTAGTCGACCTCGCCGCCACGCTTGCGGACCAGGACGCGGTTCTCGGAGAAGCGGAGCTCCTCGTCGAGCGCGGCGTTGGCCTGGGCGATGACGAAGCGGTCCTCCTCGTCGGCGGTGACGTAGTCGACCTCGTCGGTGACCTGGCCGTCGACGACCTTGCGGTACGGCGTCTCGATGAAGCCGAACGCGTTGACGCGGCCGTACGAGGCGAGCGAACCGATCAGACCGATGTTCGGGCCTTCCGGGGTCTCGATCGGGCACATGCGTCCGTAGTGGGACGGGTGCACGTCTCGGACCTCGAAGCCGGCCCGCTCACGGGAGAGACCACCAGGGCCCAGCGCCGAGAGACGACGCTTGTGCGTCAGACCCGACAGCGGGTTGTTCTGGTCCATGAACTGGGACAGCTGGCTGGTGCCGAAGAACTCCTTGATGGAGGCGACGACCGGCCGGATGTTGATCAGGGTCTGCGGCGTGATCGCCTCGACGTCCTGGGTGGTCATGCGCTCGCGCACGACGCGCTCCATACGAGCCAGACCCGTGCGGACCTGGTTCTGGATGAGCTCGCCGACGTTGCGCAGACGACGGTTGCCGAAGTGGTCGATGTCGTCGGTCTCGACGACGATCTCGTTGCCGTTCTCGCCGATCGTCTCGGTCTCGCCCGCGTGGAGCTTGACCAGGTACTTGATCGTGGCGATGACGTCGTCGGTGGTGAGCACGCCGGCGTCCAGCGGCTCGTCCGCGCCGAGCTTCTTGTTCACCTTGTAGCGGCCGACCTTCGCGAGGTCGTAGCGCTTCGGGTTGAAGTAGAGGTTCTCGAGCAGCGTCTGAGCGGCCTCACGGGTCGGCGGCTCGCCCGGACGCAGCTTGCGGTAGATGTCGAGCAGCGCGTCGTCCTGGCCCTGGGTGTGGTCCTTCTCCAGGGTGGCGCGCATGGACTCGTACTCGCCGAACTCCTGGAGGATCTGCTCGGTGGTCCAGCCGAGAGCCTTGAGGAGGACGGTGACGGACTGCTTGCGCTTGCGGTCGATGCGGACACCGACCAGGTCGCGCTTGTCGATCTCCATCTCCAGCCAGGCACCCCGGGACGGGATGATCTTGGCGGAGAAGATGTCCTTGTCGGACGTCTTGTCGATGGAGGAGTCGAAGTAGACACCGGGCGAACGGACCAGCTGCGACACCACGACACGCTCGGTGCCGTTGATGACGAAGGTGCCCTTGTTCGTCATGAGCGGGAAGTCGCCCATGAAGACCGTCTGGGACTTGATCTCGCCGGTCTCGTTGTTGGTGAACTCGGCGGTGACGAAGAGCGGGGCGCCGTACGTGAAGTCACGGTCCTTGCACTCGTCGATCGAGTTCTTCGGCGGCTCGAAGCGGTGGTCGCGGAAGGTCAGCGACATCGACCCGGAGAAGTCCTCGATCGGCGAGATCTCCTCGAAGATCTCTTCCAGGCCGGACTTCGTGGGGACGTCCTGTCCCGACTCAAGGGCAGCCTCGACGCGAGCCTTCCAGGCGGCGTTGCCGAGCAGCCAGTCAAAGCTCTCGGTCTGCAGCGCGAGGAGGTTCGGAACCTCGAGGGGCTCCTTGATCTTTGCAAAGGAGATGCGCAGCGGGGCGGTGCTTGCGCCGTTGTTCGTATTGGTCGAGGCGTTGCGCGAGGCGGCCAAGAGGGGGTCCTTCCGAGGGCTCGGACTCACTACGCGCGTACCGGTCCCCTGCATCGCTTCACGGCAGACTTTTCCTGATATGGCCAAAAAGCCAGGTCAGACGGGGTCGGTCCGAGTAGCGGATGCGAAGGTATGCCCCTGGTGACGGGCAGGGGGCAGCTAACAGGCAGCGCAAAGGGTCAGTGTAGCCACTTGGCTCACTGATGTCCAGGGCGAGTTCTTCGCGACCCTCGTTGCTCTCAACTCCGCGGTACCTCGCGCCGTGTGGCGCACCTCGATACTGCCCGTTCAGCCGTCGATCCATGCCTCGGAAACGGATCGTTGTGACGACGCGTCCTGAGAATTGCGCGCTGCGTGCGGTTCGTCAAGGCCCCCCGGTCTGCGGGGCGCACGGCGAAGATCACCATACTCCGCTTCCGGCGGCCCTCCGGCCCCCCGCCACGCCCTTCCCGGGGAACGCCGAAAGGCGACCACCCAGAAGGGTGATCGCCTTTCGATGCCTCCGCGTTACACGGGGGCAGGAGTCAGCTCAGCGAGCCGAAACGGTCTTACTTGACCGTGACGGAGGCGCCGGCGGCCTTGAGGGACTCGGCAGCCTTCTCGGCGGCCTCCTTCGCGACCTTCTCGAGGACCGGCTTCGGGGTGCCGTCGACGAGGTCCTTGGCCTCCTTGAGGCCCAGGGAGGTGAGCTCACGCACGACCTTGATGACCTGGATCTTCTTGTCGCCGGCACCCTCGAGGATGACGTCGAACTCGTCCTGCTCCTCGGCCTGGGCGCCAGCGTCGCCACCACCCACGGCGGGGCCGGCAACGGCGACGGCCGCGGCGGCGGTGACGTCGAACTTCTCCTCGAAGGCCTTCACGAACTCGGAGAGCTCGATGAGGGTCATCTCCTCGAACTGGGCGAGGAGGTCGTCCTGAGAGAGCTTCGCCATGATGGGCGATCCTTCCACTAATTCGGCAGGTGCCGATGTGTCTTGAGAGGCGGGCGTAACGGCCCGCTACGACCCACGCACTAGGCGGCGTGGATCAACGCGCGAGCCGAATTACTCGGCACCGCCCTGCTCGGCGAGCTTGACGCGAAGCGCCTCCGCGGTGCGGACGAACTTCGACGGCAGCGCCTGGAAGAGCGAGGCAGCCTGGGACTGCTTGCCCTTGAACGCGCCGGCCAGCTTGCTGAGCAGAACCTCGCGGGACTCGAGGTCCGCGAGCTTCTTGAACTCGTCGGCGGACAGCGCCTTGCCGTCAAGGACACCGCCCTTGATGACGAGGTTCGGGTTGTCCTTGGCGAAGTCACGCAGAGCCTTCGCCGACTCCACCGGGTCACCGGTGACGAAGGCGGCCGCGGTCGAACCAGCAAGCTGGTCGTCCAGCGCGGAGATGCCGGCCTGGTTGGCCGCAATCTTGGTCAGCGTGTTCTTCACCACGGCGTACTGGGCGTTCTCACCGAGCGAACGACGCAGCGTCTTGAGCTGCGCCACGGTGAGCCCCGTGTACGAGGTCAGCACGACGGCGTTCGAGCTGCGGAACTTGTCCTCAAGCTCGGCTACCGCGGCAGCCTTGTCGGGCCTTGCCATAGAGCGTCGGCCTCCTTCCGGGTGATGAGGACCGCTCAGAAGGGGCGCTGCCACAACAAAAACGCCCCGGGCGCAGGCGCTCGGGGCTCAGCTCAACCGCATCACGAAGATCCGGGAACTCATCCACAATCACCTGCGCGGGTCGTTCGCGTCTCAGCGAATCCTTCGGCCACCGCGCCTTGAGGGCACAGTGACGACCAGCGGTCTTTGGCTTCCTCGGAAGAGTACGTGACGGCCTGGCCCCGGAGCAAATCAGCCCCGGACGAGACGTTTCAGGAGGTCCGGGAAGGCGATGGTGTCCTCGGCGGGCGGGGTCCGGAAGGCGGCCTTGGCGCCGAAGTCGGAGTACGTCGTGCTGACCGAGGTCTTGGCTCCGCCCCCGGGGGTGTCCGTGTGGACGGCCGTCTTCAGCGGGTACCCGTCCGCACCGATCCAGACCTGCATGAGCTTGCCGCCGGAGAGTTCTCCCTCGTAACCCTGGGCGCCCTCGACGTAGCCGCGCGTCCCGGGGCCGATGTGCCTGACCGCCGGCGACGCGGCGAGGAGGCCGAGTTCCTTGGGCAGGTCCATGTTCACCGCGGCCAGGCCGCCGGTCAGCTGGAGCGACAGTTCGTCCCCGCCGGCGGTCGCGGCCTCCACCTTCAGCCAGCGCTTGCCGCCCGTCTGCGCGGACAGCCCCGTCCCCAGGTCCACGTAGGTGGCCCCGCCCACCGAACGCACCTGCGTCTCGACGGGAGCGCCGGGGATCTCCGCCAGGTACGACGAGTCGTAGACCTTCAGATCGGCGGCCGAGGGCCCCCACGCCTGGACACCGGCGAACGTACTGCCGCCGGGCGCCCGGTCGTCGGCCACGAGGAGCCGCATCTCGACCTTGGCGCTCTTCGCGGCCGCGGCCTTGGTGTACGCGGCCCGGACGGCCTGCGCGGCCTCCTCCGGGCTCTGGGTGCGCTGCGCGCTCGGCTGCGCCGTCGCGGACGCCCCGGGCGCCTTCGTACCGCCGTCGCCGTCCTGACACCCGGCGACACCCGCCACGACGGCCAGCGCCACCGCGGCGTGCCTCCATCGGAAGCCGTTCCTCACTCGTCCCCACCCCTTGATCGTTCTCGTACAAGAAGCCGGCCCCGCACCTCCGGAGAGGTGCGGGGCCGGCTGACCACTTCAGCGAGCCGTTGGGGCTCAGACCGCGGCCGGGTCCTCCTCGACGAGGAGGTTACGGGTGCGGTTGGAGTCCAGCGGGATGCCGGGGCCCATCGTCGTCGTGAGGGTCGCCTTCTTGATGTAGCGGCCCTTCGCGGCGGACGGCTTCAGACGGAGGATCTCCTCCAGGGCCGCGGCGTAGTTCTCCACCAGCTTGGTCTCGTCGAAGGAGACCTTGCCGATGATGAAGTGCAGGTTCGAGTGCTTGTCGACGCGGAACTCGATCTTGCCGCCCTTGATGTCGTTGACAGCCTTCGCGACATCGGGGGTGACGGTGCCGACCTTGGGGTTCGGCATGAGACCACGCGGGCCGAGGACGCGGCCGAGGCGGCCGACCTTGCCCATGAGGTCCGGGGTGGCCACAACGGCGTCGAACTCGTTCAGGCGGTTGCCCTTGGAGATCTCGTCGATGAGCTCGTCGGAGCCGACGATGTCGGCGCCCGCGGCGATCGCGGCCTCGGCACGGTCACCGGTCGCGAAGACCAGGACCCGGGCGGTCTTACCGGTGCCGTGCGGAAGGTTCACGGTGCCACGGACCATCTGGTCGGCCTTGCGCGGGTCGACACCCAGGCGGAAGGCGACCTCGACGGTGCCGTCGAACTTCGTGGTGGCGGTGTCCTTGGCGAGACGGACGGCCTCGAGGGGAGCGTAGTTCCGCTCGCGGTCGACCTTGGCGTCCGCGCCGCGGAGAGCCTTGCTGCGCTTCACTTCTTCTCCTGTTGGTTCAGGTATGGAGTCGTGGTCCGGGCCAGCGCTGGCCCTACCACTAGGTCACGAGGGGGGTGATCAGCCCTCGACCGTGATGCCCATGGAGCGGGCGGTGCCAGCGATGATCTTGGACGCGGCGTCCAGGTCGTTGGCGTTGAGGTCGGGGAGCTTGACCGTGGCGATCTCGCGGACCTGGGCGGCCGTGAGCTTGGCGACCTTGGTCTTGTGCGGCTCGCCGGAGCCCTTGTCCACACCAGCGGCCTTGAGGATCAGCTTGGCGGCCGGCGGAGTCTTGGTGATGAAGGTGAAGGTGCGGTCCTCGTAGACCGTGATCTCCACCGGCACGACCATGCCACGCTGCGACTCGGTCGCGGCGTTGTAGGCCTTGCAGAACTCCATGATGTTGACGCCGTGCTGACCCAGCGCGGGGCCGACCGGCGGGGCCGGGTTGGCCGCACCGGCGTTGATCTGGAGCTTGATAAGCCCCGTGACCTTCTTCTTCTTGGGAGGCATTGCTCTCTCCGGGTCCTAGTGAGAGTGTTCAGCCCGCCATCCGGTCATCCGGATGGAGGCATACCGCACAACGATAACGGGTATAGACGCGCGGCTAAAAACCGAGCAGGTCAGAGCGGCTGTGACAGCCACTCTGACCTGGTCGGAAACCTGTGAGATCAGTTCTTCTGGATCTGGTCGAAGCTGAGCTCGACCGGGGTCTCGCGACCGAAGATCTCGACGAGGCCCTTGACCTTCTTCGAGTCGGGGTTGATCTCGTTGATGGTCGCCTGGAGGGTGGCGAAGGGGCCGTCGGTGACGGTGACCGAGTCGCCGACCTCGAAGTCGAGGACCTGGACCTCCAGCTTGCGGGCCGGAGCCGGCTTGCCCTCGGCCTCGGCGGCCTCGCGGGCGGCCTTCTCCTCGGCCTCCGGGGCGAGCATCTTGACGATCTCGTCCAGGGTCAGCGGGTACGGGTCGTAGGCGTTGCCCACGAAGCCGGTGACGCCGGGGGTGTTGCGGACGACGCCCCAGGACTCGTTCGTCAGGTCCATGCGGACGAGGACGTAGCCGGGAAGCTTGTTCTGCTTGACGTTCTTCCGCTCGCCGCCCTTGATCTGGACGATCTCTTCCTCGGGGACCTCGGCCTGGTAGATGAAGTCCTCGACGTTGAGCGAGACGGCACGCTGCTCGAGGTTGGCCTTCACGCGCTTCTCGTAGCCCGCGTAGGTGTGGATGACGTACCACTCGCCGGGCAGGGTGCGCAGCTCCTCGCGGAGCGCGGCGACCGGGTCGACCGGGGCGGCCGGCTCGGCCTCCTCGTCGGTCTCTTCCTCGGCGGCCTCGTCGACCTCGGCGGACTCGTCCTCGTCGCCCTCGACGGCGTCGGCGTCGACGTCCTCGTCGGACTCCAGCTCGTCCTCGTCCTCGTCCTCGACGTGGAGGGCGGCTTCCTCGGCGGCCTCGCCGGCAGCGTCGTCAGCAGCGTCTGCCTGGTCCTCGTCGGCGGCCTCGACGATGTCCAGCTCGTCCTCGACGGACTCGGACTCGAAGGCGTCGTTCAGGTTCGCGTCAGACACGGTGGCTGCTTCTTCCTGCGATACAGATGGGGTGGAACAAAAAGTCAGCCGAAGACGTACTTGACTGCTTCCTGGAAGCCATAGTCAATCACGGTGACAAGGCCGATCATGATGACGACGAAGACAATCACCACGGTGGTGTACGTCGAGAGCTGGCTGCGCGTGGGCCAGACGACCTTGCGGAGCTCCGCGACGATCTGGCGGTAGAAGAGCGCGAGACGGCCCAGGGGGCCCTTCTTTCCGCGCTTCCCGCCCTTGCGGGACTTCTTCTTCGACTCGGCGGCCTCGTCATCGGCATCAGGCATGTCGATGGAGCCTACGGCGTCCGTCACGATCTCTCACCTGATTCCGGGTCGGCCGTGCCGCGCCCGGGTGGAGCCGCACGGCGGTGCAATGAAGTACGTACATGCGCACAACACCTGGCGGTGTGTGTAGCAGGGCCGGAGGGACTTGAACCCCCAACCGCCGGTTTTGGAGACCGGTGCTCTACCAATTGAGCTACGACCCTTTGTTGGTGCCCCTCAACGTACCGCATCGTGAGATGTGGTCGGTGCGGGCCAACGAGGAGTGAGCATACGTGGTCAGAGGCCCCCGCGTCGAACAGAAACCACGAGCCACCTGCCGTCGGACGCGCGTACGACCGGGAATGACCGTTCCTGTCCGGTCCGTGAAACCTGTGTGCCGGGCCTTGAAGGACTCTGGGACGATGGGCCGTATGAGCGCTGCTACCCCTCCCACCGAGCGTCGGGTCTCCGCCCGGATCGGTGCGATCTCCGAGTCCGCCACCCTCGCCGTCGACGCCAAGGCCAAGGCCCTCAAGGCCGCCGGGCGCCCGGTGATCGGTTTCGGCGCGGGTGAGCCCGACTTCCCGACCCCGGACTACATCGTCGACGCGGCCGTCGAGGCCTGCAAGAACCCGAAGTACCACCGCTACACGCCGGCCGGCGGTCTGCCGGAGCTGAAGGCCGCGATCGCCGCCAAGACGCTGCGCGACTCCGGCTACGAGGTCGACGCCTCCCAGGTCCTGGTGACCAACGGCGGCAAGCAGGCGATCTACGAGGCGTTCGCCGCGATCCTCGACCCGGGCGACGAGGTCATCGTCCCGGCGCCGTACTGGACGACGTACCCCGAGTCGATCCGCCTCGCCGGCGGCGTCCCGGTGGAGGTCGTGGCCGACGAGACCACCGGCTACCGGGTCTCGGTGGAGCAGCTGGAGGCGGCCCGTACGGAGAAGACCAAGGTCGTCCTCTTCGTGTCGCCGTCGAACCCGACCGGCGCGGTCTACAGCGAGGCCGAGACCGAGGCGATCGGCCGCTGGGCCGTCGAGCACGGTCTGTGGGTCCTCACGGACGAGATCTACGAGCACCTGGTCTACGGCGGGGCCTCCGCCGCCTCCCTGCCGGCCGTCCTGCCGGAGCTGCGCGAGAAGTGCATCGTCGTCAACGGCGTCGCCAAGACGTACGCGATGACGGGCTGGCGGGTGGGCTGGATCATCGGCCCGAAGGACGTCGTGAAGGCCGCGACGAACCTGCAGTCGCACGCCACGTCCAACGTGAGCAACGTCGCGCAGATCGCCGCCCTCGCCGCCGTCTCGGGCAACCTCGACGCCGTCGCGGAGATGGGGCGCGCCTTCGACCGCCGCCGCCAGACGATCGTGCGGATGCTGAACGAGATCGAGGGCGTCGTCTGCCCGACGCCGGAGGGCGCGTTCTACGTGTACCCCTCGGTGAAGGCGCTGCTCGGCAAGGAGATCCGCGGCAAGCGCCCGCAGACCTCGGTCGAGCTGGCCGCCCTGATCCTGGACGAGGCCGAGGTCGCGGTCGTCCCGGGCGAGGCCTTCGGCACGCCGGGCTACCTGCGCCTGTCGTACGCGCTGGGCGACGAGGACCTGGTGGAGGGCGTCAGCCGGATGCAGAAGCTCCTCGCCGAGGCCACCGACTGACCTGACCACCCAGCAACGTTACTAGGTGGTGCGGGCCCCCGGTTCTGCGGAACCGGGGGCCCGTTTTTGCGTTCTAGCAAGGACCCGATCGGGGAAACGGGGTGTGTTCGTCCATTCGGGTGCGGCAGGATCACCAGATGGAGCACGTCTACCGCGATCTCAGCACCCTCCCCAAGGCCCATCTGCACCTGCACTTCACCGGTTCGATGCGGCCCACCACCCTCATCGAGCTGGCCGACAAGTACGGGGTGCACCTCCCCGAGGCCCTGAGCAGCGGTACGCCCCCGAAGCTGCGGGCGACCGACGAGCGCGGCTGGTTCCGCTTCCAGCGGCTGTACGACATCGCCCGCTCCTGCCTGCGCTCCCCCGAGGACATCCAGCGACTCGTGCGCGAAGCGGCCCAGGAGGACGTCCGGGACGGCTCGGGGTGGCTGGAGATCCAGGTCGACCCCACCTCGTACGCCCCGCACCTCGGCGGGCTCATCCCGGCCCTCGAGGTCATCCTCGACGCGGTCGGGGCGGCCTCGCGGGAGACCGGGCTCGGGATGCGGGTGCTGGTCGCGGCGAACCGGATGAAGCACCCCCTGGAGGCGCGGACGCTGGCGCGGCTCGCGGTGCGGTTCGCGGACCGGGGCGTGGTCGGTTTCGGGCTCTCCAACGACGAGCGGCGGGGCATGGCGCGGGACTTCGACCGGGCCTTCGCGATCGCGCGGGACGGCGGTCTCCTCGCGGCCCCGCACGGCGGCGAGCTGACCGGTCCCGCGTCCGTACGGGACTGCCTGGACGACCTGCGGGCCTCCCGGATCGGCCACGGGGTGCGCTCGGCGGAGGACCCGCGGCTGCTCCGGAAGCTCGCCGAGCGCGGGGTGACCTGCGAGGTCTGCCCGGCGTCCAACGTGGCGCTCGGGGTGTACGAGAAGCACGAGGACGTGCCGCTGCGGACGCTCTTCGAGGCGGGGGTGCCGATGGCGCTGGGCGCGGACGACCCGCTGCTCTTCGGCTCGCGGCTCGCGGCGCAGTACGAGATCGCCCGCAGGCACCACGGGTTCACGGACGCGGAGCTCGCGGAGCTGGCCCGGCAGTCGGTGCGGGGGTCGGCGGCGCCGGAGGGCGTCCGGGCGAAGCTGCTCGCCGGGATCGACGACTGGCTCGCTAGCTGATCCCCGCCATCAGCGTGCGGACGAGGGCGCGCGCGAAGTCGTCGAGGGAGTCCGGCGGCCGGCGGTCCGGGCTCATCTCCCAGGCGAAGGAGCGCTGGACGCAGGCCCCCAGGAGCAGCTCCGCGGCGGCCACCGGATCGGCGTCGGCGGCGATGCGGCCGTGCCGCTGCTCGGCGCGCAGATAGCCGGCGAGGCCCTCGATGGGCTTGTGGGGCCCTCGGCCGTAGGTGCGCATCACCTCCTCGTGGCGCTGCTTGAGCTGCGGTTCGGCGTAGAGGGAGGCGGCGATCGGGAAGGTCTGCTCGTAGAAGAGGGCGGCCTGCCGGGCTACCTCGACGAGGTTCTCCTCGACGCTGCGGCCGCGGGGGTCGACGGCGAGGGTTTCGAGAAGCGAACCGAGCTGGGGAAGCCGCTCGTTGAGGACGGCGAGGAAGAGCTCCTCCTTGCCGGTGAAGTACTTGTAGAGCGCGGCTTCCGAGCAGCCGGCGGCCTTGGCGATCTCCTTGGTCGTGGTGCGGGCGAGCCCCAGGGTCAGCATGAGGTCGCGGGCGGCGTCGACGATCCGTACCCGGGTCGGCTTCTTTTCCAAGGCATCCTCCAGCCGCTTGACGCGTGAGTGAGTATGCACCCACCCTGGGGGTGAGTGAACACTTACCCACCCGGGGAGGGTGCGACATGAAGCTCACAGTCTTCGGCGCGACCGGCGGCATCGGCCGGGAGATCGTCGGCCAGGCCCTGGCCTCGGGCCACGACGTGACCGCGATGGTACGCGACCCCGCGCGCCTCACGGCCTCCGGCGAACGGCTCACGGTCCTGCGCGCCGACCTCTCCGACCCGGAGTCCCTCCGCGGGGCGCTCAAGGGCCGGGACGCGGTGCTCTCCGGCCTCGGCGCCCGGACCCGCGCCGACGCGGGCGTGGCGGCCCGGCTGACCCGCTCGGTGCTCACCGCCATGGAGGCGGAGAAGGTGCGCCGGCTGCTCGTGGTCAGCGCGGCCCCGCTCGGCCCGGTCCCGGACGGTCAGGGCGTCCTGGACAAGGCCGTGCTCGCGATCATCAACAACGTCCTGAAGGACGTCTACGACGACCTGCGGGTCATGGAGTCGGATCTCGCCGCGAGCGCCGCCGACTGGACCGCCGTCCGCCCGCCCAAGCTCACGAACAAGCAGCGCACCGGCCGCTACCGCACGGTCGTCGGCGGCACCCCGTCCCGGGGCCGCTCACTGGCCCGCGCGGACGTCGCCCACGCGATGCTGGCGATGATCGACGACCCGGCGACGGTCAAGCAGGGCGTCGGGGTCGCGTACTAGAAGGGCTCCGCCCCGGCTCAGAGGGCGACGCCGACGGTGACGGGCTCGTTCACCAGGGTGATCCCGAAGGCCTCGTGGACCCCGGCGACGACCTCACGGGCCAGCGCCAGGAGGTCCTCGGTGGTCGCCTCGCCGCGGTTGGTCAGGGCGAGCGTGTGCTTGGTGGAGATCCGCGCGGGCCCGGAGCCGTACCCCTTGGTGAAGCCGGCCTTGTCGATCAGCCAGGCGGCGGAGGTCTTCACGGCGCCGTCCCGGCCCGCGGGGTACGCCGGGGGCGTGACGTCCGCGCCGAGCCGCTCGGCCACGCGCGTGAGGAAGGTCTCGTACTCGCCCGCCGTGAGGATCGGGTTGGTGAAGAACGAGCCGGCGGACCAGGTGTCGTGGTCCGCCGGGTCCAGGACCATGCCCTTCCCCGCGCGCAGCGCGAGGACGGTCTCGCGGGCCCGGGCGAGCGGCACCCGCTCGCCCGCCTCGACGCCCAGGGCGCGGGCGGTCTCGGCGTACTTGATCGGCGCGGAGAGCCCGTCGGCGTCCTCGAGCTCGAAGCGGACGCGCAGCACCACGTACCGCTCGGGGTGCTCCTTGAAGAGGCTGTGGCGGTACGAGAAGGCGCACTCGGCGTTGGTGAGGGTGACGGTCTCGCCCGAGCGGCGGTCGTAGGCGACGACCTCGGTCACGGTGGCGGAGACGTCCTGGCCGTACGCGCCGACGTTCTGGATCGGGGTCGCGCCCGCCGAGCCGGGGATGCCGGCCAGGCACTCGATCCCGGCGAGCCCGGCCTCGACGGTCCGGGCGACGGCGTCGGTCCAGACCTCGCCGGCGGCGAGTTCGAGCCGGTTCCCGTCGAGGACGAAGCCCTCGGTCGCGATCCGCAGCGCGGTGCCGTCGAAGCCCTTGTCCCCGATGACCAGGTTGGACCCGCCTCCGATGATCAGCAGCGGCGTCCCCGCGGCATCGGCCTCGCGGACGGCCGCGATCACCTCGTCGTCCGTGACGGCGGTGACGAGCCGCTCGGCGGGCCCGCCGAGCCGGAAGGTGGTCAGGGGCGCGAGGGGGGCGTCGAGAAGAAGCTGCACGCGCTCAAGAGTACGGGCCGCCCGGGCGGAGGCGGGGTGACGGGCACGACGGGGGCACGGTCGGGGTCAGTCGGCGGGCGCACGGCCGGGGGCACTCGGCGGGCTGCCGTCTGGGGGTCATGGCCGGGCGGGAGGCCAACGGGCGACGCGGCCTCGGGCGGGCCGGCCTCGGGCGGGCCGGCCTCGGGCGGGCCGGCCTCGGGCGGGCCGGCCTCGGGCCGCCCGGCCTCGGGCGGGCCGACCCCCGGCGCGGGCGGCCCGGCCTCGGGCGGACTCGGTCCGCGGCAGGCCGGCCCCGGCGGCGGCTCGGCATATCCACTCGGCCGCCCCCGGACGGCCCGCCCCGGCCGGGCTCGGTCCCAAGCGCCCCGCCCCCGCCCGGCGGCCCCCCGCAGCCCCCCGCCCCGCCGAAACGGCGCCGTCCCCCTCCGGGTGGGCCGGGAGGGGACGGGCGGCGGGTTGGGCGTCACGCGGTGATCAGGTCCTGTTCCGGCGCCTCGGCGCGGGCCTCCGCCTTCCAGCGGGCCTCCTGGCGACGGGACGGGGCGAAGAGCACCGCCACCGCGCCGAGCGCCACCGCGCCGGAGCCGACCCAGAGCGCGGGGACCAGGCCGTCGACGAAGGCCTGGCCGGACTCGTACCCGCCCTGCGCGGCGAAGATCGAGGCCATCACGGCGACGCCGAGCGCTCCGCCGACCTCGCGCAGCGCGTTGTTGGCGCCGGACGCGATGCCCTGCTCGGACGGGCGGACGCTGGACATCACGAGGTTGGCCGCCGGCGCGAAGTACAGCGCCATGCCGATGCCGCTCACGACGAGGGCGGGGAGCTGGACGGCGTACGAGGCGTCGGGGGTCAGGACGAGCGCGAACCAGGCGAGGCCGAGCGCCTGGAGGGCGAGGCCCACGGCGACGACGGGGCGGCCGCCGATCCGGTCGGAGAGGGCGCCGGCGATCGGCGCGACGATCATCGGCATGCCGGTCCAGGGCAGCATCCGCAGCCCCGCCTCGGTGGGCGAGTAGCCGAGGACGCCCTGCATGTACTGGCTGAGCAGGAAGATCGAGCCGAACATGCCGAGGAACATCAGCAGGCTGGCCGCGTTGATACCGGAGAAGGCCCGGTCGCGGAAGAGCCGCATGGGCAGCATCGGCGCCTTGCTCCGGATGCCGTGCCGGACGAACCCGCCCACGAGCGCGGCGCCGGCGATCAGTCCGGTGAGGACGGTCGCGGACGTCCAGCCGTCGATCGGGCCGCGGATCAGCCCGTACACGATGCCGAACAGTCCGGCGCTGGCGAGGAGCGTGCCGACGATGTCGAGGCGGGCCCCGGCGCCGTGCGACTCGGCCAGCCGCAGCCGGGCGAGCGGCAGCAGGACGAGGCCGAGCGGAACGTTCAGCCAGAAGATCCACTGCCAGGACATGTGCTCGGTGAGGGTGCCGCCGATGAGCGGTCCCGAGGCGACGGCGAGGCCGTTGACGGCGCCCCATATGCCGAACGCCATGCCCCGCTTGGCGGCCGGGACGGCCGCGGTGAGCAGGGTGAGGGTGAGCGGCATCATGATCGCGGCGCCGACGCCCTGGACGGCCCGCGCGGCGATCAGCGCGTCGATGCCGGGGGCGAGCGCGGCGCCGGCGGAGGCGCCGGTGAAGACGGCGAGTCCGATGGCGAAGAGCCGTCGGCGGCCGAAGCGGTCGCCGAGGGCCGCGCCGAACATGAGCAGGACGGCGAAGGTGAGGGTGTAGGCGCTCACCGTCCATTCGAGGTCGTGCAGCGCTCCGCCGAGGTCCTCGCGGATGGAGGGCAGGGCGGTGGTGACGACGAGGTTGTCGAGGGCCGCCATGAAGCCGGCGACGCTGGTGATGACGAGGGCCCAGGCGGCGGAACCGCGGCGGGCTGCTGGCTGACTCATTACTGCCCCTCAGATCTCCGGTTAGTTATTGATTACTAACTTCTGCGCCCACGAAAAGGCCGGGAACGTGCGAAGACGATGTGCGAAGACGATGTGCGAGGACGGGCGGCGGCGCGCTACTTCTCCAGGCGCCCGAGGCGGCGGGCACCGGGATAGAAGCCTTCCCAGACCCGGTGCTCGGGCGGAAATCCCATGGCGACGAGGGTGTTGATCAGCATCCCGTACGCCAGGAAGGTCGTGGTCTCCTCGGTGTCCGCGCCGAGCGCGAGGTGGACGGTCTCCCAGAGCCCCATCCAGCCGGCCCGCACGGCCTCACCGAACTCGTGGTCGCCGGCCGCCTCGGCGGCGGCGACGGTGACGTACACCTGCATCTGCATCAGGAGCCGGGCGGGATCCTCGGCGATGATCCGGGTGTACGCGTTGGCCATGGCATGCAGGGCCTCCTCGCCGGTCAGCCCCTCCGCGGCCTCCTCGAAGACGCGGACGGTGTCGCTGATGCAGCGCTCGGAGGCGGCCAGGAAGATGGCCTTCTTCCCGGGGAAGAGCCGGAAGAGGTACGGCTGCGAGACGCCGACGCGCTTGGCGATCGCCTCGGTGGACGTGCCGTAGTAGCCGCCGCGGCTGAACTCGCTCATCGCCGCGCGGATGACGCTCTCGCGCCGCTCCTCCGCACTCATCCTGACCATGTGACTAAGTTAGTACTCAATCACTAACTTGGTCAACCGGAGACGCGAGCACCCACCCGCACAGGCCCCGACCGGCGCGGCCGCCCCTCCGCGCAAGCCCCGACCGGCGCGGCCGCATCCCGCGGCCGCCCCGGTCGACGCACGCTCGCGACTACGCGAGCCGGACCACGGCCCGGGACATGCCCAGGACCTTCTGCCCGGCGGACATCGCGGTGAGGTCCACCCGCACCTGCTGGTCGTCCAGCTTGGCGGCGACCTTGGCGCTGACCTCGATCAGCGCACCGGTGTCGTCGTTGGGGACGACGACCGGCTTGGTGAAGCGGACGCCGTACTCGACGACGGCGGCGGGGTCGCCGGCCCAGTCGGTCACGACGCGGATCGCCTCGGCCATGGTGAACATGCCGTGGGCGATGACGTCGGGCAGCCCGACCTCCACCGCGAACTTCTCGTTCCAGTGGATCGGGTTGAAGTCCCCGGAGGCGCCGGCGTACCGGACGAGCGTGGCGCGCGTCACGGGGAAGCTCTGCGCGGGCAGCTCGGTGCCGACCTCGACCTCGTCGTAGGCGATCTTCGCGGTCATGGTCAGGCCCCCTCGGGTGCGCGGGAGACGAGCTTGGTCCAGGCGGTCACGACGTGCTCGCCGGAGGCGTCGTGGACCTCTCCGCGGATGTCCAGGATGTCGTTGCCGGCCAGGGACTTGATCGCCTCGATGGTCGAGGTGACCGAGAGCCGGTCGCCGGCGCGCACGGGCCGGGTGTAGGCGAACTTCTGGTCGCCGTGGACGACCCGGCTGTAGTCGAGGCCCAGCTGGGGGTCCTCGATGACCGCGCCGGCCGCCTTGAACGTGATGGCGAACACGAAGGTGGGCGGGGCGATCACATCGGGGTGTCCGAGCGCCTTGGCCGCCTCGGTGTCGGTGTACGCGGCATTGGCGTCCCCGATCGCCTCGGCGAACTCGCGGATCTTCTCGCGGCCGACCTCGTAGGGCGGGGTGGGCGGATAGGTCCGGCCCACGAAGGACTGGTCGAGCGCCATGGACTCGATACCTCCTGGATTGTTGCCGACAAACGACACGAGGCCGCCCCCGAGTGGGGACGGCCTCGTGTACGAGCCTGATTAACGCGTCTCGCGGTGCGCGGTGTGCGAGTTGCAGCGAGGGCAGTGCTTCTTCATCTCAAGACGGTCCGGGTTGTTACGCCGGTTCTTCTTGGTGATGTAGTTCCGCTCCTTGCACTCCACGCAGGCCAGCGTGATCTTCGGGCGGACGTCGGTGGCAGCCACGTGAGTGCTCCTTGGACGGACGGATGGACGGATGAACGCATAAAAGAGTAGCCGATCGAAGGACCGACCCCACAATCGGCTACCGTGTGTAGCGGTGACCGGACTTGAACCGGTGACACAGCGATTATGAGCCGCTTGCTCTACCGACTGAGCTACACCGCTTTGATGATCCGGATCCCGCCCGAAGGCGGGTCCTTCTCACCAGAGCCCCAATACGGAATCGAACCGTAGACCTTCTCCTTACCATGGAGACGCTCTACCGACTGAGCTATTGGGGCGAGCGAGGAAGACATTACACGGTCTCCCGCCCATCACCCAAATCCGTTTCCCGGCGGCCGTGGGGCAGGGGTACGCCGGTCCCCACCAGGCGTCACGTACGCCACTCGTGGCCTCATCGGTACGACTATTGCGCTCCTCCTCGAAGCGCGGTCCGAGCGCCCCTAGGCTCGGCCCCACCCTTCGTGATCTTGATCCTGAGGTGCCTTGAGGAGACCGATGTCAGCCGACAGCAAGCAGCCCCAGCCGCCCGAGGACGGGGCCGCCACCACGGCCGACTCGACCTCCCTCCTGCTCTCCCACGCCCGGCTCACCGACGGGCGGACCGTCGACGTACGGCTCGTCGGCGGCCGGATCGAGGCCGTCGGCACGGCCGGCAGCCTCACCGCCGTCGGCGCCCGCGTGGACCTCGCCGGATACCTGCTGCTGCCCGCCGCCGCAGAACCTCACGCCCACGCCGACACCGCGCTCTCCGCCGACTCCCCCGGCCCCGTGTCGTACGCCCCCGAGGACGTCCAGCGCCGGGCCACCGAGGCCGCGCTGCTCCAGCTCGGCCACGGCGCCACCGCGCAGCGCGCGCACGTCCGGATCGGCGACGTCCACGGCCTCGGCCCGCTCGAAGCCGTCCTCCAGGCCAGGCGCTCGCTGCGCGGCCTGGTGGACCTCACCACGGTCGCGGTGCCGAGGCTCCTCACCGGGGCGGCCGGCGCGGACGGTCTGGCGATGCTCCGCGACGCGGTGAAGATGGGCGCCGGGGTCGTCGGCGGCTGCCCGGACCTCGACCCGGACCCGGCGGGGTACGTGGAGGCGGTCCTGGAGGTCGCGGCCGAGCACGGGGTCCCGGTCGACCTGCACACCGACGCGGACGACCCGGCGCGGCTCGCCCGGCTCGCGGCGATGGCCGGCGGGCTGCGGCCCGGCGTGACGATCGGCCCGTGCGCGGGGCTCGCGCGGCTCCCCTCGGACGTGGCGCGGCGGGCCGCGGACGGCCTCGCGGCGGCCGGGGTGACCGTACTGAGCCTCCCTCAGGGCGGCTGCGGCGGCACGGAGTCGAGGGGCGCGGCGCCGGCGCGGCTGCTGCGCGCGGCCGGGGTGCGGGTCGCGGCCGGCAGCGGGGCCCTGCGGGACGTGGCCAACCCGGTGGGGCGCGGCGATCCGCTGGAGGCTGCGTACCTGCTCGCCTCGCTCGGCGGGCTGCCGCCCGAGGAGGCGTACGCGGCGGTGAGCGCGGAGGCGCGGGCCGCGATGGGGCTGCCGGAGGTACGGGTGGAGGCCGGCTTCCCCGCGGAGCTGCTCGCGGTCCGCGGTGAGCACCTGTCGGGCGTGCTGTCGCTGGCGTACAGCCGGATCGTGGTGCACCGGGGGCGGGTGGTGGCCCGGACGAGCGCGGTGCGGGAGTACTGCGACTCGGCGGCGGCCCTCGACCTGCCGCGCCAGACGCGCCCGGAACGGCCGCCCGAGCCGGGAAGCCCTCCGGCCGGTCCCGTCGTACGGTCGTGAGTATGCGCATCGTCATCGCTGGAGGACACGGACAGATCGCCCTGCGCCTGGAAAGGCTGCTCTCGGCGGGCGGGCACGAGGTGGCGGGAATCATCCGCAGACCGGAGCAGGCCGGAGACCTGCGGGACGCGGGCGCCGAGCCCGTCGTCCTGGACCTGGAGTCCGCCTCGGTCGAAATGGTCGCCGCGGTGCTCCAGGGCGCCGACGCGGCCGTGTTCGCGGCCGGCGCGGGCCCGGGCAGCGGAGCGGACCGCAAGGACACGGTGGACCGCGCGGCGGCGGTGCTGTTCGCCGAGGCGGCGGAACGCGCGGGCGCGCGCCGCTACGTCATCGTCTCGTCGATGGGCGCGGACGCGGCCCACCCGGGCGACGAGATCTTCGACGCCTACCTCCGGGCCAAGGGGGCCGCCGACGACGACGTCCGCTCCCGTGCGGGCCTGGACTGGACGGTCCTGCGCCCGGGCAGCCTGACGAACGACGCGGGCACGGGCCTGGTCCGCCTGGAGGCCCGCACGGGCCGCGGCACGATCCCCCGCGACGACGTGGCGGCGACGATCGCCGAACTCCTGGACACCCCGGCGACGTCCGGCCTGACCCTGGAACTGATCGCGGGCTCGACCCCGCTCTCGGTCGCGGTCAAGGCCGTGGCCGGCAACTGACGCCCCGCCCCTCCCCCCGAGAAACGAAGGAAGGTCCCCGGTGCAAGCACCGGGGACCTTCCGTTTCGCGTGGCGACGCCAGGATTCGAACCTGGGTAGGCTAAGCCGACGGATTTACAGTCCGCTCCCATTGGCCACTCGGGCACATCGCCATGAGATCGCTGCCGTGGAGCCGCTTTTCGGCGGTGTTCCGTGGCAACGACGTAAACAATACCTGATCCCGGGGGGTGGTTCGCCACCGGATTGATCAGCGGTTCGGGCCGTGGCTCACCCCCTAGGCTTTGGGCTGTACCCCAAGCATCCGAGCAAGGAGCCACGAGTCATGGCCGACTCCAGTTTCGACATCGTGTCCAAGGTCGAGCGGCAGGAGGTCGACAACGCCCTCAACCAGGCCGTGAAGGAGATCTCGCAGCGCTACGACTTCAAGGGAACCAACGCCTCGATCTCGTGGTCGGGCGAGAAGATCCTCATGCAGGCGAACGGCGAGGAGCGCGTCATGGCGATCCTCGACATCTTCCAGACCAAGCTGATCAAGCGGGGCATCTCGCTGAAGTCGCTGGACGTCGAGGGTGAGCCGCAGCTGTCCGGCAAGGAGTACAAGCTCTTCGCGTCGGTCACCGAGGGCATCTCCCAGGAGAACGCCAAGAAGGTCGCGAAGGCCATCCGCGACGAGGGCCCCAAGGGCGTCAAGGCGCAGGTCCAGGGCGACGAGCTGCGGGTCAGCTCGAAGAGCCGGGACGACCTGCAGGCCGTGCAGGCGCTGCTCAAGGGCAAGGACTTCGACTTCGCGATCCAGTTCGTGAACTACCGCTGACCCGTCGAGGCTCGTGTCCGAATTCCGCCGGACCGGTGGTGGGTCGGCCGCGCACACTTGAGGCATGAACGACACCACCGTGTACGCGTACGTCGACGGCCCCCTGGGCGAGATGCTGCTGGTCGGGCGGCTCGCCGCAGGGGGCCGTGCCGTGCTGCGCTCGCTGTCCCTGCCGGGGCAGAAGGGCGCCGTCGAGGTCGAGGACGGTTGGACGCTCGCGCCCGAGGCCTTCGCCGAGGTCGCCGGGCAGCTCGGTGAGTACTTCGCCGGGCGGCGGGACCGGTTCGACCTGCCGCTGGACGCCGGGGCCGGGACCGAGTTCCAGCGGCGCGTCTGGACGGCGCTTGAGGAGATCCCGTACGGCACGACCGTCTCGTACGGGGAGATCGCCCGGCGGGTCGGCTCCCCGGGCGCGGGTGTGCGGGCCGTGGGGACCGCGATCGGACGCAACCCGCTGCTCGTGGTGCGGCCCTGTCACCGGGTCGTCGGAGCCGACGGCGCGCTGCGCGGGTACGCCGCCGGGCTCGACCGCAAGGAGCGGCTGCTCGGCCTGGAGGGGGCCCCGGTGTGACCGAGGGGCTCTTCCCCCGCGAGCGGGCCACTATCGCGCCCGGCGCGGTGCACGTCCCCGGCTGGCTTCCGGCCGCGCGTCAGCGTGAGCTGGTGGACGCCTGCCGGGAGTGGGGGCGGGGCCCGCTGCCGTACCGTCAGACGGTGCTGCCCGGCGGCGGGGTCATGTCGGTGCGGTCGCTGTGTCTGGGCCGGCGGTGGGTGCCGTACCGGTATCTCGACGCCGTCGGCGTTCCGTTGCCCGACTGGCTCGTCGCCCTGGGCCGGGAGGCGCTCGTCGAGGCGTACGGGGACCACGGCGGGTTCACCCCCGACACGGCGCTCGTGAACTTCTACGCGCCGGGGGCGCGGATGGGCATGCACCAGGACCGCGAGGAGCGTTCGGGTGCGCCGGTGGTGTCGCTGAGCCTCGGGGACCGGTGCGTCTTCCGCTTCGGCAACGAGGAGAACCGGGGCCGGCCGTACCAGGACGTCGAGCTGGCCTCCGGTGACCTGTTCGTCTTCGGCGGGGCATCGCGGTGGGTCCACCACGGGGTGCCGAAGGTCTTCCCCGGGACCGCCGACCCCGCCCTCGGTCTCACGGGACGACTCAACATCACCTTGCGGGAGACGGGGCTCTAGGCTGCGGCGCATGAACGCTGAGCTGCGCCGGTCCTTCGGTGTGTTCGACGCGGTCGTGATCGGGCTCGGCGCCATGGTCGGGGCCGGGATCTTCGTCGCGCTCGGGCCCGCCGCGGACGCCGCCGGGTCCGGCGGCGGGCTGCTCGTGGCGCTCGGGGTCGCCGGCCTCGTCGCGTACTGCAACGCCATGGCCTCGGCGCGGCTCGCGGCCCGATACCCCCGTTCGGGCGGCACATATGTGTACGGTCGCGAATGCCTCGGGTCGTTCTGGGGGTACCTGGCCGGCTGGGCGTTCGTGGTGGGCAAGACGGCCTCGTGCGCGGCGATGGCGCTGACCGTCGGCGCGTACGTGTGGCCGGGGCACCCGCACGCGGTGGCGGTGGCCGCCGTGGTGGCCCTGACGGCCGTCAACTACCGGGGAGTTCAGAAGTCCGCGCTGCTCACCCGGGTGATCGTGGCGCTGGTCCTCGCGGTGCTCGCCGCCGCCGTCGTGGTGCTCCTGGGGGCCGGCGGCGCGAACCCCGTCACGTTCGGCGGGGAGCTCACGGCGGGTGGGGTGCTCCAGGCCGCGGGTTTGCTCTTCTTCGCATTCGCGGGGTACGCGAGGATCGCCACGCTCGGCGAGGAGGTCCGCGATCCGGCGCGGACGATCCCCCGGGCCGTGCCGATCGCGCTCGGCGTCACCCTCGTCGTCTACGTGCTCGTCGCGGTCGGCGTGCTGACCGTCCTCGGCCCGGAGGCCCTGGCCGCCTCCGCCGCTCCGCTGACGGACGCGGCCCGCGCGGCGGGCGCCGGCTGGCTGGTGCCGGTGGTCGCGGTCGGCGCGGCCGTCGCCGCCCTCGGCTCGCTGCTCTCTCTGATCCTCGGGGTGTCCCGTACGACCCTGGCGATGGCCAGGGACGCCTATCTGCCGACGGCGCTCGCGGTCGTGCACCACCGCTTCCAGGTGCCGCACCGGGCGGAGCTCGCGGTCGGCGCGGTGGTGGCCGCGGTCGCGGCGACCGCGGACGTGCGGGGCGCGATCGGCTTCTCGTCCTTCGGGGTGCTCGTCTACTACGCCATCGCCAACGCCTCCGCCTGGACCCTGGGGCCCGCCCGCAGGCCGCTCGCCGTTCTCGGTTTCACCGGGTGCGCCGCGCTGGCGTTCGCGCTGCCGCTCGGGTCGGTCCTCGCCGGGTCGGGGGTCGTCGCGGCCGGCGTGGTGGCCTGGGCGGTCAGTCGAGGACGAGCCGTACCCCCGCGCTCCTGAAGGCGTCCACGAACTCCTGGAAGGTCGCCGGGCGGCGGTCGGCGTAGGGCAGGACGCCCAGGCAGCGGCGGGCCACGTCGGCGTCGTGCCAGACCAGGGTGGTGCCGGCCAGCCGCTCGGCGACCGCGCGGGGCGCCCCGACGCCGAAGCTGCGGCCGGGGCCGTAGAACGTCTCGCCGAGGGCGCACAGCAACGAGTCCTCGTCGGTGACGTCGGTCCCGTCGAGGTGGTACGTGGTCCCCGGGGTGATGTCCGGGGCGCCGTACGACCGGCCGGCGGCCTGGTTCAGCCACTCGGCGCGTGCCGCGCCGGTGAACCGCCGCCAGGTGCCGGGCTCGGCGGGCCGGTCGCGGTGCCACAGGTCCCAGACCTGCCGGGACTGGTGCGGTATGAGGCCCTGCCGGGGGAAGGACACGGCGAGGTCGACCAGCCCGTGGCCGAGGCGCGAGCCGTCCCAGCCGGTGACGCGGCCCGCGTCGCCCTCGTGGTGCACGCTGCCGGTCCAGGTGAGCACCTGGTAGCGGACGGCGTCGAACTCCTCCGCGCCGCCCGCCAGGGCCTCGCGGAGTTCGCCGCGCGGGGAGCAGCCGCGGAAGGTGACCTCGGTGTGGGTGCGCTCGGGCGGTGCCGGGGGCGAGACGCGGATCAGGTTGCCGCAGGCGAAGGCGCCGTGGGTGCCGTGGGCCCGGCGGGGGCCGCCCGAGGACTCGACGGTGACGACGTCGCCGCGCGCGCCGAGGACGCGGACCTCGTCGAAGAGCCAGGCGAGGCCGTCGTGGGTCTGGACGTGGAGCGTGCCGAACGGCGCCGAGCCCTCGACGACGGCCTGGGTGACGGCCCGGGCCAGGTCCCCGCGCGCTTCGCAGCCGCGCAGCTCGTGGACGGCGCGGGGCGGTGGGACGGGGTCCCCGTACAGGCCGTCGACGTCCTTGCAGAGCGCGACCGCGTACAGGCCGGAGACCAGGGCGTACCTCGGGTTCCGCACGGGTGTCCTCAGCGTCCCTGGCCGTAGGCCCCGTACCCGGCGTACGGCCGGTCGGTGGGCACGATCTCCTTTCCGAGCGGCAGCAGCGACACCGGGATCAGCTTGAAGTTCGCGATGCCGAGCGGGATGCCGATGATCGTGATGCAGAGGGCGATGCCGGTGGTGATGTGGCCGAGCGCCAGCCACCAGCCGGCCAGGATCAGCCACAGGACGTTGCCGACGCAGGACGGCGCGCCGGCGTCGGGGCGGTCCACGACGGTGTGCCCGAAGGGCCACAGGGCGTAGACCCCGATGCGGAAGGCGGCGAGTCCGAAGGGGATGCCGATGATCGTGATGCAGAGGAGGAGGCCCGCGACCATGTAGGCCAGGAACATCCAGAATCCGCAGAGAACCAGCCATATGACGTTGAGGATCGTCTTCACGGGCGTCGACCTGCCATCTGTTCGAGCCGGGCGATGCGCTCGGCCATCGGCGGATGGGTGGAGAACATCTTGGACAAGCCCTTCCCGGGCCCGAAGGGGTTCGCGATCATCATGTGGCTCGCGGTCTCGATCCGGGGCTCGGGGGGCAGCGGCAGCTGCTTGGTGCCGGCGTCCAGCTTCCGCAGGGCGCTGGCCAGGGCGAGCGGGTCGCCGGTGAGCTGAGCTCCGGAGGCGTCCGCCTCGTACTCCCGGGAGCGGGAGATGGCCAGCTGGATCACCGAGGCGGCGACCGGTCCCAGGATCATGATCAGGAGCATCCCGAGCAGTCCGGGGCCTTCGTCGTCGTTGGACCGGCCGACCGGGATCAGCCAGGCGAAGTTGACCAGGAACATGATCACGGAGGCGAGCGCTCCGGCGACCGAGGAGATCAGGATGTCCCGGTTGTAGACGTGGCTCAGCTCGTGGCCGATGACCCCGCGCAGCTCGCGCTCGTCGAGGATGGCGAGGATGCCCTCGGTGCAGCAGACCGCCGCGTTCCGCGGGTTGCGGCCGGTCGCGAACGCGTTCGGCGCCTGGGTCGGCGAGATGTAGAGCCGGGGCATGGGCTGGCGGGCCTGCGTGGAGAGCTCCCGCACCATCTTGTACAGCGCGGGCGCCTCGAACTCGCTGACCGGGCGGGCCCGCATGGCCCGCAGCGCCAGCTTGTCGCTGTTCCAGTACGCGTACGCGTTGGTGCCAAGCGCCACGAGCAGCGCGACGATCAGCCCCGTACGCCCGAAGAAGCTGCCGATGACGATGATGAGGGCCGAGAGCCCTCCGAGGAGTACGGCGGTCCTCAGCCCGTTGTGCCGGCGGTGCACGGTACGCCCTCCAAGTGGTGCGGCAGGGGAACCCTTTGCTTCGTGGTCATTTCCACTCGTCCAGTGGACCCTTCCGTACTGGTCAACGCCAGGCGGGAGGTTCGGGTTCCCCCGGCCGCACGGGGGGCGCTGTGGGCCGTTCGGGTGAACGGCCCGGAGCGGGTCAGCGGGGCGCCGGGACGCCCATCTTCTCCAGGAGGGCCGCGACGGGCTCGACCTCGCTGGTGCAGTGGGCGCAGCGGGAGGCGACGGCCGGGATCTCGGTGAAGCAGCGGGGGCAGTCGCGCTTCTCCGCCTTGGGGTCGGCGGCCTCCTCCTTGGCGAACCGCTCCTGGACCTTCGCCAGCGGGGCGACGATCAGGAAGTAGAGGACGGCGGCGGTGATGACGAAGGCGATGGTCGCGGAGATCGCGAGACCGTAGGGGAAGACCGTCTTGCCGACGTGGAACTGCGCGTCGTTGAAGTTGCCGACGGAGCCGGTCGCGAGACCGATGAGCGGGGTGATGAAGGCCTTGCTGAAGCCGGTGACGACCGCCGTGAACGCCGTTCCGACGGCCAGACCGATGGCCATCGAGATGACGTTCCCGCGAAGTATGAAGTCCTTGAATCCGTTCAGCACGGGGTGAAGCTCCTCGGTTGTGCTCGTGGGGGGGGGTCAGAAAAGGCTCTGCGCCGCGAAGCGGAGGGCGAGCTGCGGGTAGCCCGACAGCACGACTCCGGCGGCGGCGGTCAGCACGATCGCCAGGGTGATCGGCGCGGGGGCCCGGTGGGAGACGGGCGCCCCCTCCGGCGTACGGAACAGCAGCGCCGTCCAGCGGAGGTAGTAGTACAGCGCGATCACGACGTTCACGCCCATGATCACGGCCAGCCAGCCCAGGCCCGCGTCGACGGCCGCCGAGAAGACGGTCACCTTGGCGAAGAGGCCGATGATACCCGGGGGCAAACCGGCCAGATTCAGGAGGAAGAACCCGAGCGCGAGGGCGGCGGCCGGGCTCGCCGCGTACAGGCCCCGGTAGTCCGCGATCCGGTTCTCCGGGTGCCTGCGGGCCACGAGCGCGACGACCGCGAACGCGCCGAGGTTCACCACCGCGTACATCAGCGCGTACGCGACGGTGGCGCCGATCTGGTCGTCGCTGGAGTACGCGGCCGCCGCGATCGGCACCAGCAGATAGCCCGCCTGGGCGACGGAGGACCAGGCGAGCAGCCGTACCGCGCTCCACGCGCGCGTGGACAGCTGCCGGAGCGCGGCGACGTTGCCGACGGTCATGGTCAGCGCCGCCAGGGCGGCGAGCGCAGGCCCCCACACGTCCGCGTACGACGGGAAGGCGACGACCGTCACCAGGATCAGCCCGGTGAAGCCGACGGCCTTGCCGACCACCGACAGGTAGGCGGCGACGGGCAGCGGCGCGCCGACGTACGTGTCCGGCACCCAGAAGTGGAAGGGCACGGCGGCCGTCTTGAAGGCGAAGCCGACGAGGGTGAGGGCCACGCCCGCCTCGGCGAGGGTCTGGAGCTGGCCGGGCACGTCGTCCAGGCGCTGGGCCAGCTCCGTGAGGTGGAGGGTGCCGGTCGCCGCGTACACGAAGCTGACGCCGAGCAGGGTCACCGCGGTCGCGGTCACCGAGGACAGGAAGAACTTGAGCGCGGCCTCCCCGGACATGCGGTCGCCGCGCTTGAGCCCGACGAGCGCGAAGGCGGGCAGCGAGGCCACCTCCAGGGCGACCACGAGGGTCGCGAGGTCACGCGAGGCGGGCAGCAGCGCCGCCCCGGCCGCCGAGGAGAGCAGCAGGAACCAGAACTCGCCCGCGGGGAGCTTCTCGCGCGTCTCGGTGAGCGAGAGCAGCGCCGTCAGGAGCGCCCCGCCGAGCACGAGGAGCTGGATGACGAGGGTGAAGTGGTCGGCCGTGTAACTGCACGCGGCGACCTGGGTGTCGGCGGTGAGGCAGAAGGTGGAGCGGTCGCCGGCGCGCAGCGGGACGAGGAGGCCGAGGGCGGCGACGAGGCCGGCGATCGCGGTCCAGCCGAGGAGCCGCTTGCGCTCCTCGGGGACGAACAGGTCCGCGACGAGCACGACGAGGGCGACCACGGCCGTCAGGGTCGGGGGCGCGATCGTGAGCCAGTCGACGGACTGGACGAGCGACGACGTCACTGGGTGCCTCCGGCGAGGAGCTTCTGGACGGCCGGGTCGGTGAGGCCGAGGAGGACCGCGGGCCAGAGTCCGGCGAGGACGGTGAGGGCGACGAGCGGGGTCCAGGCGGCGAACTCGTACCCCTGGACGTCGGCGATCGGGGTCTCCCCGGCGGGCCGGGGGCCGCCCATGCAGACGCGGCGGACGACGAGCAGGAGGTAGGCCGCGGTGAGGAGGGTGCCGAAGGCGCCGATCGCCATGAAGGTGAGGAAGGCGGGGCGGCTGAGGCCCTCGGCGGGGTCGAAGGCGCCGAACAGGGCCAGCATCTCGCCCCAGAAGCCGGCCAGGCCGGGCAGGCCGAGGGAGGCGACGGCGGCGAAGGCGAGGAGGGCGCCGAGGCGGGGGGCGCGGCCGTAGAGGGCGGCGCCGGTGGCTCCGGCGAGGGTGTCGAGGTCGGCGGTGCCGTACCGGTCCTTGACGGCGCCGACCAGGAAGAAGAGCAGGCCGGTGACGAGGCCGTGGGCGACGTTGGCGAAGAGGGCGCCGTTGACGCCGGTGGGGGTCATGGTGGCGATGCCGAGGAGCACGAAGCCCATGTGGCCGACGGAGGAGTACGCGATGAGGCGCTTGAGGTCGCCCTTGTTGCCGGGCCGGGCGAGGGCGAGGCAGGCGAGCGACCCGTAGATGATCCCGGCGACGGCGAAGGCGGCGAGGGAGGGCGCGAAGGTCCGCATGCCGTCGGGGGCGATCGGCAGGACGATCCGGACGAAGCCGTACGTGCCCATCTTCAGGAGCACGCCGGCGAGGAGGACCGAGCCGACCGTCGGGGCGGCGGTGTGGGCGTCCGGGAGCCAGCTGTGCAGCGGCCACATCGGGGTCTTCACCGCGAGCCCGATCCCGATCGCGAGAACGGCGATGACCTGCACGGACGTGGTGAGGCCACGGCCGTTGTCAGTGGCCAGTGCCACCATGTCGAACGTGCCCGCCTTCACGCCGATGAGGAGCAGGCCGAGCAGCATGACGACGGAGCCGAGCAGCGTGTAGAGGATGAACTTCCAGGCCGCGGCCTGCTTGCCCTCGCCGCCCCAGCGGGCGATGAGGAAGTACATCGGGATGAGGACCATCTCGAAGGCCAGGAAGAACAGCACCAGGTCGAGGACGGCGAAGGTCGCGAGGGTCCCGGACTCCAGGACGAGGAGCAGCGCGACGAAGCCCTTGGGGGAGGGCCCGGCGGGCATCTTGAAGTAGCTGTACAGCGCGCAGAGGAAGGTCAGCAGCGCGGTCAGGACCAGGAGGGGGAGGGAAATGCCGTCGACGCCGAGGTGGATGCGCACGTCGAGCGCCTTGATCCACGTGATGTCGGTCGTGGCCTGCATCGTCGAGGGCTGGTCGTGGTCGAAGCCGACCGCGAGGACGATCGCGGCGAGCAGGATCACGCCGGTGACGACGACGCCGTGGCGGAGCACGGCCTGGTCCGGGGACGTCCCCTTCAGCCCCGGCGGGGCCGGGAGGAGTGCGGCGGCCGCGCCGACGAGCGGCCCGGCGACGATCAACGCCAGAAGGAACTGCATCACGGATTCGCTGATATCGATCACGGCTCACGCTCCGGCGGCGGCGTTGGCGAGGGCGACGGCGACGATCGCCAGGACGACGGAGCCGGCGAGCAGGGCGCTGAGATAGGTCTGCACGTTGCCGGTCTGGGCGCGGCGGACGAGCCAGCCGAGGCCCTTGGCCGAGCTGCCCGCGGCGCGGACGTAGGTGTCGACGACCTCGCGGTCCAGGAAGCGGACCAGGGAGGCGGCGGCGAGGACGGGGCGGACGAACGCCGTCCGGTAGACGGCGTCCAGGCGGAAGCCGTCGACGGCCGGGCCGTGCAGCGGACCGAGGAGTGCGCGGCCGGGGTCGGCCGGGTCCTCGGCGGGGCGCGGCAGGTGCAGCGCCTCGGCCTCGACCAGACCCGCGTCGGCGTCCGGGTGGGCGACGTGCGGGACGGGCGCCGTGACCGGGGTGCGGGCGGCGAGGGTGCGCCAGACCGCGTAGGTGATCACGGCCCCGGCGGCGGCGAGGCCGGTACCGAGGACGGCCGTGGTGACGGTCGGGGTGAGGTCGTTCCCGTCGAACCAGTCGTCGAGGGAGGTGACGGAGAGACCGAAACCGAGGGAGGGGATCGCGAGCACCCACAGGACGGACGTCATGGCGATCGGCTGACGACCGTGGTCGGGGGCCTCGGCGCCGCGGCCGCGGAAGGTCCGCAGCCAGAGGCGGAGGGCGTACGCGGCGGTGAGCAGCGCGGTCAGCAGACCGGCGACGAGGACGGTCCAGCCCGCCCCGGCGGGGGCGACGGTCCGCTCCCCGAGCGCGGTGTGCTCGGCGGCCACCAGGACGGCTTCCTTGGAGAAGAAGCCGGCGAAGGGCGGGATCGCGGCGAGCGCGAGCAGGGCGACGGTCATCGTCCAGAAGGCGTCCGGGACGCGCTTCGCGAGGCCGCTCATGCGGGACATCGCGGTCAGCGAGTTCGTACCGGCGGCGTGGATGACCGTGCCGGCGGCGAGGAACAGCAGTGCCTTGAACGCGGCGTGCGAGAGGAGGTGGAAGACGGCGGACCCGCGGTCGCCGACGGCGAGGGCGCCGGCCATGTAGCCGAGCTGGCCGATCGTCGAGTAGGCGAGGACCCGCTTGATGTCGTCCTGGGCGAGCGCGGCGAGCGCCGAGCCGACCATCGTCACCGCGGCCATCACGGCGAGCACGGTCATCGCGGCCGCGGAGGCGGCGAAGACCGGGAGGAGCCGGGCAGTGAAGTAGATGCCGGCGGCGACCATCGTCGCCGCGTGGATGAGCGCGGAGACGGGGGTGGGGCCGGCCATGGCGTCCGGGAGCCAGGTGTGCAGCGGGAACTGCGCCGACTTGCCCGCCACGCCGGCGAGCAGCAGCAGCGCGATCAGCGTGGGGTGGTCGAGCCCGCCGGCCGCGACGGCGCCGAGGACCCCCGAGATCCGGAAGGTGCCGGCGTCGGCGGCGAGCGCGAAGAGACCGATGAGGAAGGGGACGTCACCGAGCTTGGTGACGAGGAAGGCCTTCAGGGAGGCGGCCCGCGCCTCGGGGGTCTCCCAGTAGTGGCCGACGAGGAAGTACGAGCAGATGCCCATGATCTCCCAGCCGACCAGCAGCACCATCAGGTCGCCGGAGTAGACGACGAGCAGCATCGCGGAGGTGAAGAGGGAGACGAGCGCGGCGTACGAGGGGTAGCGCGGGTCCTCGCGGAGGTAGCCGGTCGAGTAGATCTGCACACAGGTGGCGACGACGCCGACGAGGACGGCGACGAGGGCGGCGAAGCCGTCGATGTGGAGGCTCAGGTAGATGGGGACCGAGCCGGTCGGCGTGAGCTCCGTGGCCGCGCTGATCAGCTTCTCGCCGCCCTGATCCACGGCGACGACGACGGCGAGGACGGCGGCCGCGAGCGTCGGCAGCACCGCGAGCGGGCGGACGAAGCCGGGCGCGGTGCGGCCGAGGAGCAGTCCGGCGACGGAGCCGAGGAAGGGAAGGAGGGGGACGAGGACGGCGAGGGTCGTGGTGGTCACGCGGTGGCCTCGGCCTTCTCGCCGGTGGGCGTGTCGTCGATGGTCGTACCGTCCTCGGCCGCGGTGTCCCAGGGCTGCGGCGGCTCGGCCGTGTCCCGGAGCCGGTCGACGTCCGAGGTGCCCCGGTTGCGGTGGACCATCAGGACGATCGCGAGGCCGATGCCGATCTCCGCGGCGGCGACGGCGATGGTGAAGAGGGTGAGGGCCTGGCCGGCGTGGAGGGTGTCACGGAGCCAGACGTCGAAGGCGACCAGGTTGAGGTTGACGGCGTTGAGCATCAGCTCGACGGACATCAGGACCAGGATCGCGTTGCGGCGGGCGAGGACGCCGTACACGCCGATGGCGAAGAGGAGAGCGGCGAGGACGGCCGGGTAGACGAGGTGCATCAGCGCTGCCCCTCCTTCTTCTTCCGGGACAGCACGATGGCGCCGACCAGGGCGGCCAGAAGGAGGACGGACAGCGCCTCGAACGGCAGCACCCAGTGCCGGAAGAGGATCTCGCCGGACACCTTGGTGGAGCCCTGCACGGCCCCGTCGAGGTCGATCCAGGTCGTACGGAACGCGTCGACGACGACCCAGACGAGGGCGGCCGCGGCGGCGAGCGCGACGGCGACCGCCACGGGCTTGTTGCGGGAGTCGGCGTCCGGGGAGCGGCCGATGGGGGCCTTGGTGAGCATGAGCCCGAAGAGGAGGAGGACGACGACGGAACCGACGTAGATCAGGACCTGGACCCAGGCGATGAACTCGGCCGTCAGGAGCAGGTACTCGACGGCGAGGCCGCCGAGCGCGACCACCAGCCAGAGGGCGGCGTGCACCAGCTGCCGGGTGGTGACGGTCACGAGGGCGGCGCCGAGGGTGACGAGGCCGACGAGGAGGAAGGCGATCTCGACGCCGGTGGGCGACAGGAAGCCGTGGCCGGCTGCGGCGAGGTTCACTGCTGACCCTCCTGGGTCCGGGCCTCGGCTTCGGCCTGGGCCGCGGCCTTCTCCGCCGCCTTGCGGGCGGCCGCGATCTCCTTCGGCTCCTCCGCGTGCGGGTCGAGCGCGGGCGGTTCGGGAACCGTCCACATCCACTCGCGGAGCTTGTCGCGCTCATGGGTCAGCTCGTGGATGTCGGTCTCCGCGTACTCGAACTCGGGCGACCAGAACAGCGCGTCGAACGGACACACCTCGATGCAGATGCCGCAGTACATGCAGAGCGAGAAGTCGATGGCGAAACGGTCGAGGACGTTCCGGCTGCGCTCACGGCCGCCGGGGACGGCCGCCGGCACCGTCTCCTTGTGGGAGTCGATGTAGATGCACCAGTCGGGGCACTCGCGGGCGCACAGCATGCAGACCGTGCAGTTCTCCTCGAACAGTCCGATGACACCGCGAGTACGGGGCGGAAGCTCGGGCTGGACGTCCGGATACTGCGCGGTGACGGTCTTCTTCGTCATCGTGCGGAGGGTGACGGCGAGGCCCTTCGCGAGGCCCGAGCCGGGGATGGGAGGCATTACTGGATCGCCACCTTCACGATGCCGGTGAGCGCGATCTGCGCGAGCGCGAGCGGAACGAGGGTCGTCCAGGCGAGCTTCTGGAGCTGGTCCTCACGGAGCCGGGGGTAGCTCACGCGCAGCCAGATCACGACGAAGGCCAGGACGGCGGTCTTCAGCAGCGTCCACACCCAGCCGAGGCCGTCGGCGCCGCCGGGGCCGTGCCAGCCGCCGAGGAACAGGACGGTGGTGAGACCGCACAGGACGACGATCCCCGCGTACTCGGCGAGCAGGAACAGCGCGAAACGGAGGCCGGTGTACTCGGTGTACGCGCCGAAGATGATCTCCGAGTCGGCGACCGGCATGTCGAACGGGGGCCGCTGGAGTTCGGCGAGACCGGCGGTGAAGAACACCAGCGCGCCGACGATCTGCCAGGGCACCCACCACCACTCGAAGGCGTCGAGGACGCCGGGCAGCGAGACGGTGCCGGCCGCCATCGCGACGGAGGCGGCCGCGAGGAGCATCGGGAGCTCGTACGCGAGGAGCTGGGCGGCCGTCCGCAGACCGCCGAGCAGCGAGAACTTGTTCGCGGAGGCCCAGCCGGCCATGAGACTGCCGAGCACGCCGACGCCCATCACGGCCAGCACGAAGAAGATCCCCGCGTCGACGACCTGCCCGACGGCGCCCTCGCTCGGGCCGATCGGGATCGCGACGAGGACGAGGAGGTACGGGAGGAGGGCGACGGCCGGCGCGAGCTGGAACACCCGCCGGTCCGCGTCCCTGGGGACCACGTCCTCCTTCTGCGCGAACTTCACCCCGTCGGCGACGAGCTGCGCCCACCCGTGGAACCCACCGGCGTACATGGGCCCGAGCCGGCCCTGCATGTGAGCCATGACCTTGTGCTCGGTCTGCCCGACGACGAGCGGCAGCACGAGAAACACAGCGAAGACGACGAGCAGCCGGAGGGCGACGTCCAATACGTCGTTCACGCGGGATCGCCTCCGGCGGGGGTGGTGGGGTCGGTACCGCCACGGGGGCGGCGGGGCGGGGTGTCGGCTGGGGGTTGGGGGTCGGCCGGGGGCGCGGGGTCGGGTGCCTGGCCGGAGTTGGGGTCGGCCGGGGCGGGCCCGGAGTCAGCCGGGGGCCCGGCGTCCGGCGCGGGGTCGGACCCGGAGCCCGCCGGGGCCTCGGCCTCGGGCGCCGGGCCGGATCCGGAGTCCTCCGGCGCGGGGCCGGCCGGGGACTCGGCGTCGCCCGTCGGCTCGGTGGAGGACGGAGCGGCCGCCTCGGCGTCGGCGGGGCTGCTGGGCGTGTCGCCGGGTTCGGCGTCGGCCGGGGTGCCGGGCTGCTGCTCCGTGGGCGGCGCGGGCTCGGGTGCCGGAGTCGCGCTGGGCTCCTGGGCGGCGGGCTTCTCTTCGAAGGCCGGGACCGCGTGGTGCCAGGGGGCGTCCGAGCTGCGGGTGCGCGGGGCGGCGGCCGCGCGGGGGCCGTCCGGCGCGGACTGGCTCACCGAGCCGTCCGACGCCGAGCGGGTACGCCGAGGCGGACGGGCCGCCGTCGGCGGGGTGTCCGTCGGCGCATCCGGGCCCGACACGGGCTCCTGGCTCGCGGGGGCGGCCGCAGGGCCCGTCTCCGGTGCCGACTGGCTCACCGAGCCGTCCGACGCCGAGCGGGTACGCCGAGGCGGACGGGCCGCCGTCGGCGGGGTCTCCGCCGACGCGTCCGGACCCGACGCGGGCGCCTGGCTCGCGGCGGCAGCCGCGGGGCCCGTCTCCGGCGCCGACTGGCTCACCGAGCCCTCCGACGCCGAGCGGGCGCGGCGCGGTGGGGTCGTCGGGTCCGGCGGCTGGGTCGCTGAGCCTTCCGATGCCGTGCGGGTGCGGCGGGGTGGGCGGTCGCCCGCGGCGGCTCGGGTCGGGCGGGTCGGGGCCGGGGGGAGCTGGCCCTTCAGGGGGCCCCACTCGTTGGGGTCCGGGACGCCCGGCGGCAGCATCTGGCGGCGCTTCGGGCCGCCGCCGTCGTGGGACTCGCCCGGCTCCTTCGCGCCCGGCCACGCCTTGGCGACCCGCGCCGCCAGGACGAAGTCCTTGCGCAGCGGGTGGCCCTCGAAGTTCTCCGGGAGGAGCAGCGGCACCAGGTGCGGGTGGCCGGTGAAGTCGACGCCGAACATCTCGGCGGTCTCGCGCTCGTGCCAGCCCGCACCGGCGTACACCCCGATCGCGGTGGGCAGGACGGGTGCCGCGTGCGGGACGGTCGTACGGACGAGGAGGCGGCGCGGGCGGCCCTCCCCCAGCGCCACCACGTGCGCGCAGACGCGGAAGCCGGTGCCCGGTTCGTCGACGGCGCTCAGCCAGTCGAAGTAGGTGCAGCCGAGGGTGTCGCGGGCGGTTTCGAGCGCGGCGATCCAGGACGCCGGCGGCACGTCGACGGTCAGCAGGTCGTACGCCTGCTCCGCCGTCGCCTCCTCGCCGAAGAGGTCGGTCACGGAGCCGGGAAGGGAGTCGTGGAGGGAGCCGGGGGTCGTCATGCCTGGGCTCCCGGGCGCTCGACCAGCGGGCTCGTGAGCTGGGCGACCGACGCGCCGCCGGTCGTCGCGTACCGCTCGGCGAGGCTTTCGCGCGCGATCTTCTCCTGGAGCTTGAGGATGCCCTGGAGCAGCGCTTCGGGGCGCGGCGGGCAGCCCGGCACGTACACGTCGACGGGGATGATCTGGTCGACGCCCTTGGTGACCGAGTACGAGTCCCAGTAGGGGCCGCCGCAGTTGGAGCAGGCGCCGAAGGAGATGACGTACTTCGGCTCCGGCATCTGTTCGTACAGCCGCTTCACCGCCGGCGCCATCTTGTCCGTCACCGTGCCGGAGACGATCATGAGGTCGGCCTGGCGCGGGCCGGGCGCGAACGGGATCACGCCGAGCCGGATGAAGTCGTGCCGTGCCATCGACGCGGCGATGAACTCGATCGCGCAGCACGCGAGCCCGAAGTTGAAGACCCAGAGGCTGTAGCGGCGGCCCCAGTTCAGGACCACCTTCATCGGCTCGGGGGCCAGGCGGGCCAGCGGGCCCAGCTTCGGGGCGGGCAGGGGGGTGGGCGTGGGTGTTACGTCCATGACAGGACGCCCTTCTTGTACGCGTAGAGCAGCCCCACGGCCAGGAAGCCGAGGAAGACGAACATCTCGACCAGGGTCGTGGCGCCGTAGCCGGGCGCGGCGAAGACCGTCGCCCAGGGGAAGAGGAAGATCGAGTCGACGGCGAAGATGACGTAGAGGAAGGCGTACACGTAGTAGCGGACCTGGGTGTGCGCCCAGCCCTCCCCCACGGGGTCGACTCCGCACTCGTACGTCATGAGCTTCTCGGGCGTCGGCACGACGGGCCTCAGCAGCCGGCCCGCGCCGAACGCCACGGCGACGAAGAGCACGCCGACGACGGCGAGCAGGCCGACGACGGAGTACGTCTGGAAGTAGTCCGCCGCGTCGGCCGCGACAACGGTCGGTTCCCGCACGTCCGCCCCTCGGTCTCGGTGTCTCATGTGTCACTTCTGTACGGACGCGAGTCTAGGCCCTGCTAAAGGGACCGTAAGCAGCCGCGTGCGGTGGGGATATCCCCCCTTCGCTTCACCCACCTCCCCCATGGCGCCGGACCGTCCCCGACCGGCAGTCTGGGGACCATGAGCGCCGATCTTCATCCCGCCGAGTCCGCCGGTACCTCCAGTACCGCCGGCTCCGCCGTCGCCCCGCGTCCGCCGAAGCGCACCGCCTACGGGAAGGAGACCTGGAAGGAGATCGTCTTCCTCCTCTCCAATCTCGTCACCTCGCTGGTCGGCTTCGTCTACGCGGTCGTCAGCGTGGTCCTCGGCGTCGGCCTGTCCATCACCGTCGTCGGGCTCCCCCTGCTCGCCCTCGGCCTCGGCGGCGCGCGGCTCATCGGCCGCTCCGAGCGGGGCAGGGCCCGGGCGCTCCTCGGGGTCGAGGTCGCCGAACCGTCGCGGCTGCCGAAGCCCGGCGGGTTCTTCGGCTGGCTGTGGACCTCGCTGAAGGACCCGGTGGCCTGGCGGACCCAGCTGTACGGGCTGATCCGGCTGCCCTGGGGGATCGTGACGTTCACGGTCGCGCTGGTCTCCCTGATCGTCCTCTGGCCCGTCCTCCCCTTCCTCTCCCGCGGCCTGGCCAACGCCGACCGGGGCATGGTCCGGGGCCTGCTCTCGCCCTCGGACGAGCTGGAGCGGCGGATCGCCGAGCTGGAGTCGGACCGTGGCGTGGTCGTCGACACCGCCGCGGCGGACCTGCGGCGCATCGAGCGCGACCTGCACGACGGGGCGCAGGCCCGGCTCGTCGCCCTCGCGATGGGGCTGGGCCTGGCCAAGGAGAAGCTCCTCGACGATCCCGAGACCGCCGCGGCGATGGTCGACGAGGCGCACGGCGAGGTGAAGCTCGCGCTCCAGGAGCTGCGGGACCTCGCCCGCGGCATCCATCCCGCCGTCCTCACCGACCGGGGGCTCAGCGCCGCGCTCTCGTCGGTGTCGGCGCGCTGCACCGTGCCGGTGAAGGTGACGGTCGACCTCACGGAACGGCCGGCCGAGGCGATCGAGGGCATCGCGTACTTCACGGTCTCCGAGCTCCTCCAGAACGTCTCCAAGCACTCCCGGGCCCGGTCCGCGTCCGTGGACGTGTGGCGCACGGAGGACCGGCTGCTGCTCCAGGTCCGCGACGACGGGACGGGCGGCGCGCGTCTGGACGGGGGTACGGGGCTGGCGGGGCTCGCCGAACGGCTCGGCGCGGTCGACGGGCTCCTCGTGCTGGACTCCCCGGAGGGCGGCCCGACGACCATCACGGCGGAGCTCCCGTGGCGCTCCCGACCGAGCGGGTGAGCGGCACGAGCCGCTTGAGCCGCTTGAGCCGCTCGAGCCGCTTGAGCCGCTCGAGCCGCTTGAGCTGAATCCCGCACAGCGCCCGGTGCGTACGCGAGTCGTCCGCGTACCGGGCGCTTCGGCATTCCCTCTCCTCCTCCCCCAGGTAGGGAAAACCCCCGCCCCGAGACGCCCACCCGCCTCATGGTTCCGGCGGGCCCGGGACGGAACCCTGGATACGTACCGCCCGCCCCCTCGACCGGACGTAGCCGGCCCCCTGAGCAGAGAAGGACCCCGCCGATGGCCTCCCCCCGAATCCCCGCCGCGATCCGCGCGCCGTTCGAGGCCCGCACCTGGCGTGCGTTCCTCTACGTGCTGGTCGGGCTGCCGCTCGGCATCTGCTGGTTCGCGCTCTCCATCGCCTTCGTCTCCACCGGCGCCGGGCTGCTCATCACCTTCCTCGGCGTGCCGATCCTCGCCGGGGCGCTCGCCATGTGCCGGGGCTTCGGCGCGGTGGAGCGGGCCCGGGCGCGGGCGCTGCTCGATCTCGACGTCAAGGCGCCCGAGCCGGTGCGGGGCCGTACCGGCGGGGCGTTCTCCTGGATGGGGGCCATGCTGAAGAGCGGCGCGTCCTGGCGGCACCTGCTGTACGCGGTCCTGCACATGCCGTGGGCGGTGTTCTCGTTCTCCGTGTCGGTGGCGTTCTTCGGCTGGGGCTGGGGCCTCTTCACGTATCCGCTGTGGCAGTGGGTGTTCCCCATGTACGCGGGTCAGGCCGGTCTGCAGCTGTACGGCGACGGCACCCACGGCCTCTACCTCGACTCGCCCTTCGAGATCGCCTTCACCAGCTTCGTCGGGCTGCTGTTCGTGATGGCCTGGCCGTGGCTGCTGCGCGGCTGCGTCGCCGTCGACCGGCTCCTCGTCTCCGGGCTGCTCGGCCCGTCCCGGCTGGCCTCCCGCGTCACCGAGCTGGAGTCGGACCGCGGTCTGGTCGTGGACACCGCCGCGGCGGACCTGCGGCGCATCGAGCGCGATCTGCACGACGGCGCGCAGGCCCGGCTCGCCGCGCTCGCCATGGATCTGGGGCTCGCGAAGGAGAAGCTCGCGGAGGACCCGCGGGCGGCGGCGGTGCTGGTGGACGAGGCGCACGGCGAGGTGAAGCTGGCGCTCCAGGAGCTGCGGGACCTCGCGCGGGGCATCCACCCGGCCGTCCTCACCGACCGGGGGCTCGACGCGGCCCTGTCGGCGGTCGCCTCGCGGTGTGCGGTGCCGGTGTCGGTGGACGTGGACCTGCCGGCGCGGCCGGTGCCGGCGATCGAGGGGATCGCGTACTTCACGGTGTCCGAGCTGCTCCGGAACGTCACGGCGCACGCCCGGGCCCGGCGCGCCTGGGTCGACGTGTGGCGTTCCGAGAACCGGCTGATGCTCCAGGTGCGGGACGACGGGGTCGGCGGGGCGGTCGCCGTCGAGGGGCGGAGCCTGTCGTCGCTGTCCGCGCGGGTGGGCGCGGTGGACGGGGTGCTGGCGGTGGACTCCCCGGCCGGTGGGCCCACGACGGTGACGGTGGAGCTGCCCTGGCGGGCGTGAGGGCGGCCCCGGTTTCGGGCGCCCCGGGGCCTGTCGGACCCCCGGGGCGCTGCCGTATGTGCGGGTCTCGTGGGGCGATGCCGTAACGCCCGGGCGCCGGGGCCCGGGATGCCATGCTGGAGGCCTCATCGGGTTTCGGAACATGGGGGCTGTACGGCGTGGGTGTGGATCAAGGGAGCGGGCGCGTGCGGGTGGTCATCGCCGAGGATTCGGTGCTGCTGCGGGAGGGGCTGACCCGGCTTCTGACCGATCTGGGGCACGAGGTCGTCGCGGGTGTCGGCGACGGTGAGGCGCTCGTCGAGACCGTGGCGAAGTTCGCCGCGGAGGGTGCTCTGCCGGACGTCGTCGTGGCCGACGTACGGATGCCGCCGACGCACACGGACGAGGGGGTGCGCGCGGCGGTGCGGCTGCGGAAGGAGCACCCGGGACTGGGTGTGCTGGTGCTGTCGCAGTACGTGGAGGAGCAGTACGCCACCGAACTGCTGGCCGGTTCCAGCCGGGGTGTGGGTTATCTGCTGAAGGACCGGGTCGCCGAGGTCCGGGAGTTCGTGGACGCGGTGGTGCGGGTGGCCGGTGGCGGTACGGCGCTGGATCCGGAGGTCGTGCAGCAGCTGCTCGGGCGGAGCCGTCAGCAGGACGTGCTGGCGAACCTGACCCCGCGCGAGCGGGAGGTCCTGGGTCTGATGGCGGAGGGCCGGACGAACTCGGCGATCGCGAAGGCGCTGGTCGTGAGCGACGGCGCGGTGGAGAAGCACATCAGCAACATTTTCCTGAAGCTGGGTCTCTCGCCGAGTGACGGCGATCATCGCCGGGTACTGGCGGTGTTGACGTACCTGAAATCCTGATCATCTGACACTCTGTCAGGTATGCGGAGTGGGGAGGAGGGCGCGGCGTCCGGAGGGCCCTAGGTCCAAGGGATGAGGCGGAATCCGACTTTCCGGAAACTCCGGGTGGCGACAGAACGTGACAATTCAGGGCAAGTGGGCGTCTCAAAAAGAGGTCCATGATGTGAGAAGTCCCGGGAGGGCCCGCCCTGCCGTCGTAGGGTGGGCCTCGGGAGACGGACGGTGATCGCCGATGGTGGTCGCCGGCCGCGACCCGCGCCTTCTCCCGCCTCCGGCGGAGAGTCCCCTTGCCGCGAGGGAGGTCCAGTTCAGTGACCAGCCAGGTCAGTAGCGAGGCCGGTGAGGCCCTGCTCGGGGAGCAGCGCAGCGCCCCGGCGAAGCCGCACCACGGCACCGAGAAGGAAGTGCGCCGGCTCGACCGGGTGATCATCCGCTTCGCGGGTGACTCCGGTGACGGCATGCAGCTGACAGGTGACCGCTTCACCTCGGAGACGGCGTCCTTCGGGAACGACCTCTCCACGCTGCCGAACTTCCCGGCCGAGATCCGGGCACCCGCCGGAACCCTGCCGGGCGTCTCGTCCTTCCAGCTGCACTTCGCCGACCACGACATCCTGACCCCGGGCGACGCCCCGAACGTGCTGGTCGCGATGAACCCCGCCGCCCTCAAGGCCAACATCGGGGACGTGCCGCGCGGTGGCGAGATCATCGTGAACACCGACGAATTCGCCAAGCGCGCCATGGCCAAGGTCGGCTACGCGACCTCGCCCCTCGAGGACGGCTCGCTGGACGGCTACCGGGTCCACCCGGTGCCGCTGACCACGCTGACCGTCGAGGCGCTCAAGGACTTCGGCCTGTCCCGGAAGGAGGCCGAGCGGAGCAAGAACATGTTCGCGCTCGGGCTGCTCTCCTGGATGTACCACCGGCCGACCGAGGGCACCGAGACGTTCCTGCGGCAGAAGTTCGCGAAGAAGCCGCAGATCGCCGAGGCGAACATCGTCGCCTTCCGGGCCGGCTGGAACTTCGGCGAGACCACCGAGGACTTCGCCGTCTCCTACGAGATCGCCCCGGCCACCACGGCCTTCCCCACCGGCACCTACCGGAACATCTCGGGGAACCTCGCCCTCTCGTACGGACTGATCGCCGCCTCCCGCCAGGCGGACCTGCCGCTCTACCTGGGCTCGTACCCGATCACCCCGGCGTCGGACATCCTCCACGAGCTCAGCAAGCACAAGAACTTCGGCGTCCGCACCTTCCAGGCCGAGGACGAGATCGCCGGCATCGGCGCCGCGCTCGGCGCCGCCTTCGGCGGCTCGCTCGCCGTGACGACCACCAGCGGCCCCGGCGTGGCGCTCAAGTCGGAGACGATCGGCCTCGCGGTCTCCCTCGAGCTGCCGCTGCTCGTCGTCGACATCCAGCGCGGCGGCCCGTCCACCGGCCTGCCCACCAAGACCGAGCAGGCCGACCTCCTCCAGGCGATGTACGGGCGCAACGGCGAGGCGCCGGTCCCGGTCGTCGCCCCGAGGACGCCCGCCGACTGCTTCGACGCCGCCATCGAGGCGGCCCGGATCGCCCTCACGTACCGCACGCCCGTCTTCCTGCTCTCCGACGGCTACCTCGCCAACGGCTCCGAGCCCTGGCGCATCCCGGACGTCGACGAACTCCCGGACCTACGGACCCAGTTCGCCACCGGGCCGAACCACCGGCTGGCCGACGGCACCGAGGTCTTCTGGCCGTACAAGCGCGACCCGGAGACCCTCGCCCGGCCCTGGGCCGTCCCCGGCACCCCCGGGCTCGAACACCGCATCGGCGGCATCGAGAAGCAGGACGGCACCGGCAACATCTCGTACGACCCCGCCAACCACGAGTTCATGGTCCGCACCCGGCAGGCCAAGATCGACGGCATCGACGTCCCCGACATCGAGGTCGACGACCCGGACGGCGCGCGCACCCTCGTGCTCGGCTGGGGCTCCACCTACGGGCCGATCACGGCGGCCGTCCGCCGCATCCGCCGGGAGAACGGCCACATCGCCCAGGCGCACCTGCGGCACCTCAACCCCTTCCCGAAGAACCTGGGCGAGGTGCTGAAGCGGTACGACAAGGTCGTGATCCCCGAGATGAACCTCGGCCAGCTCGCCACCCTCGTCCGGGCGAAGTACCTCGTCGACGCGCGCAGCCACACCCAGGTGAACGGCATGCCGTTCAAGGCCGAGCAGCTCGCCGCCGCTCTCCAGGAGGTCATCGATGCCTGAGCCCGCCGAGTCCCTCCTCCAGCTGGTCCCCAAGGCCGAGGCCCAGCAGTCCATGAAGGACTTCAAGTCGGACCAGGAGGTCCGCTGGTGCCCCGGCTGCGGTGACTACGCGGTGCTCGCCGCCGTCCAGGGCTTCATGCCCGAACTGGGCCTGGCGAAGGAGAACATCGTCTTCGTCTCCGGCATCGGCTGCTCCTCCCGCTTCCCGTACTACATGAACACCTACGGGATGCACTCGATCCACGGCCGCGCCCCGGCCATCGCCACCGGCCTCGCCACCTCCCGCCGCGACCTGTCCGTCTGGGTCGTCACGGGCGACGGCGACGCGCTGTCCATCGGCGGCAACCACCTGATCCACGCCCTCCGGCGCAACGTCAACCTCAAGATCCTGCTCTTCAACAACCGGATCTACGGGCTGACCAAGGGCCAGTACAGCCCCACCTCCGAGGTCGGCAAGATCACCAAGTCGACCCCGATGGGCTCCCTGGACGCCCCCTTCAACCCGGTGTCGCTCGCGCTCGGCGCGGAGGCCTCCTTCGTGGCCCGCACGGTCGACTCCGACCGCAAGCACCTCACCGAGGTGCTGCGGCAGGCCGCCGACCACAACGGCACGGCGCTCGTCGAGATCTACCAGAACTGCAACATCTTCAACGACGGCGCCTTCGAGGTCCTCAAGGACAAGGACCTGGCCAAGGAAGCGGTCATCCGGCTCGAACACGGGCAGCCGATCCGCTTCGGCACCGAGAACGACAAGGGCGTCGTCCGCGACCCGGCCACCGGCGACCTCCACGTCGTCACGGTCACCCCCGAGAACGAGTCGCGGATCCTGATCCACGACGCCCACGCCACCACCCCCACCACCGCCTTCGCCCTCTCCCGGCTCGCGGACCCGGACACCCTCCACCAGACCCCCATCGGGGTGTTCCGGTCGGTGGAACGCCCGGTGTACGACACCCTGATGGCGGACCAGCTGGAAGCGGCGGTGGAGCGCTACGGCAAGGGCGACCTGGGCCAGCTGCTCACGGGCAGCGACACCTGGACGGTCGTGGGCTGACCGCTTCGGAGGGGACCGGTCCGCGTGCGCGGACCGGTCCCCACCGTGCACTCCGGCCGGGTCACGTTCCCGTACGGGCCGCCTCGTCGAACACCCCGAGAAATCGGGGCACCCCGCTCTTCACCTGCCAGAGGTACAGGCCCAGCAGGGCGAGCTTCGTGTCCTTGCCCGCCTGGGCCGTGTACAACTTCGCCAGCCCCGCGTACGGAGTCTGCAGCAGATCGTTGCGGACGCCCGAGGTCACCGATTCGGCATGGTTGGCGGCCGCCGTGCGCAAGGCCTGGAGAACCCAGTTGGCGAGGTCGTACGCCTCCGTGGCGAACCGGTCGACCGGTGTCGTACCGGCGAGACCCCAGCGCTTCCGGTACGCGGCGACGAACGCCTTCGCCTTCGGAAGGCCGTCGGGGTCGACGTAGCCGGTGCCGAAGTACCAGCCTTCGGCGGCCGCGCCGGCGGCGGCGAGGAACTCCGGCTGGAGCACGTGCTCGACGCTGCCGCGAGGCCCCCGGTACCCCTGGTCGCGCAGCGCCCTGGCGCACAGCGCGGCCCGGCGCGGCGACGTCCCCACGTACATCACGCCCTGCGGGTCGGTCGCCAGGGCTTCCCGTACGGCGGGGCCGAAGTCCTCACTGCCCGCCTCGACGGGATGGGTGGTCACGACCCCGCCCTTCTCTCTCGACGGCGGGTACTGCTTCATGGTCTTGACGGCGAACCAGGTGTACTCGCCCCCGGCCCGGTCCTCCACGACGGCGGTCCGGACCGCCCCGTGTTCGGAGAGGTAGCGGCTGAAGGCCACCACCATCATGTCCTGGATGGTGCGCGGCTGGAAGTAGGTGGTCTTCGTCTCCTGGCCCTTGATCTGCCCGGCCGGCACATCGGCGACCACACTCGCCAACGGCATTCCGTGGAGCACCAGTTCGTCCCCGGCCGCCACGGCGGTCGAGGTGAGGGTCGGCCCCAGGATCCCGACGAGACCGGGGACCTTCAGCAGGGCGAGGGCCGCGGCCCTGGCGCGCTCCGGCCTGCCGCCGTCGTCCTCGACCCGCAGGCGCACGTCGAAGGGGCGGTCGCGGCGGGCGTTGAACTCCTCCGCGGCCAGCCGGATCCCGCGCTCCTGCCCTCGGCCGTCCGCCTTGGTGGGGCCGCTCAGATCGGTGAGGACGCCGATCGTGTAGGTGTCGAGCGGGGCGCCGGTGCCGCCCGTTCCCCTGCCGGTCCCGCCCGGTGTGCGACTCAGCAGCCAGGCGGTCAGGCCTCCCGCTCCCGCGATGGCCACCGCGGAGCCCCCCACCAGGAACCCGCGCCGTGACGTCCCCTTGGGCGGCTCGGAGTCGACCAGCATCGTCGGCTCGGGCACCGGCAGGTCCAGGACCCGCGAGGAGCGCTGGGCGATCAGCGCGGGCAGCCCGGCCGGCAGCCAGTCCCCGGCCGGCCCCTCGGCGTCCCCCAGCGCGGCCCGCACCTCCGGTGCCGTGGGCCGGTCGGCCGGGTCCTTCGCCAGACAGGCCCTGACCAGGGGAAGGACGGTGTCCGGTACCTCGTCGAGGTCGGGCTCCTCGTGGACGGTGCGGTAGACGACCGCCGCCACCGCGCCCGTACCGAAGGGGCGCTCCCCCGTCAGGGCGTAGGCGAGGACGCAGCCGAGGGAGAAGACGTCGCTGGCGGGTCCGACCTCGCCCGCCCCGGCCGCCCTGGCCTGTTCGGGGGCGAGGAAGCCGGGGGTGCCGATCATCGCGTCGGTGGCCGTGAGGGCGGTCGCCCCGGCGGACCGGGCGATGCCGAAGTCGATGAGCCGGGGCCCGTCGAGGGCGAGGAGGACGTTCCCCGGCTTGACGTCCCGGTGGACCAGCCCGGCCTCGTGCATGTCGGCGAGCGCGGCGGCGAGCCGGGCGCCGAGGGCCCGTACGGTCGGCTCGGGCAGGGCTCCGTGCAGGGCGACGGCCTCGGCGAGCGAGGGGCCCGGCACGTACTCGGTCGCCAGCCACGGCTCCCTGGCCTCCGGGTCGGCGCCGAGCACCCGGACGACCCAGCGGCCGGTGATCCGCTCGGCGGCGCGGGCCTCGCGCCGGAACCGCTCCCGGAAGCCGGGGTCGGCGGCGTGCTCGGCCCGGATGAGCTTGAGCGCGGCGAGCGCCCCGCCGCCGGAGCGGGCGAGGAAGACCACGCCCATGCCTCCGGCGCCGAGGCGGCCGAGCAGCCGGTACCCGGCGATCGCCGACGGGTCGGCCTTGCGCAGCGGTTGCACGGGGGCTCAGGCCTTCTCGTCGTTCTTCTCGGGCTTGTGCGGCAGCAGAGGGGCGGAACCGATCGACTTGTACGCGCCGTTCCGCACCGCGAAGACGAAGGTGCCCCCCATGTTCAGATCGCCCGATTCGGTGAAGGCGTAACCACCCATCACCCCCTTGTAGTTCTGCTTGCGCAGCGCGGCCCACAGTCCCTTCCGCGCGGGCTTGCCGCCGGCCTTCGCCCGGGCCGTCAGCTGCTGGATCGTCATCGTGACCACGTCGTACGACTCGCCCGCGTAGTACGCGGGGGCGGCGCCGTACCGCTTGCGATGGGCGGCGACGAAGGACGCGGCCGTCTTCTGCGCCGCCGGGTCGGCGACGGGCGCGCACACGAACCAGCCCTCGGCGGCGGTCCCCGCCTGCCGGACGAACTCCTGGCCGAAGACGGCCTGTCCGGTGAACCTCGGTCCGGTGAAGCCGAGTTCGCCGAGCGCCCGGGCGGCGAGGACGGCGGTCTCGGTGACACCGCAGTGGATGTAGGCGTCGATGCCCGCGTCGATCATCTCGCCGAGCACCCGGCGGTACGCCCGCGCGTGGGCCGGGACGACCCGGAAGTGCGGGGTGATGCCGGCCTGCCCGAAGCCGAAGCGCACACCGCCGGTGACCTGCCAGCTGTAGTGGTCGTCGGTCCGGTCCTCCAGCACCCCGGGGCGGCGGATCTGGGGCAGCAGGGTGGCGGCGAAGGCGAGATGGGTGCCCGCGCTGATGTGGTTCGGGATGGCGCGCAGGACCGTCTCGTTCCGCGCGGTACCCGAGCGCAGCGTGAGCAGGTTGTATCCGGCCGAGACCGTGATCAGCGGGATCTCGGCCTCCTCGAAGGCGGGAACGACGGCCTGGGCGACGGCGTCGGTGGTGGGGCCGAGGACGGCGAGGACCCCGGGGTCGGTGGTGAGGGCCTTGGCGGCCTCCAGGGCCCTGGACGCGTCGCCCCGGTCGTCGACCACCTTGAGGGTGAGGGTGAAGGGCTTGTCCTTCCGCGCGTTGAACTGCTCGACGGCCAGGCGCGCGCCGCGTTCCTGGGCCCGGCCGATGTCCTTGGCGGGCCCGGACAGGTCGGCGAGGACGCCGATGGCCCAACGGGTGGGGGGCGGGGCGGCCTTCCTGCCGTCGTCCTTGCCGTCCTTCCCGTCCTCGCCGAGCCCCGCCCAGACGGCCGCCGCGCCGCCGACGGCCAGGACGGCGGCGCCCGAGGCGAGCAGCAGGAAGCCGCGTCTGCTCCGCCCCGGCGCGGCCGAGCCGGTGCTGCCGCCCGACTCGGTGACGTCGATCTCCGGCAGGGCGAGCATCCGGGCGGAGCGTTCGGCGATGGTGCGGACGACCGGGGCGGGCAGCCAGTCGGCGTCGCTGCCGGGGCTGTCCTCCACGAGCCTGACGCCGATGTCGGCGGCGGTGGGCCGCGCGGCCGGATCCTTGGCGAGGCAGGCCCGCACCACGTCGAGCAGGCCGTCCGGTACGCCGCCGAGGTCGGGCTCGTCGTGGACGGTCCGGTACATCAGGGCGTCCACGGCGCCGGTGCCGAAGGGCGGGCGGCCCGTGGCCGCGTATCCGAGGAGGCAGCCGAGCGCGAAGACGTCGGCGGCCGGGCCGATCGCGTCGACACGGGCCTCGGCCTGCTCGGGGGCGAGGAAGCCGGGGGTGCCGACGACCATGTCGGTGGCGGTGAGCGCGGTCTCGCCGGTCGCGCGGGCGATGCCGAAGTCGATGAGGCGCGGGCCGTCCACGGCGAGCAGGACGTTGCCGGGCTTGACGTCCCGGTGGACGAGTCCGGCCGCGTGCACGGCGGCGAGGGCCCGGGCGACGGACCAGCCGAGGAGGCGGACGCTCCGCTCGGGCAGCGGGCCGTGCGCGGTGACGGCCTCGCCGAGGGAGGGTCCCGCGACGAAGGCGGTGGCCATCCACGGTTCGGGGGCGTCCGGATCGGCGCCGGTGACGGGCACGGCCCAGGGGCTGGAGACCCGGCGGGCGGCCTCGACCTCGCGGCGGAACCGGGCCCGGAAGTCGGGCTGGTCGGCCTGGTCCGCGTGGGTGACCTTGACTGCGGCGAGTTCGCCGGCGGCGGTTCGGCCGAGGTAGACGACACCCATGCCGCCGGCGCCGAGGCGGCCGAGGAGCCGGTATCCGGCGATCGCCGACGGATCGGAGGGCAGCAGCGGCTGGAGGGCGCCGGGTTCGGGCTGCGGGGCGGTGGGGTTCACGACTGGCCCTCCAGCTCGTCCTTGGCGCGGTCGAGCATGGTGACGAGTGCCCGCACCTGCGCCTGGCTCGTGCCGGTCATCGTGCCGTCGTTCATCTCGCTGTAGCCGGGGGCTCCCTTGACGACGGCAGCGACAGTGACCTGTCCGATCCGGGACTGGTACCAGCTGTAGAACTGCTTCCCCTTCACCGCGTCGTTGATGTAGGAGCCGCCTTCGCGGAGGGCGTCGTCGGCGGTGGCGTTGCCCCCTACGCCGAAGGGGTTGCCGAGCGACATGAGCTCGGTGATCCGCTCACCGTCGCGCAGCTTCTGGTCGGGGCAGCGCAGCGCCTCTTCGAGGGTCGACGCCATCTCCCAGTCGGCGTCGGACTCGGTGCGGTGCACGGTGACGGTGGCGGCGACCCGAAGGGCGCCCTTGCCGCCGGCCGCGGGGAGTTCGCTGTAGGCGGTGACGCTGGCGAGGACGTCGGCCGGCCGGGTTCCGGTCTCCCAGGAGCAGGTGGCGCTGAGGACGGGCCAGTAGTCGGGGTCGCTGAGATGGGGGGTGCGCTTGACGTAGCCCGGGGCCCAGGCGTCGGGCCCCGCGACGACTGCGAGGGCGAGGCGCCTCGCCGCCGCCTCGGTCTTCGGCGCGCGCCGCGGGTCCGGGGTGAAGTCGAGCTCGGTGGGGCGGGGAGCCGGTGTGGTGGCCGGTGTGCCGGTCGGGGCCTTCGTCGTGGCCTTGGTCGTGCCCGTACTCCTTTTGCCGTCGGGTCTGTCGCCGTCGCTGGTGCAGCCGGCGGCCATCACCCCGCCCACCAGTACGACACAGCAGGCACGCCACAGCCTTCGGTCCCCGTACGCCACAGTTCCCCCACGGTCCCTCACGGTTTCCCCACGAACGGTGAGCAGATCGTACGGCCCTGAGCCGACAACTCGCCTTGCTTACAACATCATTGGGACGGATTCGTGGCACGCTCGCGACGCGCCCCGTCGTACCGCTCCCGAGCCTCCTCCACGGCGGCGACCTGGCGCTCGGACCAACGGGCCAGCTCCCAGACCCGGCGGGCGGCCTCGGCGCCGAGCGGGGTGAGGCTGTAGTCGACGCGGGGCGGGATGATGGGCTTGGCGTCGCGGTCGACGAAGCCGTCGCGTTCCAGCGTCTGGAGGGTCTGGGCCAGCATCTTCTCGCTGACCCCGCCGACCCGGCGGCGCAGCTCGCTGAAGCGGTACGAGCGCTCCAGGAGGGCGGCCAGGACGAGGACGCCCCAGCGGCTGGTCACGTGCTCCAGGACGAGCCGCGAGGGGCACATCTGCTGGTTCACGTCCGGCACCCGGGCGAAGGGTTCCGGCGCGAGGGGTTCCGGCGTCCGCTTACTTACTCCCATGCCAGTACCTTACTTCAAAGTGGGTACTTTCGAAAGGTTAGCGCCCGTCGTACGGTGAGTGCATCGCCCCTCGCACCCCACAGGAAAAGGAAGCACCATGAGCCTCGTCGTCACCGGAGCCACCGGCCAGCTCGGCCGTCTCGTCATCGACGCCCTCCTCGCCACCGTCCCCGCCGCATCCGTCGTCGCCGTCGTCCGCGACAAGGAGAAGGCCGCCGACCTGGCCGAGCGCGGCGTCGAGCTGCGGATCGCCGACTACGACCACCCGGAGACCCTGGCCGGCGCCTTCGAGGCCGGGGACCGCGTGCTCCTCGTCTCGGGCAGCGAGGTCGGGCGGCGCGTGCCCCAGCACACCGCCGTGATCGACGCCGCCAAGGCCGCCGGCGTCGCCCAGCTCGCCTACACCGGAGTCCTCGGCGGCGACGAGGCCGACTTCGACCTGGCCGCCGAGCACAAGGTCACCGAGCGGCTGATCCTCGACTCGGGCCTGCCGTACACCTTCCTGCGCAACGGCTGGTACACCGAGAACTACACCGCCAACCTCGCCCCTGTCCTGGCCCACGGCGCCGTCGTCGCCAACGCCGGCGAGGGCCGGATCGCCTCCGCGAGCCGCGCCGACTACGCCGCCGCCGCGGCCGCCGTCCTGACCGGCCCCGCCGAGGAGCACCTGAACAAGGCGTACGAGCTGAGCGGCGACACCGCCTGGTCGCTCGCCGAGTACGCGGCCGAGGTCGCCGCGCAGACCGGCCGGGAGATCACGTACAGCAACGTGCCCGCCGAGGCGCACCTCGCGATCCTCACCGGCGCCGGGGTCCCGGCCCCCTTCGCCGAGATCCTCGTCGACGTCGACCGGGCCGTCGAGCGCGGCGCGCTCGCCCGCCGCACCGGCGACCTGGCCCGGCTGATCGGCCGCCCGACCACCCCGCTCGCCGTGACGGTCAAGGAAGCCCTGGACCGCTCCTGACCACCGCCCCCTCCGGTCATGACCGTATTGCGGTACGGGCATGACAACCGGCCCCGTGCGGCGCTACCTTCGACAGGACAGCGCGGCGCGGGGCAGGGCAGGAGGTCCGGTGAAGACGGAGAACGAGGAACGAGCGGGATTGCTCTACGGGATCGGCGCCTACGGCATGTGGGGACTGGTCCCGCTCTTCTGGCCGCTCCTCAAGCCGGCCGGATCGGTCGAGATCCTCGCCCACCGGATGGTCTGGTCCCTGGTCTTCGTCGGCATCGCGCTGCTCGCGGTGCGCCGCTGGGGCTGGGTGCGCGAGCTCGTCCGCAGCCCGCGCAAGCTCGGCATGATCACCGTCGCCGCCGCCGTCATCACGGTCAACTGGGGCCTCTACATCTGGTCCGTCAACACGGGCCACGTCGTCGAGGCCTCGCTCGGCTACTTCATCAACCCGCTCGTCACCATCGCCCTCGGCGTCCTCGTCCTCCAGGAACGGCTGCGCCCCGCGCAGTGGGCGGCCGTGGGCATCGGCTTCGCCGCCGTCCTGGTCCTCGCGATCGGATACGGACAGCCGCCCTGGATCTCCCTCACCCTCGCCTTCTCCTTCGCCCTCTACGGCCTGGTGAAGAAGAAGGTCAACATCGGCGGCCTGGAGTCGCTCGCCGCCGAGACCGCCGTCCAGTTCCTGCCCGCCCTCGCCTACCTCGTCTGGCTCGGCGGCCAGGGCACCCTCGCCTTCGGCTCCTACGGCGCCGGCCACACGGCCCTGCTCACCGCCACCGGCATCGTCACGGCCGTCCCGCTCGTCTGCTTCGGCGCGGCGGCGATCCGCGTCCCCCTGTCGACCCTCGGCCTGCTCCAGTACCTGGCGCCGACCTTCCAGTTCCTGCTCGGCGTCCTCTACTTCCACGAGGAGATGCCGCCGGAGCGCTGGGCGGGCTTCTCCCTCGTCTGGCTCGCCCTGACGATCCTCACCTGGGACGCCCTGCGCACGGCTCGCCGCAGCCGCGCGGCGATGGAGACGGCGAAGGCGGCGGCCGAGGCGGCGGAACCGGCGGGGCCCGCCGAGGACGAGGGAGCCACGGGACCGGCCGGGGCGGCCGCGCCCGCCCGGCAGGCGCTCTGACGCCGGGCGGTCACCCGTCCAGCAGGTCGTGCTCCCGCACCAGCCGGCAGACCGCCGTCAGCCGCAGGGTCGCGAAGTCGTGGCCGACCGGCTCCGTCCACTCCACCCGGGACAGCCAGTCGGTGAACCCTAGGACGTAGTCGGCGAGCTCCTCACGCCGCAGGGTCCGGCGCGCCCCACCCCGCTGAGCGGGGATCAGCGCCTCGCGCACGGCGGCGGCATGCTGGTCGACGGCGGCCGCGAGCCCCGGCTCGGAGGCACTCTCCGCGAGCCGGGGCAGGTACGTGGCGACGACGTCGATCAGCGGGCAGCCGGGCGGCGAATCGTTCATCCCTCCACATTAGGGGCGCACGGGGACACTCAGACCGTGACCTTGGTCGCAGGACCGGAGCGCCCCGCCGGGCCCTCCTCCGCGCCGCCCGCCGCCTCTCCGGATGCACCCGCCGCCCCTCCGGAGGCGCCCGCCCGGCCGCGTACCCCCGTCGCCGTGACCACCGCGCCGAGCGCGACCATCACCAGCGGGACGACGAGCGCCGCCCGGAAACCGCCGAGGCCGCCGCCGGCGATCCCGTACACCGCCGTCACCGCCGCGATGCCGACCGCCGAGCCGAACTGGGTCGCCGTGGTGAGCAGCCCGCTCGCCAGACCCTGCTCCTCCTCCGCGACCCCCTCCGTACCGGCGATGGTGAGCGGCCCGTACGCCAAGGCGAACGCGAGCCCGGTCAGGAGCAGGGTCGGGAACATCGCCGCGTACGACCAGTCCGGGCCGACGGGCAGGAACAGCGCGTACGAGCCGACGGCGAGGACGAAGCCGCCGAGGATCACCCTGGCGTTGCCGAACCGGGCCACCAGGCGCGGGGTCAGCGTCGGCGCGAGCACCGCGTCGACGCCCATCACCAGCAGCGCGAGCGCCGTCTGGAGGGACGACCAGCCGCGCAGCTCCTGGAGGTAGAGCGTGGCCATGAACTGGAAACCGAAGAAGGAGCCGACGAACAGCAGGGCGCCCAGGTCGGCACGGACGAGCGAGGCCTCGCGGAGGATGCCGAGGCGGACGAGCGGGGTGGCGGCCCGGCGTTCGACGGCGACGAACAGGCCGGTGAGGAGGAGTCCGGCGGCGACGGCGGCCACGGTGACCGGCCACCCGTCGAGACCGTGCTCAAGGCGCACGATGCCGTACGCGAGGAGCAGCATCGCCCCGGCGGCGGTGAGCGCCCCGCCCAGGTCGAAACCGCCCTTCACCCGGGCCGGGCGCGGCTCCGCGGGGACCAGCCGGAGCGCGGCGAGCAGGATCGCTGCCGCCAGCAGCACGGGGGCGAAGAAGACCCAGCGCCAGCCGAGCTGGGTGAGCAGGCCGCCGATGACGAGCCCGAGCGAGAAGCCGCCGGCGGCGGTCCCGGCGAAGACCAGCAGCGCCTGGTTGCGCTGCGGGCCCTCCGCGTAGGAGGTGGTGATGATCGACAGGGCGGCCGGGGTCATGAAGGCGGCGGCGACGCCGGTCACGAAGCGGGCCAGGATCAGGGTCCAGCCCTCGTCGGCGAGGCCGCCGAGGCCGGAGAAGACCAGGAAGACGGTGAGCCAGCCGAGGAACATCCGGCGGCGCCCGAGGAGGTCGGCGGCGCGGCCGCCGAGGAGCGTGAAGCCGGCGTAGCCGAGGACGTAGGCGGACATGACCCAGGCGGCGGTACCGGTGGTGAGGCCGAGGTCGGCGCGGACGGTGGGGACGGCGACGGCGAGCATGGCGACGTCGATGCCTTCGAGGAAGATCGTCCCGCAGAGGACGAGGAGCAGGCTCCAGGCGCGGAGGGACACAACTGTCTCCAGGGCAGGGGGAGTCGGGGGCGTGGTCAACAGATCCGGTTACCGATCGGATGGTCGGTTCCCTCTTGTAACCACCTGCATCCTGCGGGAGCATCGGGTGCCATGGAAGAAGGCACTTCGAAGTCACCGAGTCACTGCGCGGGAACCTACGGGGACGCCGGGGACCCCGATCCCTTCCAGTGGGACACCCGCGAGGACTGCGAGGTCCGGCAGATCCTCGACCGGGTCGCCGACAAGTGGTCCCTCCTCGTCATCGCGCTCCTCGACCGCCGGGTCCTGCGCTTCACGGAACTCAAGCGCGAGATCGACGGCGTCAGCCAGCGGATGCTGACCGTGACGCTGCGCCAGCTGGAGCGGGACGGCCTGGTAAAGCGCACCGTCCACCCGGTGGTCCCGCCCCGCGTCGAGTACGAACTGACGCCGCTGGGCGGCACGTTGCACACCACGATCCGCTCCCTGGTCACCTGGACGGAGCAGCACCAGAACGAGATCGCGGCGGCCCGGGAGGAGTACGACGCGAAGGCGGCGGCGGAGGTGTGAAAACCGGTGGCCCGTGGTCACGGAGGGCGCGCATCCTCAGGGGCATGGAAGAGACGAGGACGGCCGACGACGAGCCGAAGTACCGGATCCGCGCGCTCCACACCGACCGCACGGTCACGGTCTACCAGGCGTACCGGCCCGAGATCGGTCTGGCGGCGGCCAGGGAGGGCCGCTTTCCGGCCATCTGGAAGCGGGACCGGATGACGTGGATCAAGCCGTCGTTCCTGTGGATGATGTACCGCTCGGGCTGGGGCACGAAGGAGGGCCAGGAGACCGTCCTCGCCGTGGAGATCACCCGCGAGGGCTTCGAGTGGGCCCTGCGGAACGCCTGCCTCTCCCACCACGTACGCGGATTCCACCCCGACCAGGCCACCTGGAAGGCCCGGTTGCGGACGGCGCCGGCCCGGGTCCAGTGGGACCCGGAGCGCGATCAGCGGCTCAGGGCGCTCCCGTACCGCTCACTCCAGCTGGGACTCTCGGGCGAGGCGTCCCGCCGGTACGCCGACGAGTGGACGGTGTCCGTCACCGACGTGACCCCGCTCGCCCACCGGGTCCGCGACCTCGTCCGGGCGGGCGACCTGGAGGCCGCCGGCCGGCTGCTGCCCCGAGAGGAGCCGTACCCGGAGTCGGCGGGCCTCCTGGAGCATCTGCGGGTACCGCAGGCACCGGAGGCGCCGTGAGTCCCGCCGGTCAGACGCCCGGGGCCGTGACGACCGCGAAGTTGAAGTCTCCGGTGCCGAACTTGCCGTAGAGCCGCAGCCACAGCGGCAGGAGCTGCTCGGTGGCCCGGGCGCTCGACAGGTCACCGAGGTCGATGATCCGGTCGGACGCCCAGCCGAAGGAACCGAGCAGCTCCGCGACCACGGCCTTGGCGTCCTCGTCGTCGCCGCTGAGGAAGACGTTGTGGTGGCCCGGGACGCGGCCGGGCTCGACCATGACCGTGTTGGTCATGGTGTTGAGCGTCTTGACCACCCGTGCCTCCGGGAAGGCCCTCTGGAGCTGCTCGGCGACGCTGCCGCCGTCGGGGGTGACGACCTTGGGCGGGAAGCCCTCGGAGAAGTCGAGCCCGTTGGACACGTCGACGAGGACCTTGCCGCGCAGCCCGTCCGAGCCGACGGACTCCAGGACGGCGAGCGAGACGAGACCGCCGGTGGCGTTCACGACGAGCTCGGCGGGGGTGGCGGCGTCGGCGAAGGTGCCGTGCGCGGCGGACCCGGAGGCGGTCCCGGGGGCGGACCCGGGGGCGGACCCGGCGCCGGTCCCGCCCTTGGCCTCGCCGCCGGACCCGCCGGCGGCCCCGCCCCCGTGTTCCTCGGCCCACTTCGCGGCCTCGGGGTTGTCAGCCGTGCGAGAGCCCATCGTCACCTCGTGCCCGAGCGAGACGAGCTTCGTGGCCAGCCGGCGGCCGACCTCACCGGTCCCGAGTACCGCGATCTTCATGACGTGCGCTCCTTCGGCGGGAGTCGTTGGCCAGGAAGGCCGACGCTACGCCGTCAGGCGCCCGACGGTTCCTGGGGCGCGCGGCGCATCGCCCACAGGGTGGGGCCGCCGCCCGGCAGGCTCGCCTCGCCGAGCACGACGAAGCCGAAGTGCTCGTACACGGGGAGGTTGTCCGGCTTGGAGGACTCCAGGTAGACGGGCATGCCCGCCGCGTCGGCCTTCGCCAGGCCCGACCGCAGCAGCGCGGACCCGTGCCCCTGCCCCCGGGCGGCCGGGTCGGCGCCGATGACGGCCAGGTACCAGTGGGGCTCCGGCGGCGTGTGCTCGGCGGCCGCCTCGACGGCGGCGCGGAAGAGCTCGGCGCGGTCGCCGAGGATCTCCTGGAGCTCCCGCACGGTCGCGGCGTCGGGCACGGCCTTCTCCTGGCCTTCCGGCGCGACCCAGAACGCGGCGGCGGCGTCGGTGCGCTCACAGACGCCGTGGAGCCCGTACTGCCGGGTGAACAGGGTGATGAAGTACCGGCCGAGCCCGGCCTCGCGCGAGGCCTCGTCGGGGAAGAACCAGCTCATCATCGGGTCGTCGACGAAGGCCCGGGCCAGGGTCCTGCTGACCATCGGGGCGTCGTCGACTATGGCCGCTTTCGGGGTGTTCGAGGTAGGCATACGGGTCATTCTGCACGCGAGTTGATCTTCACGAACGCCAGGGGGTGGCCACCGGGAGCACGAGCGGGCTGCGTACGATCTCGATCACCACGCCCTGTTCACGGGCGCGTTGAGCGCTGCATCCGCCGCACCACCTGCGCCTCCGCCCGCTCCACCGACGCCCGTCCGTGGACGTGGACCAGGGCCAGGTGGAAGAGGGACGGGGCCAGCGGGGCCCAGCGGTGGCGGCGCTCGGGGGCCAGGAGGTGGCGGGTCACGTCGGCGCTGCGGAAGGGGACGTACTCGATGGTGTCGTGCTCCCAGCGGTCCGCGACGCCCCGGCTCATCCGGGCCTGGAGTTCGTCGCCGGTGAGCTCGGTGAGGCGGGCGTAGAAGTGCGCGCTCCAGTGGCGCTTCTCGACGTCGAGGACGAAGGCGAGGAGCGACAGCGTGTACTCGTGGGGTTCGATCGACAGCTCCTCCCGCATGCCTCGCCGGGCGACGGAGTGCACGTCGGGGGCGTTGCGTCCCGAGGAGTCGATGTGGCGGGAGAGGCCTTCGTTGACGGAGGAGTTCCAGAGGCCGGGGGCCATGCGGACGCGCGTGCTGCGCCGGCTGACGACGAGCAGGTGGTCGGCGGTGACGACGGCGATGTTCACCGCGAAGCTGCACTGGAGGAACGCGGGCGAGGCGAGCGGAGCGTCCGGGTCGAGGTAGCGGCCGCGCGGTGTGGTGCCGTCCGCGAGGCGCCGGTCGAGCTGCTGGGCGGCGAGGAAGGTGTAGTAGTCGGTGGGCCGCAGCCGCAGGTGGACCTCGGACTGCTCGTCGAGGGCGGTACGGGAGATCTCGACGGACTCGACGGCGTACCGGGGCCCGTTCCACACGGGTCGGCGGTCGCCGGCCTCGGCGGCCCTGGTCTCCTCGGCCTCGATCTCAGTGCGCCAGCCCGCCATCTCCTCGGGCAACTCGACTTCTCCGTCGAGGACTTGCACATGGATCGACTCGGGCGCGATGGCCCGGTCGCCGTCGCCCTCGACGATGAGGGCGGGGGTGTGGAGCGGGCCGAGGGAGAACGTGTCCCAGGCGCGGCCCTGTTCCTGCCGATAGGTGAGGCTGCGGACCACACCGGCGGAGCGGCGCCTGGCCTTGAACCAGAGGTCCTGGGTCCATTGCTGGAAGAGGGTCGCGAAGACGACTCCGAGGATGGCGCCGACGATTCCGTTGCCGAGGTCTATTCCGCTCACGGGCAGCAGCGTAGGGCAGCGGCGCAGGCCGGCCGAGGCGCTTGTCCGGTGAGCGAACACCCCTGACCGGTTTCCGCTCTTGACGCGGAGTCAAAATCTCACTGAACATTCAGCACGCACAGCAGAACAAACGATCCCTCGGACAACTGAACACCGCACACGCACACGCACAGCTCCAGCGCCTCGTGGCACTCACGCCCGAGGCGTCTCGCACGTTCCGTCCCATCCCCGTTCGGAATCCGGAGCCCCCACATGAACATCTCCGTGCCCAGACGCGTCACCGCGGTCGCCGCCCTCGCGGCGCTCGCCCTCGCCGGACTCACCGGCACCGGCGCGACGGCCGCCCCGGCCGCTGCCGCCGCCGCGCCCGACATCCCGCTGGCCAACGTCAAGCAGCACTTGGCGGACCTCCAGTCGATCGCCACCGCCAACGGCGGCAACCGCGCCCACGGCCGTACCGGCTACAAGGCGTCGATCGACTTCGTGAAGGCCAAGCTGGACGCCGCCGGCTACACCACCACCGTGCAGCAGTTCACCTCCAGCGGCGCCACCGGCTACAACCTGATAGCCGACTGGCCCGGCGGCGACCCGAACCAGGTCCTGATGGCCGGCTCGCACCTCGACTCGGTGTCCTCGGGCCCCGGCATCAACGACAACGGCTCGGGCTCCGCCGCCGTCCTGGAGACCGCGCTCGCCGTCGCCCGCTCCGGCTACCAGCCCACCAAGCACCTGCGCTTCGGCTGGTGGGGCGCGGAGGAGCTCGGTCTCGTCGGCTCGAAGTACTACGTGTCCCAGCTGCCCACCACCGAGCGCGCCAAGCTCTCCGGCTACCTCAACTTCGACATGATCGGCTCGCCGAACCCGGGCTACTTCGTCTACGACGACGACCCGACGATCGAGACGACCTTCAAGAACTACTTCGCCGGTCTCGGCGTCCCGACGGAGATCGAGACGGAGGGCGACGGCCGCTCCGACCACGCCTCCTTCAAGAACGTCGGCGTCCCCGTCGGTGGCCTCTTCACGGGTGCCAGCCGGGTCAAGTCCAGTGCCCAGGTGCAGAAGTGGGGCGGTACGGCCACGGCCTTCGACCGCTGCTACCACTCGTCCTGCGACACGACGTCGAACATCAACGACACCGCTCTCGACCGCAACAGCGACGCGATCGCGCACGCGATCTGGACGCTGTCCGCCGGTACGACCACGCCGCCCGGCACGGTCTTCGAGAACACGGCCGACGTCTCGATCCCGGACAACGGCGCCGCGGTGACCTCGACGGTCAACGTCACCGGCATCGCGGGCAACGCGCCCTCCGCCCTCAAGGTGGACGTGAACATCGTCCACACCTACCGCGGTGACCTCGTCGTCGACCTCGTCGCCCCGGACGGCACGGCCTACAGCCTGTCCAACCGGTCCGGCGGCAGCGCCGACAACATCGTCCAGACCTTCACCGTGAACGCCTCCTCCGAGGTCGCCAACGGCGCCTGGAAGCTCCGCGTCCAGGACAAGGCCTCGGCCGACACCGGCTACATCAACAGCTTCAAGCTGACCTTCCCGTAAGGCCGCGGGAGCAGGCGCCCAAGAACGCCCGGGCGGGTCGGTGACCATCGCCCCCGACCCGCCCGGGGTCCCAACTCTCGTGCGTGCGGCTCTACTTGCCGGCGTTCGCCGCGTTCACCAGCGCGTCCTTCGTGACCGCTCCGACGTAGACCTTGCCGTCGTCGGTGAGGAGCGCGTTCACGATCTTCGTCTTGAAGACGGTGCCCGAGCCGAACTTCCCGGTGACCTTGTCGCCGAAGGAGCCCAGGAGCCCCTGGATCTCCTTCGGCGCTTCGTCGGTCTTGGGCGCCGGCGCCCCGGTGTCGATCTTCGCGATCGCCGTCCAGCCCTCGCCGATGACGTTCACGTCGCCCTTGCCGGCGCCCGCGCCGGGACCGAAGCCGCCGAACGCCTCCTCAAGGCCCTCCGGCAGCGGCCCGTCGAAGGGGCCGTCCTTCTCGCCGGCCGCCTTCTCCGCCCCGCCCTCGGTCACCTTCGCGCCCTCGGGCGCCTTGAAGGTGAAGTCGGAGGCCGCCGGCTTCGAGAAGTCGACCTTGGTGAAGCCCGCGTCGACGACGGGCTTGCCGCCCTCGACCGAGGCCAGGGTGAACTTCAGCGGGGTGCCGTTGGCCGCGTCCACCGCGATCTTCACCGACTCGACCGTGGAACCGGCCTGCTTCGGCTTGATCACCAGCTGGTACGCGTCCCGGCCGGCCACCTTCGCCGTACCGTCGACGGTGATCGACGTGGTGTCACCGGCGGCCTTCAGGACCTCGTCCGCGAGCTGCTTGGGCGTGCCCGGGAGCTCCGCCTTCGGGGCGTCCTTGGGGCCCGCGTCCGCCGGGGCCTTCTCGTGGAAGACCTCCTTGGACTTGCTGTCGTACGCCCAGACGTCGTCGCCGTTGTGGATCAGGCTGTACTCGTCGGAGCCGTCGAGCAGCGTCAGCTTCTGGCGCTCGGGGCCGTCGGCCGCCACGCGGAGGGTGTGGCTGCCGGAGATGAGCTCGGTGAGCTTCTGCGAGGGGTCCGCCGTACCGGAGCCGCCGGAGCCGCCGGCGCCGCCGCCGAGGCCGGAGGTCAGGCCGGAGGCGAGGCCTTCGAGGGGCAGGCCCAGGTCGGTGGAGATCCTGAAGGTGCCGGACAGGGTCTGGGTGTCCGAGGCGGCGATCTTCTCGATGAGCTGCTGGGCGGTGATCTCCGGCAGGTCGGGGTCGCCCGACGCCGCCAGTGCCGGGACGAGGCCGATGGTCGCCGCGGCCACTCCGGCCACCGCGACCGGGACGATGTACCGGCCGGCCTTACGGGTCTCTGCCATGGTCTCCCCTACCTCCGTGCCCTTCCGGGCCTTCCGTGGTCGATGTCTCCATCTCACCAAACGGAGGGCGCGGAAGCGTCAGCCCGGGGGATCAACCTCGCGTACTGCTTCGGGATGACCCGACCCTGAGACCACCTGGCCCGCACGGCGGACCCGGACGGCCGGAGCGGCGGGCCCGGGTGCCCGGCCGGGCACCCCGAGACGGCGGCTCAGCCCGCCCGGTGGACCACCGCGTCGCACATCTCCGCCAGGGCCGACTTCGCGTACCCGTCGGGCAGCGGCGCCAGCATGGCCCGGGCCTCCTCGGCGTACCGCACGGTGTCCCGCCGGGCCTGTTCGAGGGCCGGGTGGGCGCGCAGCAGGCGAAGGGCCTCGGCGTGCCGGTCGTCGTCGCTGAGGTCGCCGTCGACGAGGGCGACGAGCTCCAGGTCCTCGGGGCGCCCGTGGGCGGCGGCGGCTGCCCGCAGATGGAGGACGGGGAGGGTGGGGATGCCCTCGCGGAGGTCGGTGCCGGGGGTCTTGCCTGACTCGTGGGAGTCGGAGGCGATGTCGAGGACGTCGTCGGCGAGCTGGAAGGCGACGCCGAGCCGCTCGCCGTACTGGGTGAGGATGTCGACGACGCTCTCGTCGGCGCCGGCCATCATGGCGCCGAAGCGGCAGGAGACGGCCACGAGGGAGCCGGTCTTGCCGCCGAGGACGTCGAGGTAGTGGTCGACCGGGTCGCGGCCCTCCTGCGGGCCGGCGGTCTCCAGGATCTGGCCGGTGACGAGCCGTTCGAACGCCTCGGACTGGATGCGCACGGCCTCGGGGCCGAGGTCCGCGAGCGTGTGCGAGGCGCGGGCGAAGAGGAAGTCACCCGTGAGGACGGCGATCGAGTTGCCCCAGCGGGTGTTGGCGCTGTCGACGCCGCGGCGGACGTCGGCCTCGTCCATGACGTCGTCGTGGTAGAGCGTGGCCAGGTGGGTGAGCTCGACGACGACGGCGGAGGGCACGACGCCGGGTGCGTACGGGTCGCCGAACTGGGCGGCGAGCATCACGAGCAGGGGGCGGAAACGCTTCCCGCCGGCGAGGACGAGGTGCTGCGCGGCCTCCGTGATGAAGGGGACATCGCTCTTGGTGGCGTCCAGGAGGCCCGCCTCCACGGCCGCCAAACCGGTCTGGACATCGGCCTCAAGAGCCTGGTCCCGCACGCTAAGACCGAACGGCCCGACGACGGTCACGAGGGGGTCTCCTGTCTGCTGACGCCTGCTGACGTTCCCACGAATCGGTCACACGGATTGCCGGCGATCACGCTGACGATCACATGGATTGTCGATGTGTCGCTCGATTCACTCAAGCCAGCGTATCCGGTCACCTTTCGATCACCGTGGGCGCCTTCCCGTCACCCCCGGTATGTTCGGGATCAGCTCATACGACCTGGAGTGCGCCCTTTGTCCCAAACAACGATCGACACCGACGCGAACGGCGAGCAGCCTCCCCCCGAGGACGACCGCGCCTTCTTCGGGCATCCCCGGGGTCTGCTGAGCCTCTCCGGCCTGGAGGTCTGGGAGCGGTTCTCGTTCCTCGGCATGCAGGCGATCCTCGTCCTCTACTTCGCGGCGGCCGTCTCCGACGGCGGCCTCGGGATGGCGTCGGGCACCGCCGCCTCGGTCTCGGCCGCGTACGGCACCCTCGTCTACCTGGTCTCGGTGGCCGGCGGCTGGCTCGCGGACCGCATCCTCGGCTCGTACCGCGCGGTCCTCTGGGGCGGCATCCTCATCGCCTGCGGCCACTACGCGATGGCGGTGCCGACGGCCGCCATGACGTGGGTGGGCCTCGGCCTGATCAGCGCCGGCACCGGACTGCTCAAGCCGAACGTGGCGACCATGGTCGGCAAGCTGTACCGGACGGACGACGACCGGCGCGACGCCGGTTTCGCGCTCTACTACATGGCGATCAACATCGGCGCCTTCGCCGGCCCGCTGATCACCGGCTGGCTCGCCGACCACAAGGGCTACCACTGGGGCTTCTCCGCCGCCGCGCTCGGCATGACGCTCGGCCTGATCCAGTACGTCGCCGGGCGGCGTCACCTGGCCGGGCGCAAGCACTCCGCCGAGTTCGCGCTGGCCCCCGAGGCCATGCGGCGGGCGGTCCGGCTGATGATCGCCGGCGCGGTCGTCGTGGCGGCCGCCGCCACGGGCCTCGCGCTCGCGGGCTGGCTGACGATGGACCGCTTCGTCGACGTGCTCACCGTGATCTCGGTGATCGCACCGGTCGTCTACTTCTGGGTGATGTTCACCAGCCCCCGGGTCACGGCGGAGGAGCGCGGCCGGCTCAGGCCGTACGTCGTGCTCTTCCTGGCCTCGGTGGTCTTCAACTTCATCCTCTTCCAGGCCTACTCGACGATGATCCTGCTGGCGTCCACCAACGCCCGGACCACCATCCTCGGCTTCGACTTCCCGGCGAGCTGGTACGCCTCCGCCCTCGGCGCCTTCGAGGTGGCCCTGGCGCCCGTGGTGGCCGCCGTCTGGGCCCGGATGGGGCACCGGCAGCCGCACGCCTCCAACAAGATCGCCTTCGGGGTGATCCTCGGCGGTCTGTCGTTCCTCCTGATGGTCCTGCCGACCTCGGGGCACGCCGACGACACGTACAAGATGGCCGCCTGGTGGATCGTCGGCTCGTACCTGCTGCTCGGCCTCGGTGACGTGCTCCTGGAGACCTCCGGGATGTCCGCGACGAGCAAGCTCGCCCCGAAGGCCTTCTCCAGCCAGACCATGTCGCTCTGGTTCCTCTCCCTTGCGCTCGCCAACGGCATCCAGGCGCAGACCGTGAAGCTCTACGACGACGTCTCCAAGCCCGTGTACTTCGGCGTGAACGGCGCCGTGGCCGTGGCCGTCGGCCTCGTCGTGATCGCCCTGGCGCCCTGGCTGCGCCGCACCATGCACCCCGTCCACTGAGGCAACCCCTGAGGCGACCCCCGAGGTGACCCGATGACGAAGATCCGTACCGACTTCCCGTACGAGACCCGCCACGAGGACATCCGCATCCCGCTGCCGGACGGAACCAGGCTGTACGCGCGCGTGTGGCGGCCGATGACCGAGGAGCCCGTACCGGCGCTCCTGGAGTACCTGCCGTACCGCCTCACCGACTGGACGGCGCCCCGCGACTGGCAGCGCCACCCCTGGTACGCGGGCCACGGCTACGCGTCCGTACGGGTGGACGTCCGCGGCCACGGCAACAGCGAGGGCCTGCCCGGCGACGAGTACGACCCGGTCGAGCTCGCCGACGGCGTGGCCGTCGTGAACTGGCTCGCCGAGCAGCCCTGGTGCACCGGCAAGGTCGGCATGTTCGGCATCTCCTGGGGCGGCTTCAACTCGCTGCAGATCGCGGCGCTCGCCCCCGAGCCGCTGAAGGCGATCGTCACCGTCTGCTCCACCGACGACCGCTACGACAACGACGTCCACTACATGGGCGGCTCGGTCCTCGCCGTGGACATGCACGCCTGGGCGGCCACCATGCTCGCCTTCGTCTGCCGGCCGCCGGACCCCCGGCACGTGGGCGAGGAGTGGCGGGAGATGTGGCTGAAGCGCCTGGAGGCGGTGGAGCCGTTCATCCACACCTGGCTCTCCCACCAGACACGTGACGCGTACTGGCGGCACGGCAGCGTCTGCGAGGACTACCCGGCGATCCGGGCCGCCGTCCTCGCCGTGGGCGGCTGGCACGATCCGTACCGCGACACCGTGCTCCGCCTGGTGGAGCACCTCCCCCAGGACCGGGTACGCGGCATCATCGGCCCCTGGTCGCACCAGTACCCGGACCGCGGGCTGCCGCCCGGCCCGGCGATCGGCTTCCTCCAGGAGACCCTGCGCTGGTGGGACCACCACCTCAAGGGCGCCGAGAACGACATGATGGCCGAGCCGCTGCTGCGCTCCTGGATCAGCGACTCGCACCCGCCGGCCACCGTCTACGAGGAGCTGCCGGGCCGCTGGGTCGCCGACCCCGCCTGGCCCTCCCCGCACGTCACCCCCGTCCGGTACGCCTTCCAGGGCCTGCCGGTCGTCGTCGACTCGCCGCAGCAGACCGGGCTCGACGCGGGCCGCTTCTTCCCCTTCGGCAACGACGCCGACCTGCCGCCCGACCAGCGCGACGAGGACGCCCACTCGGCCTGCTTCGACTTCCCGGTCCCCGAGGACGGCGGCCCCGTCGAGATCCTCGGCCGCCCGTCGGTGAGCCTCGCCCTGCGCACGGCCGCCCCCACCGGGCAGGTCGTCGCCCGGCTCTGCGACATCGCCCCCGACGGCTCCTCCACCCTGGTCACCCGGGGCGCGCTGAACTTCTCCGCCCGCTACGGCCGCGACCGGGCCGTGGAGGCGCAGATCGGCGAGACGGAGAGCTTCGTCTTCGAACTGAACGGCATCGGCCACTCCTTCGCGCCCGGCCACCGGGTGCGGCTGGCGGTCTCGTCCACGTACTGGCCGTGGATCTGGCCGCAGCCGGACGCGGCGGGCTTCACTCTCGACCCGGCGGGCTCCTCCCTCACCCTGCCGGTCCGCGGCGCCACCGAGGACGCCGTCGAATGGCAGGAACCGGAGCAGTCGGAGCCGCTGGGCGTGGTCTTCCCGCGCACCCTGGAGGAGCCCCGCCCGGAGCGGCTCGTGGTCAGGGACGTGGCGAAGGGCGAGTGGACCCTGGAGGTCGACCCGAGGTACGGCGGCACGCGCGTGTACCCGGACGGCCTGGAGTTCACGGAGGACGCCCTGGAGACGTACACGATCGACGAGAGCGGCCCCCTGTCGGCCCGCACCCGCTCGGAGTGGACGATCCGCCTGCACCGCCCGGACATGGCCTGGGACGTCACGATCGACACCCGCTCGGAGATCAGCTGCGACGCGGACGCCTTCCACACGACGGACGAGGTGGTGTGCAAGGAGGGCGGGGAGGTGGCGTTCCACCGGACGTGGGAGAAGACGATCCCCCGCACGGCGGGCTGAGCGCGCGCCGTACGGGGGACGGGGTGGGGCTGGGCCTGGTTACGCGGTGCCGTCGGCCTTGCGGCGGCGGGCGACGACCAGGGCGCCGGCGCCGAGGGCGACGGCAGCGGCGGCCGCGAGGCCCAGCGGCAGGGTGTCGTTCGCACCGGTGGCGGCGAGGCTGCCCTTCACCGGGGTGTTCGACGAGCCGCCCTGCTGGCTGGTGTTGCCGTTGCCACCGCTGGTGGGCGCCGGGGTGGGCGTCGCGGTGGTCTTCGACGGGGTCGGCTTCGGCTGCGGCTTGTCGGTCTTGCCGGAGACGATGTCGAAGTACGCGTTGGAGTACTGCTCGCTGATGCCGCAGGAGCCGTCGTTGTTCTCGTACGCGCCGGTGGAGAAGGCGACGCCCTTGCCGACCGGGATCTTCGGGTCGAGCGTGAGGCGCAGCTTCACGTCGGCCTTCTTGCCCTGGGCGAGGCTGCCGACCTCGATGGAGTCGAACTCCTCGGTGATCGGCGACCAGTGCGGGTTGCCGGCGCCGGTCCACTCGACGGTGATGAACTGCTCCGGCTTCTCGCCTTCGAGGACGTCCTCCCAGTCGTCGGGGAGGTTCGTCGCGAAGGCGAGCGCGTTGACGGAGTCGAGGGTGCGCTGCGAGTTGTTCTTGATGCTCAGGGAGAAGACGGCGCTGGTGCCGGCGGTGATCTTCTTCGGCCCGGTCAGGTCGACGAGGACGGAACGGTCCTCCTTGCACTCCGGGTCGGTGCCCTCGAACTCCTCCAGCGCCTTCTCGGCGGCGGCGAGCTCCTCCTTGGCCGTCTTCAGCTTCTCGTCGATGCGCCCCAGCTGGCGGAAGAGCTCCACCATGGCGTCCGTGGCGGCCTTGACCGCGGCGTCGTTCCGGACCTTCGCGGCGCCCTTGGCGGCGTCGGCGGCCTCGACGGCCTTCTTGGCGTCGGCGACGGCCTTCTCGGCGTCCGCCTTCTGCTGCTCGGTGGGCGGCGTCTGGCCGTCGGCCGGGGTCTCCAGGAGCTTCTTCAGCGCCGCCTCGGCCTTGGCCAGCGTCTCGTCGGCGGCGGTCTTGGCGGCCGTGGCGGCGTCGAGCGCCTTCTGCGCCTCGGCGCGCTCGGTCTTGACCGCCTGGCCGATGTCGTCGGCGGCGATCTTCTTCTCGACGCCGTCACGCTCGGCGTCGAGCGCCTTGATCTTCGCCTCCGCCTTCTCGACGGCGGCGATGAGCTTCTCGTACTCGGCGAAGTCCTCGTCCGGGCCGTCCTCGTCCGCGGCGGGCTTCTGCGTCGAGGCGGGCGTCGGCTTGGTGTCGGCGAAGGCGGGCGCGGCCGAGAGGAACACGACGGGGGTGGTCACGGCGGCGGCCACGGCGGTCGCGAGAATGCGACGAATCTTCACAGTGCGGGACCCTTTTTCCTGGTCAGGGAAGGATGAAAGAAGAGCGGGCACGCGCCTGCGGCAACCTCACGCGGCGCGATACCAGCCTGATCGTATGGCCAGGAACGGCCGCGCGGGAGAGCTGTTTTCGCAGCTCGGAGCGGGGCGGGGGGACCAGCCGACACACAATCCTCATGAACTGGGGCAGTTGCCCACGGAGGCCGCACTTTCTGTGTGATCCATGTCATCCGCGCCCGGCGGCCCGCCCCGTAACGTGTCCCCCACACACGTGGAAAGCGAGGCACGCACCGATGTCCGAGCACAGCCCGCTCGACCTGGCCGAGGGCGATCCCTTCGGCCCGCACAACCTTCCGTACGGCGTCTTCTCCACCGCCGACGAGCCCGACCGGCGCCGGCTCGGCGTCCGGATCGGCGGGCACGTGCTGGACGCGGGTGCCGCGGCGCACGCGCTCGGCTCCCCGTACGCGGCGCTGCTCGACCGGCCGAGCCTGAACCCACTGCTCGCGGCCGGGCGGACCGCCTGGCGTGATGTGCGCCGGGCGCTCACGGCCTGGGTGACCGTCCCCGCGCACCGGGCGGACATCGAGCCGCTCCTGCACCCGCTGGACGCGGTGACCCTGCACCTGCCGTACGAGGTCGCCGACTACGTCGACTTCTACGCGAGCGAGCACCACGCCACGAACGTGGGCCGGATCTTCCGCCCGGACGGCGACGCGCTCACCCCCAACTGGAAGCACCTGCCGATCGGTTACCACGGCCGTGCGGGCACCGTGGTGGTCTCGGGCACCGATGTCGTCCGCCCCTCGGGGCAGCGCAAGGCGCCCACCGACGCGGCCCCCGTCTTCGGGCCCTCGGTGAAGCTGGACATCGAGGCGGAGGTCGGCTTCCTGGTCGGCACCCCGTCCGAGCTGGGCCGTCCGGTCGCGCTCGCCGACTTCCGGGAGCACGTCTTCGGTCTGACCCTGCTGAACGACTGGTCGGCGCGTGACGTGCAGGCCTGGGAGTACGTGCCGCTGGGCCCGTTCCTCGGGAAGTCGTTCCAGACGTCGGTGTCGGCCTGGGTGACGCCCCTGGAGGCGCTGGACGCCGCCCGGACCGCCCCGCCCGCCCGGGACCTCCCGCTGCTGCCGTACCTGGACGACGCGGCGGAGGAGGAGCCGGGCGGCTTCGACCTGCGGATCTCCGTGGAGATCAACGGCGAGCTGGTGGCCGAGCCGCCGTTCTCCACCATGTACTGGACGGCCGCCCAGCAGCTCGCCCACATGACGGTGAACGGCGCCTCGCTGCGCACGGGTGACCTGTACGGCTCCGGGACGGTGTCCGGGCCCGAGGTGAACCAGCGCGGTTCGCTGCTCGAACTCACCTGGAACGGCCGCGACGCGATCGAACTCGCCGGCGGCAAGCGGACGTTCCTCGAGGACGGCGACGAGGTCGTCCTGACGGCCTGGGCTCCGGGCCCGGACGGCACCCGGGTCGCGCTCGGCGAGGTCCGGGGCCGGATCGTTCCCTCGGCCTGACCGGTCCGGCTACCCGGCCCGCCAGAGCGCGGGCACGTTCGGCGGCTCCCAGCCGGCCTGGCCCGTGTGTGCCTGCAGGCACACATAGGCCAGGCCGCCGTAGGTGACCCTGTCACCGGCCCGGTAGGCGGTCCCGGCGGCCCAACTGCCGCCGGGCGGCGGGGTCGTGGCGGTGGCGGTCGGGCTCGGCCCGGGGCCCTGGGGCACGTTCAGGACGAAGTCGAAGGCCGCCTCCTTCGCCGGGCCCGCGTCCCGGACGCTCATGAGCAGCCGGGCGTCGAAGATGCTGTCGGTGTTGTTGCGCGGCTCGCCGGGGAAGTACAGCTGGGTGGTGAGCACCGGCCGGCCGGGGGCCTGCACCTTGACGTGGAGGTGCCGGGTGCGGCCCGGGTAGAGGCCGGGCACGATCGTGGCGAGCCGGAAGGCGCCCTGGGCGTCGGTGAACTGGTGGCCCCGGAAGCGGTAGCCGGTGTTGTCGTAGGCGCCGTTGGTGTCGGCCTGCCAGAAGTCGAGCAGGACGCCGGCCAGCGGGCGGCAGGCGAGCCCGAAGACGTAGCCGCTCACCGTCAGCCGGGCCCCCGCCGTGCCGGGCTCCACCAGGCTGCTTCGCAGGGGCGAGGAGGGCTTGAAGTAGGGGCCTTCGGTCTGCGGCGGGGTGGGGTCGTCGCCGTCGTCGCACTCCGGGGTGAGCGCGGGCGCCGCCTCCCCTTCGGTGAGGGTACGGGCGAGCGCCGGTACGCCCATGAGCACCGCGGGCGCCGCGATGCCGGCGGCGAAGGCGGCCCGCAGCACCGCCTTGCGGGTGACGTGTCCGGTACTGGTCTCGTGGTCCATGGCTGCCTGCTCTCCTCGCGTGGGGGCTGAGGGGGGTCGGCAACGAACCTAGGACGGGCCGCCGCGGCTTTCGATGGACGGAGCGCGGCGGTCGTGGTGTTTTCTGAAGTCGCCCGGGCTGAGGCCGGTCTCGCGGCGGAAGAAGCGGCAGAAGTAGGCGGCGTCGTCGAAGCCGACCCGCGCCGCGACCTGACGGATCGACAGTTCGCTGCCCACGAGCAGGCGTTGGGCCTCCCGGCAGCGGGCCTCGCGGAGCAGCGCTCCGGGGGTGCGGCCGGTGGCGGTGCGGACGGCCTCGGCGAGGTAGCCGGGGGTGACGCCGATCAGCTCGGCGCACTCCCGTACGGAACGGCCGTCCGTCCCGCCGCGGGCGAGCAGCCGCGCGAACTCCTCGGCCACGGCCGCGGGCCTGCCCGCCGGCTGCGGGCTCGCTCCGGGGCCGCGCAGCCGGGCGGTTCGGACCAGGAGGACGTGCAGCAGGGAGCGCAGGACGGTGGCGAAGCCGTCGGCGCCGTGTCCGTACTCCTCGATGAGTTCGGCCATCAGCCGGCCGGTGCGGGTGTGCGCGGGCCCGTCGAGGCTGAGCCAGGGCCGCTCGCCGAGGCGGCGCAGGAGGTCCCGGTCGCCGGGGTGGTCGAGGAGGAAGTCCTCGGTGAAGAGGACGACGCTGCCGTCGAGACCCCGGGTGTCCTCCCAGTGGTGCATCTGTCCGGGCAGGATCAGGCCGAGGTGGGGCGGCCGGAGCGGCCAGCGGGTGAGGTCTACGACGTGCGTGCCGGTCCCGGCGGTGACGTGGACGATCTCGTAGAAGGTGTGCCGGTGCGGGAAGGCGGCCCTGGCCATGGGGCCGATGGTGTCGAAGGTCCCGGCGGCGAAGGGCACCTGGTCGGGGAGCCGGACCTCCAGGCGGTGCATGGGCGGGTCGCCGGCCCTCGGGGTGGCGCAGGGGGTTCCCGGTAAGGCGGTGGTGTGGCTCATCGTGCCGCTTCTCCCTCCTGAGCAGACGACCGGGTGGTACAGACCACTGGGGGCGGTTCCCACGATGGCACGGCCACCTCCAATGGGTCACCCCCGCGGGCGGCACCCCCGGTGGGCGGACCATGCTCCTCACGTGGGCTCAGACCGACGCGTGCGTGTCCGACCCCGTCCTGGGCGGCATGGGCTACCACTACGTCAACCCGGCCAACATCGGCTCCACCGACCCGTCCCGCCCGGCCGCCGTGCTCTTCGAGGACGGTACGGACGGCAAGCGGCACCTCGTCGCCGCCGAGTGGGTGGTCCTGGAGGTGGGCCGGCCCGCCCCGGTGATGTTCGACCGCAAGTTCGACGGCCCGAACGTCATCCCCGGCCTGGGCAGCACCTACGACCGGCACGTCTGGCTGTACAAGAAGAACCCGTCGGGTCTCTTCGCCCGCTACAACCCGAAGGTGAAGTGCCCGGCGGGCGCTCCCCCGCACCCGTAGGCGGCGGACGCACCCCGCGTACGCCGAAGGGCCCGGCTCGCCCCCGAGCCGGGCCCTTCGCGCGTGCGGCCGCCGCTACCGGACGAACACGCTCGCCTGGTTCGCGAGGTCCAGGAAGTACTGCGGCGCGAGGCCGAGCACCAGCGTGACCGCGACGCCCGCCGTGATGGTGACGGTGGTCAGCGCGGAGGGCACGGCGACGGTGGGGCCGTCCGCCTTCGGCTCGCTGAAGAACATCAGCACGATCACCCGGATGTAGAAGAACGCGGCGATCGCCGAGGAGATCACACCGACCACGACGAGCGCTCCCGCGCCGCCGTCCGCCGCCGCCTTGAAGACCGCGAACTTGCCGGAGAAGCCGGAGGTCAGCGGGATGCCGGCGAAGGCGAGCAGGAAGACCGCGAAGACCGCCGCGACGAGCGGCGAACGCCGCCCGAGACCGGCCCACTTGGACAGGTGGGTGGCCTCGCCGCCGGCGTCCCTGACCAGCGTGACGACGGCGAACGCGCCGATGGTCACGAAGGAGTAGGCGCCCAGGTAGAACAGGACGGACGAGATCCCGCTCGGGGTGGCCGCGATGACACCCGCGAGCAGGAAGCCCGCGTGCGCGATCGACGAGTACGCGAGGAGCCGCTTGATGTCGGTCTGGGTGATGGCGACGATCGCACCGCCCAGCATGGTGACGATGGCGACGCCCCACATGACGGGCCGCCAGTCCCAGGTGAGGCCCGGCAGCACCACGTACAGCAGGCGGAGCAGCGCGCCGAACGCGGCGACCTTGGTCGCGGCGGCCATGAAGCCGGTGACCGGGGTCGGGGCGCCCTGGTAGACGTCCGGGGTCCACATGTGGAACGGGACGGCGCCGACCTTGAAGAGCAGCCCCATGAGGACCATGGCGAAGCCGATGAGCAGCAGGGCGTCGTTGCCCATGGTGTCGGCGAGCGCCGGGTTGACCGAGCCGACCGCGCCGTCGACGACCTGGGCGATCGTGGCGTACGAGACGGAGCCCGCGTAGCCGTAGAGGAGGGCGATCCCGAAGAGCAGGAAGGCCGAGGAGAAGGCGCCGAGCAGGAAGTACTTGACGGCCGCCTCCTGCGACATCAGCCGCTTGCGGCGGGCGACGGCGCAGAGCAGGTACAGCGGGAGGGAGAAGACCTCCAGGGCGACGAAGAGCGTCAGGAGGTCGTTGGCCGCCGGGAAGACCAGCATGCCGGCGATGGCGAAGAGGGCGAGCGGGAAGACCTCGGTGGTGGTGAACCCGGCCTTGATCGCGGCCTTCTCGTGGTCGCTGCCGGGGACGGCGGCGGCCTCGGCGGCGAAGGAGTCGACCTTGTGGCCGTGGTCGGCCGGGTCGAGCCTGCGCTCGGCGAAGGTGAAGATCGCCACGATGGAGGCGAGGAGAATGGTGCCCTGGAGGAAGAGGGCGGGCCCGTCGACGGCGATGGCGCCCATGGCCGCGATGTGGGCCTTGGTGGAGCCGTAACCGCCGGCCGCCAGGCCGACGATGGCGGCGAAGGCGGCGGCGAGCGCGACGACGCTGAGGAAGACCTGGCTGTGGTAGCGGGCCTTTCGGGGGACGAACGCCTCGACTAGGACGCTGACGATCGCCGCGCCGACCACGATGAGGACGGGCGAGAGCTGGGTGTACTCGATGTGGGGCGCCGGGATCTTGTCCAGCGGCTCGGCAGCGGTCGTCCACAGGCTGTGGACAGAGGACGCGACGGCTGAGGTGCTCACTTGGCCGCCTCCACTTCGGGGCTGGGGTCCTTCTGCTGGACGTCGGACATGGTGTGCTGCACGGCCGGGTTGACGACGTCCGTCAGCGGCTTCGGGAAGACCCCGAGGAAGATCAGGACGGCGATCAGCGGGACGACCACCGCGAGTTCACGCGCCCGCAGGTCGGGCAGCGTCCGCACCTCCTCCTTCACCGGCCCGGTCATCGTCCGCTGGTACAGGACGAGGGTGTAGAGCGCGGCGAGGACGATGCCGGTGGTGGCGATGACACCGGCCACCGGGTAGCGGGCGAACGTGCCGACCAGGACGAGGAACTCACTGACGAACGGGGCGAGTCCGGGCAGCGACAGGGTCGCGAGGCCACCGATCAGGAAGGTGCCGGCGAGCACCGGGGCGACCTTCTGCACCCCGCCGTAGTCGGCGATGAGCCGCGAGCCGCGCCGGGAGATCAGGAAGCCGGCGACGAGCATCAGCGCGGCCGTCGAGATGCCGTGGTTGACCATGTAGAGCGTGGCACCGGACTGGCCCTGGGTGGTCATCGCGAAGATGCCCAGGATGATGAAGCCGAAGTGCGAGATCGAGGCGTAGGCGACCAGGCGCTTGATGTCCCGCTGGCCGACGGCGAGCAGCGCCCCGTAGACGATGCTGATCAGGGCGAGGACGACGATCGCCGGAGTGGCCCACTTGCTGGCCTCGGGGAAGAGGCCGAGGCAGAAGCGGAGCATCGCGAAGGTGCCGACCTTGTCGACGACGGCGGTGATGAGGACGGCGACCGGGGCGGTCGCCTCCCCCATCGCGTTCGGCAGCCAGGTGTGCAGCGGCCAGAGCGGGGCCTTCACCGCGAAGGCGAAGAAGAAGCCGAGGAACAGCCAGCGTTCGGTGCTGGTCGCCATCTCCAGGGAGCCGTTGGCCCGGGCCTCGGCGATCTCGGTGAGCGAGAAGTTCCCCGCGACCACGTAGAGGCCGATGACGGCGGCCAGCATGATCAGGCCGCCGACCAGGTTGTAGAGGAGGAACTTGACGGCCGCGTACGAGCGCTGGGCCGCCGCGTTCTCGTCGGAGCCGCTGTGGGCGCGGTCGCCGAAGCCGCCGATGAGGAAGTACATCGGGATGAGCATGGCTTCGAACAGGATGTAGAAGAGGAAGACGTCGGTGGCCTCGAAGGAGAGGATCACCATCGCCTCGACCATGAGGATCAGGGCGAAGAAGCCCTGGGTGGGCCGCCACCGCTTGGAGGAGGTCTCCAGGGGGTCGGCGTCGTGCCAGCCGGCCAGGACGATGAACGGGATCAGCAGCGCGGTCAGCGCGATGAGCGCGACCCCGATGCCGTCGACCCCGAGCTCGTAGCGGACGCCGAAGTCCTTGATCCACGCGTGCGACTCGGTCAGCTGGTACCGCTCGCCGCCGGGCTCGAACCGTACGAAGACGACGGCGGCGAGCGCGAGCGTGGCGAGCGAGACGAGCAGCGCCAGCCACTTGGCGGCGGTGCGGCGGGCGGCGGGCACGGCGGCGGTGAGGATCGCACCGACCGCCGGGACCGCTGCCGTCACCGTAAGGAGCGGGAAAGACATGGTGGTTACACCGCCCTCATCAGCAGGGTCGCGGCGATCAGCACCGCCGTACCTCCGAACATGGAGACCGCGTACGAGCGGGCGTAGCCGTTCTGGAGCTTGCGCAGCCGGCCGGAGAGTCCTCCGACACCGGCCGCGGTGCCGTTGACCACGCCGTCGACCAGGGAGTGGTCGACGTAGACGAGCGAACGGGTCAGATGGGTGCCGCCGCGGACGAAGACGGCGTGGTTGAAGTCGTCCTGGAGGAGGTCGCGGCGGGCGGCCCGGGTGAGCAGCGAGCCGCGCGGGGCGGTGACGGGGACGGGCCTGCGGCCGTACTGGAGGTAGGCGAGGCCGACGCCGATCACCATGACGGCGACGGTGGCGGTGGTGACGGCGGCGGCGCTGATCGGCGCGTGGCCGTGGGCGAAGCCGGTGACCGGCTCCAGCCACTCGACGAACCCGGAGAACTCGAAGACCGCGCCTCCGGCGACCGAGCCGACGGCGAGCAGGACCATGGGGATGACCATGGACTTGGGCGACTCGTGCGGGTGCGGCGGGTTGCCGTGCTCGTCGGGCTGCCAGCGCTTCTCGCCGAAGAAGGTCATCAGCATCACGCGGGTCATGTAGTACGCGGTAATGGCCGCGCCGAGCAGGGTGACCGCGCCGAGGATCCAGCCCTCGGTGCCGCCCTTGGCGAAGGCCGCCTCGATGATCTTGTCCTTGGAGAAGAAGCCGGACAGGCCGGGGAAGCCGATGATCGCGAGGTAGCCGAGGCCGAAGGTGATGAAGGTGACCGGCATGTACTTCCGCAGGCCGCCGTACTTGCGCATGTCGACCTCGTCGTTCATGCCGTGCATGACCGAACCGGCGCCGAGGAACAGCCCGGCCTTGAAGAAGCCGTGGGTCACCAGGTGCATGATCGCGAAGACGTAGCCGATGGGGCCGAGGCCGGCGGCCAGGATCATGTAGCCGATCTGCGACATCGTCGAACCGGCCAGGGCCTTCTTGATGTCGTCCTTCGCGCAACCGACGATCGCACCGAAGAGGAGCGTGACGGCGCCGACCACGGTGACGACCAGCTGGGCGTCGGGAGCGGCGTTGAAGATGTCGGCGGAGCGGACGATCAGATAGACACCGGCGGTCACCATCGTGGCCGCGTGGATGAGGGCCGAGACCGGGGTCGGGCCCTCCATCGCGTCCCCGAGCCAGGACTGCAGCGGCACCTGGGCCGACTTGCCGCAGGCCGCGAGGAGCAGCATCAGGCCGATCGCGGTCAGCTTGCCCTCGGACGTCTGGTCCGCCGCCCCCAGCACCGGCCCGAAGGCGAAGGTCCCGAAGGTGGTGAACATGAGCATGATCGCGATCGAAAGGCCCATGTCGCCGACCCGGTTGACCAGGAAGGCCTTCTTCGCGGCGGTGGCCGCGCTGGGCTTGTGCTGCCAGAAGCCGATCAGGAGGTACGAGGCGAGACCGACGCCCTCCCAGCCGAAGTACAGGAGCAGGTAGTTGTCGGCGAGGACGAGCAGCAGCATCGCCGCGACGAACAGGTTCAGGTAGCCGAAGAAGCGGCGGCGGCGCTCGTCGTGCTCCATGTACCCGATGGAGTACACGTGGATGAGCGTGCCCACACCGCTGATCAGCAGGACGAAGGTCATCGACAGCTGGTCGAGCTGGAAGGCGATGTCCGCCTGGAAGCCCTCGACCGGGATCCAGGAGAAGAGCCGCTGGTGCAGGGCCCGGTCCTCGGCGCCCTTGCCGAGCATGTCGGCGAAGAGCGCCAGGCCGATGGCGAAGGAGACGGCCGCGAGGAGCGTGCCGATCCAGTGCCCGGCCTTGTCGAGCCGCCGGCCGCCGCAGAGCAGGACGACCGCTCCCAGCAGAGGCGCCGCGATGAGCAGCGCAATCAGATTGTCCACAGTTCCGGCCCCTTACAGCTTCATCAGGCTGGCGTCGTCGACCGAGGCCGAGTGGCGGGCACGGAAGACGGACACGATGATCGCGAGCCCGACGACGACCTCCGCGGCGGCGACGACCATCGTGAAGAAGGCGACGATCTGCCCGTCGAGGTTTCCGTGCATGCGGGAGAAGGTGACGAACGCGAGGTTGCAGGCGTTGAGCATGAGCTCGACGCACATGAAGACGACGATCGCGTTCCGCCGGATCAGCACCCCGGCCGCACCGATGGTGAACAGCAGGGCGGCGAGGTACAGGTAGTTGACGGGGTTCACCGGGTGGCCTCCTCTTCGTCCCGGTCCCGGCCGAGGCGCTCCTCGGAGCGCTGCTCCAGGGCCTTGAGATCGGCGAGCGCCTCGGTGGACACGTCCCGGATCTGGCCCCGCTTGCGCAGGGTCTGCATGACGGTGAGCTCCGCCGGGGTGCCGTCGGGCAGCAGTCCGGCGATGTCCACGGCGTTGTGCCGGGCGTAGACGCCGGGGGCGGGCAGCGGCGGCACGTGCTTGCCTTCGCGCACGCGCTGCTCGGAGAGTTCGCGCTGGGTGGCGGCCCGCTCGGTGCGCTCCCGGTGGGTGAGCACCATCGCGCCGACGGCGGCGGTGATGAGGAGCGCGCCGGTGATCTCGAAGGCGAAGACGTACTTGGTGAAGATGAGGGCGGCGAGGCCCTCGACGTTTCCGCCGTGGGCGCTGTTGGCGGCGCCGAGTCCGGTGAACTCCTTCAGCGAGGCGTTCCCGATGCCGGCGGCGAGCAGGATGCCGAAGCCGAGGCCGCAGGCGACCGCCCACCAGCGCTGGCCCTTGATGGTCTCCTTCAGCGAGTCCGCGGCGGTGACACCCACCAGCATGACGACGAAGAGGAAGAGCATCATGATCGCGCCGGTGTAGACGACGATCTGGACGATGCCGAGGAAGTACGCCCCGTTGGCCAGGTAGAAGACCGCCAGGATGATCATGGTTCCGGCGAGGCAGAGCGCCGAGTGCACGGCCTTGCGCATCAGGATGGTGCAGAGGGCGCCGATGACGGCGACGGTGCCGAGGACCCAGAACTGGAAGGCCTCGCCCGAAGACGTCGCGTACGCCGCGAGGTTCGCGCTCATGCGTCCGCCCCCTCCGGCTCGTCCTTCTCCCCCTTGGACACGGCGACCTGGCGGACGGTCCCGGGCGCCGCCTCTTCGACGAGGCCCCGGTAGTAGTCCTGCTCGGTCATGCCCGGGAAGATCGCGTGCGGCGTGTCGACCATGGTGTCCTCGAGGCCCGCGAGGAGCTGCTCCTTGGTGTAGATCAGGTTCTCGCGGGAGGAGTCGGCCAGTTCGAACTCGTTGGTCATCGTCAGCGCCCGGGTCGGGCAGGCCTCGATGCAGAGTCCGCAGAGGATGCAGCGGGCGTAGTTGATCTGGTAGACGCGGCCGTAGCGCTCGCCCGGCGAGTACCGCTCCTCGTCCGTGTTGTCCGCGCCCTCCACGTAGATGGCGTCGGCGGGACAGGCCCAGGCGCACAGCTCGCAGCCGACGCACTTCTCCAGACCGTCGGGGTGACGGTTGAGCTGGTGCCGGCCGTGGAAGCGGGGCGCCGTCGTCTTCTGCTGCTCCGGGTACTGCTCGGTCAGCCGCTTCTTGAACATGGCCTTGAAGGTCACGCCGAATCCGGCCACCGGATTCTGGAAATCAGACACCGTCCGTCTCCTTTCCATCACTCGCAGTAGCAGTATCGGAGGCGCCACTGACAACGAGGTCCCGGTCCTGCCGTGACCTGCGCCGGGGCACGGGCGGCAGGGACTGTCCGGGCTTGGGCGGTACGGGGAAGCCCCCGGCCATCGGGTCGAAGGAGGGCTCGTCGGCGGGCCGGGGCGCGGCCGCCTTCGCCCTGCGGTCGCGGAACAGGTCGACCACGAAGGACAGCAGCAGCAGTCCGAGGACGGCTCCGGCGACGTACAGGACGATGTTGCCGAAGGCGATGTTCTCGTTCCGCATCGCCCGGACGGTGGCGACCAGCATCAACCAGACCACGGAGACCGGGATGAGGACCTTCCAGCCGAGCTTCATCAGCTGGTCGTAGCGGACGCGGGGCAGGGTGCCGCGGAGCCAGATGAAGAAGAACAGCAGCAGCTGGACCTTGACGACGAACCAGAGCATCGGCCACCAGCCGTGGTTCGCGCCCTCCCAGAAGGTGGAGATCGGGTACGGGGCCCGCCAGCCGCCCAGGAAGAGGGTCACCGACACGGCCGAGACCGTCACCATGTTCACGTACTCGGCGAGCATGAACATCGCGAACTTGATGGACGAGTACTCGGTGTTGAAGCCGCCGACGAGGTCGCCCTCGGACTCCGGCATGTCGAACGGGGCGCGGTTGGTCTCGCCGACCATCGTGACGATGTAGATGATGAACGAGACCGGCAGCAGGATGACGAACCAGCGGTCCGCCTGCGCCTCAACGATCTTCGAGGTCGACATCGACCCGGAGTAGAGGAAGACGGAGGCGAAGGCCGCGCCCATGGCGATCTCGTACGAGATCATCTGCGCGCAGGACCGCAGTCCGCCGAGCAGCGGGTACGTGGAGCCGGACGACCAGCCGGCCAGGACGATGCCGTAGATGCCGACGGAGGCGACCGCGAGGACGTACAGCATCGCGATCGGCAGGTCGGTGAGCTGCATCGCCGTGCGGTGGCCGAAGATCGAGACCTCGTTGCCGGCCGGCCCGAACGGGATCACGGCGATCGCCATGAACGCCGGGATGGCGGCGACGATCGGGGCGAGGACGTAGACGACCTTGTCGGCCTTCTTGACGATCACGTCCTCCTTGAGCATCAGCTTGATGCCGTCCGCGAGGGACTGGAGGAGGCCCCAGGGGCCGTGCCGGTTGGGGCCGATGCGCAGCTGCATCCAGGCGACGACCTTGCGCTCCCACACGATGGAGAAGAGCACGGTGATCATCAGGAAGGCGAAGCAGAAGACGGCCTTGATCAGGACGAGCCACCAGGGGTCCGTACCGAACATGGACAGGTCTTCGGCGGCCAGGACGTTCGGGTTCATGCCTCCACCTCCCGCGGGGTCGCCGGGCCGATGCGGACCAGGTCGCCGGGGTGGGCGCCGGTGTCGGAGAGGACGCCGCGGCCGGCCGAGTTCAGCGGGAGCCAGACCACCCGGTCGGGCATCTCGGTGACCTCCAGCGGGAAGGCGACGGAGCCCGCCGGGCCGGTGACTTCGAGGGTGTCGCCGTCCTTGACGCCGGTGTCGGCGGCGGTGGCGGCGGAGAGCCGGGCGACGGCCGCGTGCCGGGTGCCGGCCAGGGCGGTGTCGCCCTCCTGGAGCCGCCCGAGGTCGAGCAGGAGCCGGTGTCCGGCGAGGACGGCCTCACCGTCACCGGGCCGGGGCGCGGGCTGGCCGGGCTCGACGGGCTCGGAGGCCCGCTCCTCGGTCCAGCCGCCGAGCCGGTCGAGCTCCCGGCGTGCCGACCTGAGGTCGGGCAGTGCCAGGTGGGCGTCGAGGGCGTCGGCGAGCATGTGGAGCACGCGCGCGTCCGACGGGGCGAGCGGCCTGGTCATCTGCTCGGGCTTGAGCGCCGCCTCGAACAGCCGGGCCCTGCCCTCCCAGTTGAGGAAGGTGCCGGGCTTCTCGGCGACGGCGGCGACCGGCAGGACGACGTCGGCGCGCGCGGTGACCTCGCTGGGGCGCAGTTCGAGGGAGACGACGAAGGCCGCGTCGAGGGCCTCACGCGCGCGTGCCGGGTCCGGCAGGTCGGCGACCTCGACGGCGCCGACGAGCAGGGCGGCGAGTTCGCCGGTGGCGGCGGCCTCCACGATCTGCCCGGTGTCGCGGCCGTAGCCGTGCGGGAGTTCGCGGACGCCCCAGGCGGTGGCGACCTCCTCACGCGCGCGGGGGTGGGTCGCGGGCCGGCCGCCGGGCAGCAGCGCGGGGAGCGCTCCGGCCTCGACCGCGCCGCGTTCGCCGGAGCGGCGCGGGATCCACACGAGCCGGGCGCCGGTGGCGGCGGCGGCCCGCAGGGCGGCGGTCAGGGCGCCGGGGACGCCCGCGAGGCGCTCACCGACGAGGAGGACGGCGCCGTCCTCGCGCAGGGCCTCGGCGGCGGCGAGCCCGTCGCCTTCGAGGCCGACCCGGGAGGTGAGGGCGTCGAGCCACTCGGTCTCGGTGCCGGGGGCGGCGGGGAGCAGGGTGCCGCCCGCCTTCTCCAGGCCGCGGGTGGCGAACGCGGCGACCGCGTAGGTCCGCTGGCCGTGCTTGCGCCAGGCCTTGCGCAGCCGCAGGAAGACGCCGGGGGCCTCCTCCTCGGCCTCCAGGCCGACGAGCAGGACCGCGGGGGCGGCTTCCAGGGACGTGTACGTGACCCCGCTGCCGTCCAGGTCGCGGCCCCGGCCGGCGACGGCGGAGGCCAGGAAGTCGGCCTCCTCGCCGGAGTGGACCCGGGCCCGGAAGTCGATGTCGTTGGTGTCGAGGGCGACCCGGGCGAACTTGGCGTACGCGTAGGAGTCCTCGACGGTCAGCCTGCCGCCGGTGAGGACGCCGGTGCGGCCGCGGACGAGGCCGCGGGCGGCCGCCTCCAGGGCCTCGGGCCAGGACGCGGGCTCCAGTTCACCGGTGTCGGCGTTCCGGACGAGCGGCGTCGTCAGCCGGTCGCGCTGCTGCGCGTACCGGAAGCCGAAGCGGCCCTTGTCGCAGATCCACTCCTCGTTGACCTCGGGGTCCTCGGCGGCGAGCCGCCGCATGACCTTGCCGCGCCGGTGGTCGGTGCGGGTGGCGCAGCCGCCGGCGCAGTGCTCGCAGACGGACGGCGAGGAGACCAGGTCGAAGGGGCGGGAGCGGAAGCGGTAGGCGGCCGAGGTGAGGGCGCCGACCGGGCAGATCTGGATGGTGTTGCCGGAGAAGTACGACTCGAAGGGGTCGCCCTCGCCGGTGCCGACCTGCTGGAGGGCGCCGCGCTCGATGAGTTCGATCATCGGGTCGCCCGCGACCTGGTTGGAGAAGCGGGTGCAGCGGGCGCAGAGCACACAGCGCTCGCGGTCGAGCAGCACCTGGGTGGAGATCGCGATCGGCTTCTCGTAGGTGCGCTTGACGCCCTCGAAGCGGGACTCGGCCTGGCCGTGGGACAGGGCCTGGTTCTGCAGGGGGCACTCGCCGCCCTTGTCGCAGACCGGGCAGTCCAGCGGGTGGTTGATGAGCAGCAGCTCCATCACGCCGTGCTGGGCCTTCTCGGCGACCGGGCTGGTCAGCTGCGACTTCACCACCATGCCGTCGGTGCAGGTGATCGTGCAGGAGGCCATCGGCTTGCGCTGGCCCTCGACCTCGACGATGCACTGGCGGCAGGCGCCGGCGGGGTCGAGGAGCGGGTGGTCGCAGAAGCGCGGGATCTCGATGCCGAGCTGCTCGGCGGCGCGGATGACCAGGGTCCCCTTGGGGACGGAGATCTCGATGCCGTCGATCGTCAGCGAGACGAGGTCCTCCGGCGGCACGGCCGGGCTGCCGCCGCCGGCGGGCTGGGGCGTGGTGACGGTCATGCGGTCACCTCCTTGTGGTTGTCCGCCCAGGCGGTCGACTTGGCCGGGTCGAAGGGGCAGCCGCGGCCGGTGATGTGCTGCTCGTACTCCTCGCGGAAGTACTTCAGCGAGGAGAAGATCGGCGAGGCGGCGCCGTCGCCGAGGGCGCAGAACGACTTGCCGTTGATGTTGTCGGCGATGTCGTTGAGCTTGTCGAGGTCGGCGAGGGTGCCCGTCCCGTTCTCGATGGACCGGAGCAGCTGGACCAGCCAGTACGTGCCTTCGCGGCAGGGCGTGCACTTGCCGCAGGACTCGTGGGCGTAGAACTCGGTCCAGCGGGTGACGGCCCGGACGACACAGGTGGTCTCGTCGAAGCACTGGAGCGCCTTGGTGCCGAGCATCGACCCGGCGGCGCCGACGCCCTCGTAGTCGAGGGGCACGTCGAGGTGCTCGTCGGTGAACATCGGGGTGGAGGAGCCGCCCGGCGTCCAGAACTTGAGCCGGTGGCCGGCGCGCATCCCGCCGCTCATGTCGAGGAGCTGGCGCAGGGTGATGCCGAGGGGGGCCTCGTACTGGCCGGGCGAGGTGACGTGCCCGGACAGCGAGTACAGCGTGAAGCCCGGGGACTTCTCGCTGCCCATCGAGGTGAACCACTCCTTGCCCCGGTTGAGGATCGCGGGAACGGACGCGATGGACTCGACGTTGTTCACCACGGTGGGGCACGCGTACAGACCGGCGACCGCGGGGAAGGGGGGGCGCAGCCGGGGCTGGCCGCGGCGCCCTTCGAGCGAGTCGAGCAGCGCGGTCTCCTCACCGCAGATGTACGCGCCGGCGCCGGCGTGCACGGTGATGTCCACGTTGAGTCCGCTGCCGAGGACGTTCCGGCCGAGGTATCCGGCGGCGTACGCCTCGCGGACCGCCTCGTGGAGGCGGCGCAGGACGGGGACGACCTCGCCGCGCAGGTAGATGAACGCGTGCTCGGAGCGGATCGCGTAGCAGGCGATGATCATTCCCTCGATGAGGGAGTGCGGGTTGGCGTAGAGGAGGGGGATGTCCTTGCAGGTGCCGGGCTCGGACTCGTCGGCGTTGACGACGAGGTAGTGCGGCTTGCCGTCGCCCTGCGGGATGAACTGCCACTTCATGCCGGTGGGGAAGCCGGCGCCGCCGCGACCGCGGAGGCCGGATTCCTTGACGTACGCGATGAGGGCGTCGGGGCTCATCGCGAGGGCCTTCCTGAGCCCCTGGTATCCCTCGTGCCGCTCGTAGGTCTCCAGGGTCCAGGAGTTGGGCTGGTCCCAGAAGGCCGAGAGGACGGGCGAGAGGAGCTTCTCGGGGCTGCTGTTGTTGATCTCGGCGGCCAAGGTCATCACTCCCCCTCCTGACCGGAGGTCTCACCACGCGGGTGGACGATTCGGTGGTGCGGCTGCTCGCCCTTGGCGAGGCGCAGGCCCACGAGCGAGGCGGGGCCCGCGCCGCCGGTGGCCTCGACGGCGCCGGGGCGCTCGTCGGGGAAGCCGGCGAGGATGCGGGCGGTCTCCTTGAAGGTGCAGAGCGGGGCGCCGCGGGTGGGCTCGACGGTCCGGCCGGCCCGCAGGTCGTCGACCATCTTCTTGGCGGACTCGGGGGTCTGGTTGTCGAAGAACTCCCAGTTGACCATCACCACGGGGGCGAAGTCGCAGGCCGCGTTGCACTCGATGTGCTCAAGGGTGATCTTGCCGTCGGGCGTGGTCTCGTTGTTGCCGACGGCGAGGTGCTCCTTGAGCTCCTCGAAGATGGCGTCGCCGCCCATCACCGCGCACAGCGTGTTCGTACAGACGCCGACCTGGTAGTCGCCGGAGGGCTTGCGCCGGTACATGGAGTAGAAGGTGGCGACCGCGGTGACCTCGGCGGTGGTCAAGCCGAGGGTCTCGGCGCAGAACGCCATGCCGGTACGGGTCACGTGGCCCTCCTCCGACTGCACGAGGTGCAGCATCGGCAGGAGCGCGGAGCGGGAGTCCGGGTAGCGGTCGACGATCGCCCGCGCGTCCTCCGTCAGGCGGGCGTGGACCTCGGCCGGGTACGCGGGGGCGGGAAGCTGGGGCATGCCCAGGCTGATCTGCTCGGTCATCGGTCGACGCCTCCCATCACGGGGTCGATGGAGGCGACGGCGACGATGACGTCGGCGACCTGGCCGCCCTCGCACATCGCGGCCATGGCCTGGAGGTTGGTGAAGGACGGGTCGCGGAAGTGGACCCGGAAGGGGCGGGTGCCGCCGTCGGAGACGACGTGCACGCCGAGCTCGCCCTTGGGCGACTCGACGGCCGCGTAGGCCTGCCCGGCCGGGACCCGGAAGCCCTCGGTGACCAGCTTGAAGTGGTGGATCAGGGCCTCCATGGAGGTGCCCATGATCTTCTTGATGTGGTCCATGGAGTTGCCGAGGCCGTCGGTGCCGAGGGCGAGCTGCGCGGGCCAGGCGATCTTCTTGTCGCCGACCATGACATCGCCCGGCGCCAGCCGGTCGAGGCACTGCTCGACGATCCGGAGGGACTGCCGCATCTCCTCCAGGCGGACGAGGAAGCGTCCGTAGGAGTCGCAGCTGTCGGCGGTCGGGACCTCGAACTCGTAGTTCTCGTAGCCGCAGTACGGGTCGGTCTTGCGCAGGTCGTGCGGGAGGCCCGCCGAGCGCAGGATCGGTCCGGTGGCGCCGAGCGCCATGCAGCCGGTGAGGTCGAGGTAGCCGACGTCCTGCATGCGGGCCTTGAAGATGGGGTTGCCGGTGGCGAGCTTGTCGTACTCCGGCAGGTTCTTCTTCATGGTCTTCACGAACTCGCGCACGGCGTCGACCGCGCCGGGCGGCAGGTCCTGGGCGAGGCCGCCGGGGCGGATGAACGCGTGGTTCATGCGCAGGCCGGTGATCAGCTCGTACAGGTCCAGGATCATCTCGCGGTCCCGGAAGCCGTAGATCATGATCGTGGTGGCGCCGAGCTCCATGCCGCCGGTGGCGATGCACACCAGGTGGGAGGAGAGCCGGTTGAGCTCCATCAGCAGGACGCGGATGACGCTGGCCCGGTCCGGGATCTGGTCGGTGATGCCGAGCAGCTTCTCCACGCCGAGGCAGTACGCCGTCTCGTTGTAGAACGAGGTGAGGTAGTCCATGCGCGTGACGAAGGTGGTGCCCTGCGTCCAGGTCCGGTACTCGAGGTTCTTCTCGATGCCGGTGTGGAGGTAGCCGATGCCGCAGCGGGCCTCGGTGACGGTCTCGCCGTCGATCTCCAGGATGAGCCGGAGCACGCCGTGGGTGGACGGGTGCTGGGGGCCCATGTTGACGATGATGCGCTCGTCGTCGGCCTTCGCTGCGGACTGGACGACCTCTTCCCAGTCGCCGCCGGTGACCGTGTAGACGGCACCTTCTGTCGTCTCTCGGGGAGACGCGTGGGACGTGGACATCAGCTGTACGACCTCCGCTGGTCCGGAGCCGGGATCTGGGCGCCCTTGTACTCGACGGCGATGCCGCCGAGGGGGTAGTCCTTGCGCTGCGGGTGGCCCTGCCAGTCGTCCGGCATCATGATCCGGGTGAGGGCGGGGTGGCCGTCGAAGACGATGCCGAAGAAGTCGTACGCCTCGCGCTCGTGCCAGTCGTTCGTCGGGTAGACGGCGACGAGCGACGGGATGTGCGGGTCGGCGTCCGGGGCGGACACCTCCAGGCGGATCAGCCGGCCGTGGGTGAGCGAGCGCAGGTGGTAGACGGCGTGCAGCTCGCGGCCCTTGTCGCCCGGGTAGTGGACGCCGGAGACGCCGGTGCAGAGCTCGAAGCGGAGCGCCGGGTCGTCGCGGAGCGTGCGGGCGACGCGGACGAGGTGCTCGCGCTCGATGTGGAAGGTGAGCTCGCCGCGGTCGACGACCGTCTTCTCGATGGCGTTGTCCGGGAGCAGACCCTGCTCCTCCAGGGCGCCTTCGAGTTCGTCGGCGACCTCGTCGAACCAGCCGCCGTAGGGGCGGGCGGCCGGTCCGGGGAGCCGGATCGAGCGGACGAGTCCGCCGTAGCCGGAGGTGTCGCCGCCGTTGTTGGCGCCGAACATGCCGCGCTGGACGCGGACCTCCTCGCCGTGCTCCCCGCGCTGCCCCGGCAGGTTCTGCTCGCTCAGCTCCTTCTCGGGATTGGGTGTCTCTTCGCTCACCGGAGCAGACCCTTCAGTTCGATCGTCGGCCGCGCCTTCAGCGCCGCCTCCTCCGCCTCCCGGGCCGCCTCCTCGGCGTTCACGCCGAGCTTGGAGCTCTGGATCTTCTGGTGGAGCTTGAGGATCGCGTCGAGCAGCATCTCGGGCCGCGGCGGGCAGCCGGGCAGGTAGATGTCGACCGGCACGATGTGGTCGACGCCCTGGACGATCGCGTAGTTGTTGAACATGCCGCCCGAGGAGGCGCAGACGCCCATGGAGATGACCCACTTGGGGTTGGGCATCTGGTCGTAGACCTGCCTCAGGACCGGCGCCATCTTCTGGCTGACCCGGCCGGCGACGATCATCAGGTCGGCCTGGCGCGGTGAGCCGCGGAAGACCTCCATGCCGAAGCGGGCCAGGTCGTACCGGCCGGCTCCGGTGGTCATCATCTCGATGGCGCAGCAGGCGAGGCCGAAGGTCGCGGGGAACACGGACGCCTTGCGCACCCAGCCCGCGGCCTGTTCGACCGTCGTCAGCAGAAAGCCGCTCGGGAGTTTCTCTTCGAGTCCCATAGGTGCCCCTCAGCCCCTCAGTCCCATTCCAGGCCGCCGCGCCGCCACACGTACGCGTAGGCGACGAAGACGGTGAGCACGAAGAGCAGCATCTCCACGAGCCCGAAAAGCCCCAGGGCGTCGAAGGTGACGGCCCAGGGGTAGAGGAAGACGATCTCGATGTCGAAGACGATGAAGAGCATCGCCGTCAGGTAGTACTTGATCGGGAAGCGGCCGCCTCCGGCGGGAGTGGGCGTCGGTTCGATGCCGCACTCGTACGCCTCAAGCTTTGCCCTGTTGTACCGCTTTGGCCCGATAAGCGTGGCCATGACCACGGAGAAGATCGCAAACCCCGCACCCAGGGCACCGAGCACGAGGACGGGCGCGTACGCATTCACGCTCCTCGCTCCTTCCAGTCGTCCTTGACCGTTGGACCGCACGGCCGGGCCCCGAAAGATCGCCCCCATGTGAGGCAGTTCACAAGCCCGGCTGCCCCGCATCTTATGCCCGCCCCTCTGTGATCTGCGACACGGGGTACGACAACGACTTTGTGATCTCCACCACCTGACGAAGGATCATGAAGTCGGATGAGCGGTGATCTTGTTGCGCGAAGCGCCCAGGTGATCACCAGATGTGACATCCGGACCGGAAATCGCTGATCGGAGGGGGTGTCGCACTATCAAGTGTTGGCCACTACAGGCAAATTGGTGATGGACGCATCCGGGTGATAAAGGAACCGGCCGTCGCCCGGTCGGGGGGTCCCGCGTACGGGGGTGGACGCGTGCGCGCTTTCACGAGCGTTCGTGAGACGGAACTGTGACCTGCATCACTTCACCAAGCCTCCGGAAAAACGGGGCTTGGCCACCGGCGTCAAGAGGTGGTAAGCGTCGGGCAATTCGGGCGTTTCAATGAAAACCCGTGATCAAGGGCCAGATGGGCCGTGCCCGTTTTGCCCGTTACGGCGTCAATAAGGCTGCCAGAGAAGCGGATTATGTGGTTCCGAACGTAACTGTGGCGCAACCCACGTTTCTTGAAGGGAACCGTGAAGCCCTGATAGCGGTTGTCCTCATGTCCCACACCGCTCACATACCCAGCCACCGGAAGCCCCGCCGCAGCGCCTCGAAGCTCGCGCTGCGAGCCGGAGTTGCCGGTGGCGTCCTCGGCACCATCGCGGTGGCCGGTGCTGCCGGGCCGGCCAATGCCGAGCCGGTGACCGAGACCATCGAAATGCCCACCCTGGGCTCCCTTGAGGCCGCCACCGGTCTCGCCAGCGCCGTCGCCGCCTCCGCCGAGGCCTCCCAGCAGGAGGCGCTCGACCAGAGCCTCCAGACGCAGGAGAACCTGGCGCTGCAGAAGGCCGCCAAGGAGGCCAGGACGGCCAAGGCCGAGGCCGACCGCAAGGCCGCGGCCGAGAAGGCCGAGAAGGCCCGTCTGAAGGCCGAGCAGGAGCGCAAGGACGCCGAGGCCCGCGCCTCCCGCGACCGGGCGCGCACCCAGCTCGCCTCGACGTCCGCGAGCTCGTCCTCGGACAACGGCTCCTCCTCGTCCGACAGCGGCTCCTCGGCCGGCTCGAACGAGTCCACCACGCAGGCCCCCTCCGGCTCCGCCGCCGCGATCGTGGCCTTCGCCCGGGCCCAGGTCGGCGACTCGTACGTCACCGGCGGCACCGGCCCCAACTCGTGGGACTGCTCCGGTCTCGTCCAGGCCGCCTACCGCGAGGCCGGCATCGACCTGCCGCGCATCTCGTACGACCAGTCGAGCATGGGCACCTCCGTCTCCCTGAGCAACCTCCAGCCGGGCGACGTCCTCTACTGGGGCAGCCGCAGCGGCTCGTACCACGTCGCGATCTACGTGGGCGGCGGCAAGTACGTCGGCGCGCAGAACTCGTCGACCGGTGTCGTCGAGCGCTCCCTGGACTGGGACATGCCCTCGGGCGCGGTCCGCATCCTCTGACCGACCCGCGTCACGTCGTACGCGAAGAGCCGTCCCTCCTCGGGGGAGTGACGGCTCTTCGTCATCCGGTCACGACATCTCCCGGCATGCCCTATTTGCGGAAGTTCTCGATGATCCGGGCGTAGCTGTCCCCTCCGTGGCCCGCGTCGACCGCCGCGCGCATCAGGTCCAGGTGGAGCTCCGGCAGCCGGTTGTCGATCCCGCGGGCCTCCCCCGCGTGCAGCAGATGCCCGATCGCCGCCACCTGGACGTCGATCGTGGCGTCCGCGCCCGGGTACTCCCCCGCGTCGATCTGCTCGGCGTACCCGGTCATGAACCAGGAGACCGTCCTCAGCCAGCGGGTGGCCACCGCCGTGAACTCCCTGGCCGGCACCCCGTCCGCGCCCGCGAGGGCGGAGGCGTGCAGCCAGCCGCCGAAGACGGACCACATGAGGCCGAGCAGCCCGGCGTCGTAGAGCGAGCCGAGCCCCGCGTCCGGCCCCAGGTCCACCGGGTCGCCGAGCACGGCGAGCGTCGTGCGGTGCGCGGCGAACAGCTCGGGCGAGCCCGCGTACAGGATCATGTTGGCGCTGTCGCCGACCCCGGGCGGGGTCGTCATGACGGCTCCGTCGAGGTAGCCGATGCCGTGCTCCGCCGCCCACGCCGCCTGCGCGCGGGCCTGCTCGGGCGAACCCGTGGTGAGGTTGACCAGGACCCTGCCCCGCAGGGACTCCGTGACGGGCGCGAGGAGTTCGCGGACGGCGGCGTCGTCGAGCACGCAGACCACGACGAGTTCGCTCGCGGTGACGGCCTCGGTGACGGTGGCGGCGCGGGTGGCGCCCCGGGCGACGAGGGCGTCGGCCTTCCCGGGGGTGCGGTTCCAGACGGTGGTGGGGTGGCCGGCGGCGAGGAAGGCGTCGGCGAGGGCCGTGCCCATCTGCCCGAGACCGATGACCGTGATGCTCTGTGCGTTCATGGCTCCACGCTCGCAGCGGCGGATTCCGGCCGACAGTGGCAGGACCGACGACGACCGCACGATTACTGCCGCGTTCTGACGTACGGTCGGGGGCATGAGCGCAGGGATCGTCGCCATCGCCGTCGTACCGGACCGGCGGATCGGAACGTCGCTGTGGGAGCTGTACGAACTCTCCCTGGCGTGCGCGGTCTTCGGCATCCCGCACCCGGACCTCGCCGACCCCTGGTACGAGCTGCGGCTCTGCGGGGACTCCGGCGAGGGCGGGGTCTTCTCGCTGCGGACCGACCACGGTCTCGACGGACTCGTGGGGGCGGACACCGTCATCGTGCCGTCCGTGCCCGAGGCGGTCGTGGACGACGGCGAGGAGGTGCCGGAGGAGCTGGTGACGGCGCTGCGGGCGGCCGCGGCCTCCGGCGCCCGGATGGTGTCGCTCTGCACCGGGGCCTTCGCGCTCGCCGCCGCCGGACTCCTCGACGGCCGCCGGGCCACCGCGCACTGGCAGCACACCGCGCAGCTGGCCGCCCGCCACCCCGAGGTGATCGTCGACGACTCGGTGCTCTACACGGCCGACGGGCCCGTCCTGACCAGCGCCGGGGCCACCGCCGCGCTCGACCTCTGCCTGCACCTGGTGCGCACCGACCTCGGCGCGACCGTCGCGGGGCAGCTCGCCCGCCGGCTCGTCGTCCCGGCCCACCGTCCCGGCGGCCAGGCCCAGTTCATCGAGGCGCCGCTGCCGCCGAGCGACGACGACAGCCTGGGGCCCGTCCTGCAGTGGGCGACCGAGCGCCTGGCCGAGCCGCTGACCGTGGAGGATCTGGCGCGACGGGCCCGGATGAGCCCGCGCACCTTCCACCGGCGGGTCCGCGAGGAGTACGGGACCACCCCGCTGCAGTGGCTGCTGCAGCAGCGGGTGGCCCGCGCCCAGACCCTGCTGGAGTCCACCGACCTGCCCGTGGAGCTGGTCGGCGACCACAGCGGGCTGGGGTCGGCGGCCAACCTGCGCCGCCATTTCATCCGCGCCGTCGGGGTGTCCCCTTCCGGCTACCGGCAGGCGTTCAGGCCTTCGGCGCGACCTTCGAGAGGCCGTTGATGATGCGGTCCATGGCGTCGCCGCCCGTCGGGTCGGTGAGGTTCGCCAGCATCTTCAGGGTGAACTTCATGAGCATCGGGTGGGTCAGACCGCGCTGGGTCGCGATCTTCATGACCTTCGGGTTGCCGATGAGCTTCACGAAGGCGCGGCCGAGCGTGTAGTAGCCGCCGTAGGTGTCCTTGAGGACCTGCGGGTAGTTCCGGAGGGCCAGTTCGCGCTGGGCGGGGGTCGCGCGGGCGTGCGCCTGGACGATGACGTCGGCCGCGATCTGGCCGGACTCCATGGCGTACGCGATGCCCTCGCCGTTGAACGGGTTGACCAGGCCGCCGGCGTCGCCGACGAGCAGCAGGCCCTTGGTGTAGTGCGGCTGGCGGTTGAAGGCCATCGGGAGGGCGGCGCCGCGGATCGGCTGCGTCATGTTCTCCGGGGTGTAGCCCCAGTCCTCCGGCATCGAGGCGCACCAGGCCTTCAGGACCTCGCGCCAGTCCAGCTCGCGGAAGGCCTTCGAGGAGTTGAGGATGCCGAGGCCGACGTTGGACGTGCCGTCGCCCATCGGGAAGATCCAGCCGTAGCCGGGCAGCAGCCGGTCCTGGGGGCCGCGGCGGTCCCACAGCTCCAGCCAGGACTCCAGGTAGTCGTCGTCGTGCCGGGGCGAGGTGAAGTACGTCCGCACGGCGACACCCATCGGCCGGTCCTCGCGCCGGTGCAGGCCCATGGCGAGGGAGATCCGGGTGGAGTTGCCGTCGGCGGCGACGACGAGCGGGGCGTGGAAGGTGACCTCGCGCTTCTCCTCGCCGAGCTTGGCGTGGACGCCGGTGATCCGGCCCGTGCGGTCGTCGATGACCGGGGCGCCGACGTTGCAGCGCTCGTACAGCCGGGCGCCGGCCTTCTGCGCCTGGCGGGCCAGCTGCTCGTCGAAGTCGTCGCGCTTGCGGACGAGTCCGTAGTCCGGGTACGAGGCGAGCTCGGGCCAGTCGAGTTCCAGGCGCACGCCGCCGCCGATGATCCGCAGGCCCCGGTTCCGCAGCCAGCCGGCCTCTTCGGAGATGTCGATGCCCATGGAGACGAGCTGCTTGGTGGCGCGGGGGGTGAGGCCGTCGCCGCAGACCTTCTCGCGCGGGAACGCGGTCTTCTCCAGGAGCAGGACGTCGAGTCCGGCCTTGGCGAGGTAGTACGCGGTGGTGGATCCGGCCGGGCCTGCCCCGACGACGATGACGTCCGCGCTGTGCTCGGAGAGGGGCTGCTCGGTCACGGCGAGATCTCCCGAAGAGGTCGAGGGAAGGATGAGGGCAGTTTATGGGCGGGCGGGTTACGCCTTGAAGCCCCGGTGGAGGGCGACGATGCCCCCGGTCAGGTTCCGCCAGGCGACCTTCGACCAGCCGGCCTTCTGGAGCATGCCCGCCAGGGTCGGCTGGTCCGGCCAGGAGCGGATGGACTCGGCCAGGTACACGTACGCGTCCGGGTTGGAGGAGACCGCGCGGGCCACCGGCGGCAGCGCGCGCATCAGGTACTCCTCGTACACCGTGCGGAACGGCGCCCAGGTGGCGTGCGAGAACTCGCTGATGACGATCCGGCCGCCCGGCTTCGTCACCCGGTACATCTCGCGCAGCGCCTGGTCGGTGTCCTGGATGTTCCGCAGCCCGAAGGAGATCGTCACCGCGTCGAACACGTCGTCGCGGAACGGCAGCTTCGTGCCGTCGCCCGCGGTGAACGGCATCCACGGGTGGTTCTTCTTGCCGACCCGCAGCATGCCGAGCGAGAAGTCGCAGGGCACGACGTACGCGCCCGCGCGCGCGAAGGGCTGCGAGGAGGTCGCCGTACCGGCGGCGAGGTCCAGGACCTTCTGCGCGGGGCGGGCGTCGACCGCCTTCGCGACCTCCTTGCGCCAGCGCCGGTCCTGGCCCAGCGAGAGCACGTCGTTCGTGAGGTCGTAGTTCGCCGCCACGTCGTCGAACATCGAGGCGACTTCGTGCGGCTGCTTGTCCAGGGTGGCGCGGGTCACTGGCGTTCGGCCTCGCAGACTCGGGTACGGGCGGGCGCGTCCATTGTCTCAGGGCCGATCCCGCCCCGACCGGCAGGGCGCGCTCAGCGGCCGCCCCGGTCAGCGCGCCCGGTGGACGAGACGGCCGCCGAGGACGGTGGCCACACAGGTCGACGCGCCGAGCCGGACGAGACCGGCCCGGTCGGGGACGTCGAAGACGGCGAAGCGGGCGGGACCGCCCGGCACCAGGTCCGGCAGGAGCACCAGCGGCACCGGCGAGAACGACGGTCCGGCCGGCAGCTTCTCCGGGCGGCGGCCCACCGCGAGTCCCGCCCTGCGCACCGCGTCGATCGCGGCCCGGCTCCGCAGTTCACCGGCGATCGCCACCGTCCCGTGGGCCAGCAGCCGCTGCACACCCCGGCGCGCGGAGGCGCCGAGCCGGGAGGCGTCCGCGCGGAAGATCCGCTGCGCCCGCTCGCCGGTGATCGGCTCGGTGCCGAAGCCCTCGGCCTCCCGGGGGTCCGGGTGGTACATGCCTTCGAGCAGCTCGGGGCCGTACGGATTGAGCAGCCCGGCGGTGAGGATGCCGGGCCAGCGACGCACCCGCGCCTCGGGCCGGACGGCGACCAGGTCCTCGTACGGGCCGACGGCGGCGACGCGGTCGCCGTCGACGAGGACGGCCGTCCCGGGCGTCGCCTCGGCGACGTGGATGGTGAGCACGGGCGTCAGTTCGCGTCGAGGAGCTTCAGCTCGGGGTGCGCCGTGCCGCCCTCGATCGCCGTGGAGGAGATGTGCGAGGCGACGCGCTCGTCGACCGGGTCGTTCGCCGGGTCGTCGTGGACGACGATGTGCTCGTACGTGGTGGTGCGCTGGGCCGGGACGCGGTCCGCGGTGCGGATCATGTCGATCATCTCGCGCAGGTTGGAGCGGTGCTTGGCGCCGGCCGAGGAGACGACGTTCTCCTCCAGCATGATCGAACCGAGGTCGTCCGCGCCGTAGTGGAGGGTCAGCTGGCCGATCTCCTTGCCCGTGGTGAGCCACGAGCCCTGGATGTGCGCGATGTTGTCGAAGAAGAGCCGGCTGACGGCGATCATGCGCAGGTACTCGAACAGCGTGGCGTGCGTGCGGCCCTTGAGGTGGTTGTTCTCGGGCTGGTACGTGTACGGGATGAAGGCCCGGAAGCCGCCCGTCCGGTCCTGCACGTCACGGATCATGCGCAGGTGCTCGATCCGCTCGGCGTTGGTCTCGCCGGTGCCCATCAGCATGGTGGAGGTGGACTCGACGCCCAGCTTGTGGGCGATCTCCATGATCTCAAGCCAGCGCTCGCCGCTCTCCTTGAGCGGGGCGATGGCCTTGCGGGGCCGCTCCGGCAGCAGCTCGGCGCCGGCGCCCGCGAAGGAGTCGAGGCCGGCGGCGTGGATCCGGGTGATGGCCTCCTCGACGGAGACGCCGCTGATCCGGGCCATGTGCTCGACCTCGGACGCGCCGAGGGAGTGGATGACCAGCTGCGGGAACTCGGCCTTGATGGCGGCGAAGTGCTTCTCGTAGTACTCGACGCCATAGTCCGGGTGGTGGCCGCCCTGGAACATGATCTGCGTGCCGCCGAGCTCCACGGTCTCCGCGCAGCGGCGCAGGATGTCGTCGAGGTCGCGGCTCCAGCCCTTCTTCGTGTCCTTCGGAGCGGCGTAGAAGGCGCAGAACTTGCAGGCCGTGACACAGATGTTCGTGTAGTTGATGTTGCGCTCGATGATGTACGTCGCGATGTGCTCGGTCCCCGCGTACCGGCGGCGGCGCACGGCGTCGGCGGCGGAGCCGAGGGCGTGCAGGGGCGCCGAGCGGTAGAGGTCGAGCGCCTCCTCCGGGGTGATCCGGCCACCCGCGGCAGCGCGGTCGAGAACAGACTGGAGTTCGGCCTTCTCGGTCACCGGGTGTGTCCCTTTCGGAGGGGTTCTGATCGACCGAACCAGCGTACGCCAGCGCTCCTCGCGGCTTCCCTCGGGTGGCGCGCGGGGCGCCCGCGCCCATACCGGAAGGGACGGGCGCGGATATGGGGGATGAATTACCGGACGGAGGCGCGACGGCGAATTCCGGGAAGCCGAGGAGAAGCCGGCGGGAAGCCGACGGGAAGCCGACGAGAGGGGGACGGCGAGCCGACGGGAAGCCGAATCGGGAACCCGGAACGCGCGCGTCCCGCTAATCCCGCGCGGGCGGAAGCAGTTCGACGGTGACGTCCGCCGGGTAGCCGGTCGTGGGGCCGGTGCGGCGGGCGAACTCACGGACGCCGGCGAGCTGCTCGGGGCCGAATCGGAAGTCGAGGGTACGGAAGTACCGCTCCAGGAGTTCGGCGTCGAAGGTCTCCCAGCGGGCGGCCTGCTCGGCCACCTTCGTGACCTCTTCGAGGGAGAGGTCACGGGAGGCGAGGAACGCCTCGTGGACCTCGTGGACGGTCGCCGGCTCGCGCTCCAGGAAGTCCCTGCGCGCCGCCCACACCGCGAAGACGAACGGCAGGCCCGTCCAGTCCTTCCACATCTGGCCGAGGTCGTGGACCTGGAGGCCGAGCCGGGGCGCGTCGTGCAGCGAGGCCCGCAGGGCGGCGTCGCCGATGAGGACGGCCGCCTCGGCCTCCTGCATCATCACGCCCAGGTCAGGGGGGCAGGTGTAGTAGTCCGGCGTCACCCCGTACCGCTCGGCGAGCAGCAGCTGGGCCAGGCGTACGGAGGTGCGGGAGGTGGAGCCGAGCGCGACGCGGGCGCCGTCCAGCTCCTCCAGGGGGCGCTGGGAGACGATCACGCAGGACATGACGGGCCCGTCGCACCCGACGGCGATGTCCGGGAGCGCGACCAGGTCGGACGCGTTGCGGAGGTATTCGACGAGGGTGATGGGGCCGATGTCCAGATCGCCCCGCACGAGCCGCTCGCTGAGCTTCTCCGGGGTGTCCTTGGTGAGCTCGAGGTCGAGGAGCGTTCCGGTCCTGGCCAGGCCCCAGTAGAGGGGGAGGCAGTTCAGGAACTGGATGTGCCCGACGCGGGGCCGGCTGCGCTGCTGGTCGTCGGTTGCATTGTCCACATCGTGAGGCTAGACCCGTCTCGTACTGTGGGCATCGGCGGGGCACGCGCGTCAGCACACGGAGCGAGATCAAACATGCGAGTGACGTGATCTTTCCCTCTACCGCCCCGGGCGACCTGCGTGCTACGCTCGACGCAAGTTGCAGTTTGGTTTCCCTTGCAGTACAGAGCCTGCGGAGCATGTGACCCGCAGGCTTTTGTAGTTTTCAGACTTGTTTGCAGGTTCTGGAGCAGGGCGACCCTTTGGCCCATAGGAGGGCTCATGGCTACCGGAACCGTGAAGTGGTTCAACGCTGAAAAGGGCTTCGGCTTCATCGCCCAGGACGGCGGCGGCCCGGATGTCTTCGTCCACTACTCCGCGATCAACGCGAACGGCTTCCGTTCGCTCGAGGAGAACCAGCTCGTGACCTTCGACGTCACGCAGGGCCCGAAGGGCCCGCAGGCGGAGAACGTCTCCCCGGCCTAAGGTGCCTGGGTCGGCGAAGCACGACTAGAGCAGTACCCAAGGAGCCCCGCTCCGTGCCTTCGGGCACGAGCGGGGCTCCTGCCCTTTTCCGGCCGGACGTACGTAGTCTGGACACATGACCGAACGCAAACCGCCGGGAGTCAGCTTCGAGTCGTTCGTGGACAAGCAGATCCGCGAGGCGTCGGAGCGGGGAGAGTTCAGCACCCTGCCGGGCTTCGGCAAGCCGCTGCCCGACGACTCCGCCCCGTACGACGAGCTCTGGTGGATCAAGGGCAAGATGCACCGCGAGGGCGCGTCCGTCCTGCCGCCGTCACTGGCCCTGCGCAAGGCGGCCGAGGACGCGGAGGCGGCGGTGGCCGCCGCCGTCTCGGAGAGCCAGGTCCGGCGGATCCTCGGGGAGATCAACACGAAGATCGCCGAGGCGCTGGCCCGGCCGCCGGCCGGTCCGCCGCTGAACCTCAAGCCGTTCGACGTCGAGGCGACGGTCGAGCGGTGGCGGGAGGCACGTACCTCCTGATCCCGGGAGGGCCGTGGGCCACCTGACAACGTACGGAGTCCCCATGTCCGCCATGAACAGCGCAGGCCTGCTCGTCGACTCGTTCGGCCGGGTGCATGAGGCCGTCCACGAGGCCGTGGAAGGCCTCACCGAGGACGAGCTCGCCGTCCGGATCGATCCGGACGCCAACTCGGTCGCCTGGCTCGTCTGGCATCTGACCCGGGTCCAGGACGACCACCTCGCGGGCGCCTTCGACGGGGAGCAGCTGTGGGAGTCGGACGGCTGGCGGGACCGCTTCGGGCTGCCCTTCGGGAAGCGGGCGACCGGATACGGCCAGACGAGCGCCCAGGTGGGCAAGGTGCGCGCCCCGGCGGAGCTGCTGCTCGGCTACCACGACGCCGTCCACGAGCGGACCCTGGACCTGGTGCGGTCCCTGACGAACGCCGACCTCGACCGGGTCGTCGACGCCGCCTGGGACCCGCCGGTCACCCTCGGCGTCCGGCTGGTCTCGGTGATCGCGGAGGACCTCCAGCACGCGGGTCAGGCGGCGTTCGTGCGGGGTGTGGTCGAGCGGCGGTAGAACGTACGGCCGAAGACCGTACAACCATCGGTGTCGATCATGGGTCCAATCGACGTGCGGCAACCGCCGCAGCCGGTTGTATCTGGGGGGATTGCACTGTGCAGTACCGTTCGTCGACCCGTCTTCTCGCCGCCGTCACCGCCGTCCTGGCCGTCACGGCCGGCACCGGCCTGACGGCCGTCTCCGCGACCGCCGCCCCCGTGACCGCCGTACAGGCGCCCGCCCAGGCGGCGGACGTCACCACGCTGCCGCACCCCACGGAGCTCGTCAGCGCCGGCGAGACCGGCTTCCTCACCCGCGCCGTGTACCCGTCCGGCGCCGAGTACCGCTGGACGAACTACTCCAGCGGCGCCACGAAGTCCCTGACCCAGCCCCGCACCACGTTCCTGGGCGCCCAGTCCGACATCGTCTTCTCCCGCAAGGACACGGAGTCGACCTACTGGATCAACCCCATGACCGGCGGCACCGGTGGCATCGGGTACGGGCTGTCCCACGACGACCAGCGTTACGCGCTCCGCGGCATCGCCGGCGAGACGCTGGTGATGTCGTTCACCGACCCGGACACCGGCGTCCTCGACGTCAACCTGATGAGCCGCGCCACGGGCAGCAAGACCATCATCGACGTCCCCGGCATCCCCGGCACCGCCCGGCTGGGCCGCGTCTGGGCCTCCACCCCCGGCATCGCCCTGATCCAGTACACCGACGGCGGGTACACCTACATCGTCACGGTGGACACCGCCACCGGGCAGTTCGTGGACAGTCCGATCCAGACGCACTCCGAGCGGCCCGCCGCCGACGCCTTCGTCTCCCGCACCCACTGGGCCTGGATCGAGCGCACGGCCACCGGCCGCGTCCAGCTGCTGACCGTCCCCCGTGGCGTCACCGCCGAACCGGTCGTCACGTACCTCGGCCAGGCCGCGACCAACCAGGACGTGGACGTCAACCTGGTGGGGAACTGGGTGACCACCACCGAACTCAACGGCGGTACCGCGCCCGTCCCCTCGGCCCTCTTCCCGCTGACCGCCCGCCGTCTGGGCGACCCCTCGACCACGGTCAAGCTGCTCGACCACGTCTCCACCACGGCCACCGCCCCCAACGGCGACCTCTACGCGCGCGGCGGCACCGTCGCCCACGGCGAGGGCGTCTACCGGATCTCCCCCGGCGCCGACGGCACGCCGACCGCCACCCTGGTGGCGAGCACCGACGCCCCCACCGTCCTGACCCTCACGCACACCGACGTCCCGGCCACGATCGACTTCGACGCGAACGGCGGCAAGGTCAGGCTCCAGTGGCAGCTGTCCCGCGCGAACGCGGGCGGCAAGGTCGTCCTGCGGCACGTCCGCACCGGCCGGAGCCACGAGTTCGCCCTCCAGAACGGCGAGGTCGTGCGCGACTGGCGGGGCGAGTTCGCCGACGGCCCCGCGCCCAACGGCGACTACGTCTGGGAGCTCACCGCCAAGCCGCTCAACGGCATCGGCCCGGACCTGAAGAAGACCGGCACCTTCAAGGTGACCCGCAAGGCCGGCCTGCACGACTACGACGACAACGGCGCCGTGGACCTGCTGTCCCGCGACGCCTCCGGCAAGCTGTGGCGCGACGAGGTCAGGAAGACGGAGAGCTCCTCCGACTACTGGTCGCTGGAGAGCAAGCTGGTCGGCGCCGGATGGAACGGCTACGACCAGATCGAGGCCGTCGGCAACGTCGCCGGCGCCCCCGCTCCCGACATGGTCGCGCGGGACACCACCGGCGTCCTCTGGCTGTACCTCGGCAAGGGCGACGGCACCTTCGCGCCCCGCACCAGGATCGGCGGCGGCTGGAACGGCTACAACAAGATCACCGGCGGCAGCGACCTCGACGGCGACGGCTGGTCGGACCTGCTCGCCACCGACGCGGCCGGCGTCCTGTGGGCGTACCGGGGCACCGGCAACTGGACGGCGCCCTTCGGGGGCCGTGCGAAGGTCGGCGGGGGCTGGAACTCGATGAACCAGATCACCGCCGTCGGCGACGTCACCGGCACGCCCCGGGGCGACCTCCTCGCCCGCGACACCGCCGGCGTCCTCTGGCTCTACCCGGGCGCGAGCGCCAACTCGTTCGGCACCCGGGTGCGGGTCGGCGCGGGCTGGGGGGCGTACACCCACCTCGTCGGCATGGGCGACGTGGACCGCGACGGGCGGAACGACCTGTTCGCGTACGGCAAGAGCGGCTCGTTCGTCTACCGCGGCACGGGCGACGCGGCGATCCCGTTCGGCCCGCGCGAGAACAGCTCGGTCTACCCGGCGACGCCGACCCCGCGCCACCCGATCGTCTGACGCACACGCCGTACACCGGCGGCCGGTGGCCCGAGGTCGGGCCACCGGCCGCCGGTGGCCGGGCTGCCGGGCGTCGGGCTCCCACCGACTGACGCCTGACGCCGACCGCCCGCCGCCCGCCGCCCGCCGCCCGCCGCCCGCCGCCCGCCCGAACGTCTCCCGAGCTCGTCCCTCCCGTAGAGAGAAGCGTCCCCGTGATGCACCCACCCGCCCGCCGGCGGCGGCAGACCGCCGCCGTCGCCGCCGTGCTCGCCGTCGTCACCGCCGCCGGACTCGCGGCCCCGGCCCTGGCCGCCGCGCCGGTGCCGGTCGTCACCCCCGTCCCTCCGCTCGCCGCGCCCGGGGCGCTGGGGAACGACCTGACCGTCCCGGCCGACTCGACCCTCCTCAGCGCCGGCCGGTCCGGCGTGCTGAGCGTCACCGGCGGGTCGAACCCCGTCCACCGCTGGACGCGGTTCTCGGACGGCGTCACCACCACGCTCCCCACGGGCAGCCACTGGGGAGCCCCGGGCACGGACACCGTCGTCTCGCGGAACGGGGCCGTGTTCACGCTCACCGACATGAGCGGGGCCGCGGAGCCCGTCGTGGTCGACACCTCCGCCTTCAACACCGACGCCACCCCGTACACCCTGCTCAGGGTCGTCGGCTCCACCCTCGTCATGACGACGAAGGTGGGCGACGCGTACGCGTACCACCTGGTCTCCAAGGAGGCGGGCCAGGCCGTCGACCGCCCGGTCGTCCCACCCGCGGACGCCAGGCCGCTGCTCAACTACAGCACCGTGCCCGGCACGTTCGTGCTCCACTACCTCCGCGTCGTGAACGGCGTCCACACGAAGCACGTGGGCGTCGTGGACCTCGCCACCGGCGCCGTCACCGAGTCGTACGACGCCCCGCCGACCACCGTGACCGGCTCCACCGCCGTCACCCCGACCCACGTGGCCTGGACCGAGCTGCCCGCCGGGGGCAAGGCCACCCTCGCCGTCGCCCGCCGCGGCGGCACGGCCGTCGAGCGGTTCCCGGTGGACACCCTCCAGGGCACCCGGAGCCTGGTGCTCCGGGCCGTCGGCGAGTGGGTGACGTACGACCGCGACGGCGGCTCCACGGCCACCTGGACCGACCCCGCGCACCAGCTGACCGCCCGCTCCCTGAAGACCGGCGAGACGCTGGGCCTCATGGACCACGTCGTGTCCAGCACCACCGACGCCGACGGCAACCTGCTCGTCCTCGGCGGGACGCTCGCCCGCGGCGAGGGCCTGTACCGCGTCGCACCCGCCGCCGACGGCTCCCCGGTCGCCACCCTGCTGTCCGGCTCCGGCCGGCCCACCGCCCTGACCCTGACGGACGAGAGCCTCCCGCCGTCCGGCGTCGTCGACCTCGACCGCGACGGCGGGGTGCTGAAGGCGTCGGGCAGGCTCAGCCGGCCCCAGGTGCGGGTGAGCCTCGTCGTCATCCACACCGCGTCCCGCCTGATCGGGAGCACCGAGCAGGTCATCGGCACCGGCCCGGCCGACTTCGCCGTCACCTGGAACGAGGCGTTCAACAACGGCCTCCCCGCCTACAACGGCGCGTACAGCTGGAAGTTGACGGCCCACCCCGCGAACGGCATCGGGCCCGACGTCGTCCGCACCGGCACCTTCACCGTGACCCGCGCGCCGAAGCCCCACGACTTCGACGACAACGGCTCGCCGGACCTCCTCGCCCGGGACGGTCTCGGCCGCCTGCGCTCGTACGACATCAACCAGATCACCCGCACCCCCGAGGTCGTGCGGCCGGACCCGGTGGACCTCGGGACGGGCTGGTCCACGTACGACCGGATCGCGGCCACCGGCGACATCGCCGGGACGACCGCCCCGGACCTCGTCGCCCGCGACAGGACCGGCGTCCTCTGGCTCCACCAGGGCAACGGCAAGGGCCTCGCGTCCCGGACGAGGGTCGGCGGCGGCTGGTCGGTCTACGACAAGCTGACCGCGGGCTCCGACCTCACCGGCGACGGCCGGCCCGACCTCCTCGCCACCGACACGGCCGGCACGCTGTGGCTGTACAAGGCCACCGGCGACGCCGCCGCGCCGTTCGCCAAGCGGGTGAAGCTCGGCGGCGGCTGGGGCGTCTTCAACCAGCTCACCGCGACCGGCGACCTCGGCGGCGCCGCCGCCGGGGACCTCGTCGCCCGCGACAAGGCGGGCGTCCTCTGGCTGTACCTCGGCAAGGGCGACGGCACGTTCGCGCCCCGCACCAGGATCGGCGGCGGCTGGGGCGTGTACACACAGCTCGTCGGCGTCGGCGACGTCGACCGCGACGGCCGGAACGACCTGATCGCGAACATCGAGGACAGCGGCCCGTACGCCCAACTCGTCGTCTACCGGGGCACCGGCGCCTGGAACGCGCCGTTCGCACCGCGCGGGGCGGCCCACAACCCCATCCTGGGCGAAGGGGCGATCGACCTCTCGTGACCCGCGGGGCGGCCACGTGCAACAGCCCGCGGCCGCCCTGCGCGGCATCCCGCCTCGCCCGTACCACCCCGCCCGTACCATCACGTCCGTACCATCGCGTCCGTGACCAGCGGAAAGTTCCTTCTCTTCGACGTCGACGGCACCCTCGTGGACGCCGTCTCCAATCAGCGGCTCGTCTGGCACGCGTGGGCCGCGCGGTACGGGCTCGACGGGGACGAGGTGTACGCCGTCGCGCTGCGGACGCGGCCCGTCGAGACCTTCGCGGCCGTGGCCCCCGGGCAGGACCCCGACGAGTGCCTCGCCCTGCTCCACGCGCTGGAGGACGAGGACGTCCGTACGGGCTCGTACGCGGCCTTCGCCGGGGCCGCCGAGCTGCTCGGCGTGCTGCCGGCGGGCCGGTGGGCGCTCGTGACGTCGAACTACGAGCACCGGGTGCGGGGGCGGTTCGAGCGGACCGGGCTCCCGGTGCCGGGGGTGGTCGTGGACGCGGCCTCGGTGACCGAGGGGAAGCCGTCCCCGGTGCCGTACCTCCTCGCCGCCGAGAAGCTCGGCGCCGACCCGGCGGACTGCCTGGTGATCGAGGACGCGCCGTCGGGGGTCGCGTCGGGCCTGGCGGCCGGGATGACGGTCTGGACGGTCAACACCGAGGCCCCGCACCCCGGGGCCCACCGGCACTTCCGCACGCTGGCGGAGGCCGCACCCCACCTCGTGGCCACGCTGGCCTGATCCGGCGCCCGAGGGAACCCGCAGCCGCTCAACCACAGTACGGCAACAACCACTTGGCTCCGATTCAGATCGGAAACCGCCTCGGCTACTGTGTGCCCCATGCAGGGGGAACTGGAAAATAATTCTAATCCGGGCAGCCTCGAAGGCAGTGGGGCCATGCCGCTCGAACCGGGCGATCCCCGGCAGATCGGCGCCTTTCGGCTGCTCGGGGTCCTCGGGTCCGGGGGGATGGGCCGGGTCTATCTCGGCGCCGTGCCGGGGAAGTTCGCGGCCGTGAAGCGGGTGCTTCCCGTGCTCGCCGAGGACGCGGACTTCCTGAGCCACTTCGGGCACGAGCTCGACAACCTCGCCCGGCTGCCCGCCGGGGCCAACACCAAGCTGCTCGCGAGCGACCGGACCGCCAAGCCGCCGTGGTTCGCGACCGAGTTCATCCCGGGCATCACGCTCAACGAGGCCATCCGGCTGCACGGCGGCCCGCTGCCCGGCCCCGCCCTCTGGCGGCTGCTCCGTCACGCGGCCGCCGGGCTCGGGGTCGTCCACGGCGCCGACATGGTGCACCGCGACCTCAAGCCGTCCAACGTCATGCTCACCTCCTCCGGGCTCTCCCTCATCGACTTCGGCGTCGCCCGCGCCGCCGACCAGAGCCGTCTCACCAAGACCGGCATGGTCATCGGCACGCCCGCCTACATGGCCCCCGAGCAGGCCGTGGCCGACCGGCAACTGACCGGCGCCGCCGATGTGTTCGCCCTCGGCAGCCTCCTCCTGTACGCCGCCAACGGACGGCCCCCGTTCGGCGACGGCTCCGGTCCCGACCTGCTCTACCGCGTCGTCCACGGCGAGCCCGAGTTCGGGCAGCTCACCGAGACCGAGCCCGCGCTCGCCGAGCTCGTCCGCTCCTGCCTCGCCAAGGACCCGGCGGACCGCCCGACGGCCGCCGAGCTCGTGGAGCGGACCACCGAGCACGCCGAGGGCGCCCTCTGGCCCTCCGCGGTCGGTGAGCGGATCGCCGAGCGGGCCGCCTTCGCCGCCGAGGCGCCGACCGCCGAGCTCCTGGCGGCGCTCGCGGAGGCCGAGCCCGCCGAGGACGTCCCCACGGCCTCCCTCACCCCGCAGCCGGGCGCGAAGGAGCCCGCGACCGCCTCGCCCGATCCGCTCGCCGTCACCGGTTCGGCCGCGTCCGGGGCGCGGGAGAAGCAGCGGCGCAACCGCTTCGTCATGCTCGCCGTGCCCGTGGTGGTGGCGACCGGCACGACCCTGACCGTGGCCCTCGGCCCGTACCAGATCGGCCGGCTCGGCGCGGGCCCCGAGCCGTCCTCGTCGCCGTCCGCGGTGGTCTCCCAGCCGGCCGACGTCCAGCTTCCGTCGAGCGCGCCCGGGTCGCCGTCCGCCTCGGCCCCGCCGGGCTCCACTCCCCCGTCGTCCCCGCCGCCCGGCTCCCCCGGCGCCCCGCCCCCGCCCGCCGACGGCGGTGCCGGGGCCGGCGGCGCGGGGGCCGGCGGCGCGGGCGACGCGGGGGGTACGGGCACCCAGCCCGGTGGCGGCGGCAATGTGGCCGGCGGCGGCGGGAACGGCTCCGGCGGCGCGGGGGGCTCCCAGCCCTCCGGCGGCGGCTCCCGGCCCACGACCCCGTCCGGTGGCGGCACCACGACCCGGCCGCCCGCCCCGAAGCCGACGCCGACCACCCAGAAGCCCGCGCCCCCGCCGGCCACCGGCGGCGGGTCGGCGCCCTCGGGGCGGTACTCCCTGGAGAACGCCTCCAACGGCCAGTGCCTGGGCGAGAACAACGCGGGCTACGCCATCCTCGTCAACACCTACGAGTGCGGCTCCTCGCCCAGCAGCATCTCGTACTCCTGGACCTACTCGGCCGGCTCGAACGGCACCTTCCGGCTGATCAGCAAGGTGTCCGGGAAGTGCCTGCAGCCGTCGGGCTCCAGCGTCACGATCGCCCCCTGCAACGGCTCCACCGTCCAGTCCTGGAAGGTGGGCACCACGACGTCGTCCGGGCGGACCATCAAGAACATGCAGGACGGCCAGTGCCTGCTGACCGGTCCCCCGTGGGTGATGACGTACACCTGCAACGCCGGCGACCGCGCTCAGCTCTGGCGGAACATCTCACCCATGTGACGCCGGCCCGAACACCGGGACCGTGACGTCCCCCTCCGGCCGGAAGGCGACCTCCAGATCCATCCCGATCCGGAGCTCGCCCTCCGGCACGCCGACGACCTCGGTCATCATGCGGGGCCCCTCGGCGAGGTCGACGACGGCCGCCACGTACGGCACGCGCTCGCCGAAGGGCGGGAGGTCGTTCCGGTGGACGACGGACCAGGTGTAGAGGGTGGCCCGGCCGCTCGCGCGCTCCCAGGCCACGTCCTCGCTCCAGCAGTGCGGGCAGAACTCGCGCGGGTAGTGGTGGACGCGGGCGCAGGCCGCGCAGCGGCGGACCAGGAGGTGGCCCTCGGCCGCCGCGTCCCAGTACGGGCGGGTGAAGGCGTCGATGTCGGGGGTGGCCGCCGTCATCGGAAGAGTCCGATCGCGTGGTCGAGGGACCAGGTCTGCCAGGACATGGCGAACAGCGCGACGAGGGAGATGAGCGCCATCATCGCGTTCTGCCCCTGCTCGGCCCAGTCGTGGATCATGAGGACGAGGTAGAGGAGGTTGAGGAGGAGGCCGCCGATCAGGGCGACCGGGGTCAGGAAGCCGGTCACCAGGCCGAGTCCCAGGGCGAGTTCGGCGTAGACGACGACGTACGCCATGAGCTTGGGGCGGGGTGCCACGATCGCCTCGAAGCCCTTCTTGACCGGCGGCCACTTGTGCTTGCCCGCCACGTCGGCGGCCCAGGCGATGCCGGTGCCGCGCTCGAACCAGCCCTTCCTGTCCTTGTGGCGCCAGCTCTCCAGCCACCACAGGCCGAGGCCGATGCGGAGGACGGCGAGCCATTCGGCGCCGGTGAGCCAGACGGTCTGCATGCGCGCTCCCCCTCGTGGGACACCACGGAATCTGACGGTACGTCAGTTCAGCGCAGCCGGGGCCCGCGCGCAAGGGGCGGGCGGCGGGCGGGTGGCGGACAGGGGGTGCGACCCGGGGCCGACGGGCGGGCGCCGAGGGGCCGGCGGACGGCGCGGCCCGGACCGATGGCCGAGCGGCGTGACCGATTCGCAACCGAAATCCGGCTTGACCGAGACCCACAGCGTGTACACGTCATTACGCTCAGCATTCATGTCCACCACCCCCCTTGCACCCTCTTCACCGGCCGGCCACCCCGTGTACGTCATCGGCGCCGGCCCCGGCGGGCTCGCCGTCGCCGCGGCCCTCCGCGCGCGGGGCGTCCGGGCCGTCGTCCTGGAGAGGTCCGACGCCGTCGGCGCCTCCTGGCGCGCCCACTACGACCGGCTGCGGCTGCACACCACCCGGCGGCTCTCCGCCCTCCCCGGCCTGAAGATGCCCCGCTCCTTCGGCCGCTGGGTCGCCCGCGCGGACGTGGTGCGCTACCTGGAGAAGTACGCCGAGAAGCACGAGCTGGAGATCGTCACCGGCGTCGAGGTCTTCCGGGTCGAACGGGCGGGCGCGGACTGGGTCCTGCACGCGACCGGCGGACGGCGGCTCACCGGGCGGGCGGTGGTCGTGGCCACCGGGTTCAACCACACCCCGCGGGTGCCCGAATGGCCCGGGCTCGACCGTTACGAGGGCGAGCTGAGCCACGCCCGCGAGTACCGCCATCCCGGGCCGTACGCCGGGAAGGACGTCCTCGTCGTCGGCATCGGCAACACCGGGGCCGAGATCGCCGCCGACCTCGCCGAGGGCGGCGCGGGCCGGGTGCGGCTCGCGGTGCGGACGGTGCCGCACATCGTGCGCCGCACCACCGCCGGATGGCCCGCCCAGCGCACCGGCATCCTGGTGCGCCGCCTGCCGACGGGGCTCGTCGACCGGATGGGCGCCCTGATGGCCCGGGCCGGGACGCCCGACCTCTCGGCGTACGGGCTGCCCCGGCCGGACACCGGGCTCGCCACCCGGATGCGCGAGGGCGCGGTGCCGGTGCAGGACGTGGGTCTGATCGACGCCGTACGGGCGGGGAAGGTGGGGATCGTCGCCGCCGTCGAGGCCTTCGAGGGCGGCGAGGTCGTCCTCGCGGACGGCACCCGGATCGCCCCCGACGCGGTGATCGCGGCGACCGGCTACCGCCGCGCCCTGGAACCGCTCGTCGGCCATCTGAACGTGCTCGACGACCGCGGTCGCCCGGTCGCCCACGGCCCCCGTTCGCCGCGCGAGGCACCCGGCCTGTACTTCACCGGCTTCACGAACCCGATCAGCGGGATGTTCCGGGAGCTGGCGATCGACGCGGAGAAGATCGCGCGCCGGATCGCCCGCACCACCGGGCGGGGTCAGAAGAGGGAGATGCCCTTGTAGCCCCAGCCCGCCTTCACCCGGGGCTTCATGCCGCCCTTGCCGTCGCCGTCGTACCGCCAGAGCACCCCCGCGGTGTCGAGGGCGAGGACATCGGTGACGCCGTCACCGGAGAGGTCGCCCGCGCCGGTGAGGGTGAGGCCCTTCCAGCCCCAGCCGACCTTGTAAGCGGCACCCCGCTCGTAGCGGTAGAGGTCGCCGGACGGGAACAGGCCGAGGTAGTTCTGGTGGCCGCCGCGGGTGAACGCGCCGACGCCCGTGAAGCGCTGGCCGGTGTACCCGGTGCCGACCCGCCGACGGCTCTGGAGGCCGCCGTGGCCGTCGCCCGGGTACTGCCAGACGGCACCCACGGCGTCGACGGCGAGGATGTCGGCGTAGCCGTCCCCGGTCAGGTCGCCGACCCCCGTGACCTTGTAGTCCTTCCAGCCGGTGCCCAGCTTCACCTTCGGCGCGAAGCCGCCGGTGGCGGTGCCGTCGAGCCGCCACAGGACGCCGGCCGCGTCCTGGACGAGCGCGTCGGGGCGGCCGTCGGCGCCCAGGTCGCCGGCCGCGGTGAAGCGCTGGCCCTTCCAGCCCCAGCCGATCCTCACCCGAGGCTTGAAGGCGCCGCCGCCGCTGCCGTCGTAGCGCCAGAGGACGCCGGCGGAGTCCAGGGCGAGGGCGTCGGGGCGGCCGTCGCCGGAGTAGTCGTGGCGGAAGGTGCCGTGGGGGCTCCAGCCGCGCGGGGTGACCCAGGAGAGGTCGGCGGCGGTGGTGTCGGGGGCCGAGAGGTTCTTGGGCGTGCTGCCGGGAGCGGTGGCGCTGCTGACGGTGGCCTGCTGCTCCGTACCGCCGGAGAGGTACGCGACCTGGGAGCCGTCCGGGGACCACTCGGGGAACAGGACGTTCTTGCCCTTGGACAGGGAGTACTCGGCGCCGCCGTCCAGGACTCGGGCCCGGACGTCGTACGCGCCGTCGACGTAGGCCGCGAAGGCGAGCCGTTCGCCGTCCGGCGAGAACGTCGGGTGCAGGCCGTAGGCGACCTGCTGCGGCTCGCCGCCGACGCGCGGGTCCCAGGTCCGGATGGTGCTGCCGCGCAGGAAGGTGATGCGCCCGTCCCAGGCGACGTCGACCTGGGTGTCCCAGGTCCGCTCGGGCGAGGCGAAGACGTATCCGAGGCCGGTGCCGTCGAGGTTCACCCGCATGATGCGCAGGCGGTCGTGGCCCGGCTTGCCGCGGAAGCTCAGGTAGAGCTGCTTGCCGTCGGGGGTCCAGTCGAGGCCGGTGAGCCAGCCGTCGGGCTCGTCGACGTCCATGCGGACGGGGCGCGCGTTGCGGCCGTCGGCGTCGGCGACCCAGATGTCGCCGTAGCCGTCGTTGTTGATGAAGGCCATGCGCAGGCCGTCGGGTGAGTAGCTGACGCCGCTGATGTCGGCCGGGGTCAGGCCCGGGCCGCTGGGAACGAGGGTGCGCCGGTCGGTGCCGTCGGTGTTGACCGTGATGATGCTGCTGTGGCGGACGCCGTCGACGGTCTTGTACTCGGTGAAGACCACCCGGGGCTTCGGCGCGCCCGCCGCGGCCTGGGCGGGGGTCGCCCCGGTCGCCGTGAGGGCGGCGGAGGAGGCGAGGACGGCCAGGGCCGCGCCGAGGGCGCGGCGGCGGCCCCGCGGCCGGACGGTGGTGCCGGCGGTGCTGGTCGTGCGGATGGTGCTGGTCCTGCGGGTCACGTGGTCCCCCTGGGGCGGAGTCGTCGGACGCGGTCGTTCGGGGCGTCCGGAGGTGAGACGGACCGCCGATCCGAATGGTTGTACGGACTTCCCCGGGCCGGATCGGGCTTCCCGCCGCACACCCATTCCTGACTGAGCGTCAGTTCTGTAATCTGACTAGGCGTCAGGTGTATACGGATGGGTGAAGGGCGGGCGGAACACATGCTTGGATCGACTCACGGCACCTTCACCACCGGTCTCCGCGCCCGCGTGGACGCCTGCGGGGAGTCGCCCCGCACCACCGTGCACGGCGTCACCGCCGCCCCCGGCGACCAGGACGTCAGCGGCCGGCCGCTGCACGCCGCCGTGCCCGACCTCGACCGCTTCTTCCGGCCCGAGTCCGTCGCCGTCGTCGGCGCCTCCGACGCCGAGGGACGGCCCAACACCGGCATCACCCGGCAGCTGCTCGCCTGGTCCGAGCGCGTCGGCGCCCGGCTCGTGCCCGTGCACCCGACCCGTACCAGCGTGTTCGGGATCGACTGCGTGCCCTCCGTCGGCGCGCTCACCGAACCCGTCGACCTCGCCGTCCTCCTCGTCGCCGATCCGCTCCCCGTCATCGAGGAACTCGCGGAGACCAAGGTGAAGTTCGCGGTCGCCTTCGCCTCCGGCTTCGCCGAGACCGGCGAGGCCGGGGCCGCCGCGCAGGAACGTCTCGCCGCCGCCGTACGCCGCTCCGGGCTCCGCCTCCTCGGCCCCAACACCAACCTCAACGCCTTCGAACGCTTCCGCGAGGACCTCGAAGGACCCGCCGTCGCCCTCATCACCCAGTCCGGCCACCAGGGACGGCCCGTCTTCACCCTCCAGGAACTCGGCGTCCGCCTCTCCCACTGGGCGCCCACCGGCAACGAGGCCGACCTGGAGACCGCCGACTTCATCTCGTACTTCGCCGGACGGCCCGAGGTCGGCGCCATCGCCTGCTACGTCGAGGGCCTCAAGGACGGCCGCTCCTTCCTCCTCGCCGCCGACCGGGCTGCCCGCCACGGCGTCCCCGTCGTCGCCGTCAAGGTCGGCCGCACCGAGACCGGGGCCCGTACGGCCGCCTCCCACACCGGCAAGCTCACCGGCGCCGACCAGGTCGTGGACGCGGCCATGCGGCAGTTCGGGGTGATCCGGGTCGACGGGCTCGACCAGCTCCAGGACACCGCGACCCTGCTCGCCCGCGCCCGCCGCCCGCAGGCCGACGGCGTCGTCGTGTACTCGATCTCCGGCGGCACCGGCGCGCACTTCGCCGACCTGGCCACCGAGGCGGGGCTCCGGCTGCCCACCCTCCCGCAGGCCAAGCAGGACGAACTGCACACGTGGATCCCCGAGTACCTCTCCGTCGCCAACCCCGTCGACAACGGCGGGCACCCGGTGGGCGACTGGCGCGGCCGGAAGATCATCGACGCGATCCTCGCGGACCCCTCGGTGGGCGTGCTGATCTGTCCGATCACCGGCCCCTTCCCGCCCATGAGCGACAAGCTCGCCCAGGACCTCGTCGACGCGGCCGAGGCCACCGACAAACTCGTGTGCGTGGTGTGGGGCTCCCCCGTCGGGACCGAGGACGCCTACCGCACGACCCTGCTCGGCTCCTCGCGCGTCGCCACCTTCCGTACGTTCGCCAACTGCATCGGCGCCGTGAAGGCCTACCTCGACCACCACCGCTTCACCACCTGTTACCGCTCCCCCTTCGACGAGGCCCCCCGCACCCCCTCCCCGTCCTTCCGCAAGGCCCAGGCGCTCATGCGGCCCGGCCGCCGGCTCAGCGAGCACGCGGCGAAGCAGCTGCTGCGGGCGTACGGCATACGGGTGCCCCGCGAGCAGCTCGTCACCAGCGCGGCGGCGGCCGTGCGGGCCGCCGGGCTCGTCGGCTATCCGGTGGTCATGAAGGCCTCCGGCGCGCAGCTCGCCCACAAGACCGAACTGGGCCTGGTGAAGGTCGGTTTGACCTCGGCGAGCCAGGTCCGCGACGCGTACCGCGAACTCACCGACATCGCCCGCTTCGAGTCGATCGACCTCGACGGCGTCCTGGTCTGCCAGATGGTCGGGCGCGGGGTCGAGATGGTGGTGGGCGTGGCCCGCGACGACCTGTTCGGCCCGACGGTGACGGTCGGGCTCGGCGGGGTCCTCGTGGAGGTCCTCGGCGACACGGCCGTACGGGTCCCGCCGTTCGGGGAGCGCGAGGCCCGCTCGATGCTCGCCGAACTCCGCGGCCGGGCCCTCCTCGACGGCGTACGGGGCGCCCCGCCGGCCGACGTGGACGCGCTCGTCGAGGTCGTGCTGCGGGTGCAGCGGATGGCCCTCGAACTCGACGGCGACCTCGCCGAACTCGACATCAACCCGCTGATGGTGCTGCCGCGCGGGCAGGGCGCGGTGGCCCTGGACGCCCTGGCGGTCTGCCGATAGGAGCCCTTGGTGACCGACCTTCCGGACGTCCTCCACACCCTCGCGAACGGCGTCTCGTGGATCACGCTCAACCGCCCCGAGGCGATGAACGCGGTCACCTGGGACCAGCGGGAACGGATCATGGCCCTGCTCGACGAGGCCTCCGCCGACCCGGACGTCCGGGCGGTGGTGGTGACGGCGACCGGCCGGGGCTTCTGCGCGGGCGCGGATCTGCGCGGGGCGCCGTCGACCGGCGACCGGGTCGCCGGGGACGTGGCGCGCACGATCCGGCGGGGGGCGCAGCGGTTCATCGGAGCCGTTCTGGACTGCGAGAAGCCGGTGATCGCGGCGGTGAACGGGACGGCGGCGGGGATCGGTGCGCACCTCGCCCTCGCCTGCGACCTGGTGCTGGCCGCCGAGTCGGCCCGTTTCATCGAGGTGTTCGTCCGCCGCGGCCTCGTCCCGGACGGCGGCGGGGCGTATCTGCTGCCGCGGCTGGTCGGGCCGCAGCGGGCGAAGGAGTTGATGTTCTTCGGGGACGCGGTGCCGGCGGCGGAGGCGTACGCGATGGGTCTGGTGAACCGGGTCGTCCCGGCGGAGGACCTGGAGAAGACGGCCCGGGAGTGGGCGGAGCGCCTCGCCCAGGGCCCGACCCGGGCCCTCGCGCTCACGAAACAGCTGGTGAACGCGTCCCTGGACGTGGACCGCGCGACCGCCTTCGCGGCGGAGGCGGCGGCGCAGGAGATCAACATGACGACGGGGGACGCGAGGGAGGGTGTGGCCGCCTTCGTGGAGCGCCGGGAGGCTCGGTACGAGGGGCGGTAGCGGGTGCCGCCCGCCCCTTCCTATCTGACGAACCGTCAGGTTCAATGGTCGGTGTGATGGGACACGCGGGGATGGCGGCCACCGTCGTCCGACACCTGAGAGCGGCCGGTTCGCCGACGGCCGTGGAACCACTGCCCAGGCCGGTGCTGCGCGCGGTACGGGAGGACGAGCGACCGCCCGTCGACCCGGCCGAATTCCGCCGCGTGCTCGGTCACTTCGCGAGCGGGGTCACGATCGTGACCGCGCTCGACGCGACGGGACCTGCCGGGTTCGCCTGCCAGTCCTTCGCCTCCCTCTCCCTCGACCCGCCCCTGGTCGCCTTCATGGTCGCCCGCACGTCGACGACCTGGCCCCGGATCGCGGGCGCGGGCGCCTTCTGCGTCAACGTCCTCGGCGCCGACCAGGGCCCGCTGTGCCGGTCCTTCGCGGTGAGCGGCGCGGACAAGTTCGCCGGGGTGGACTGGGCCCCGGCCCCCGTCACCGGCTCCCCCCGGCTGGCCGGCGCGCCCGCCTGGATCGACTGCGCGATCACCGCCGTGCACACCGGGGGCGACCATCTGATCGTGGTGGGGCGGGTGGAGTCGCTGGGGGCCGAGGAGGAGGGCGAGCCCTTGCTGTTCCACCGGGGACGGTTCGGGCGCTTCAGCGCGTAAGGGACGGTCCGGGGGCCCGGCGGTTGATCACCAGGGCCATCAGGGCTGCCGCCGCGCACAGCGCGCCCGAGGCGTACCAGACGACGTCGTACGTGCCGAAGACGTCACGGGCCACGCCGCCCGCGAAGGCCACGACCGCCGCCCCGACCTGGTGGGAGGCGAGCACCCAGCCGAAGACGATCGCCGAGTCCTCGCCGTACTGCTCGCGGCACAGGGCGAGGGTGGGCGGCACGGTCGCCACCCAGTCCAGGCCGTAGAAGACGATGAAGAACAGCATCGGCGGCTGCACGGAGGGGGCGAGCAGCATCGGCAGGAAGAGCAGCGAGACGCCGCGCAGCGCGTAGTAGACGGCGAGCAGCCGGCGGGGCTCGAAGCGGTCGGTGAACCAGCCGGATGCGACCGTGCCGACGACGTCGAAGACGCCGATGACCGCGAGCAGTCCCGCCGCCGTCGTCACCGGCATCCCGTGGTCGTGGGCGGCCGGCACGAGGTGGGTCCTCACCAGGCCGTTCGTGGACGCGCCGCAGATCGCGAAGGAGCCCGCGAGCAGCCAGAACGGGCCCGTGCGGGCCGCCTTGAACAGGACGGTGACCGCGCGGCGGGCCGCGCCGGTGACGGGGGCGGGCTTCTCGGCGTACTCCCCGCCGTACGGGGCGAGCCGGACGTCCGCCGGGTGGTCGCGGAGCAGCAGCCACACGAAGGGGACGACCGCGAGGGCGGCGAGGGAGACGGTCACGGCGGCCGGCCGCCAGCCGTGGTGCTCGACGAGCCAGGAGAGCAGCGGCAGGAAGATCAGCTGCCCGGAGGCGCCGGCGGCGGTGAGGATGCCGGTGACGAGGCCCCGGCGGGCCACGAACCAGCGGTTGGTGACGGTCGCGGCGAAGGCGAGGGCCATGGAGCCGCTGCCGAGGCCGACGAGGACGCCCCAGGAGAGGACGAGCTGCCAGGGGGCCGTCATCCACGTGGTGAGGGCCGCTCCGACGGCGATTACGGTGAGGGCGACGGCGACGACCCGGCGGATGCCGAAGCGGTCCATGAGGGCGGCGGCGAAGGGGGCCGTCAGGCCGTAGAGGGCGAGGTTGACCGAGACGGCGAAGCCGATGGTGCCGCGCGACCAGTCGAACTCCGCGTGCAGCGGCTCGATCAGCAGGCCCGGCAGGGAGGCGAAGGCGGCCGCGCCGATGATCGTGACGAAGGTGACCGCCGCGACGGACCAGGCGCGGTGGAAGCGGGGGGTGCGGACCGGGGGGCTGCCGGGCGTGCGGTCGGGGCGTGCGGTTGTCTGGGCCATGCCACCGAGCATCCCGGTCCGCCCGCGGGACCGGCCATTGGCCGGGACGACAGGTTTCGAACGGATCGGGACACCCTGCCCGTGCCGGTCACACCCTCGGCAGCGTCCTGATCGGGCGTACGGACAGCAGCGCGGCCACCACCAGCACCGCGATCCCCGCCCCCACCAGCAGCACCTCCTCCGTGCCGACCACCGCCGCCACCGGCCCCGACAGGGTGCGGCCGACACCCATCATCAGCAGCGAGCCGGCCACGTCGTAGGCGTGCATCCGGTTCAGGGCCTCCTGCGGTACGTGCGTCTGGACGGCGGTCGACCACATCACCAGCCAGAACGCGAAGGCGGCGCCGCCGATGAACTGGCCCGCGCCGAGCACCGCCACGGGCGCGCCGAGGCCGAGCAGGACGAGGTTCACGGGCAGGCCGAGGAGGGCGACCGCGCCGGCCGCGAGGGGGGTGCGGGGGCGCAGCCGCAGGGCGAGCAGTCCGCCGACGGCGCTGCCCGCGCCGCCCACGGCCATGAGCACCCCGTAGGCGGCCGAGCCGTGGTCCTCGGTGACCAGGCTCGCGGTGAGCGGCACCATGGGTCCCGCGACGGTCAGCCCGTACACCGTCCAGATGGAGATCACGCCCCAGAGCCAGCTGCGCGCCCTGAACTCCCGCCACCCGCAGACGAGTTCCGCGCCGAGCGAGTCGCGCCGCAGTGAGTCGGAGGGGAGCGGCGCGATGCGCATGAGGGCGAGGCAGAGGGCGCTGACGGCGAACGTGGCGCCGTTGACGGCGAAGGCCGCGCCCGCGTTCCACACGGCGACGAGGACACCGGCGGCGGCCGGGCCCGCCATGGTCATGAGCGCTTCGACGACCCGCAGGACGGCGTTGGCGCGCTGCACGTCGGGGGCGATGCGGGGGATGGTGGAGGCGACGCCCGGCTGGAAGAGGGCGGCGCCGACGCCGCTGAGGACGGAGAGGGCGTACACGGCCCAGAGCGGCGGGCCGCCGAGCGTGAAGGAGACGGCGAGGACGGCCGCGCCGGGCAGCCGCAGCAGATCGGCGAGGATCATCATGCGGCGGGCGGTGAACCGGTCGGCGAGGACGCCGCCGAAGAGGACGAAGAGCGCGAACGCGGCGGTCCAGCCGCCGAGCGCGTACCCGACGGTGGCGCCGGAGTGCCCGGCGCCGAGGAGTCCGGCGGCGAAGGCGACCGGGACCATGCCCTCGCCGAAGACGGCGACGCCCCGGGCGACGAAGAAGAGTCGGAAGTTACGGTTCCACAGTGCGGGCGGCTCGACCGCGGCGGGAATCCGCCCGGTGGCCTCAGACTTGTACGTGTTGTCCGTCACGGAGAGCAAGACCTACCACCACGTGGTCTACACCACCACCGAATTTCGACCCACCCCGGAGGGAGCACCGCCCGTGCCGACGCCGCCCGTGCCATCATCGCCCGCCCCGCCCCCGCACCGCGTCGCCGTGCTCGCGCTGCCCGGCCTCCTCCCCTTCGAACTCGGCATCCCGCACCGCATCTTCGGCCGCGCCAAGGACGCCACGGGCCGCCCGCTGTACGAGATCGTCACCTGCGCGACGGCCGCCGGACCGGTCCCGACGGACGCCGACTTCTCGATCCACGTCGAGCACGGCCCCGAGGCGCTGGCCGCCGCCGACACCGTCGTCGTCCCCGCCTCGTACGAGCTCGGCCCGGTCTACGACGAGGGCAGGCTCACCGAGGAGCTGGCCGCCGCCCTCGGACACATACGGCCCGGCACCCGGCTGGTCTCCATCTGCACCGGCGGCTTCGTGCTCGCCGCCGCCGGGTACCTCGACGGCCGCCCGGCCACCACCCACTGGGCCTCCGCCGAGCACTTCCAGCGCCTCTTCCCGCGCGTACGGGTCGACGCCGACGTGCTGTTCGTCGACGACGGCGACGTCCTCACCTCGGCGGGAGTGGCCGCCGGGATCGACCTGTGCCTGCACATCGTGCGCCGCGACCACGGCACGGCGATCGCCAACGACGTCGCCCGCAGGACCGTCGTACCGCCCCACCGGGACGGCGGCCAGGCCCAGTACATCGAGCGGCCCCTCCCGGAGGCCGGCACCCACACCACGACGACCGCGCGGGCCTGGGCGCTGGCCCACCTCCACGAGCCGATCCAGCTGCGGGACCTGGCCGAGAAGGAGGCGATGAGCGTACGGACGTTCACCCGCCGCTTCCGCGACGAGGTCGGCATCAGCCCCGGCCAGTGGCTCACCCAGCAGCGCGTCGAGCGCGCCCGGCACCTCCTGGAGTCCACCGGACTGCCCGTCGACCGGGTGGCCCAGGACGCGGGCTTCGGCACCGCCCAGTCGCTGCGGGTGCATCTGATGAGCGCGATCGGCGTGACCCCGACGTCCTACCGGCGCACCTTCCGCACGAGCACCGCCGTCCCGTCCGCGGACTCCGCCTCCTGACCCGTCCGGCCGCCCGGCGGGCCCCCGGGGGCCCGCGCGTTGCCTCCTTTCTGCCCTCCCGTACATGGCCGGGCCGCCCGCGCACCGGGTACGCAGGAAGGAGTCGACTGCTCGCCCAGGAAGAGGTCGTATGCAAGCCGAAGAGCGGGCACGTGCTGCCGAGGAACGGAAGCCCAAGGCCCCGGAGCACCGGCCCCGGGCCACGGGCCAGGCATCGCCCCCCGGCCTCCTCGCGCTGCAGGGCGCCGTCGGCAACGCGGCCGTCGTCCAGATGCTCCGCCGGGCCGGACACCCCGGAGCCCAGGAGGAACACGCGCCGGGCGCGGAGCACGAACCCCACGGCCCCGGCCACGACCTCCACGGCCCCGGCCACCACCACCCCGGCCCCGGCCACCGGCACCACGACCACGCCGGGCAGCCCGTGCAGCGCTCCACCGTCCACGACGTGCTGCGCGCCCCGGGCCGCCCCCTCGACGCCGGCACCCGCACCGAGATGGAGAGCCGGCTCGGCGCGGACTTCTCCGACGTCCGCCTCCACACCGGCGCCGCCGCGCAGGCCTCGGCGGCGGAGATCGGCGCGCGGGCGTACACCTCGGGCAGCCATGTGGTCGTCGGCCGCGGCGGCGCGGACCGGCACACCCTGGCCCACGAGCTGACCCACGTCATCCAGCAGCGCCAGGGGCCCGTCTCGGGCACCGACAACGGCTCCGGGCTCAGCGTCTCGGACCCCTCCGACCGCTTCGAACGCGAGGCGGAGGCGAACGCCCGCCGCGTCATGTCCGGCTCCGTGCCCACCTCGGCGGCGCCCGTGCAGCGCGCCGAGGGCGGGCCGGACGCGGCGCACGTGCAGCGGGCGCCGGCCCCTGCCGTACACGCCGGCGGGGAGATCGCCGTCCAGCGCGCCGGTGGCGACGCGCCCTTCGACCACGCCGAGTACTACGGGCACGCGGACTGGGCGGCGGCCGCCGCCAGGTTCGAGCAGCGTCTTGGCGCGTACGCCTTCAACCACCCGAAGGCGCTCGACGCCGCGCGCAAGACCGTGAACCGGCTCAAGCAGCTGCTCATCAACTACGCCAAGGCCGAACGCAAGGACCCCGCGCTCGCCAACAAGTCGTTCTTCAAGGACGACAAGACGAGCGCCGGGCAGGTCGGCGTCGACATGACCACCGCCGAGATCAATGCCTTCTTCTCCCGCGACGGCAACGTCCGCGAACTGATCACGGCCGTCTACAACGCCGCCTACTACAACAAGGACGCCGAACTCTCCGTCAAGGGCATCCTCAACAACATCATCGGGCCCAAGCCCAAGCTCGCCGGCAGCCTCGGCCTGAACCAGGACGAGGTGAAGAAGCACACCGACTTCCTCAACGGCTGGACCCGGCCGGCCCTGTGGAGCGCGGCCAACCTCGCGGGCAAGGGCTACAACTACGAGAAGGACCCCTACGCGCTGGGCAACCTGCTGTGGCAGTCGGAGTCGGAGACCTTCGTCGGCGACACCCTCGAAATGATCAACAGCCAGGGTCCGCGCAAGGAGCGGAGCGAGGCCGACAAGGAGGCCCACCGCAAGACCCCCCGCGACTACGTGAACCGGGGCGCCCCGCTCAGCGACCGCGAGCTGAAGTTCGTCGGCAAGCCCGGCATGGACGACAAGCTGCCCTGGAACGAAGGCGCCGCCTACTGGGAGATCCAGCAGAACGAGTCCTGGCCGCAGGCGAACGCCGCCCGCGGCATCCCGACCGTCGCCGGCATGTCCGGCACCACGACCCGGATGCTCAAGACCTTCCAGTGGATCAACGTGCCCGGGGTCGACGCCTTCGACTACCGGATGGCCGTGATGGGCTGGATGCTGCCGTCCTGGGACCACTCGCTGTACGAGATCCTGCGCGGCTCCTGGGCCGCCGGGATCAAGGGACCGGGCGAGTCCGCGGCCACGGCCGGCAAGGGCGCGGCGCTGATGTACCAGCACATCGCCCCCTTCACGGAGGTCGAACTGCGCCAGCACGTCTGCGAGAACGGCCAGTTCCCGCACGAGAACCTGTACCTGGAGGAGTCCCGCAAGGCACGCGCGACCGACCCCGCGGCGAGCGGCTTCATGGAACCCGGGGCGGGCACCGCCGCGGACGTGACGACCAAGTACGCCGCCTTCGTCGCCGGCGACACGACGCCCACGCCGCGCATCGCCCAGTGGAAGGCCGACAACGGCGGCGCCTCGACGGAGGCCGTCGCGGAGACGTTCAAGCCCGCGCACGCCAGCGCGCTCATGGCGTACACCGGCGGCGCCCACCAGATGATCAACTCGGTGGTGCGCAGCCGGCTGCTGCCCGAGGGATACGCGCCGTACGGCATGGTCGGCCTGGCCACCGCCGGCGCCGAGGCCATCTCGATGAGCCAGATCAAGGGCCAGCTGCGGTGGGCGGCGCAGGACCCCGACCACGAGCACCTGCCCACGCTCGACGAGGACCCGGTCATCGGGCCGCAGCTCGCCGCCGCGCGGGGCACCGACGCCACGGCCAAGGCGGCGGCGATGGCCGTCATCAACCCGCGGATCGACGTCCTCGCGCCCCCGCTGTTCGAGGAACTCAAGGCGCACGCCGACATGACCATGGAGGCGCTGAACCATCTGCCTCCCGTGACCGGCACCGTGTACCGGGGCGACTGGAACCTCGGTGGCGACGAGATGCCCTACCAGCTCGGCAAGCAGGCCGCGCTGGCCTACCGGCCGGGCTCCGTCTTCACGAGCTCCTTCGACAGCACGAGCCGGCAGGAGGACGTGGGCATGGACTTCATGCGCGGCCAGAAGGTGTCCGGCACGAAGACGCACCGGATCCTGCTGGAGCTGGAACTCACCGGGAAGTACGGGCGGGACATCGACCCCTTCCACCAGTACCAGGGGACGGAGGCGGAGGTCCTGCTGATGCCGGGGGCGCGGTTCAAGGTGACGAAGAGCGAGTGGAAGAAGGACCCGGGACACCAGGCGTCGAACGGCGGCACGGACTGGTACGAACACGTCTGGGCCACGGAGGTGTGACGGACCCCGCCGCCTGACCCCCGCCGCCCGCCGCCCGGCCCGGGGGTCAGAACGTCAGGACCCCCCGGGCCACCTTGCCCGACTTCGCGTCCGCCGCCGCCTTCTCGAAGTCCTCCACCCCGTACGTCGTCGTCACCAGCTCGTCCAGCAGCAGCGCCCCGGACCGGTACAGCTCCGCGTACAGCGGGATGTCGCGTTGGGGGCGGGACGAGCCGTAGCGGCAGCCCAGGATCGACTTGTCGAGGAACATCGCGGCCGGCGGGAAACTCGCCTCCGCCTTCGGCGACGTCATGCCGAGGAGGACCGCCTGGCCGTGCCGGTCCAGGAGGTCGATGGCGGTGCGGACCAGGCCGGTGTGGCCCACGCATTCGAAGACGTGGTCCGCGCCGGTCGGCAGGATCTCCCGTACGCCGTCCGCCGAGGTCAGGAAGTGGTTCGCGCCGAACAACCGGGCGACCTCTTCCTTGGCCGGGTTCGTGTCCACGGCCACGATCGTCGGCGCGCCCGCGATCCGGGCGCCCTGGAGGACGTTGAGCCCGATCCCGCCGGTGCCGATGACGACGACGGTCTCGCCCCGGCCGACCTTGGCCCGGTTCAGGACGGCTCCGACGCCGGTGAGGACGCCGCAGCCCATGAGGGCGGCGGAGGTCAGCGGGATGTCCTGGGGGATCTTCACCGCCTGGACGGCTTTGACGACGGTCCGCTCGGCGAAGGACGAGTTGGAGGCGAACTGGTAGAGCGGCTTCCCGCCCCGTGAGAAGGGCTGCCCGGGCATCCCGATGGCCTTCCGGCACATCGTGGGCCGCCCCCGGTCGCAGTCGGCGCACGCGCCGCAGTTCGCGAGGGTGGAGAGGGCCACGTGGTCGCCGGGGGCGACGTGGGTGACTCCGGGGCCGACGGCCTCGACCACGCCCGCGCCCTCGTGCCCGAGGACGACGGGCGGCGGGAAGGGGATGGTGCCGTCGACGACGGACAGGTCGCTGTGGCAGAGCCCGGCGGCCGCGATGCCGACGAGCACCTCGCCGGGGCCGGGGTCCCGCACCTCCAGGTCGTCGACGACCCGGACCCGCTCCCCGTCGAACACGACGCCTCTCATGAGCCGTTCTCCTTGCTCGCGTTGGGGCGGTCGCCGGCGGCCGCGGCCCGGGCCATCTCTTCGAGTCGCGCCAGCATCGGCATCGGGTCGGTGCCGACCGTCCCGGGCAGGAAGTCCGCGATCCGTTCGGGGGTCCACGCGCCGCCCTCGGCGTATCCGGCGCGCAGTTCCCTGGGCTGCGCCCAGACGGCGATCTTCGGGCCGGCGATCGTGTAGACCTGGCCGGTGATCTTCTCTTCGCGGGCCCGCTCGGAGAGCAGGTAGACGACGAGCGCCGCCACGTCCTCCGGCTCGCCGATCTCCTTGAGTTCCATGGGGACGTTCGCGGACATGCGGGTCCGCGCCACGGGCGCCACCGCGTTGGCGGTCACGCCGTACTTGTGGAGGCCGAGGGCCGCCGACCGTACGAGGGAGATGATCCCGCCCTTCGCGGCGGAGTAGTTGGCCTGGGCCACCGACCCCTGGTGGTTGCCGCTCGTGAAGCCGATGAGGGTTCCGCTCCCCTGGCGGCGCATCACCGCCGAGGCCGCCCGGAAGACGGTGAACGTGCCTTTCAGGTGGGTCGCGACGACCGGGTCCCACTCCTCCTCGGACATGTTGAAGAGCATCCGCTCGCGCAGGATGCCCGCCACGCACACGACGCCGTCGAGGCGCCCGTACTCGGCGAGGGCGGTGTCGACGACCCGCTGCCCGCCGGTCATCGTGGAGATGTCGTCGGCGACGGCGACGGCCGCGCCGCCCGCCGCCTCGATCTCCTTCACCACGGAGAGCGCGATCTCGGAGGTCGGCTCGCCGCCCTCGATCGACACGCCGTAGTCGTTGACGACGACCTTCGCGCCCTGCGCCGCGCACGCGAGGGCGACGGCGCGGCCGATGCCCCGCCCCGCGCCCGTGACGGCGACGACCTTGCCAGTCAAGAAGTTCCCCACGTCCGGCCCCTCCCGCACTTTCTGACGGTCCGTTAGATTCATTCGTCGTCAGGATTCTACGGTCCGTCAGATACCGGAAAACAAGACCCCGGAGGCCCCGGATGTCTCTGCCCGCCGCATTCCACGAGATCGCCAAGCGCGTCAACAACTGGGGCCGTTGGGGCCAGGACGACGAGATCGGCACCCTGAACCTCGTCACGGACGAGGTGGTACGGGAGGCCGTCGCCACCGTCCGCACCGGCCGTCGCGTCCCGCTCGCCGTCGACCTCAAGCAGGACGGCGTCCAGACCGGCATGATCCCCGGCCGGGTCAACCCGCTGCACGTCATGGTCCAGGTCAACCAGGAGCTCTTCGGCCCGGGCACGGTCGCCACCAGCGACGACGCCGTGACCCTCGGCCTACAGGCCGGCACGCACTGGGACGCCCTGACGCACGCCTCCCATTCGGGCCGCATCTACAACGGCCGCCCGGCCGCCACCATCACCCCGCACGGCCGTTCCGAGTTCAGCGGCATCCACACGGCCCGGCACGTCGTCAGCCGTGGGGTACTGCTCGACGTGGCCGCCGCCAAGGGACTCGACCGGCTGCCCGGCGACCACGCCGTCACCCCCGAGGACCTCGACGAGGCCGCCGACTTCGCCGGTGTGACGGTCCGTTCCGGCGACGTCGTGCTCGTACGGACGGGGCAGATCCAGCTGTACCTGGCGGGCGACCGGCACGGGTACGCTTTTCCGTCCCCCGGGCTCTCGGTCCGCACCCCGGAGTGGTTCCACGCCCGGGACGTCGCGGCCGTCGCCAACGACACCCTCACCTTCGAGATCTTCCCGCCGGAGATCGAGGACCTGTGGCTGCCGGTGCACGCCCTCGACCTGGTCGAGATGGGCATGCTCCAGGGGCAGAACTGGAATCTGGAAGCTCTGTCCACAGCCTGTGCACAAGAGCGGCGCCATGCGTTCCTGCTCTCGGCGATGCCCGAGCCGTTCGTCGGCGGCACGGGCACGCCCGTGGCACCGGTGGCCGTCCTCTGAGCCTCGTCCGCCCGCTGGTTCACGGGTGGTGGCGCGCTCGCGCGCGCCGGGCGCATGGGGGTCCCCCCGCGCGCGAAGCGCTGCGGGGGGCGCCACCCGGCCACGACCCGCACTCGCCGAGGGCCGTGCCCGGACACGCCGGACCGCGACGGCCCTCGGCTCCCCTCGCCGCGAATCGCTCACCCCAGGGTGGGCAAAACGCCACGAATCGTCAACAGCGCACCCGTCCGGGCGATACGGAGGACTGCGACGGCGACCCGACGGGGGCCGCCCGGTCCACCTCGCACCAGATGCTCTTCCCGGCCCCCTCGGGCTGCCAGCCCCACCGGTCCGCGAGGCCGTCCACCAGCTCCAGGCCGCGCCCGTTGGTGTCGTCGCCCTCCGCGTGCCGGGGCCGCGGCGGGCGGTCGCTCGCGTCCGCCACCTCGACCCGCACCCCGCCCTCGGCCGCGAACAGCATCCGCAGCACGGCCGGACAGCCCGTGTGCACCACGGCGTTGGTCACGAGCTCGGAGATGAGCAGCACCAGCGTCTCGGCCAGCGGCTCGTCATCCCGTATGCCCGAACCGGCGAGCCGCGACCGCGCCCACCTCCGGGCCCGCCCCACCTCTGCCGGGTCCGGCCCGACCTCCAACTGAACCTGAAGCACCTGCACCGCTCACACCATCCGAACCGGCGGACACATCGCCTCGCGCCTCACAGCCATCGACGCCCTTACGGAACGTGATTCCCTTGTGAGACAGCATGGTTGACGTACAGTCACCGCAACAAGCGCTTCGGGCATATTCCAGCGCGAAGGAGTACGTGTAGTCCATACTGTGCGACGCACGCTGCGGGGAGTCGAACAGGAGCGCGCGGGGCGCCTCCTCGGGGCGCGAGCGGCGCGCATTCCCGGGCCCGGAGTCACCTCAGGGGCGACACCGGGACGATCCGGGTCAACGAGCACTCGCATCCCACGGAGCGTACCGGAGGCGGAGGCCGACTCCGGGCCGTGACGGCCCCGCCGAAGGACACAACCCGATATCGACATTCCGTGACCCCAGGGGCGCGCAGAGCTACAGGCCGGCCGCCACCGTCTCCTCCGCCCGCGCGGGCGGCAGCCGCAGTTCGGACCGCACCCAGGCCCGCTTGAGGTGCAGGTGCACGTCCGCCTCCCACGTGAAACCCATGCCGCCGTGCACCTGGAGACAGTCGCGGGCGTTGCCGGTCGCGGCCTCGTCGGCGAGGAGCTTGGCCCCGGCGATCTCGACGGGGTCGGCGGTGAGGGAGGCGGCCCGGACGGCGGCCCGGGCGAGCTCGGTCCGCACCAGCATCCCGGCACAGAGGTGCTTGACGGCCTGGAACCCCCCGATCACCTGCCCGAACTGCTCCCGCTCCCGGGCGTACGAGACCGCCATCTCGGTGGTCCGCCCGGCGCTCCCGACCTGCTCGGCGGCGGTGAGGAGGACCTCGACGCCCGCCTCCGCGCCCCCCTTCGCCGGCACCCGGTGCAGCGGGGTCAGCGGATCCACCGACCGCACGGGTACGGCCCCGCCCGCGGGGCCCACCACCACGTCCGCCGCGTCCAGCCAGGGAACGAGCCCCTCGGACACGGCCGTCACGACCACCGTCCCCTCCGCCGCCCCCGGCACGGACCCCGCCGCCATGTGCGTGGCCACCAGCGGTCCCGGCAGCAGCGCCCGCCCCGCCTCCTCGAACACCAGCACCGCCTCCGGCAGACCGAGCCCCACGCCGCCCTCCTCCTCCGGCAGCCGCAGCGCGAAGAACCCGGCGTCGGCGAGCTCCCGCCACAGTCCCCGGTCCAGCGCACCGCCCGCGTCCACGGCCGCCCGCAGCGCCTCCCGGCCGAAGCGTCCTTCGAGGAGGTCCCGTACGCCCCGGCGCAGTGCCCGCTGGTCCTCGGTGAGTCGGAAGTCCATGGCGGGGTCACCGGCCCTTCGGCAGGCCGAGGATGCGCTCGGCGACGATGTTGCGCTGGATCTGGGAGGTGCCGGCCGCGATCGTGTAGGAGAGCGAGGACAGCCGGTCGAGCGTCCAGTCGCGGCCGAGGTCGAGCGCGTCGGGGCCGAGGACGGCGGCGGCGGCCTCGTACAGCTCCTGCCGGGCGTGCGAGTAGTGGAGCTTGAAGACGGAGCCGCCGGCCCCGGGCACGCCTCCGGTCGCCTGGGCCTCGCTGACGTTGGCCTGGACGAGCCGCCACAGGGCCTGGAACTCGGCGGCGAGCCTGCCGAGGCGGCGGCGCAGGACGGGGTCGTCCCAGCTGCCGTTCTTCCGGGCGGTGCGGGCGAGTTCGCCGAGGAGCCGGCGGCAGGCGACGACCTCGCCGACGAACGCGGTGCCGCGTTCGAAGGAGAGGGTGACCATGGTGACGCGCCAGCCGTCGTTCTCGTCGCCGACCCGGTTCTCGACCGGCACCCGCACCTCGTCGAGGAAGACCTCGGCGAACTCGGTGGAGCCGGCGAGCGTCCGCAGCGGCCGGACGGTGATGCCGGGGGCGTCCATGGGCATCGCGAGCCAGGTGATGCCCCGGTGTTTCGACGGCGCTTCCGGGTCCGTCCGTACCAGCAGTTCGCACCAGTCGGCGACCTCCGCGTGGGAGGTCCAGATCTTCTGCCCGGTGACGACGTACGCGTCCCCGTCCCGGACGGCCTTCGTGCGGAGCGAGGCCAGGTCGGAGCCGGCGCCGGGTTCGCTGAACCCCTGGCACCAGACCTCGTCGCCGCGCAGGACCGGCGGCAGCCAGCGGGCCCGCTGCTCGGGCGTGCCCTCGGCGGCGACGGTCGGTCCGGCGTGCAGGAGTCCGACGAAGTTGGCGCCGACGTAGGGGGCGCCGGCGCGTTCCGTCTCCTCCAGGAAGATGAGCCGCTGGGTCGGGGAGGCGTCCCAGTGCACGTCGGCGTATCCGGCGTCGTACAGCCTGCGCTGCCAGCCGCAGTCGTAGGCGCGCCTGGCGGGCCAGTCGAGCGGGTCGGGTCGGGGCGGCAGGCCGGGGAGTTCCCGGCTGAGCCACGCGCGCAGCCGGGCCCGGAACTCCTCCTCCTCGTCCGTGCAGGAGAGGTCCATCAGACGATGCCCAGGTCCAGCATGCGGATGGCGTTGCCGCGCATGAGCTTGTAGACCGTCTCGTCGTCGAGGCCCCGGACGTGGTCGAGGGCGACTTCCTTGGTGTGCGGGAAGGTGGAGTCGACGTGCGGGTAGTCGGTCTCGAAGGTGGCGTTGTCCCGCCCCACCACGTCCAGGGACGCGATGCCGTGCTTGTCGCGGAAGAAGCAGCAGAAGATCTGCCGGTAGTAGTACGTGGACGGCGGCTCGGGGATGAGGTCGCGGACGCCGCCCCAGGCGCGGTGCTCCTCCCAGACGTCGTCGGCGCGTTCGAGGGCGTAGGGGATCCAGCCCATCTGGCCTTCGCTGTAGGCGAGCTTGAGCGCGGGGAACTTGACGAGGACGCCGCTGAAGAGGAAGTCCATCATCGAGGCCATGGCGTTGTTGAAGCTGAGGGAGGCCTGGACGGCGGGCGGGGCGTCGGGGGAGGCGGCGGGCATCTGGGAGCTGGACCCGATGTGCATGTTGACGACCGTGCCGGTCTCCTGGCAGACGGCGAAGAACGGGTCCCAGTAGCCGGAGTGGATCGACGGCAGGCCGAGATGGGTGGGGATCTCGGAGAAGGTGACGGCCTTGACGCCGCGGGCGGCGTTGCGCCGGATCTCGGCGACCGCGAGGTCGATGTCCCACAGGGGGATGATGCAGAGTGGAATGAGCCGCCCGCCGCTGTCCCCGCACCATTCCTCGACCATCCAGTCGTTGTAGGCGCGGACGCAGGCGAGGGCGACCTCCTTGTCGTGGGCCTCGGCGAAGGTCTGGCCGCAGAAGCGGGGGAAGGTGGGGAAGCAGAGGGAGGCCTCGACGTGGTTGAGGTCCATGTCGGCGAGCCGGGCCTTGGGGTCCCAGCAGCCGCGCCGCATCTCCTCGCGGGTGATGCCCTCCAGGGTCATGTCGTCGCGGTCGAAGCCGACGGCGGCGATGTTGCGCTTGTACGGGAACTTGAGGTCCTCGTAGATCCACCAGTCGGTGGGCGGTCCCTGGGGGTCCATCGTGATCTGGTACTTGCCGGCGACGTAGGCGAGCTCCCCGATGCCGGCGGTGAGGGGCTGGGGTCCGCGGTCCCGGTACTTCTTCGGGAGCCAGGTCTCGAAGAGGTGGGCGGGTTCGATCACGTGGTCGTCGACGCTGATGATGCGGGGCAGTTCCGTCATGACCCCTCCATGGTTCCGATGGCATTTTCTGATGGACCGTCAGATACGGGCTCCGCATCAGGCTAGCCGCGCACCCCTGGACCGACAAGCGGCGGGCCTCTACGCTCACCGGACTATCTGACGGAACGTCAGCCAGGAGGAGTACGGGCATGGACCAGACCCCACACGCCCTGAGCGAGGCCCGCACGCTCTGGGAGCTCGTCGAACGCCGCGCCGCCCTCACCCCCGACCGGCCCGTCCTCCTCCAGGAGGACCGCGTCCTCACCTTCGAGGGCCTGCGCGAGCGCGCCGAGCGCTGCGCCGCCGGGCTGTACGCCAAGGGCGTGCGCCCCGGCACCGTCGTCGCCTGGCAGCTGCCCACCCGCATCGAGACGGCCGTGCTCTCCTTCGCGCTCGCCCGCATCGGAGCCGTACAGACCCCCGTGATCCCCTTCTACCGGGACAAGGAGGTCGGCTTCGCCCTGCGCGAGTCCAAGGCCGAGTTCTTCGCCGTCCCCGGAATTTGGCGTGGATTCGACCATGCGGAGATGGCCCGGCGGCTCGGCGCCCACGGCATATTCGAGGCATACGACCCCGAATCGCTCCCCGACGGCGACCCGGCGGTGCTCCCCCCGCCGCCCTCCTCGGGGACCGACGTCCGCTGGATCTACTGGACCTCCGGCACGACCTCCGACCCCAAGGGCGTCCTGCACACCGACCGCTCACTGCTCGCGGGCGGCTCCTGCCTCGCCCACGCGCTGCGGCTCACCTCGTCCGACGTCGGCTCGATGGCCTTCCCGTACGCGCACATCGCCGGACCCGACTACACGGTGATGCTGCTCCTGTACGGCTTCCCGGCCGTGATGTTCGAACAGTTCGCGCTGCCCGAGGCCCTCGCCGAGTACCGGCGGCACGGCGTCACGGTGGCCGGCGGCTCCACGGCCTTCTACGCGATGTTCCTCGCCGAGCAGCGCAAACAGCCGGGCGAACCCGTCATCCCCACCCTGCGGCTCCTGGCCGGCGGCGGGGCGCCGAAGCCGCCCGAGATCTACCACGCCGTCCGGAAGGAACTGGGCTGCCAGCTCACCCACGGGTACGGCATGACCGAGGTCCCCATGATCACCATGGGCGACCCCGACGACACCCCCGAGAACCTCGCGACCACCGAGGGCCGGCCGCCGGAGGGCATGGAGATCCGGATCACGGACAGCGGGGAGGTACGGCTGCGCGGCGCGGCCGTCTGCCGGGGCTATCTCGACCCGGCGCAGACGGCCGCCGCCTTCGACGAGGACGGCTTCCTCATCACCGGCGACGTCGGACACCTGACCCCGAGCGGCCATCTCGTCCTGACCGGCCGCATCAAGGACATCATCATCCGGAAGGGAGAGAACATCTCGGCCAAGGAGATCGAGGACCTCCTCCACCGGCACCCGGACGTCGGCGACGCCGCCGTCATCGGCCTCCCGGACGCCGAGCGCGGCGAGCGCGTCTGCGCCGTCGTCGAACAGCCCCCGGGGGCCGCCCCGCTGACCCTGCCCGCGGTGACGGCCTTCCTGCGCGCGGCCGGCCTGTCGGTCCACAAGCTGCCGGAGCAGCTGGAGGTGGTGGCGGCGCTCCCCCGCAACGAGACGCTGCGGAAGGTGCTGAAGTACCAGCTCAGGGAGCGATTCGGTCCGGTGGGCTGAGGCCGGCGGCGGTGCGGGCCTGGCGGGGCACGCTCGCCTCCGTGAGCGCCGTCGGCACGTCCACGTACACCTCGAAGAGGCGCCGCACCCCGAGTGCGGCGAGCACCCGGCCGACGTGCCCCGTGCCGTCGTCGTCCTCCGGGAGGATCAGGCGCAGCCGGCCTCCGCAGGAGCGGAGCAGCCGGCGGGCCGCGATCAGCACCCCGACGCCGCTGGAATCGCAGAACCGGACGGCGGACAGGTCGATCACCAGGTCGTGGCGGCCGCCCGCCACGGCGTCGTGGACACGGCGGCGTATCCGGGGGGAGGTGACCAGGTCCATCTCGCCCCGCACGAGGAACACCGTCCAGGATCCGTACTCGTTCTCGTCGACCTCGATCGTCGTCACGGTCGCCGCCTGCCCCACCGGGGCGGGGCGAAACCCCTGGATCCGAGGATGACGCTTTCCTTACCATCCGTTGCTGCGTCAAGAGCGCACTTGCGGCAAACCGGCGTGCGTTGTCGGAGCGGCGCATTACTTTGGAGAAGAGACGGAGAGCCGCCGCAGCCGGGAGGGGCGAGGGTCGGATGGCGATGGACACCCCACCGCGCTGGGACCGCAGGATGCAGCAGCGGCTGGCGCGCGGCGAGGCCGCCGCGCTCGGCGAGCTGTACGACCGGTTCGCCGCGCTGGTGCACAACCTCGCCCACCGGGTCCTCGACGACGACGACGCGGCCGACCAGATCACCCGCGAGGTCTTCGGCTACATCTGGGAGAACCCCGACGCCTACGACCCCAAGCAGGGGAACCTGCGCTCGTGGGTGGCGAAGCTGACGCAGCGGCAGGCCGTCCACCGGCTGCGGCAGGCCGAGGCCACGGCGTACGCGGAGACCGGCCGGGGCTCCGCGGAGGAGCTGGAGCAGAAGGTGCGGCGGGCGTCCGTCGCCGCCCGCGCGGACTACATCGTGACGTCCATGCCGACCCCGCTCAGGGCCGCGCTCGAACTGGCGTACTTCCAGCGGCGGGACTACCGTCAGACCGCCGCCGACCTCGGCGTCACCGAGGACGAGGCCCGGCGGCGCCTCCGGCTCGGACTCCAGCTGCTCTCCTCGGCGAACCGGACCTCCGACGGCGCGGGACCCCCCGGCTACGGACGGGCCCTGTGACCGGGGCGAACGGCGACGACGGGGACGACGTCGCACGCGCCCCGTGGATACCCGGACCGCGCAGGTCGGCCGACGACCACGCGGACCTGACGGCCGACCTGACGGCGGCATCGGCGGCGGACCGGGGCGAGGAGCCCGAGGAGGAGAAGTCCGGGGTGGAACCCGAGCCCGAGGTGCCCGTCCTCACCCACGGGGTGCTCAAGTCCCTGCTCGGGGCCTGGGCGCTTTCGGCGTGCTCGACCGGCGAGACACGGGCCGTCGAGGACCACCTGACGGCCTGCGCGCCCTGCGCCGACGAGGCGCTGCGGCTGCGGGACGCGGTGGCGCTGCTGCACGAGGACCGCGACCTGGACCTCGACCCGCTGCTGCGGTCCCGGGTCCTGGAGAACTGCCTCGGGCGGCGCCCGGCCCGCATCCCGGTGCCGGACTGGGTCACGCCGTACGACGCGGAGACCGCGCGGCTCGACGCGCTGCTCCGGGACATCGGCGAGTCCGAGTGGCACGCGCCGGTCCGGCTCAAGTGGTACGAGGAGGACCGGATCGTGCGCCGGAAGGCGACGGTCGCGGCGGTCATCGGCCATCTGTTCGCCGTGGACGGCCTGGTGTCGACGGCGCTCGGCCTGGACGACCCGCTGGGGCACGGCACGCCGGAGCTGTCCCCGACGGAGCGCACGGAGGCGTTCTGGACGGGGCTCGACCGGCCGCCGAACCGCGCGGTCCGCGGCCCCTGGCGGGAGCAGAGCCACACCCTGATCCGTACCGTCTCGTTCGCCGGCCGGGGCGTGGCGGACCTGACCGTCACCTACAAGGACTTCGCGCTGCCGCTGCGGGACTCGCTCCTTGAGCGGGCCTTCGAGTGCTGGCTGCACGCGGACGACATCGCGAACGCGGTGGCCTATCCGTACGCCCCGCCGAGCGGGGCTCATCTGCACGGCATGATCGACCTGGCGGCCCGGCTGCTTCCGGCGGCCCTGGCGAACCGCCGCCGCACGGGCCTCGCGGCCCCGGCCCGCGAGCTGGTCACGGCGGGCACGCCGGGCCGCTCGCTCCACCTGGAGGTGGAGGGCGCGGGCGGCGGCCACTGGTACATCGCGCTCGACTCCCCGGCGGCGGTCGGCTCACCGGACCGGGCGGTGGCGCAGGTGGCGATGGACGGGGTCGAGTTCTGCCAGCTCCTGGCGGGCCACATCTCGCCGCAGGAGGCGGCGGCGGGCCAGGACGGCGACCGCGAGGCGATCAGGGACGTCCTGTCGGCAGCGGCGTCCCTGAGCCGGCTGTAGCGACGGGCGCGGCCTCCGCCGAAGGCGGAGGCCCGAGACGAGGGGCTACGCGAAGACGACCGTGCGGCGGCCGTTGAGGAGGATGCGGTGTTCCGCGTGCCACTTCACCGCGCGGGCCAGCGCCTGGCACTCCACGTCGCGGCCGATCGCCACCAGCTGGTCCGGCGTCACCTCGTGGCCCACCCGCTCGACCTCCTGCTCGATGATCGGGCCCTCGTCGAGGTCGGCCGTCACGTAGTGGGCGGTCGCGCCGATCAGCTTCACGCCGCGGGCGTGCGCCTGGTGGTAGGGCTTGGCGCCCTTGAAGCTGGGGAGGAAGGAGTGGTGGATGTTGATGATCCGCCCGGAGAGCTGCTTGCAGAGGTCGTCGGAGAGGACCTGCATGTAGCGGGCGAGGACGACCAGCTCGACGTTCTCCTCGCGGACCAGGTCGAGGAGTTCCGCCTCGGCCGCCGCCTTGGTGTCCTTGGTGACCGGAATGTGCCGGAAGGGAATCCCGTACGAGCCGACGAGTTCCTGGAAGTCGGTGTGGTTGGACACCACCGCGACGATCTCGACGGGCAGCGCCCCGATCCGCGAGCGGAACAGCAGGTCGTTCAGGCAGTGGCCGAACTTCGACACCATGAGGACGATCCGCATGCGCTGGTCGGCGCGGTTGATCTGCCAGTCCATCGTGAAGGAGTCGCCGACGGCGGCGAAGCTGGCCCGCAGCTTGTCGACGTTCACCGGGGCCTCGGCCGAGAAGTGGACCCGCATGAAGAAGAGCCCGGTGTCGCGGTCTCCGAACTGCTGGCTGTCCTCGATGTTGCATCCCGTGATGAAGAGGTAGCTCGACACGGCGTGCACGATGCCCTGCTTGTCGGGGCACGAGAGGGTGAGGACGTACTGGTCGGTCATCCCGTCAGCCTGCCATACCCGGGCGGGCCGGGTGACCCACTGTCCGTCAGACGGACCCCGTCATGATGTGCAGCACGTCGAGGGAGCGCGGGGGCGTGTCGGGGTCCTCCCCGTCGGCGAGCGCGAGGCGTACGTGGGCCTCGCGGGCGGCGCGTACGGCCTCGGGCCAGCCGGGGTGCTGGAGGTAGGCGGAGACCGGGGCGTCCGGCCCCACCTGGTGCATGATGCGCAGCACGCGGAGGACGGCGACGTCGACGAGGGCGGCCTCGCCGGTGTCGCGGAAGATCGAGCCGACGTACTTCTCGGCGGACCAGTTGTCGAGCCAGGTGTCCTCGACCAGGCGGTAGACGGCGTCGGTGACGTCGCCGTACCCCTCCAGGCCGGCCAGCCAGGTGGTCTCGTGGAACCCGGGGTCGGAGAGCATGTGCAGCGCCGAGCGCACGTTGCTGCGCCAGCGCCACCACGGCATGTCGTTGAGCGGCATGCCGCCCATGGTGGAGGAGCGACGGCCGCGACGGGAAGAGTTCACCGAACCGGAGACTGGACTGGACACGTTTCGATCGTACGTTCCCTTGTCCGGTCGGCGGAGCCGACCCCTCGCGCCCCCCGTAATTCACCTTGGTGTCACCCTCCGTTGAAGTGTGCTCACTCCCGCGTTACCCGTGAGGCGGAAGTGTGCGTGACCATGACCGGAAGGCGACAGACCTCACTCCTCGCGTACGTCATGACCGCGGCGGCCGGAGCCTCGTTGCTCACCGGTTGCGGCGTGCTCCCTGGAACCACGGGGGGATCCAGGGAGCCCGTCACCGTCATGACGTGGGCGCCCGACCAGACCCGGGCGACCAATATGCCCGGAATGCCCGCCATGGCGCAGGCGTTCGCCCGGTGGGTCAACTCCCAGGGCGGGATCGACGGCCACGAACTGCGCGTCCTCACCTGCAACGAGCACAACACCTCCGCCGGCGCCGCCGCCTGCGCCCGCCGCGCCGTCCGCGAGAACGCGGTCGCCGTCGTCGGCTCGTACAGCCAGAACGGGCGGGCCTTCATGGCCCCGCTCGAGGCCGCCGGCATCCCGTACATCGGCGGCTACGGCATATCGGAGGACGAGTTCACCAGCCCGCTCTCCTACCCGGTCAACGGCGGACAGGCCTCGCTGATCGCCGGTCACGGCATGCAGCTCGCGAGCTCCTGCCGGACCGTCTCCCTGGTCCGGCCGGACACCCTCGCCGGGGACAAGCTCCCCGAGCTCCTCAACTCCGGTCTGCGCAAGGCGAGCCACCGCGGCGCCGTCGACATCCCGGCCGTCGAGGACGCCGCCGAGTACACCGAGCAGGCCGCCCGGGCCCGCGAGAAGGCCGGCGAGAAGAACGGCTGCGTGACCGCCGTCCTCGGCGAGCGGACCCAGACCTTCTTCGACTCCTTCCGCCGCCTCCCGGCGCAGGACGGCGACGGGAGCGACGGCACGGACGGCAAGGGCTCCCGCGACGGCAACGGCTCCGGCTCCGCCTCCGACGACGGCTCCGACCAGAAGGGCGCCGTGCGGATCTCGTCCGTCCTCGGCAGCGTCGGCCAGCCCGTGATCGACCGCACCGGCGGCGCCCACAGCCCCTTCGAGGGCGCGTTCGTCACCGGCTGGTACCCGGAGGCCGCCGACAAGAGCTGGGGGCCGATGCGCAAGGTCATCCAGGAGCACGCCTTCGCCGACAACCGGGTCGACCCGGCCGACGCCGGCGTCCAGACCACCTGGATCGCCTACACGGTCCTGAAGAAGGTCGTCGAGTCGCTCGACGCCGACAAGGTCACGGCCGACCGGATCGCCCACGCCCTCGACCGGGGCGAGCGGATCGACACCGGCGGTCTGACGCCCGTGCTGCGCTGGAAGTACGACGACCTGCTCGGCGCCCCCGGCTTCCCCCGGATCGTCAACCACGAGGTGACGTTCCAAGTGGTCAGGAAGGGACAGCTGGTGGCGCAGAAGCCCGGTTTCGTCGATGTCGGCGAGACCGTCCTCAGCGCCCCCTGAGCCGCCCTTCCCCCGCCCGTCCCTCCTACAGCTGGCTGTAGGAGCGCTTCTCCAGGCCGTACTTCTCGGCCGTCGGGTTCCACAGCGAGGCCGCCCGCTTCTTGGAGGTGGTGGCCTCGCCGCTCTTCTTGTTCGCCTCGACCAGGTGGTTGGTCGAGCGGGCCTTGCCACCCTTGCAGGCGTTCTTGGCCTTCATCTGGACGGCCCAGGCGGCGTAGTGGTCGTCCGCGGACGCCGAGGCCTGCCAGGCCTTGGTGAGCTGCGCCGTCAGCGAGGCGTTGTCCGGGATCTTGTCGACCGACAGCGCCTTGAGCTGGGTGACCAGGCCCCGGCGCTGCTCGGCGGCGCCCTTCAGGTCCGCCGCCGCCTTGTCCAGGTTCTTGCACTGCTTGATGGACTCGACCGAGCTGATCACGGTGTCGCGGCTGCTGCTGCTGGTGGCGAGGAGCTTGCTCAGCTCCTGCGCCTGCGGCTCCGCCGGGTCGGCCGGCTTCTCGGTGGGCTCGGTGGCCCCGGTGGCCCCGCCGGACGGCGCGGCGGAGCTCGCCGCCACGTTCTGGCCGCCCTTCTTGGGGTCCTCGTTCTCGTCGCCGCCGCTGAGCAGCGCCCCCGCCCCGAGGCCGACGACCGCGCAGCCGACGACGACGGCGGCGATCAGCCCGACCGGCGACTTGCGGCGCGGGGGCTCCGGCTCGTCGCCGTCGTCGTAGTACGCGTCCTGGTAGGCGTACTGCTGCGGGGGCGCCGGAGGCTGGTGCTGCTGCTGGTAGGGGGCCGGGGCCTGCTGCTGGTACGGGGCCGGGGCGGGCTGCTGGTAGGCCTGCGGGCGCGGCGGCTGCGGGGCCTGGGGCGCCCGCGGGGCCTCCGTCCGGAAGAGGCTGTCGAACTCGGCGGGCGGCTGCCGCTCGCCGGGCTCCTGCGCCGGTACGGGGGCGATGTACTGGGTCGCGTCCGAGGCGCCGGCGGGCCCTGCGCCCGGGGCCTGGAGCGGTCCCGTGCCCAGGAACTGGGTCTGGTTGCCGCCGTCCTGCCGCGGCGGGACGGGAGCGATGTGCTGGGTGGCCTGCATGTCCCCGGCGGCCGGCGGCGGGTACCCGTACCCAGGCTGCGGCCCGGCGGCCGGCGGCATCCCTGCGGCGGCCTGCGGCGGCCCGCCCGGGACCGGCGGCATCGCACCCGGCACCGGCGGCGCGGCGGCCGGCGCCTGCGGCATCCCGGCCGGGGCCTGCGGCGGGTACCCGTATCCCGGCGGCGTCGCGCCCGGGACCGGGGCGATGTGCTGGGTCGCCTGCAGGTCGGCGGCGCCGGGGGCGCCCGGGCCCGGGTAGCCGTAGCCGGGCTGCGGCACAGCGCCCTGCGCCGGGATCGGCGGCAGGTACTGGGTGGACTGCATGTCGGCGGCGCCGCCCGGCGTCGCCTCCGGAGGCAGCGGCTGCGCGGGCGGCAGCGGCTGCCCGCCCGGCGAGGCGCCGGCCGGACCCCAGGCGCCACCGTACGGCTGTGCTCCCCCTGGGGCGTTCTGCGCCGGGGGCACCGCCGGGTACTGCGGCTCCGGACCCTGTCCGTTCTGCGTCACCGGGACTCCTACTGATGGACCTACGGAATCGTCGGCTCACGCTACCGGGTGCGTACGGGCCTCCGCACACACGTGTGAGCCCGGTTACACCACCTTCTCGAACGGTACGGTCCCCACCTGGGACTACGCCGCGTACAGCTCCATGCGCGCCCCGAACTCCCGTACCACCGCCTCTCCCGCGTACGGCTCCAGGCGCTCCCGCAGGTCCTCCAGGTACTCCGCGCCGCGCGACGACCGCAGCGTGCCCAGGAGTTCGAGCGCCCGGGTGCCCGTGCGGCAGGCCTGCTCGACCTCCCGCTGCTGGACCTGCGCCGCGGCGAGCAGGGCGAGGCCGATCGCGCGGCGCCGCGCCCGCGTCTCCGGGTGCCCGGCGATCGACTCCTCGGCCGCCCGGGCCGCCGCCTCCGCCTGCCCCAGATCCCGGTAGCAGTGCGCCAGTTCGTCCGCCAGGTACGCCCGGTCGAAGTGGGCGATCCACGCCGGGTCGTCGCCCGACTCCGGATCGGCCTGTTCCAGGGCGCGTACGGCACGGCCCGCCGCCGTCTCGAAGGCGCTGAGGTCCCCGAGCAGGGCGTGCCCGCGCGCCTCGGCCGCGAGGAACATCGCCTCCGCGCGCGGCGGCACCTTCCCCCGCGCACCCTCCTGCGCCGCCCTCGCCAACTGGGCGATCTCCCGCGGGTTTCCGAGCTGGGCGGCGAGGTGGCTCATCGAGGCGGCGAGCACATAGCCGCCGTAGCCCCGGTCGCCGGCGGCCTGGGCGAGCCGCAGCGCCTGGATGTAGTACCGCTGGGCCAGGCCCGGTTCACCGGTGTCCACCGCCATGTACCCGGCGAGTTCGGTGAGTCGGGCGACCGCCGCGAACAGCTGCCTGCCGACCGCCTCCCGGTACGAACCGGAGAGCATCCCCGAGACCACGCTGTTGAGGTAGTGGACGACCACCGGCCGCACGTGCCCGCTGCCGAACCGCCGGTCGAGGTCGACGAGTGCGGCCGTCATCTCCCGTACGGCCGCCACGTCCGCGACCCCGACCCGGGCGCCCGCCATCCGCGCCACGTGCGCGTCCGGCCCGGTGATCAGCCAGTCCCTGCTGGGCTCGACGAGCGCGGAGGCCGCCACCGTCGACCCGGCGAGGAAGTCCCGGCGCCCCACGTCGCTGCGCCACAGCTCGCAGACCTGCTCGATCGCCCCCGGCACGGTCGGCGCGAACTGGAGCCCCACCCCGGCCGCGAGGTTGCGGCCGTTGGCCATGCCGACCTCGTCGATCGTGACCGTACGGCCCAGCTTGCGGCCCAGGGCCTCGGCGATGATCCCCGGCGCGCGCCCGCGCGGCTGCTGCCCGCGCAGCCAGCGCGCCACCGACGTCTTGTCGTACCGCAGGTCGAGGCCGCGCTCCGAGCCGACCATGTTGACCCTGCGGGCGAGACCGGCGTTGGAACAGCCGGCCTCCTGAATGAGCGCCTGGAGCCGTTCGTTGAGCTGGCGCGGAACGAGTGGCCTGGCTGCCATGTGTACCCCCTGAGGCCGTGCGGTGATCACCGGTGAGGTGATCACTGCCCGGTGAATATCCGGTCAATGCCGATGTGAACACGCGAAACCGGACACGTCGGCCGCGGCTTCGCCACCGGCGCCCCCACCTGTGCGTACCCACCCCCGCTCCCCGGCCCCCCGCGCGCCCCCGCCCGTGCTCCGATGCGCCCCGCGTGCAGGATCGATGCCTCACACCGCCGCACCCCCTGGCCGTAACCCCAGGTGGCGGGGGGAGTTGTGCTCACCGTGGAAGAGACCATCGGAGTCACGGAAGCCGCACAGATCCCCAAGCAGCGAGGCGAGCAGCTGCTGGACAGCGCCGTGCGGTACGCGGAAGAGCGGCACTGGGACGTGTTTCCCGGGACCTGGCTGGAGGCCGTCGAGGGCAGGGAGCGCTGCTCCTGCGGGGCGGACGCGTGCGCCGTGCCCGGCGCCCACGCCGTCAGGCCCGACTGGTCGACCCAGGCGACCGGCAGCGGGGTCGGCGCCCGGCGGATGTGGTCGAAGCAGCCGAAGGCGTCGATCCTGCTGCCGACGGGCCGCACCTTCGACGCGATCGAGGTGCCCGAGTCGGCCGGATTCCTCGCGCTCGCCCGGATGGAGCGGATGGAGCTGACGCTCGGCCCGGTGACCTGCACCCCGGACCGCCGGATGTTCTTCTTCGTACTGCCCGGCGCCGCCGCCAAGGTCCCGGACCTCGTCCGCAAGCTCGGCTGGGTCCCGGCCGCCATCGACCTCACCACCCGCGGCGAAGGCCACTACGTCGCGGCCCCGCCCACCCGCATCGGCGGCTGCGGCGCCGTGCAGTGGGCCCGCCGCCCCACCCCCGCGAACCGCTGGCTCCCTGACGCGGAGGAGCTGATCAGCGCCCTCGCGTACGCCTGTGGCCGGGAAGCGGCGGAGGCACGCGGCCGCGCGCAGTGACCTGGGGCCCGGGCGGGCCCCGCCCTTAGGGTGGGCCCCGTACACACGGGGACGACCTAGGGGTTGACGGAGCATGCCTGACCAGGCATTTGACAGAGAGTTCGACAATGCGGGCGCCGCACCGGGCGACGGTGCGGTGCCCGCCGTGCGTGTCGAGGGTCTGTGGAAACGATTCGGCCAGCAGATCGCGGTGAACGGGATCGACCTGGTCCTGCCCGCGGGCAGGTTCATCGGACTCGTCGGGCCCAACGGAGCGGGCAAGACCACCACGCTCTCGATGATCACCGGCCTGCTCCGCCCGGACCACGGCCGCATCCTCGTCGCCGGGCACGACGTGTGGGCCGACCCCGAGTCGGTCGCCCAGGTCAAGGCCCGCATCGGCATCCTGCCGGAGGGCCTGCGGCTCTTCGAGCGGCTCTCCGGCCGTGAACTCCTCGCGTACACCGGGCGGCTGCGGGGCCTCCCCGGCGCCGAGGTCGACAAGCGGGCCGCGCAGCTCCTCGACGTCCTCGACCTGACCGGCTCGCAGAACAAGCTGGTCGTGGACTACTCGACCGGCATGCGGAAGAAGATCGGGCTCGCGGCGGCGCTGCTGCACAACCCCGAGGTGCTCTTCCTCGACGAGCCCTTCGAGGGCGTCGACCCGGTCTCCGCGCAGACCATCCGGGGCGTCCTGGAGCGGTACACCGCCTCCGGGGCCACCGTCGTCTTCTCCAGCCACGTCATGGAACTGGTCGAGTCGCTCTGCGACTGGGTCGCCGTGATGGCGGCGGGCCAGATCCGCGCGCAGGGCACGCTCGCCGAGGTCCGCGGCCAGGCGCCCTCGCTGCAGGCCGCGTTCCTGGAACTCGTCGGCGCGAACGGGCGCGAGGCCGCCGGCGACTCGCTGGACTGGCTGGGCGGCGGGACCCAGCGATGAGCGCCTCCACCACCACGGCCGGCACCGCCCCCGCGGCCTCGCTCACCTCCGTCTTCGTACGGCTCAAGCTGAGCCTGCTGCGGAACGGACTGCGGCAGTCGGGCGGCCGGACCGCCGCGTACATCCTGTCGATCGTCTTCGGCGCGGTCTTCGCCGCGGCCCTGGTGCTGGCCTTCGCGCTGATGCGGGGCAACGCCGACGCCGACAGCGTCGCGATCCTCCTCACCGGGGTCCTCGCGCTCTCCTGGACGGTGATGCCGCTGTTCATCCCGAGCGGCGACGAGACCCTCGACCCGTCGCGGCTCGTCATGCTGCCGCTGCGGCCCCGGCCGCTGATCCGGGCGCTGCTCGTGGCCTCGCTCGTGGGCATCGGCCCCGTCCTCACCCTGGTCCTGGCGTTCGGCGCGGCCCTGTCCGTCGCGCACGGCGCGGCCGGTGTCGTCGTCGCCGTCCTCGCCGTGCCCCTGGTGACCGTGACGTGCGTGGCCCTGTCCCGGGCCGTGGCCGCCGCCAACGTCCGGCTCCTCACCTCCCGCAAGGGCCGCGACCTGGCGCTGCTCAGCGGCCTGGTCATCGCGGTCGGCATCCAGGTCGTGAACTTCGCCGCCCAGCGCCTCGGCCGGGCCGGCGGACTCGAATCGCTCGAACCGGCGGCGGCCGTCGTCGGCTGGCTGCCGCCGGCCGCCGCGATCGGCGCGGTCGACTCCGCGGCCCGGGGCGACTACGCGGTGGCGGCGGCCCGGCTGCTGCTCACGGCGGCGGCGCTGGTCGCGCTCCTGTACTGGTGGCAGCGGAGCCTGGTGCGGCTGATGGTCGAGCCGGACGGCTCCACGATCGGCGCGGCCTCCGACGCCGGCGTCCGCGACGACGGCGGTACGGGACTGCTCGGCCGGATCCTGCCGGGCGGCCGCACGGGCGCGGTCATGGAGCGCAGCCTGCGGTACATGTGGCGCGACCCGAAGACGAAGGCGAGCGCGGTGACCTCGCTCGCCCTCGGCCTCATCGTGCCGCTCGTCAACGCCCTGCAGGGCACGGGCTCGGTCTACTGGGCGTGCTTCGCCTCCGGCATGCTCGGCATGCTGATGTACAACCAGTTCGGGCAGGACAGCTCGGCGTTCTGGATGGTCGCCCAGACCATCTCGACGACGGCCGACGCGTACGCCGAACTCCGCGCGCGGGCCCAGGCCCTGCTCCTGGTCACCCTCCCGTACGCGGTCTTCGTCACCGTCCTGACGACCGCCGTCCTCGGCGCGTGGTCCCGGCTCCCCGACGCCCTCGGCCTGGCGCTCGGGCTGCTCGGCGCGATGCTGGCGGTCGGCGCGGTGGCCTCGGCCCTCTTCCCGTACTCCATCCCGCAGGACAGCGGCTACAAGAACGTGGCCCCGGGACAGGGCGCCCTGGCCTGGATCTCGATCTTCGGCGGCATGCTCGTGGCCCCGCTGCTGTGCGCCCCGCTGATCGGGGCGACGGTCTACCTCCACCTGTCCGACCAGGAGTCCCTGCTGTGGCTGCTGCTCCCGGCGGGCGCGCTCTACGGCGCGCTCCTCGTCTGGGCGGGCCTCAAGGTGGCGGCGCCGCGGACGGCGGGACGGCTGCCGGAGATCCTGACGGCGGTGAGCAAGGGCTAGTCGCCGCCGCTCGGACACGCCGACGGCCCGCCCGGGTCTTCCGGGCGGGCCGTCGGCGTACCGGTCCGGTCGGGCGGGTCGGGGTACCCGTCCGGTCAGGCGGTGAAGGACTCGGGGCCGAACCGGCCCCAGACCACGAACCCGATCAGGACGAGGTAGACCACGTCCACCACCACGAGGTTCAGCTCGCGCCGCCGTATCCGGGTGATCGCCGCGCCCACCATGATGACCAGCAGGCCGGTCGCGGCCACCGGGACCAGGCCGGGGGCGATGTCGAGGGCGGCGGGCAGGACCAGGCCGACGGCGGCGAGGGCCTCCAGGGCGCCGATGGCCTTGACTCCGCCGGCGCTGAAGTCCTCCACCCACCGGCCGCTGTGACCGGCGGCGGCGATCTTCGCCTTCGGGGTGACCACCTTGTACACGCCTCCGGCCAGGTAGGCGGCGGCGAGCAGTCCGGCGACGATCCACAGCGCGAGGTTCACGGGTTCTCCTTGACGTGACGTGACGGGACCGGGGGGCGGCGGGTCAGCCGTGCTGACCGGGCTGGTAGTCGCCGGCCGGGAGCTGGGCGATGACGTTGCCCCGGTTGAAGGCGTTGATGACCGCGAGCGAGGAGACGAGGACGGCGAGCTGGTTCTCGTCGTAGTGCTTGGCGGCCTCGGCCCAGACCTCGTCCGAGACCCCGCCGGCCGCGTCGGCGAGCCGGGTGCCCTGCTCCGCGAGGGCCAGGGCGGCGCGCTCGGCGTCGGTGTAGACGGTGGCCTCCCGCCAGGCCGCGACCAGGTGGAGCCGGATCGGGGTCTCTCCCGCGGCGGCCGCGTCCTTGGTGTGCATGTCGAGGCAGTAGCCGCAGCCGTTGATCTGGCTGGCCCGGATCTTCATCAGCTCCAGGGTGGAGGTGGGGACCGTGCCGTCCTCCAGGAGCTTGCCGGCGGCGATGATGTGCTTCCAGGCCTTGACGGCGGTCGGGCTGGCGAACATGTTCAGACGGGCGTCCATGGCGGGTTCCTCCGTGCCGGTCGGTGACTACACCCACAGGACGGAACGAGCGCCCCGCGATGTGACATCGCGGAATGTGACGCCCGTCTCAGCACCCCGGCCCGCCCCGTCGCCCACCCGGCACGTCCCCTCAACTCCCTTGCCGGGGGCGGCCGCCGCGTACCATCCTCGGCCCATGGACCTCGCCGCCGTGACGCAGCCCGACCCCGTGATCACCCTCGACGGCGGGCTCGTCCTGCGCGCGTACGACCCCGAGGCGGACCTGCCGGAGTTCTTCCGGGTCATCGAGGAGTCGCTCGCGCACCTGCGGCCCTGGATGCCGTGGGTCGCCGACCACAGCCTCGCCCGGACCCGGGACTTCCTCGCCGGACGCGCCGCGCTGTGGGCGAGCGGCGAGGAGCGCAGCTACGCGATCGTGCTCGACGGCGCCGTCGTCGGCTCCTGCGGGCTCGCCCGGTACGACGACACCCCCGGGGACACGCTGGAGATCGGCTACTGGCTGCACCCGGCGGCCACCGGTCGGGGCCTGGCGACGCGGGCGGCGGGGGCGCTCGCCGAGCAGGCCTTCCGGCTTCCCGGCATCGAGCGGGTCGAGATCGTCCACGACGCGGCGAACACCGCGAGCGCCGCCGTGCCCGCCCGGCTGGGCTTCCTCCCCCTGCCGGAGCGCCGCCCGGCGGAGGTCATGGCGCCGGCCCAGACCGGCGAACTCCAGGTCTGGCACCTGCCCCGCAGCCGTACGGCGCCGGGCGGGGGCGCGGGGCTCGCGTCCGCGCCGGGCGGGGACGCGGGGCTCGCGTCCGCGCCGGGCGGGGGCGCGGACTAGGGCGTTCGGCGGGGCGGCTCAGACCTCGGGAAGGGACGGGTCGGGGGTCCAGGGGCTCGGGGCGGTGACGGCCCAGCGTTCGTGGTCGCGCCAGTCCCCGTCGATGTACAGATAGGCGGGCGAGAGGCCCTCGTAGCGGAAGCCGAGCCGCTGGATCAGGGCCAGGGAGGCCTTGTTCCCCGGCTGGACGTTGGCCTCCAGCCGGTGCAGCCGCAACTCGGTGAAGGCGTACTCCAGGACGGCGGCGACGCCTTCGGACATGTAGCCGCGGCCCGCGGACGGGGCGAAGGCGGCGTAGCCGAGGGACGCGCCCTGGTAGCGGCCCCGGATGACCGAGTTGATGTTGACCATCCCGGCGGTCGCGCCGGTCTCCCGGACGCGGACCAGGAAGCCGAGGTTGGTGCCGTCCTCGAAGCGGCGCATCCAGCTGCTGAACTCCTCGGCTGTGGAGGGGAGTTGCATCCAGGGGCCGTGCAGCTCGGCGCTCGCGCGCACGAGCGCGCAGAATTCTTCCTGGTCGGCGAGGGTGAGCGGGTGCAGTGCGACCCGCGACGGCTTCTCGGTCATGGCCCCCACGCTAAGGGGTCCGGTATCGGGGGCGTACCGGGAAAAACATACGCCGACGCAACACGCCGCCCCCTCCAATGGGGGCATGAACCACAACGCGTCCCTGCCGGCGCCGCCCCGCCGGGTGGCCCGGATGCTCCTCCCCGGCCTGCTGGTACTCGGTCTCGCGGGCGTCCTGTTCGTCATGCGGGGGCCGCTCATGATGTCCGCGCCGAGGTGCGCGGCGGGGCGGTGGCACGGCTGCTTCGACACGTTCAACGGCGTGGTGCTCATGACGCTGGTCGCGCTGCCGCTGTCCCTGCTCGTGGTGTGGGCGCTGGCGCGCCGGCGGCGGGCCGCCGGCGTCCCGTCGGCGTGGCGGCTGTCACTGGCCGAGGTGGCCATGGTCCACGGGACGGTGCCGTTCGTGTGGATGACGCTGATGCCGGGGGGCGGCGCCGGGGTCGTCCCCGCCCGGGTGAGCCTGGTGCCGTTGCGGGACCTGGTGACCATGGGTCCGCTCGGCATCGGCGGCAACCTGCTGGTCTTCGCCTCCCTGGGCTTCTTCGCCCCGATCCGCTGGACGGCGCCGGCGTCCGTGCCGCGGGTCCTGGCGCTCGGAGCGGGCTGCTCGGTGCTGGTCGAGACCGCGCAATACGTCTTCCGGCTCGACCGGGTGTCCTCGGTGGACGACGTCCTCGTCAACGCCGCGGGCGCGGCCCTGGCCGCCCTGGCGTCCCGCCACTGGTGGCGCACGGGGCCGCACGCGGAGGCCGTCAATTCGGGTGCGGCGGAGCCCGTGGTGTGCGATCGTCCCGCCCTGTGAACAGTGACGATCTTGTCCTTCGGCGCGCGGACGACTCCGACGCCCTCGCCATGGCCGACGTGTGGCTGCGCTCCTTCGCCGACGCGCTGCCGACCGTGCGCCGTGCGCACGAGGGCGACGCCGTGCGGGACTGGTTCTCCTTCGTCGTCGTACGGCAGCACGAGTGCTGGGTGGCGGTCGCCGGGGACCGCGTGGCCGGTCTGCTGGTCCTCGACGGCGAGGAGCTCGAACAGCTCTACCTCGATCCGTCCTGGCGCGGCCGGGGGCTCGGCGACCGCTTCGTCGAACTGGCCAAGCGGCAGCGGCCGGAGGGGCTGCGCCTGTGGACGTTCCAGGTCAACGCTCCGGCGCGGCGGTTCTACGAGCGGCACGGGTTCGTGGAGGTGGAGCGGACCGACGGGCAGCGCAACGAGGAACGCGAGCCGGACGTCCGGTACGCCTGGACGCCGTGAGGCCGTGACGCCGTAGGTGTGTCGAGGGGCCGGCGCCCGTGGCGCCGGCCCCTTCCTCGTCGGTCGTCACCCGTCGGCGACCGTCACGCCGTCCGGCCGCGCCGTCGCCAGGGCCTTCTCCCGCAGCGACCGGAGCGCGGCGAGTTCGTCCGCGTACCCGGCACCGACGGTCCGCTCGGCCTCGGACTGCGCCGTCGCGACGACCTCCGCGAGGCCGACTCGGGCCTGGCATTCCGCGTCCGCACGCGACAACTTCAGTTCGACGCCCGCCACTTCATGGATCTTGGCCGGGTCCTGGCCGGCCTCCTGGAGCCGCCGGTCCACGGTGCTCCGCGGCTCTCCGAACGTGCCCGCCTTCACCCCGGCCGCCGCGTCCGCCTCCTTCATGCAGCCGCTCCAGGCCCGCTGCGCCGCGAGGTAGCGGTCGTCCTTCCTGACCTGCTCGACGACCGCGTCGGCGAGGACCTGGAAGGTATTGAAGAGCTTGTAGTAATCGGGGCCGTAGAGCCGGGAGTTGGCCTCGGCGACACAGGAGTCCGCGTGGTAGAAGAACTCCCGGCCCTGGGGCATCGCGAGGTTCACCCGGTGCGCGGGCGTGCCCAGCAGCGCCGCCTTCCAGCGCTCGTTCGCGTTCTCGGCGGCGTTCGCGTCGACGGGCGGCTTCGCGGCGAGCGCGGTGCTCGTGATGCCGTACCCGTCGTCGATCGCCTGCGGGACGGTCAGCAGCCCGTACGGGCTCGCGTCGACCATCCGGTTCCCGGTGGCGAGGCGCTGGGGGCGGTACGTGAAGCCGCGCCGCTTCATGCAGGCGGCGACGAGGTCCTCCTCGGCCGCGCGCAGGGCCACGCGCTGGGGCTCCGAGTAGTGGGTGACGCCCTGGAAGGGGCGGGCGGGAAGCGGCGCCGGGCCCGGGGCGGCGGTGCCGCCGGACGTGGAGCATCCGGCGGCACCGAGACCCAGGAGCAGCGCCACGGCTGCGGTCCGTGTCCTGGAGCTCATGGTTCTAGTAGGTGCACCACTTGTTGGAACCGATGGTGCTGAGGTTCTCGCCGATGCGGGTCCAGCCGGTGCCGCGGTCCAGCTTCCAGCCGGTGCCCTCGAAGCCCGTGGCCTTCCACAGGACGACGTTGCAGCTGTTGCCGTTGTTGAAGGCAGCGCCGTTCTCGGCGTACTTGAAGTTGGTGAAGCCGGTGAGGTCGCGGTTGTCCTGGTAGACGGTCTGGACGGCGCCCTGGTAGTCGGCCTGCCAGTACACGCACAGCCCGCCGCTGGCGCAGCCCGCCGGGGCGGCGCTCGCCGCCGGGGCCACGGCCGCCGCGCCGAGGGCCACGCCCGCCGCCATGCCGAAGGCGACGAGGGATCGCTTGAGGTTCATGAGGTGCTCTCCGTCTCTCCTGGACCGGACCGTTGTTCCGGTACGGCACGAGACTGCCGGGGAGCGCCAACGGCCGGCCAACGAGCGCACAACGCGCTTTCGTTGACCGGCCGTTGGACCGGGTGACCGGTCAGCCGGATGACCGGCTGGCCGGGTGGCCGGGTGGCGATCAGAAGGCGCCGTTCAGGCTCCACCAGGTGTCGGTCTCCGGGGTGCCCGTGCCGAGCTTTCCGGTGCCCGTGCCCGGGTAGGTGACCAGGACGCCGTCGCCGCGGAGCTCGGGGGAGACGAAGCGGGTGTTGGTGATCGCGGCCAGGTCGCCCAGACCGTCGCCGTTCTGGTCGCCGACGGCGAGCAGCGAGGCCATGACGTTCCAGCCGCCCGAGCCGACGAGCAGCCGGGGGCCGAAGGCGGCGCCGGCCTTGCCGGGGTACAGCCACAGCTTGCCGGTGGACGCCTCGCGGGCGATCAGGTCGCCCAGGCCGTCGCCGTTCATGTCGCCGGACGCGGTCAGGACGTTCATCCCGTTCCAGCCGCCCGAGCCGAGCAGCTTGCGCGGACCGATGGTGCCCGCCGTCGTGCCGGGGTACAGCCACAGCTTGCCGGTGGCCTTCTCGACCGCGAGCAGGTCCGTGCGCTGGTCGCCGGACATGTCGCCGAAGGCGACGACGCTGCCCATGGCGTTCCAGCCGCCGGTGCCGACCAGCTTGCGGGCGCCGAGGGCGCCGGAGCCGTCGCCCGGGTACAGCCACAGCTTGCCGGAGGCCTCGCGGGCGATGACGTCCTCGCGGCCGTCGCCGCTGAAGTCGCCGTGCCGGGTGAGCAGGTTCATCCCGTTCCAGCCGCCGGCGCCGACCAGCTTGCCGGAGCCGTCACCGGGCAGGAACCAGAGGCGGCCCGCCTTGTCGCGGACGAGGACGTCGGCCTTCTTGTCGGCGTTCAGGTCACCGAAGCCGGCCGCCTTGGGGGCCTGCGCGGAGTACCACTCCGGGTAGGCGTCCATGGCGCACTCGCGCTCGGTGGGGACGAGCTTCACCGAGCTGACGGAGTTGCTGCCCGGGCCGCCCCATTCGGAACCCGAGGGGCTCGGGTAGACGACGCCGACCATGCCGTCGAGGCCGTAGTTGGCGTCGTCGTACAGGCAGGCGAACTTGTTCGTGCGGTTGACGACCGACCGGAACCCGTTGTCCCAGCCGCCGAGCGTGGGCACGCTCGCGTTCGTCTTGTACATCGTGCCGGTGCCGTTGTCGGACTTCCAGGCACAGAAGTAGCCCGCCGGGCAGTCGGCGACCGCGGCCTGTGCGGGTGCCACGCCCGCGCCGAGCAGCCCGGCCGAGCTGAGCCCCAGCGCCGTGGCCACGGTGGCCAGGCGCCGCAGCAGAGTGGTGCGCATTCAATTCCTCCCTGAGGCGGCGCGGAGTACACCTCGAACGCGCCGCGAGAGGGAACGTACCCTGCCGGGTGCGCGGGGCCGCGCAGGGGGTCGCTTTCACCGCCCGCTCCCCCCGGTCGCGCTCCTCCGCGCTCCCCTACGAGGTCAGGACGCCGTTCAGGAAGGGGCCGACCGCCTCGCGCCAGGCGTCGGGGTGCTCGTAGTGGAGGAGGTGTCCCGCGTCGGGGATCTCCGCGTACGCCCCGTGGGGCAGCACCCGGACCATCTCCTGGGCCTCCGCGCGGCCCAGTTCGCCGTCCAGGCCCCGCACGACCAGGGTCGGGCAGCGGACCTGGGCGAGCGACTCCCAGTGGGCGTCGTGCACCCAGGTCGCGCGGGAGGTCAGCATCTGCTCGGGGTCGAAGACCGGCCGCCAGCCGTCCGGGTGCTCGGCCATGACCTCGGCGAAGAAGGCGCCCCGGGCGGGGTGGGGGCGCTCGACCCACGGGTCGTCCTCGCCGAACCAGCGGCGGGCGGCGTCGAGCGAGGGGAACGGGGTGGGCCAGCGGCGGAACCAGTCCCGCCACTCGCGCTGCGAGGCGGCGCCGAGCGCGGAGGCCCGCATGTCGCAGATGACGAGGGCCCGGACGAGCTCGGGGCGCTCGGCGGCCAGCTGCCAGGCGGTGAGGGCGCCCATCGAGTGGCCGATGAGGGTGACCGGGCCGAGGCCGAGCTGCTCGACGGCGGCGGCCGCGTCCGCCACGTACGCCTCGCGGGTGAAGGCGGCGGCGGGCGGCTTGTCGCTGTGGCCGTGGCCGCGCTGGTCGAGGGCGATCGTGCGGGGCGGGGGCTGCTGGGCGCCGTCGCGGCCGGTCGCCGCCGTGAGGCCGCCGACGGCGGGGGCCCAGTGGGCGGCGTGGCCCATCAGGCCGTGGAGGAGTAACACGCCGGGGCCGGCCTGGGGAGCGGCCCCGGGCGTGAAGTCCCAGGCCGCCAGCCGTACGCCGTCGGCCCCTGTGACGTCGAGTCGTCGCGCCATCCCTGGCACCCCCTCTTCTTGCCGTCGAACCCCGTCAGACTATCGAACTCGCATTCGAAAATGCGCTTCTGCCGCGCAACACCCCTCGTTCGAGTGACAGGGCTCAAGGATTGACGGCCGCTGCCGAGGGGAGATCTTGAACGGGAGGCGGACCGCTCGGGGAAAACGGTCCGAGGGGAGTGACCTTGAGAGCTCGGGGCTCCAGGTCAGCACCGGGGAGGACAGGCCCCGGCGCCGAAAGGCGCCGGGGCCCTCTGTCGTCCGTAGCCTTCATGACCCCACCCCACCCCTCGACGGACAGCTCGTACCAGCGTGGCACGGCGCGGGCGCGCGCGTGGCCATTCCGGCGTAAACCGGGGCGCACGGCGAACCGACACGCCGCCGCGTGCCCCCGCGGCGCAACAAAACGCCGCCCCCTTCCCCGTAAGGGAAGAGGGCGGCGGGGTCATCCGACGGCCGGCGTCACCGGCCTCGCGTCCGGCCGGTGTCAGCGCTTCGCGACGAACACGTGCGAGGCGACCTCCGCGTCCAGCTCGGCCGCCTCGCCGCTGCTGCCCACGAGAATGCCCCCCGCGGACTCCGTCACCGACACCACGGAGCCGGGCTGCACACCCGCGCGCCGCAGCGTGTACATCAGCTGGGCGTCCGTCTGGATCGGCTCGCCGATGCGGCGGACGACCACCGTCTTGCCCTCGCTCGCGTCCAGCTCCGCCAGGGACACCATGGAGTCGTCGAGGAAGGCCTCCGCCTCCGCCTTCTCGCCCAGCTCCTCAAGGCCCGGGATCGGGTTCCCGTACGGCGACTCCGTCGGGTGCCGCAGCAGCTCGAGGACCCTGCGCTCCACGGCCTCGCTCATCACGTGCTCCCAGCGACACGCCTCGGCGTGCACCTGCTCCCACTCCAGCCCGATCACGTCCACGAGCAGGCACTCCGCGAGGCGGTGCTTGCGCATGACGCGGGTGGCCAGGCGGCGGCCCTCGTCCGTGAGCTCCAGGTGCCGGTCGCTGGCGACGGCCACCAGGCCGTCCCGCTCCATCCGGGCCACCGTCTGGCTCACCGTCGGCCCGCTCTGGTCGAGCCGCTCGGCGATCCGGGCACGCATGGGGACCACACCTTCCTCCTCCAGCTCGAGGATGGTGCGGAGGTACATCTCCGTTGTGTCGATCAGTCCGGACATACGTGCCCCTCGATGAGTCGTGCGCTGGCCCTCCACCAATTCTGACGCATCGCGCCGACAACCGGGCCGCACCGGCCCAAGGCGGTATTGACAGAGCAAAGGTCCAGACCGCACCGTGATCGGCGACCAGGACACGACGGCGACACCACGGCGACACCACGGCGACGAGAAGGAGCTTCTGGAATGGGCGACAGCGCGGGCGAGAGCAAACTGGCCGGACAGTTCTTCGACGCCGCGATCGGCCTGCTCCAGCAGGTCCGCGACGGCGACTCCGCCGAGATCGCGGCGGCGGGCGCCGCGATCGCCGAGGCCGTCGCGGGCGGCAACCGGCTCTTCGCCTTCGGCGCGGGCCACTCCTCCCTCGCCGCCCAGGACGTCGTCTACCGGGCCGGCGGCCTCGCCCTCATGAACCTGCTCGTCGTCCCCGGTGTCGTCGGCGTCGACGTCATGCCCGCGACCCTCGGCTCCGCCCTCGAACGGGTCGACGGCCTCGCCGGAGCCGTCCTCGACTCCTCCCCCGCCACGGCCGGCGACGTACTGATCATCATCTCCCTCTCCGGGCGCAACGCCCTGCCCGTCGAGATGGCGATGAACGCCCGCGCGCTCGGCCTCACCGTCATCGGCGTCACCTCGGTGGCGTACGCGACGGAGACCAGGTCACGGCACGTCTCGGGGACCTACCTCAAGGACCACTGCGACATCGTCCTCGACTCCCGGATCGCGGTCGGCGACGCCGAACTCACCCACGAGGGCATCGAGGCCCCCTTCGCGCCCGCCTCCACCGTCGTCACCAGCGCCCTCATGCAGGCCACCCTGGCCGCCGCGGCCGAGGACCTGGTCCGCCGCGGCATCGAGCCGCCGCTGCTGCGGTCCGGCAACGTCGACGGCGGCCACGAGTGGAACGGCCGCGTGATGACGGAGTACGGCGACCGGATCTTCTACAAGCACTGACCTCGGACGGGCCCGGCCCGGACCTCGCACGGGCCCCGACCTTCCACGAGCACCAACCGGCCACGAGCACCGACCGGCCACGAGGCCCCGGGCGCCTACTTCACGCCCGGGCCCTCCCCCAGGTCCAGCGCCGCGGCCACCCGCGCCGCCACCGACTCCGCGAAGACCACCTCCTCGCCCTCGAACGGCCGCCGGCAGGCGGCCCGCAGGAACGTCACGACACCCAGCGTCCGGCCCCGCGAGCGCAGGGCCACGCAGACCGCGTGCGCCGCGTCCCCGGGCCACTGGTGGGCCTCCGCCCACACCTCGGCCGTCCGCCCCGCGCTTGCCCGTACGGTCCCCACCCGGTCCCAGGCCTGGAGCGCCGGGTGCCGCGGGCCGTACCGCAGCGGGATGCCGCCGCCCACGACCGGCGAGGAGGGCCCTGGCGCACCCACCGGGGTCGTCAGCGCCCGGGTCAGCCGCCGCTCGCCCGCCACCCGGTCGAGGAGGGCGTGGTCCGCGAAGCCGGCGAGGGCGAAGTCCAGCAGCACCGCGGCCGCCTCCGCCGGGTCCTCGCACTCCGCCGCCGCCGCGCCAGCCCGGTGCAGCTGGCTCCAGCGGAACCGCAGCCGGTCCGCCTCCCGCGCCGCCAGCCGCTCCTCGGTCACGTCCTGGAAGAGCCAGGCGACACCCAGCGGCACGGGCTCCTCCGCCATCGGCGAGGACAGCCGCAGGAAGCCGCTGCGCCAGCACCGGCGGCGCTCCCCCGTGGACGTGCGGAGCGTCACCCACACCTCGGCGGGCGCGGGGGGCGTGCCCTCGGCGAGGACGTGCTGGAGCGCGCCCTCCAGTTCCTCCGCGCCGTGCACGACGACATCGCCGAGCGGGCGCCCCAGCAGGGCCGTACGGCCGGTTCCGAAGGCGCGGGCCGCGTGGCCGTTGACCATGGCGGGGCGCAGGTCGGCGTCGACGAGGACGACGCCCCAGGAGGCGTCCTCGAACAGGGCCTCGCTGAGGGCCACCGAGCGCTCCAGGTCGAGCTGCACGTGGACCTCGCTGAACGCGCAGTACACCCCCGCCGGGGTGCCGTCCGCGCCGCGCACCCCGGCGGCCTGGCTCCGTACGAGCACGCGGCCGCCGTCCTTGCGGAGCAGGGCCAGTTCGTGGACCTGGCGTCCGGGGCCCTTCATGGCCCCCATCAGGCGTCCCAGGGTCTCCTGGGCGTCGGCGCTGCGGGCGGCCCAGCCCTCGAAGCCGTGCCGTCCGACGGCCTCACCGGCGGACCAGCCGAGGATGCGCTCGGCCTCCCGGTTCCAGTGCGTGACCGTCCCGTCGGCGTCGAAGGCGCAGAGCGCCGCGTCCATCCCGTCGAGCAGTGCGGCCAGCAGATCGGCCCCCGCCCCGGGAACGGAAGCGGTCTCGCTCGCGGACCCCGTGAAAGCACTCATCCCGGCACCCCCCATGCTGCTGCCATTCAACTGGAACGTGACCCAGAGCACAGCACCTTCACCGAAAATGTTGCATCGCGGAAACGAATGCGGAGGCGGCTGCGGATCCGGCCGCGCCAGCGGCATATGCGCCGGTCAGGGCGCCAGCCGCTCCACCCGCCAGGTCTCGCCGGCGGCGCCGTCGGGGCCCTCCACGCGGACGTACCGGAGGCGGTCGTGCAGCCGGTTCTCGTGCCCCTGCCAGAACTCGATCGCGTCCGGCACCACCCGGATGCCGCCCCACTCCGGCGGCACCGGCACCTGGCTGCCCTCGGGATGCCGGGCGGCCAGCTCCTCGTAACGCGCGAGGAGTTCGGCCCGGGAGCCGATCACCGAGGACTGCCGGCTGGCCCAGGCGCCGAGCTGGGAGCCGTGCGGGCGGGTACGGAAGTAGGCGACGGTCTCGTCCCGGCCGACGCGCTCGGCGCGGCCCGTGACGATGACCTGGCGGGCCAGCGGGTGCCAGGGGAAGAGCAGCGAGGCGTACGGGTTGACCGCGAGGTCCGCGCCCTTGCGCGAGTCGTAGTTGGTGAAGAAGACGAAGCCCGCCCGGTCGTAGTGCTTGAGGAGCACCGTGCGGGAGGAGGGGCGGCCGTCGGCGCCGGCCGTGGAGACGATCATCGCGTTCGGCTCGTGGATCGCCGGGTTCGCGGCGGTCTCCTTGAACCAGCGGGTGAACTGCGCGATCGGCTCGGGCGCGAGGTCGGACGCCGACAGCTCCGTGGTGCGGTACTGCTCGCGCATGTCGGCGGGATCCAGGGCGTCGTTCACGGGATCAGTCACGGGGCCATCCTGCCGCAGCACCGCAGTCTGCCCGGCACCGCGTGCCGCCAATCCTTACTCGCCGGATCGGCGCAGTGTGCCGGATGTCACGCTTCCCCGCATCATCGGAACCGTACAGACTCTGGGGCTGGACGACTGTTGAATCCCCCCATCGACCAGCGCACGGTTGATCGATCATCGATAGAGGAGCCGCCTGATGTCCGACTTCGTACCCGGGCTCGAGGGAGTCGTCGCGTTCGAGACGGAGATCGCCGAACCCGACAAGGAAGGCGGCGCGCTCCGCTACCGCGGCGTCGACATCGAAGACCTCGTCGGCCACGTCTCCTTCGGCAACGTCTGGGGGCTGCTCGTCGACGGCGCCTTCAACCCCGGCCTGCCCGCCGCCGAGCCGTTCCCGATCCCCGTGCACTCCGGCGACATCCGCGTCGACGTGCAGTCCGCCCTCGCGATGCTCGCCCCCGTGTGGGGACTCAAACCGCTCCTCGACATCACCGCCGAGCAGGCCCGCGACGACCTCGCCCGCGCGGCCGTCATGGCCCTCTCGTACGTCGCCCAGTCCGCCCGCGGCCAGGGCCTCCCCATGGTCCCGCAGAGCGAGATCGACAAGGCCGAGTCCGTCGTCGAACGCTTCATGATCCGCTGGCGCGGCGAGCCCGACCCCAAGCACGTCAAGGCCGTCGACGCCTACTGGACCTCCGCCGCCGAACACGGCATGAACGCCTCCACGTTCACCGCCCGCGTCATCGCCTCCACCGGCGCCGACGTGGCCGCCTCCCTCTCCGGCGCCGTCGGCGCCATGTCCGGCCCGCTGCACGGCGGCGCGCCCTCCCGCGTCCTCGGCATGATCGAGGAGATCGAGCGCACCGGCGACGCGACGGCCTGGGTGAAGCAGGCCCTCGACAAGGGCGAGCGCCTGATGGGCTTCGGCCACCGCGTCTACCGCGCCGAAGACCCCCGCGCCCGCGTGCTGCGCCGTACGGCCAAGGAACTGGACGCCCCGCGCTACGAGGTGGCCGCCGCGCTGGAGAAGGCCGCCCTCGAAGAGCTGCACAACCGGCGCCCCGACCGGGTCCTGGCCACGAACGTCGAGTTCTGGGCGGCCATCGTCCTGGACTTCGCCGAGGTCCCCGCGCACATGTTCACGTCGATGTTCACCTGCGCCCGCACGGCCGGCTGGTCGGCGCACATCCTGGAGCAGAAGCGCACCGGGCGGCTCGTGCGCCCCTCGGCCCGCTACACGGGCCCGGGCCAGCGGAACCCCCGCGAGATCGAGGGTTACGCCGACATCGCCGGCTGAGTCCACCCCGGCCCGCACCGCGGCGGCCCGACCCGCACAGTCGGGGCCGCCGCGCAGGGCCGGCCGGGCGCTGTGGGGCCGGCCTCTGTCGGGTCGGCCGCTGTCGGGCCGGCCTCTGTCCCGGCCTCTGTCCCGGCCTCTGTAGGGCTAGGACAGGGCGGGCTGCGTCTCCGGGTGGAGGAGCAGGTCCGCGTGATGGCGGGCCGTCGTCAGCGGGTGGGCCCGCAGCTTGCCCTTCAGCTCGTTGCGCCCGTACTCGGCGAACAGCGGGTTCGCCGGGTCGGCCGTGACGCCGGGCGCGCTCTGCGCGTACGGGAAGACCAGCGGGCTGATCCGGGCGTCGAGCCGCGGGTTGTAGAAGAACGGCACCGAGTAGCGCTCCGTGGCCCCCGGCGGCGAGACGACCCGGTGGTTGGTGGCGATCAGATAGCCGTTGGTCGCCACCTCGAGCAGCTCCCCGAGGTTCACGACGAACGCGCCCGGCAGCGGCGGCACGTCGTGGAAGTTCCCGTCCTCGCGCTGCACCTGGAGCCCGCCCACCTGGTCCTGGAGCAGCAGGGTCAGGAAGCCGTAGTCCTTGTGCGCGCCGACGCCCTGGTCGTCGCCGTCGCCGCTGCTGCCCGGGTAGCGCACCAGCTTGAGGTGCGGGTGGGCACGCGGGCCGAAGATGTCGTCGTAGAAGTCCTCGGGCGCGCCGATCGAGGCGAGCAGCTCGTGCAGCAGGCGCTCGGCGACGGCGCTGAGCCGGTCGATCCAGTGCAGGGCCGCGGTGCGCAGCTCGGGGAGCGCGGCGGGCCACTGGTTGGGGCCTTCGAGCCACCAGTACGGGGCTTCCCAGGGTCCGGGGTCGCGGGCCGGGCGCTCGGCGCCGATGTCGAGCTGGTCGCGCCAGTCGCGGGCGCCGCCGGTGCGCTCGTCGCCGATCCGGGTGTAGCCGCGGAAGTGCGGGGAGTTGATGTTGTCGAGGGCGAGCCGGTCGGCCTCGGGCAGCGCGAAGAACGCGTGCATGGCGGAGGTCAGGGCCCGGGTCTCCGCCTCGGTCACGCCGTGCCCGACGAGCTGGAAGAACCCGACGTCATGGGCGGCGGAGTGGAGCTGCGCGTGCAGCAGCCGCCGGGCCTGGGGGCCGCGGTCGGCGGCGGAGAGGTCGACGATGGGGAGCTGCGACGGGGAGGAGGAGAGGGTCGACTGCGGGGAGTACGAGCTGCGAGTCATGGGTGCGTCCGCGGGGTCTACGGGTGCCCGGGGCGGCCGCCAGGGGTGGGGCGGGGGCCACGGGTGCCGATCGGCTTTGGGCTCTGAACGAGGGACCCGGGGGCCGGTGATGGGGCCCAGGGGGTCAGGCGGAGCGGCGACAGCTCATGCTCGTGACGCGGACGAAGTCCACGTGGCGACGGCGTACGAGCGTAGGCATGCGACCAGAGTACTGCGCGTACGGGTGAACGACTGTGGTCCGGGTCACGTTCCGGTGTCCGTGACGCGGGGGTGTTCAAAGGGGCGGCCGTACGCGAAGATCTCCGCCACGCATGTCAAGCGCATGCCAATGATCTCGTCGCAGCATCCCATCGCAGGAGGATGTCCATGAGTCGCCGCCCGTCCCGCGGCCCGATCGCCACGGCCATCGTCACGCTGCGGAACCTCGACGCGAGCGGCGGCCTCTCCGGCCGCTGGGCCGCGGTGCGGTCCGAGACCGGCAAGCCCGCCACGGTCGCGGGCGCCACCGCGTACGACCGCTCCCACGACGAGTTCGAGCAGGTCATGGCGTACTTCTGGGTCAACGAGTCACAGGAGTACCTCCAGGGGCTCGGCTTCGGCACCGAACTGCCCGGCGCCAACGACCGGGTGCAGCCGGTCCGGATCAACCAGTGGGGCGCCGACAACTCCTTCTTCACCGACAAGAAGGCCGAGATCCTTCCCCAAGCTCTCAGCTCCGTTCGAGCAGGGGAGACCCCAATGGCAAGGGCGGGGTGGACGACGCCGAGGACGCCGAGGTGATCGTCCACGAGTACGGGCACGCCGTGCACCACGCCCAGGTGCCCGGCTTCGGCACGACTCCGGAGTCCGGCGCGATCGGCGAGGCCTTCGGCGACTACCTGGCCGTGGCGGTCGGCACGCACGCGGCCGGGAAGTACGGCTGGCCGGTCAAGGCCGACGCGGCCTGCGTCGCCGACTGGGACGCGACCGGCTACAGCGAGGCGCCGCACTGCCTCCGCCGGATCGACGGCACGAAGACGTACGCGGACCGGGAGGGCGAGGTCCACGCCGACGGCGAGATCTGGTCCCGGGCGCTCCTCGACATCCGCACCTCGCTCGGCGCCCGAACCGCCGACCGGATCATCGTGAACGCCCAGTTCGGCTTCGCCCCCGACACCAGCTTCCGGGACGCCGCCCTGACGACGATCGCGACCGCGGAGAAGATGTACGGGTCGGGCGCGGCGAAGGCCGTACGGGACGCCTTCCGCGCCCGCGAGATCCCGGGGGTCTGACCGGGGGCCGGCCCGGCCCCCTGGCCGGGCGGGGGGCCGCGTCAGGCGTCCAGCGCCTCGTCGATCAGGCGAGCCCACTGGGCGACCACACGGTCCCGGCGGGCCCGGTCGTCCGTCAGCAGGGTCGCGAGACCGAGACCGCGGGCCATGTCCAGGAGGCCCTGAACGGTCTCGCGGACTCCGGGGCGGGACTCGTCCGCGCCGAGGACCTCCACGGCGATGCGGTGCGACTCGCGGCCGACCCGGGCCTCCAGCTCCGTCACGCGCGCGCGGAGCTGCTCCTCGCCCGACGCGGCGACCCACAGGTGGAGCGCGGCCCGGAAGAGCGGGCCGGTGAACAGGTCGACGAGGGCGGCGACGGCCTCGTGGCGGTCGCGGGACGGGAGGGTCCGCAGCGCCTGGGACCGCTCCTCCGCCACGTACTCGACGGCGGCCGTGAACAGGTCCTCGCGGGTGGGGAAGTGGTGCTGGGCGGCGCCCCGGGAAACCCCGGCCCGTTCCGCGACGACGGCGACCGTGGAGCCCACCCAGCCGTGTTCGGCCAGGCAGGACACGGCCGCCTCCAGGAGCCGCTGCCGGGTGGCGCGGCTCCTGTCCTGCTTGGGGTTCCGGTCCGGCTTGGGTGCGGTCACAGCCGCCATGCGGGGTCCCGTCGTTCGAGGAAGGCCGTCATCCCCTCGCGTGCCTCGGGGGAGGCGAAGAGCGTGGCCGACCTCTGCACCAGGTCCTCCGCGTCACGTTCGAAGGTCTCCAGGACTCTAGCGGTGACCAGGCGCTTCGCCTCGCGCAGGCCCTGCGGGGAGGCGGCGCGCAGCGCGTCGAGGATGCCGGGGAGGGCCTGGTCGCCGTCGGTGACGAGGCCCATGGCGACGGCCTCGGGCACCCCGAACCGCTCGCCGGTCAGGTAGTGGCGGGCCGCCGCGCGGGGTTCCAGCTTGGGCAGGAGGGTGAGGGAGATGACGGCGGGCGCGACCCCTATCCGTACCTCGGTGAGGGCGAAGTCCGCCGTCTCGCCCGCGAGCACGATGTCGCAGGCTCCGAGCAGTCCGAGGCCTCCGGCCCGTACGTGCCCGGTGACGTGGCCGACGACCGGTTTCGGCAGCTCGACGACCTGCCGGAGCAGGTCGACGAAGGCGTACGGGCTCGGCGGCGCCTTCAGGTCGGCGCCGGCGCTGAAGGTGCCGCCGGTGTGGCCGAGCACGACGGCCCGGACGGCCGGGTCCTTGCCGCAGGCGGTGAGCGCGTCGGACAGCTCGGTGACGAGCGCCGCCGACAGGGCGTTGCGGGTGGCCGGGGAGTTCAGGGCGAGGGTGGTGATGCCCCGCTCCTCGGTGACGGCGACCAGGGTCATGCGCGGTCCCTCAACTCTCGGTCTCGGAGCTCTCGTCGGAGGATCTTCCCGGACGCTGCCCGGGGGACGGCGTCGATGAACTCGACGGCGCGGACCTTCTTGTAGGGGGCGACCCGGGCGGCGACGTGCGCCATGACGTCCTCGGCGGTGAGGCCGGCCGCGGCGGGCTGGCGCACGACGAAGGCCTTGGGGATCTCGGTGCCGTCGGCGTCGGTGACGCCGATGACGGCGGCGTCGGCGATGCCCTCGTGGGTGAGCAGGAGCGCTTCGAGTTCGGCGGGGGCGACCTGGAAGCCCTTGTACTTGATGAGTTCTTTGACGCGGTCGACGACGAACAGCCAGCCGTCGTCGTCGACGCGTCCGATGTCGCCGGTGTGCACCCAGCCGTCGGTGTCGATCATGGCGGCGGTGGCGTCGGGGCGGCCGAGGTATCCCTTCATGACCTGCGGCCCCCGGATGGCGACCTCGCCCTCCTCGCCGGGCGCCGCGTCCTTCGACGGGTCGTCGAGGGAGAGGATGCGCATCTCGGTGGAGGGCAGCAGTTTGCCGACGGTGCCGGGCGGGGGGTTGGGGGCGTCGAGCGGGACGACGTGGGTGCCGGGGGAGAGTTCCGTCATGCCGTACGCCTGGAGGACGGGCGGCAGCCCGAGCCGGGCGGAGCAGGCCGCGGCGAGGGCGGCGTCGAGCGGGGCGGCGGCGCTGACGACGTACTCCAGGGAGGACAGGTCGTACTCGGCGACGGCCGGGTGTTTGGCGAGGGCGAGGACGACGGGCGGGGCGACGTAGAGGCCGTTGATGCGGTGTTTCTGGATGGCGCCGAGGAAGGTGTCGAGTTCGAAGCGGGGCAGGACGACGACGGTGGCGCCCTGGCGCAGGGGCGCGTTCATGAGAGCAGTGAGCCCGTAAATGTGAAAAAAGGGCAAAATCGCTAGAATTCGGTCGCCGGGGCCCATCGGGATGACCGGTTCCAGCTGGGCGAGGTTGGTGGCGATGGACGTGTGGGTGAGCATCACGCCCTTGGGGACGCCGGTGGTGCCGGAGGAGTACGGGAGCGCGGCGATGTCCTCGTCGGGGTCGACGTCGATCTCGGGGACGGGCCCGGTGGAGCCGAGGAACGCCTGGAGCGAGCGGACGTCCTCTCCTTCGGGCGCCGCGTCGCAGACGAATATCTCCTGGACCCCGCCCGCGAGTTCGGCGGCCGCGCGAGCGGCGGGGAGCAGCGGTGAGACGGTGACGATCCAGCGGGCGGCGGAGTCCCGCAGCTGCTTGGCGAATTCTTCGGGGGTCGCGAGCGGGTGCACGGTGGTGACGGCGGCGCCGGCGCGGGTCGCGGCGTAGAAGGCGATGGGGAAGAGCACGGTGTTGGGGCTGTGCAGCGCGAGCACGTCCCCCTTCCGCACCCCGGCCTCGGCGAGCCCGGCGGCCACCCGCCGGTGGAACGCGTCGACCTGCCCGTACGAGAGGGTCAGCTCTCCGGCCCCGTCGATCAGCGCGGGGAGCTCGCCCCGCTCGGCGGCCCGCCCGAGGACGGCGTCGTGGATCGGCAGGGAAACGCTGGGAACGGCCTCGTACTCGCTGTGGAACACCATGCAAGCCCCCTGGAGCGGTGGAAGGTGATCGCCAGGATCGCGTGAGTCACGACGACTTGGGGAGACCTTGTCAGCACTCCATCGAAACAATCAAGCATGCATGCATGGTTTATGACAGAGTCCCGGCGTCCCCGCTACCGCCGCCGTCCCCGTCTCCGTACTGCGCGACGATCGCCGCCGCGCGGGCCCGTAGGGCGGTGCGCAGGGACGGGGGGTTCAGGGCCTCCGCGTCCGGGCCCAGTTGCCACAGGGCCCATTCGGCGTGCCGGGCGTCCTGGAAGGTCAGTTCCAGGCGCAGGCGGCCGTCTTCCTCCGGTTCCTCCGTGCGGGCGGCCACCGCGGTGCCGAGGAGTTCCTCCCTTCGCGCCGGGGTGACCCGTACGAGCACGGTGAGGTGGCCGTCGGAGAGGAACCGCGCGGTGCGCTCCCGCCAGACCCGGTCCAGGTCGACGCGGTCCGGGCGGTCCGCCGCTTCGGGGAGTTCCTCGGCGGCCCGCACCCGCGACAGCCGGTAGGTGCGGTCCTCGCCGGCTCTGGTGGCCAGCAGGTAGCCCCGGTCCCGCACGGTGACCAGGCCGATCGGGTCCACGGTCCGCCACCGGGGCGGCTCGCCCGCGGCCGCGTAGTGGATGCGCAGCCTGTGCCCGGTGAGCACCGCGCGCCGGACCTCTGCCAGCACATTGCCAGGTACCTCTTCGGTGGTTCGCCGGCGGGAGAGCAGGTCGGTCTCGGGGTCGACGAGGAAGCGCCGGGCCGCGTCGCTCGCGGTGGCCCGGTGACCCTCGGGCAGCGCGTCGACCACCTTCCGCAGGGCCGAGGCGAGCGACGGGCCGAGGCCGATGACCCGCTCGGCGGGGCCCGGTCCGGCGGCCAGGAGGGCGAGGGCCTCGTCGTGGTTCAGTCCGGTCAGCTCGGTACGGAAGCCGGGCAGCAGCGAGAAGCCGCCGTGGCGGCCGCGTTCGGCGTAGACCGGGACTCCGGCGGCGGACAGTGCCTCGATGTCGCGGAGCACGGTCCGGGTCGACACCTCCAGCTCACGGGCCAGGGCGCCCGCGGTCAGCCGGCCGTGCCGGCGCAGCAGGAGCACCAGGGAGACCAGCCGGTCGGCGCGCATGCGCGAACGCTAACGGAATACCTGACCGAGGGTGTCGTGATTGCTTGGCAGGCTCCGGATCACCCAAGGAACGAGTGGAGTTGATGCGGCGATGCAGCGAACGGCTGTCAATCCGGTGACGTGGTCGACGGGACTGGGCTTCGACCAGGGCGTGGTCGTCTCCGGGCAGACCCGGACCCTGTACATCTCGGGCCAGACCGCCATGGACGGCGACGGCAGGCCCCGGCACGACGGTGACATGGCGGCGCAGCTGGCCCTGAGCACCGACAACCTGGAGGCCGTGCTCGCCGGGGCCGGGATGTCCCTGGCGAACCTCGTGCGGCTCGGTGTCTACACGACCGACGTCGACCTGCTGTTCCAGCACTACGGCGGGCTCGTGGCGCGGCTGGCGGCCGCCGGGGTGACGCCGACGATGACGATGCTCGGCGTGACACGACTGGCGGTCCCCGGCCAGCTGGTCGAGCTGGAGGGAACCGCCGTCGCCTGACAGGGGCGGGTGGAGGCCGCCGTCGCCTGACAGGAGCGGGTGGGGGCCGCGTCAGCCCTCGCAGCCCACGCCGTCGCCGTCGCGGTCGAGGTGGCGGCCGTAGCCCGGGTCGCCCGCGTGGATGGGGGCGGCGCCGGCGGCGCGGACGGCCGCGCAGTTGCGGTAGGAGACGCTGCCGCCGCCCCCGGACGAGCCGTCACCGGCGTCCTCGGTCGGCTCCGGCTCCGGCGCCCGGGTACGGGTCGGCTCGGGCGTGGGTGTCGGCTTCGGCTTCTGGGTGGTCGGCGTGGGCTTCGGGGTCGGCTTGTGGAGCAGTTCGCTGGTGGACTTCGGGCAGGGGACGCCCGGCTCCGTCAGGTACACGACCGGCACCGTGGATCCGACCGGCGCGCCGGCGTCCGGGCGCTGGAAGCAGACCGTCCAGTCGGCGGCGTCGGCGGGCGGGACGACGTCCTTGTACGCGCCGTACGCCCGGCCCTTGTTGTCCTTGAGGAGCTGTGCGGCGTCCGCGTAGGTGCCGCCCACCAGCTGGGGCATGGCCGGGGCGTCCTCCGTCGGCGACGGTGTCGGCGTGGGCGTCGGGGTCGGCGTGGCGGCGGCCGTCGCCGCCGGCTTCGGGTCGGCCTTCGCCTCGTCCTTCTTCTGCTCGGGGGAGTCGGTCAGGAGGAACAGCAGGAACCAGAGCGCGCCGAGCACGGTCGCGATGATCTTCTTGTTCTGGCTCCAACGGCTCGTCCAGACCAGGGCTATGCCCGCCGGGGGAAAGACGACGAGGAGACAGATGATCAGTGCCGAGTGCTGCCACCAGCGCCGCGGGGGCGCGGGGGGATGGAACGGCGGCGGGGGCTGGAACGCGGGCGGCTGAGGCGGGTACACGTGCGGCTCCGGGGGCTGTGAGCGTGTGCGAAGTGTCGTGGATCGTACACAGGATGTTCACAACCGGTGGCCGACTCTACGGAAATGAGACCGCCGGCCTCCGCCGCCCGGCCGGGAGACGCCCGGCCCCCGCCGCCCGGCCGGGAGACGCACGCCCCCGCCGCCCGCCCGGCGGGGACAGTGCGTCTCCCCGCCGCCTCAGTACGACTTGGGCAGCCCCAGCGTCTGGTGCGACACGTAGTTGAGGATCATCTCGCGGCTGACCGGGGCGATCCGGGCCACCCGGGCCGCCGTGACCAGCCGGGCAAGGCCGAACTCCTTGGTCAGGCCGTTGCCGCCGAGGGTGTGGACCGCCTGGTCGACGGCCCTCACACAGGCCTCCGCCGCCGCGTACTTCGCCATGTTGGCGGCCTCCCCCGCCCCCATGTCGTCGCCCGCGTCGTAGAGCTGCGCCGCCTTCGCCATCATCAGCCGGGCCAGCTCCAGCTCGATGTGGGCCTGGGCCAGCGGGTGCGCGATCGCCTGGTGGGCGCCGATCGGGGCCTTCCAGACCTGCCGCTCCTTGGCGTACTTCACGGCCTGCGCGAGCGCGTACCGGCCCATGCCGATCGCGAACGCCGCCGTCATGATGCGCTCCGGGTTGAGGCCCGCGAAGAGCTGGAGCAGACCCGCGTCCTCGTCGCCGACGAGCGCGTCGGCCGGCAGGTGCACGTCGTCGAGGGTCAGCTCGAACTGCTTCTCGTTCGCGTCGAGTTCCATCTCGATGTGCCGCCGCTGGAAGCCGGGGACCTCGCGCGGCACGATGAACAGGCAGGGCTTGAGGCTGCCCGTCCGGGCGTCCGACGTACGGCCGACGATCAGCGTCGCGTCGGCGATGTCGACGCCCGACACGAACACCTTGCGGCCGTTGAGGACCCAGCCGTCCTCCGTCCGCTCGGCCGTGGTCGTGATGCGGTGCGAGTTCGAGCCGGCGTCCGGCTCCGTGATGCCGAACGCCATCGTCAGCGAACCGTCGGCGAGCCCCGGCAGCCAGGCCCGCTTCTGCTCCTCCGTGCCGAACCGGGCGATGACCGTGCCGCAGATCGCGGGCGAGACCACCATCATCAGGAGCGGCGCGCCCGCCGCGCCCGCCTCTTCGAGGACGACCGACAGCTCGGCCATGCCGCCGCCCCCGCCGCCGTACTCCTCGGGCAGGTTCACCCCCAGGTAGCCGAGCTTCCCGGCCTCCGCCCACAGGGCCGCCCGGTCGAAGCCGGGGCCGTGCCGGTGGCCGAGCGCGGAGACGGCGGCGCGGAGCGCGACGAGCTCGTCGCTTTCGATCATGCTGCTCATACGGTCTGGTCCTCCTGTGCTGCGTCGGGCGTGGCGTCGTCCGAGACGACGGCGAGCAGGGCACCGACCTCGACCTGGCGGCCGGGGGCGGCGTGGAGCGCGGTGAGCGTGCCGGAGGCGGGGGCGATGACGCGGTGCTCCATCTTCATGGCCTCCAGCCAGAGGAGCGGCTGCCCGGCCTCGACCCGGGCGCCGACGGCGAGACCGTCCGCGACCCGCACGACGGTGCCGGGCATGGGTGCGAGCAGGGACCCGGGGGCGGTCTGCTCGCGGGGGTCGGTGAAGCGGGGGCGGCGGGTGAGCCGGTGCCGTCCCGCGTGGACGGTGCCGTCCTCGTACGCGGTGACGTCGAAGTCCCGTACGACGCCGCCGACTTCGAGGCGCACCCGGTCCGGGGTCGCCGACACGACCCGGACGCCTTCGGGGGCCGTGACCTCGTACCCGCCGTCCCGTGTCGGCCGGTAGCGGACCTCGTGGTCCCCGTAGGTCCGCGTCTCGTCCTGCGAGCGCAGGTTCCGCCACCCCCCGCCGAACCGGCCCCCGCGCCCGGCGGCCTCGGCCAGGGCGGCCGCGACGGCCGCGTACTCCGCACCGGTCCGGGGTTCCGTCAGCGTGGCGCCGTTCCGGTCGTAGAAACCGGTGTCCAGCAGCCCGGGGTCCCCGAACTCGGGATGCCGGAGGGAGGCGACCAGCAGGTCGCGGTTGGTGACCGGGCCGTGGATCCGCGCCCGGTCCAGGGCGTGGGCCAGCTTGCGGACCGCCTCGGCGCGGGTGGGCGCGTGGACGATCACCTTGGCGAGCATGGCGTCGTAGTGGACTCCGACGGCGTCCCCGGAGACGTACCCGGTGTCGAGCCGGACGCGGCCCTCACGGGGCAGTTCGAAGAGGTGCAGGACGCCCGTCTGCGGGGCCCATCCCCGCGCCGGGTCCTCCGCGTACAGCCGCGCCTCGATCGCATGGCCGCGGGGGGCCGGCGGCTCGGGCGGCAGGGCGCGGCCCTCGGCGACGGAGAGCTGGAGGGCGACGAGGTCGACCCCGAACACCTCCTCGGTCACGGGGTGTTCGACCTGGAGACGGGTGTTCATCTCCAGGAAGTGGGCACGCCCTTCGGCCACCAGGAACTCGACCGTGCCCGCCCCCACGTAGCCGACGGCCTTCGCCGCCCGGACGGCCGTGTCCAGGAGGGACGCTTCGAGCGCGGCGGGCAGTCCGGGCGCGGGGGCCTCCTCGACGACCTTCTGGTGGCGCCGCTGGAGGGAGCAGTCGCGGGTGCCGAGCGCCCAGACGGTGCCGTGGGCGTCGCAGAGGAGCTGCACCTCGACGTGCCGCCCGTTCTCGACGTACGGCTCGACGAACACCTCGCCGTCCCCGAAGGCGCTCGCCGCCTCCGCCGACGCGGCCGCCAACTCGCCTTCCAGGTGCGCCAGTTCCCGTACGATCCGCATGCCCCGGCCGCCGCCGCCCGCCGCCGCCTTCACCAGGACGGGCAGGTCCGCCTCGGTCACGTCCGTGAGGGGCGCGATCCCGAGGAGTTCCTTGGCGCGGGTCTTCGACGCCATCGCCTCGATCGCCGCCGGCGGCGGGCCGATCCAGACGAGACCGGCGGCGGTCACCGCGCGGGCGAAGTCGGCGTTCTCGGAGAGGAAGCCGTAGCCGGGGTGGACGGCGTCCGCGCCGGCCGCGAGCGCCGCCTTCACCACCAGGTCGCCGCGCAGGTACGTCTCCGAGGGCGCGGCCCCCGGCAGCCGTACCGCCGCGTCCGCCTCCCGTACGTGCAGGGCGTCGGCGTCCGCGTCGGAGTACACGGCGACGGTGGAGATGCCCAGCTCACGGCAGGTGCGGAAGACCCGGCAGGCGATCTCGCCGCGGTTGGCGACGAGGAGGGTGGAGATCGTCGGCGCCGCGGACGGGGTCGTCGAGGCCGCGGACGGGGTGATCGAGGTCATCGGAGTCATCGGGGTCATCGAGGTCATCGGGAGGGGCCTCACATTCGGAAGACGCCGAAGCCGCCTCGCGCGCCCTCGACCGGTGCCGTGTGGATCGCGGAGAGGCACAGCCCGAGGACCGTGCGGGTGTCGCGGGGGTCGATGACCCCGTCGTCGTACAGCCGGCCCGAGAGGAACATCGGCAGGGACTCGGACTCGATCTGCGCCTCGACGAGCGCCCGCAGACCGGCGTCGGCCTCCTCGTCGTACGGCTGCCCCTTCGCGACGGCGCTCGCCCGCGCGACGATGGACAGGACACCGGCGAGCTGCTGGGGGCCCATGACGGCGGACTTGGCGCTCGGCCAGGCGAAGAGGAAACGGGGGTCGTAGGCCCGGCCGCACATGCCGTAGTGCCCGGCGCCGTAGCTCGCCCCCATGAGGACGGACAGATGGGGGACCTTCGAGTTCGACACCGCGTTGATCATCATCGCGCCGTGCTTGATGATGCCGCCCTGCTCGTACTCCTTGCCCACCATGTAGCCGGTGGTGTTGTGGAGGAAGACGAGCGGGATGTCGCGCTGGTTGGCGAGCTGGATGAACTGCGCGGCCTTCTGCGACTCCGGACCGAACAGCACGCCCTGGGCGTTGGCGAGGACGCCGACCGGGTAGCCGTGCAGGGTCGCCCAGCCCGTGACCAGGCTCGGCCCGTACAGCGGCTTGAACTCGTCGAAGTCCGAGCCGTCGACGATCCGGGCGATCACCTCGCGCGGGTCGAACGGCGTCTTCAGGTCGCCGGGGACGATCCCGAGCAGCTCGTCCTCGTCGTACCGGGGCGGCTCTGCGGCGGTGACCGGGTCCGGGTGCGCCTTGCGGTGGTTGAGCCGGGCCACGATCCGGCGGGCCTGCCGGAGCGCGTCGGGCTCGTCGACGGCGTAGTGGTCGGCGAGCCCGGACGTCCGGGCGTGCATCTCGGCGCCGCCGAGGGATTCGTCGTCGCTCTCCTCCCCCGTCGCCATCTTCACCAGCGGCGGCCCGCCGAGGAACACCTTCGAGCGCTCCCTGATCATCACGGCGTGGTCGGACATGCCGGGGACGTACGCGCCGCCGGCCGTCGAGTTGCCGAAGACGACCGCGACCGTGGGGATGCCGGCGGCGGAGAGGCGGGTGAGGTCGCGGAAGAGCGCGCCGCCGGGGATGAAGATCTCCTTCTGGGAGGGGAGGTCGGCGCCGCCGGACTCGACGAGCGAGATCACCGGCAGCCGGTTGGCGAAGGCGATCTCGTTGGCCCTGAGGGCCTTCTTCAGCGTCCAGGGGTTGGAGGCGCCGCCCCGTACGGTCGGGTCGTTGGCCGTGATCAGGCACTCGACGCCCTCGACGACCCCGATCCCGGTGATCAGGGAGGCACCCACGGCGTAGTCGCTGCCCCAGGCGGCGAGCGGCGACAGTTCGAGGAAGGGGGTGTCCGGGTCGACGAGCAGCTCGATCCGCTCGCGGGCGAGCAGCTTGCCGCGCGCACGGTGCCGCGCCACGTACTTCTCGCCGCCGCCCGCGAGGGACTTGGCGTGCTCGGCGTCGAGGGCGGTGAGCTTGTCGAGCATGGCGGCCCGGGCGTCGGCGTAGTCGGATCCGCCGGTGTCGAGGGCGGAGGCGAGGACGGTCACTGGAGTTCCTCCGGTACGTCGGGCGGGAGGGGGGTCACCGGATGGCCTCCGGTACGTCGGGCGGGAGGGCGGTCACCGGATGGCCTCCGGTACGTGGGGCGGGAGGGCCGTCACCGGAGGTCCTCCCGTGCGTCGGGGCAGGAGCGCGGTCACCGGAAGTCCTCCCGTGCGTCGGGCAGGAGCGCGGTCACCGGAAGTCCTCCGCCACGTCGGGTAGCAGCGCGGCAGGGATGTCGGTGTGGCGGGAGCGGAGCCACTCGCCGAGGGCCTTGGCCTGGGGGTCGAAGCGGGCCTGTGAGGCGACGCCGTCGCCGAGGATGCCGGCGACGGTGAAGTTCAGGGCGCGCAGGTTCGGCAGGACGTGCCGGGTGACGTCCAGGCCGGCGGTCTCCGGGAGGAGCTCCCGCAGCCGCGCCACGGTGAGGGTGTGCGCGAGCCAGCGCCACTCCTCGTCCGTGCGCACCCAGACGCCGATGTTGGCGTCGCCGCCCTTGTCGCCGCTGCGGGCGCCGGCGAGCCGGCCGAGCGGGACGCGCCGGGTGGGCCCGGGAGGAAGCGGCTGCGGCAGCGCCGGCTCGGGGACGGGCTCCAGCTCCCGCGTCCGCGCCGGTATGGGAACGGGGACGCGGGACCCGTCCGGGAGGACGGCCGTGTGGGGAACGTCGCCGGCCGGTACGAACGCGGTCCCGAACACCCCGTACGGCGCGCCCTTCCCGGGCGGCGCGGTGACGTGGAAGCCGGGGTAGCTGGCGAGGGCCAGCTCGATCGCCGCGCCGGTGAGGGCGCGGCCGACGGGCCCGGGGGCCGGGTCCCGGACGACGAGCCGCAGCAGGGCGCTCGCGGTCTCCTCGGTGTCCGCGTCGGGCCGGTCGGTCCTGACGAGTTCCCAGCGGACCTCGCGGGGGCGGGCGTCCGTTCCGGCGAGGGCGTCCTCGACCTGGTCCCGGACGAGCGCGGCCTTCTCCTCGACGTCGAGGCCGGTCAGGACGAACACGACCTCGTTGCGGAAGCCGCCGAGCCGGCTGAGCCCGACCTTGAGCGTGGGGGGCGGCGCCTCTCCCCGTACGCCGTCGATCCGGACCCGGTCGGGGCCCTCCTGGGTGAGCCGTACGGTGTCGAGCCGGGCGGTCACGTCGGGGCCGGCGTAGCGGGCGCCGGCCGTCTCGTACAGGAGCTGGGCCGTGACCGTGCCGACGTCGACGAGGCCGCCGGTGCCGGGGTGCTTGGTGACGACGGCGCTGCCGTCCTCGTGGAGTTCGGCGAGCGGGAAGCCGGGGCGGCGCAGGAGCGCCGGGTCGTGCTCGCGGAAGAAGGCGTAGTTGCCGCCGGTGGCCTGGGTGCCGCACTCCAGGACGTGCCCGGCGACGACCGCCCCCGCCAGCTTGTCGTACTCCTCGGGGCCCCAGCCGAAGTGCCACTGCGCGGGCCCGGTGACCAGGGCGGCGTCGGTGACCCGGCCGGTGACGACGACGTCGGCGCCGGCGGCGAGGCAGGCGGCGATCCCGGCGCCGCCGAGGTAGGCGTTGGCGGCCAACACCCCTTCCGCGGCGGGGAGTCGGTCGCCCTCCACGTGCGCGACGGTGGTCGGCAGGCCGAGCTTGGCGGCGAGGGCGCGCAGGGCGTCGGCGAGCCCGGCGGGGTTGAGGCCGCCCGCGTTGGTGACGATCCTGATCCCGCGGTCGTGGGCGAGTCCGAGGCCCTCCTCCATCTGGCGCAGGAAGGTCTTCGCGTACCCGGCCGCCGGGTCCTTGAGCTGGTCGCGGCCGAGGATGAGCATGGTCAGTTCGGCGAGGTAGTCGCCGGTGAGGACGTCGACCGCGCCATCGGGCCCGCCGCCGGTGAGCATCTCGCGGACGGCGTCGAAACGGTCGCCGTAGAAGCCGGAGGCGTTGCCGATCCGAAGCACGGTCACGGGGCCTCCTTGGCGGTGCGGCTGCTGCCTGGGGTCTCCGTGGCCGTACGGCCCGGGGCCTCCTCGTCCGTACGGCCCGGGCCGGCGGCCTCCTCGGCGGCGCGGCCGGGGCCGGGGGCGTCCTCGGCGGTGCGGCTGGGACCGCTGGCCTCCTTGGTCGTGCGGCCCGGGCCCGCCGGGCCCGCGAAGGCCTGGGCGATGTCCAGCCAGCGGTCGGCGTCGGCGCCTTCGGCGACGAGGGCGGTGTCGGCGCGGTGGACGCGCTGGGTGACGAGCAGGCAGAAGTCGAGCGCGGGCCCGGTGACCCTCTGGGCGGCGCCCTCGGGCCCGTACGTCCACAACTCCCCGTCGGGGGCGGTGACCTCGACCCGGACGGGCTCGGCGGGCACGGGGAGTCCCCGTACCAGGAAGGCGTAGTCACGGGCCCGGTGGCCGATCCAGGCGACGTGCCGGAGGCGGGCCGTCGGGGTGCGGACGATCCCGAGGGCGTCGGCGACGTCCTGGCCGTGCGCCCAGGTCTCCATGAGCCGGGCCGTGGCCATGGCGGGGGCGCTCATGGGCGGCCCGTACCAGGGGAACCTCGCCCCCGCCGGCACCGCGCGCAGGGCGTCCTGGAGCCGCTCGCGCCCCGCCCGCCAGTCGGCGAGCAGCTCGGCGGGCGGCAGCTTCGCGCCCTCCTCGGCGCCCTCGTCGACGAACCGGTCGGGGGCGGCGAGCGCCTTCTCCGTCTCGGCGGCGAAGGCCTGGGCGTCGGTGGCCGCGAGGAACGCGGCGCGGTCGGTCCAGGCGAGGTGCGCGATCTGGTGGGCGATGGTCCAGCCGGCCGCGGGGGTGGGCGCACCCCATCTCTCGTCGCTCAACTCCGCGACGAGCCGGTCGAGTTCGTCACTCTCGTCACGCAGGTCGTCGAGCACGACGACGGGGTCGGACACGGTGCGCTCCCCTCGGGGACGGGCGGTCACGGGCCTTCGCAAGGAGCATGGCAGCGGGGAAAGAAACAATCAAGCGCGCTTGCTTTAGATTCTTGGGCGCCCAAAAGATCGGCAACGCACCGATCGCCACATTTACGATGACCGGGTGATCATGGAGGAAGGCGCCCGGTCGGGCGCGGAAGCAGCCCGCAGGCTGGCGAGGACGGGAAGGGCCGAGATGCTCCCCGGCCTGTCGGACGCGGAGTTCGACCGGATCGAGGAGGAGTTCGGCTTCGCGTTCAGCGACGACCACCGGGTGTTCCTGGCGGCCGGGCTTCCCGTGGGCCGGCCCGACCCGCACGGCCGCCCGTCGCCGTGGCCGAACTGGCGCGGCCCCGACCGCGACGACCTGCGGTGGCGCTTGGAGAGGCCGGTCGACGGCGTCCTCTTCGACGTCGAGCACAACTCCTTCTGGCGGCGGGAATGGGGCCCGCGGCCGGCCGCGCCCGCCGAGGCCGTGACGGCGGCGCGCGCCGAACTGGCCACCGTGCCGCAGATGGTGCCGGTCTACGCCCACCGGTACCTGCCCGCCGGGCGCGGCACGCACGGCCACCCGGTCCTGTCGATCCAGCAGACCGACGTCATCTACTACGGCGCCGACCTACCCGACTACGTCGACCGGGAGTTCAACGCCGCGGCCGCGCCGAGGGGATGGGGCGAGGAGGACGGGGAGGAAGCGGAGGCGACGGTGCCGTTCTGGCGCGACCTCTAGGCGCACGCGCATCGCGGAACCCGCCCGTCCGGGCGTACGGGCGTTCTAGCGTGCCTGGCATGACCTCGCTCAGTGGCTGGCGGGCGCCGTTGCTCGCCCTCGCGGCCCTCCTGCTGCTCGCCCCGCAGACCGCCGTGGCGCAGGCACCCGACGGCCCCTCGGTCGCCCCGTCGGCGGCGACGCCGGACCGGCCCTCGTACGACGTGCGGCTGCGCGCCGACGGCGACGGTTCGCACTGGTCCGGCCGCCAGACGGTGTCCTTCCGGAACGCCGCCCGGGCCCCTCTGACCTCGGTCGACCTGCGGCTGTGGGGCAACGGCACCGACGGCTGCGGCGCCCCGGACAGCCCGTCCCCGGTGCGGGTCGGGCGGGTCTCCGGAGGCACCCCGCGGCCGCTCGCGGTCGACTGCACCGCGCTCCGGATCGAACTGCCCGAGCCGCTGCCGTACGGGGCGCGGGCGAGCGTGTCGTTCGACGTCGACATCGCCGTACCGGACCGGGTGCACCGCTTCGGGAAGGACGGCGCGTACCGCTACCTCGGCAACGCGCTGCCCCTGCTGTCCGTACGCGACGAGCAGGGCCCGCACCTCGACCCGGACGTCGGCTTCGGCGAGAGCTTCCACACCCTGGCCGGCGACTTCCGGGTCGTCCTCGACCATCCGCGCGCGCTGGTCGTCCCCGCGACCGGCACCACCACCCGGCGCGCCGGCGCACCCGGCCGGACCGTCAGCACGAGCGTGGCGCACGGGGTGCGGGACTTCGCGTGGGCGGCGGGCCCCTTCACGTCCAGGACGGTGACGACGCCCGGCGGGGTCCGGCTGAACGCGTACTGGACGGCGACCACGCCCCCCGAAGGCGTCGAGACCGACCTGAAGGCGGCCGTCGGCTCGGTCGACGACTTCGGAAGACGCTTCGGGCACTACCCGTACGGCGAGCTCGACCTCGTCATGAGCGACAACCTCGACGACTTCGGCAGCATGGAGTTCCCGGGCCTCGTCCTGCTGTGGACGGAACCGGAAGGGTCGGCCGTGGTCCACGAGATCGCCCACCAGTGGTTCTACGGCATCGTCGGCAACGACCAGTTCGCCTCACCGTGGCTCGACGAGTCCTTCGCGCAGTACGCGAACCAGCTGTACTACGGGGAGCCCACAGCCACCTGCTGGGAGGACCAGGGCGAATGGCCCAGCGACACGGCCGCGCTCCACAGGACCATGGCGTACTACGCGGACGGCCACCGCTCGGAGTACGTCCGCGTCGTCTACATCCGCGGCGCCTGCGCCCTGCACGACCTGGAACGAACCCTGGGCAGCCGGGAAATGGCCACCATGCTGCGCACCTACGTACGCACCCACTGGCTGGGCGTCGCCACAACGGCCGACTTCAAACACGCGGCCCAGTCGGCGACGGACCGGGACTTGGGTCCGTTCTGGAGGGAACACCGGATCTAGGGGCGGGGCGGGGGCGGGTCGCTGCGCGCGGGGCGGGGGTCGGTTCGGCTCGGCTGGGGGCGCGGATTGGGGCGTGGCTCGGGGCCCCAGCTCGGCCCGGCTTGGGGCCCGGCGCGGGGGCCGGCTTCGGGCCCGGAAGGGGGCCGGTTTGGGGCCTGGCTCAGGGCCCGGGCTTGGGGCCCGGCGCGGGGCCCCGGCCTCGGGCCCGACTCACGGCCCGGCTTCGGGCCCGGAAGGGGCCCGGCTTCGGGCCCCGGCTTGGGGCCCGGATCACGGCCCCGGCTTGGGGCCCGGCTTCGAGCCCGGCCCGGGGCCTGGCTTCGGGCCCGGCACGGGATCCGGCACGGGGCGCGGCTCACGGCCCGGCCTAGGGCCCGGCTCAGGGCCCCGACTTCGGGCCCGACTCACGGCGCGGCTCAGGGCCGGGCTTGGGGCCCCGACTTCGGACCCGACTCACGGCCCGGCTTCGGGCCCGGCTCAGGGCCCAGCTCAGGGCCCCGCTCAGGGCCCCCGCTCAGGGCCGCGGCTCACGGCCCAGCCATGGCCCGGCTCACGGCCCAGTTCGGCGCCCGGCTCTTCCGGGGGACGCCGCCGGGGCGGAGGACTCATGCCCCCGGCGAGCTTCTGGAGACGGCCCCCGTCCTAGGTCGCTCCCCCGGGCGTTCAGGGTGACGTCGGGAACACCGTCGCCGCGTAGGCGGCCGCCGCCGGGGCCGGTTGGAGGGCCGCGTGCGCGGCTATCGCGTGGACGTCGCGCCAGGCGCGCTCCAGGCCGCCGCCCGCGATCAGGCCCCGCGCGCCGCCGGCCCGCATCAGCCGCTCCACCGCGCCCACCAGCAGGTCCACGGCCCCCGCCGCGTCGCGTTGGTTGAGCGCGGTGACCGCCTCGCGGGCGTCCCTCGCCCCCGCGGCCCCGCCCGGCCAGTCGTCCGCCCGGGTCGCCGCCGCCTTCAGCAGGAGGTGCGCCGCGTCGATCTCCGCCGCGCTGCGGGACAGCGTCTGCTGGACCACCGGGTCCTCCGTCAGCGGCCGGCCGTCCGGGAGGCGGCGTAACCCCGTCATCAGCGTCCACGCCTCCAGCGCTCCCCGCGCCGCGCCCAGCGCCGGCGCCGCGAACTGGAGGGACGCGACCAGCTGGTACGGCACCCGGTGGCACGGGGCCACCTCGGCGGGCGCGTCGCCGGCCTCGCTCCCGGCCGCGCCCTCCCCCGGGTCGACGGCCCCCGTCACCACCCCCGTCACCAGCGTCTCGCGCAGGAACGTGCGGTGCTCCGGTACGAAGACCTCCGCCGCCTCCTCGATCACCACGCTGTGGCTGCCCGTCGCCCGCAGCCCCACCGCGTCCCACGTCTCCCTGATCCCGACCCGTTCACGCGGCACCGCCAGGACCCGGTAGCCGGGCGCCCCGGCCCCCGAGTGGTCGAGCGAGGCGAGCAGCACCCACTCCGCGTCCTCCACCCCGCTCGCGAACGCCCACTCCCCCGACAGCCGCCACCCTCCCGGCACCCGCCGGAGCCGCCCCGCCGGGGGCACCACCGCCGCCGCCACGCGGGTGTCCGGCGAGTCGCCCCACAGTTCGCGCTGCCCCTCGACCGGCAGGTGCGCGGCGAGCCGGCCGTGGGCCGCGAGCAGCGCCCCGCACCAGGCGGTGGACGCGCAGGCCGTCCCCACCTCGGCGACGGTGTCGAGGAGTTCGGCGAACCCGCCGGCCCGGCCGCCCCAGCGGCGCGGGACGAAGTGCCGGGCGAGCCCGGCGGCGGTCATCGCGGTGACGACCTCGGGGTGGAGCCGTCCGCTCCGTTCCGACCCCTCCGCGTGGCGCGCTGCGGCGGCGTACAGGTATCCGGTGGCGAGGGAAGCGGGCGTGTCGACGACCGTCATGACGTGGACTCCTTGAGTGGTGGTACTGATGCGAGTAGAAAAAGATTCGGTCTGGAAGGTATTTTCTGTGGGGCCGTCATGCATCCATGGAGGTCCGAAGGAACACGAACACAGCGACGGGAGGCGGACGCTCGGTGAAGCAACAGGACAGGGCCCGCATGACCTACGACCTGGTGCTCGGCGCCGCTGCCGCCGAGTTCGCCCTGCACGGATTCGCGGGGACGAACCTGGCCGACATCACGGCCCGCACCGGACTGACCAAAGGAGCCCTCTACGGACACTTCTCGTCGAAGGCGGACCTCGCCGGCGAACTGACCCGCTCCTTCGAGTCGCGCTGGGCCGACGCCCTCGCCACCGCCGCCACCCGGGGGGCGGGCGCCACCGCCCAACGGGGCACGGCACTGACCGCCCTGCGCGGACTGCTCGTCGAGCTGAGCCGCAGGGTGTACGAGGACCTGCCCTTCGCCGCCGGCCTCCGCCTGGTCATGGACGCGGCCCGCGCCGAAGGAACCGTCCCCGTCCAGCTCGGTGAACTCTGCGGTGTCGTCGAGCTGTTGATCCGCAGGGGCCAGGAGGAGGGCTCGGTGTCCGACGCCCATCCCGCCGGACTCCTCGCCCAGCTCGCCGTGGCGCTCCTGGTCGGGGCCCCCGCCGTGGTGCGGGCGACGGACACGACCGGCCCCGCCGATCTCGTACGCGAGGTCTGGGACGTCCTCGAACCGTCCCTGTCGACCGCTCGCCCCGCGACCGCCTGACCGGCCGCTCCCCGACCACGCCTACCGACCCCGCCCCCCGCCCGGAGCCTCCGTGGCGGCGGGGCTTCCTCGGCGGGTCGTGGTCTTCCAGGCGCTGAGCGATGACGAGTGTGACGTCGGTGAGGAGGGTCTCGCCCGTGACGTCGGTGACGTCGGTAACGAGCCTTCCGGGGTGCGGGGGGGGACGGGGGAAGACAGTCATGCACGTGAGGGCGAGGACAAGAGCGGCACCCTCCCGAGCGGCCCCCGGCAGATCCTCAGGCCGTCCGCGGCCTCATGACGGCTCTCAGGCCGCCTGCGTCACCGGCCTGCGGGCGGTCGCCGCGGCCGTGCGCGCGGCCGAGGGCCGGCCCGGAGCGGGCGCCGGGGCCGAAGGCGCCGCGGCGGGCGCGGGGCCCGGGAGCCAGGACCAGCCCGCCGTCTCGGAGGGCGGTGCGGAGACCGGTCCGTCGCCGACGAGGACCGGGTGACCGACGGAGCGCAGCAGCGGCAGGTCGCTCTCGTCGTCGGCGTACGCGAAACACTCCTCGGGCCCGAGCCCGAAGGCCGTCATGATCCGGCGGGCCGCCTCGCCCTTCGCCTCGCCGAGCATCGGCGGGCCGACCAGTTCCCCGGTGAGCACTCCCTCCGAGGTCACCTCGGGCACGGTGCACACGACGAGGTCGGCGCCGATGTCGCGGGCCAGCGGCTCCAGGCAGGCGGAGAAGGCTCCGGAGACGAGGACGACGAGGTCGCCGGCGCCGGCGTGGCGTCGGAGCGCCTCGTACACGGGGGTGTGGAGGAGTCCGCCGGTGCGGGCCTTCTCGTACCACTCCTGTCCGCAGGTCTCCAGGTCGTCGAGGTGGCTGCCGGCCAGGAAACGGAAGAAGGTTCGGTTCACCTGCTCGCGGGGCACGCCCTCGCGGATCATGCGCCGGAGTTCGGCGTGCGCCGCGGCGAACCTGCGGGCGGCCACTTCGCCGCGCCCCCAGAAGCGGGCGAGGACGCAGGCCATGCTCTTGCAGGTGATCAGGGTCTCGTCGACGTCGAAGAACGCGGCGCGGCCGGGAGCGATGCTCATGCTCTGCCCCCTCTGGCCCGGCCGCCGGCGCCGACCGGGCCCGCGATCTCGTGCTGGGCGGTGTCGACCAGTTCCAGGATCTGTTCCGCCAGCGGACGCAGGCGCGCCCCGGCCGGCGTCAGTTCCACGGAGCGGTTGCCGCGCCGCTGGAACAGCGACGCCCCCATGTCCTCTTCCAGGCCCTTGATCTGCGCGGTCACGGCGGGCTGGGAGTAGTGCAGGTTGTGCGCCGCGCGGGTGAAGCTGAGTTCTCGGGCCACTTCGCGGAAGGCCCGTAAGTGCTGGAGTTCCATCGCTCTTTCCTTTCTACGTCTCTACGTCTCTACGCCTCTACGTCGGTCCGTTCGTCCTTCGGGTCGCGCCTCCGGCCCTCACGCGCGGCGGGCCCCCGCCGTCGCGAGCACGCGACCTCCCTGGGTCGCCGACAGCCGCATCCGGCCGTCCCCCGCGGTCGTCGCCGCCGCTTGGACGGTCACCGCCTCGCCCAGCTCCCCGAACACCGCGAACTCGGCTTCCAGGGAGGCCAGTACGGTCCCTCCACAGAGTTCGAGGGCGGCCTGCCGGAAGGCTTCCAGGAGGAGCATCCCGGGGACGTGGTCCGACGGGTGCTCGAAGTACCCGGGGTGCGTGGGGTCGACGTGCAGCCGCCACTCGCCGGTGCCGGCCGGCCGTATCGCCGTCCCCGGCGCGGGGCGCAGCACGCCCCGTCCGTCGCCGGGGGCCCCGCCCTTCCTCTCGTACGCGGACGGGCGGGCGGGCGCGGTTCCCTCGTACGCGGACGGGCGGGCCGACACGGTCCCCTCGGTACGGCCCCGCTGCCGGAGGCGGGCGTACCGCACCCCGTCGATCACGGTCACCCCGGCGGAGGCGCGGGCGCACTCCCGTCCGCCGACCTCGATCACCATGTCGAAGCGGGCGTCGAAGCGCCGCGGGTTGCGCGCGCCGGGGATGCCGGCCGTCCGTCCGCCCGGCGTGGCGACGTTCACGTCGAGGACCACCGCGAGCGGTCCGGCGCCGACCCGGAGCGCGGCCGGGTCGCTGATGTGCAGCGACAGGGCCTTGAAGATGAAGTGGTGGCCGAGCGGCACGTCGTAGTGCCGGTGGCTCAGGTAGATCCCGGCCTGCCGCACGGTCTCGACGAGGAGCATGAAGTCGCACTGCCCGGTCTCCTCCGGGCGGTACAGGGCGTGGTTGCGGGGCAGTTGGGCCCCGATCAGGAAGCGGTCCGCGCCGGCGACGGCCGCGTCGGTGAGGAAGACCTCCGTCACCGAGGCGCGGTGGACGAGCCGTCGGGAGATCGTTCGGTCGAAGCTGAGGCCGTCCTTGGCCTCCCGCACGAGAGACTCCAGTGACTCCAGGGGCTCAAGCGGCTCAAGAGGCAATACGGTCTGCAGCACACCGATGGACATCCTTTTCCCCCTCAAGGTGAATCATCGTTGCGACGAGGGACCTCGGCGGCCCCTCGGCAGCAAGAAATATACCTTCGAGAATGTATATTGCAAGGCATACGAACGAGAGAGGCGGACAGGCATGGCGACACCCCGAAGCCAACCGAAGCAGGAGCGCGCCCGGCGTACGAAGGTGCACATCCTCCAGTCGGCGGCCGAGCTCTTCGCGGAGCGCGGCTACGCGACCGTCACCCTGCAGGACGTGGCCGAGCGCGCCGAGATGACCAAGGGCGCGGTGTACTTCCACTACACGAACAAGGAGGCCCTCGCCGTCGCGGTCGTCCAGGAGCACTACGCCCGCTGGCCCGAGATCCTCAAGGGCGCCGAGGGCGACCACGCGGAGCCGTTCGACATGCTCACCGCCGTCCTCGACACGGTCACCCGGGCGTTCGCGCGGGACATCGTCGTCCAGGCCGGCGCCCGGCTCCAGATCGAGCGCGCCCTCATCGACGCCGAGCTCCCGGAGCCGTACGTCGGCTGGGAGGACTACCTCACCCGCCTCATCGCCGAAGCCCGGGACGCGGGACAACTGCGGGACGGAGTGGAACCCCGCGCCGCGGCCCGCGTCCTCGTCTCCGCCTTCTTCGGCATGCAGCACATCTCCGACGTCCTCAGCGGCCGCTCGGACCTCACCGAGCGGTACGAGGAGCTGCGCACCGTCCTCCTCGAAGGCCTGCGCCGCTGATCGGCCGCCAGGCCACCGCGCGGGACCGGAAAACGGCGTGGCCCCCCACGAGGTGTGGGAGGCCACGCCATAGGCGTTCCCGGGGACGCGCACCCGGGCCGTACGGGTCGGGGCGTCAGGACCTGGTGCCCGACCCGACCGGCGCGGGAGCGGAAGCGGAACCCGAACCGGAGGCCGTACCGGAGGACGTACCGGAAGACGAGCCGACGGACGGTCCGGACGCGGCGGGCGCCGGGGACGCGGCGGGGGCGGCCTTGGCGATGCGCCGCAGGTACAGGTTGTTGAAGACCAGCGCCGCCGCCGTGAGCGAGGCGCCGACGATCTGCACGCCGGCCGGGACGACCCCCGTCAGGGCGGAGATCACGAAGGCGGTCACCGGCACCACGTCCATGAACAGGACGCCGTTGAGCGGGCCGAGGTAGCGGTTGCCGAAGTTCCAGCCGAGCACACCCACGAAGCCGGCGATGACGCTCATGTACGCCAGCTGCGGAAGGATCGTGCCCACGGCACCCGCCGTCGGGACCGGCACCCCGCCGGCCGCCAGGATGACCGCCGTGATCACGGTGGCGCTCGCGAGCCCGAGGACCGTCGTGATCGCCGTGTACTTGATCGGGGACCAGGTCGGGAAGTAGCTCGCACCCGACGTGTAGACGACCCAGCACAGCGCGGCGAAGAGCAGCAGGGCGTCGGCGCCCGCCTCCTTCGGGGAGGCGATCAGGGAGCCGATGTCGCCGTTGGAGACGACCAGGATGGTGCCGACGAAGGACATCGCGATGAAGACGAGCGAGAACTTCGGCGGGACGACCTTCTTCATGACCCAGTTCACCAGGAAGCCCATCATGGGCATGGTCGCCATCATGATCGAGGCGTTGAGCGCGCCCCGGGCGCCGATGAGGTCCTGCCCGAAGAAGACCAGGAACTGGAAGCCCGCGAACCCGGCGGTGCCGAACAGCCAGGCCAGGCCGATGCGTTCGCCCTTCAGGCGCAGCCCCTCCCGCCCCTCGCGCATCCGCAGGAAGACCAGGAACATCGCGCCGGCGATGGTGTACCGCATGACCGTGAAGGTGAACGGGTCGATGTGCTGGAGGGTGGAATCCATGAGGGGGAACATCGCGCCCCAGGACACCGTGGCCAGGAGGCAGAGAAGGACGCCTCGCGTGTACGTGTTCTGACTGTTCATGACTCTTCCTGTCAGGCCTGTTCCGGCTGGGAGTTGAGGAGGGGAAGGGGAGGTAGGGCTACGGGGGTGAGGCGGGGAATCCGAGGAGGGAGGGCCGGCCGGCGGGAAGGGGGTCCGCCGGCCGGGGGCCAGGAACGACGACCGGGCAAGGTCCACCGGTCGGCGGGGTCGGCCGGTCGGCGGGTCGGACGGGTCGGCCGGGTCTGCGGGTCGGACGGGTCGGCGGGGGCGGCCGGGTCAGACCCCGACCGTCTCCGCCTCGCGCTCGTCCGCCGGCCGGATGTCCAGGAGCGGGAGGACCGACTCCAGGAGCTGGGCCGCCCGGACCTTGCCGGTGGGGCTGTACGGGATGGCGTCGACGGGCACCACGTACGCCGGGAGGCAGGGCACGCGGCGGGCGCAGGCGGCGCTGACCGCCCGGTAGCCGCTCTCCTGGCGTTCGGGCGCGACCGGCGTGAAGGGCACGACGAGCACCTCGCCGGCGCCGGGGAGACTGGTCCGCAGGACGGCCGTCTCGCGGACGCAGGGCAGGTCCATCAGGTCGGCTTCGAGCCCGAAGATGTTGACGTCGAGCGGCTTGCCCGCCTCGGCCTTGGCGACGCCGTCGTTGCGGCCGGTGAGTTCGAGCCGGCCCGCCTCGTCGACGAGCCCGCTGTCGCCGGTGAGCAGGAACCGCTGGGTGCGGCCGCCGTAGTCGAGCGTCATGAAGTCGGGCTCGCTGGTCGCGTAACTGTCCATCAGCTGGTAGCTCGCTATGGCGACCCGGCCGCGGCTGCCCTTGGGGAGCGGGCGGTTCTCGGCGTCCAGGACGACGACGGTGTTGCCGGGCATGGGACGGCCGGAACGGCAGGGAGCCACGTGCAGCTCCTCGGGTCCGATCATGACGTTCACGCCGGTCTCGGTGGTCCCGTAGTAGAGGTGGAGGACGGGGCCGAGACGGTCCCAGGCGTTGTTGATGACCCAGCGGTTGAGGTGCCGGCCGCCGGAGAGGACGAAGTGCAGCCGGGACGTCTTGTGCAGGTGCTCGGAGTCGGGGTGGGCGACGACCCGGGCGAGGACGGGCGGCACCATGAGGGTGGTGGAGACGCCCTCGTCCTGGATGATGCGGATGAGCTCCCCGGCGTCGTCGTGCGGGCCGAGAACGACGGTGCCGCCCAGGGTGAGGAAGATGCGCGCCCAGCCGGGCCCGGAGGCGTGGTAGAGCGGCACGGTGACCAGGTGGACGTCCTCCTCGTCGAAGGCGTACTGGTCGACGAGATCGGCGAAGCGGCGGGCCTCGAAGGAGGTCCGGCGGACGACCATCTTGGGCACGCCGCTGGTGCCGGAGGTGAAGGAGAAGGCCTCGAAGGGCTGCTCGACCGGCTGGGGGTCGCCGGGCGCCGAGACGAGGAGGTCGGTGAAGCTGACCGAGACGGTCTGGCCGTCGGGCAGGCCGACGGGCTCGCTGTCGAGGAATATGTCGAGTATGTCTCTGCCGTTCGGCCAGCCGCACTCCTCCAGGAGGGCGCGGTGGGCCCGCGAGGTGATCACGACGGTCGGTTCCAGCTGGTCGAGCGCCGCGCGGGTGGCGACGGGGCCGGCGGTGTAGTCGAGCCCGACGCAGGGGATGCCGAGCGAGCTGACGGCGGCCATGGAGACGACCAGCTCCCAGCTGTTCTCGGCGAGGAACACGGCCCGGGCGGGCCGGGTCTCGGGCAGCAAGTCCTGGATGGCGCAGGACACGCGGCTGACCTTGTCGGAGAAGCTCGCCCAGGTCATACGGGTCTCGCCGTCGACGACGGCGACGCGCTGGGGCCAGCGGGTGGCGTGCTTACGGATGTCCGCGATCTTGATCATGGAGGTGTTCTCCCTCGAAGTCGGGATCGGAGGCGGAGTGGCGCGGCGGAGTGGGGACGACCGGCGCCGGGATCGCTGCCGGGGTGGAGCGGGCGCCGGAGCGCGGGTGGAGCCGGGGTGGAGCGCAGCCGAGCCGGGTGGAACTGGCGCGGGAGCCGGGGTGGAGCCGGCATCGGAGCGCGGGTGGAGCCGGGCGGAACTGGCGCCGGAGCCGGTGGAACTGGCGCGGGACTCGGGGTCGAGCCGACGCCTGCGCCGGGGGTGGAGCCGGGAGGTGAGGTGTGGTCAGCTGGTGGCCACCGCGGTGGCGACGGCCGTGGCCGCGGCGGCCGAGACCGTCGCGGCGGTCGTGCCCGCCGCCGAGACCGCGGCGGCCGCGCCCGCGAGCCGCTCCGAGGTGGGCGGCGGCGCGGCGAGGTGGCCGGCGGGGACCGGCAGGGCCCCCGTCGCCGCCGCCTGCGCGGCGAGCGCACCGGCCGAGACGGTCGGGTTCCGCAAGGTGTAGATCTCGCAGCCGCTGGAACGGAGCGTGTCGATCTGACTGAGCGTCCGCTCGCAGAGCTTCTCGCCGGGCACCGTGATGGGGATGCCGGGCGGGTACGCGATGATGAAGTGCTCGGAGGTCCCCGCCGCCAGGGCCTCGGAGGCGCTCCGGTACGTGCGCTGGATCGTGCGCAGCGCGTCGAGGAGCCGTAGCAGCGTCGCCTCGTCCACCCCGATGTGGATGTGGAAGAGGACGGCGTCACCGCTCTCCCGGGCCACGTACAGCGCGTACTCGTCGAAGAGCATCCGGCGGAAGTCCGCCGCCGTGATGCCGAGGGCGCTGATGTCGACGAGGACCCGGGTGGGATCGTCGCTGACCAGCTGCGCCGGGTCGGTGAGGTGGCCGTCGGGCCCGAGCGGGCGGTACGCCGAGAGCCTCGGGTCGGTGGCGAGTTCGACGCGCAGGGTGCGGGCGAGCCCGAGGGAACGCCCGAGGAGCGCCTCGCCCTCGGTCTCGGCCTGGAGCCTGGCGAGGTCGAGGCTGGCGAGCACCGGCCAGCTGGGTGAGGTGGTGTGGTGCTGGAAGAGGGCCTGCGCGGTGCGTTCGCGGGCTTCGCCGTCGCCGATGAGGTGCAGGTACGAGCCTTGCCGGAGCGCCGACATCGACTTGTGGGCGGAGTGGGTGACGGCCACGTTCATGGTGAACCGGGGATCGGCGGCGCGCAGCGTCTCGACGGCGTGCAGCGCGGTGAGCGGGCGCAGCCGGGGGTGGAAGCGGTGCGCGGCGCCCCAGGCCTCGTCGACGAGGACGGCGACGCCCGGGTGGACGGCGGCGAGTTCGGCGAGGACGGTCGGCAGGTCGTAGCGGACACCGTCGTAGGAGACGGCGGAGAGGACGACGGTGTCGTAGGGCCGGCCTTCGACGGCGGCGGCGCGGAACATCTCCAGGAGCCGGGGCAGGTCGGCGTACGTCCGTGGGCAGTCCTCGCAGCAGCGCTGCATCGGCGCGTAGGCGACGGAGACGCCGAGGGAGTTGAGCGCGAAGTGCACCGACTGGTGGCAGGAGCGGTCGGCGAGCACCCGGGAGCCGGGCCGGGTCATGGCGGTGAGGGCGACCCGGTTGGCGGTGCTGGTGCCGGCCGACAGGAAGAACGTGGCGTCGGCGCCGAAGCTGCGGGCGGCGAGCCGCTGGGCCTCGCGGAGCGGGCCTCGGGGCCGGAAGAAGGAGTCGAGCATCGTGCCGCTGTACGACACGTCGGCCGCGAGCTGCGCGGCGCCGAAGAGCGCCTCGTAGGTCTCCCGCATGTGGGAGTCGCGGATAGACCGGCCGTGCGAGAGCGGCAGCGCGTGGAACGTGGCGATGTCACGTCGGGCGACTGCGAGCACGGCGTCAGCGAGGGGTGTCCTGCCGTCCGGGTAGGCCCCGGGGCGAGCCGGCCGATGGGCCGGCTCCGGAGTGGAGCTGGTGGATGCGGTCATGGACCCATGAAATAAAAACCTTCACGAAGGTATCAACTGTAATCAGGGACGCTGATGGAGGGGGAGGGAGGGCAGGGAGCGGACCTGCGACGATGCCGAAGCGCGACGGTGGGGGCCGGGGCCGGGCGGGGCCGGGCGGCGGCGGCCGAGCGCGACCGGGGGCTACCGGGCGACTGCCCTACCGGGCGGCCGGGGCCCCCGGACCCCCGCGCCGCCGAGGCCGGCGGCCGCGAGGCCGCAAGGCCGCAAGGCCGCAAGGCCGCAAGGCCACGGGCCCACCCGGGCCGCGAGGCCCGCAAGGCGGCCAGGCCGCCGGACCCCCGGGCCGCGAGGCCGCCGGGCCACGGGCCGCCAGGCAACCCGGGCCGCGAGGCCGCCAGGTCGCCGGACCCCGGGCCGCGAGGCCGCAGGGCCACGGGCCGCAAGGCCGCAGGCCCGCGGGCCGCAAGGCCACCGGCCCACCCGGGCCGCCAGGCCGCCGGACCCCCGGGCCGCCAGGCCACAGGCCGCCGGACCCCCGGGCCGCGAGGCCGCAAGGTCGCAGGTCGCAGGTCGCAAGCCGCATGGTCGCAAGGTCGCCGGACTCCCGGGCCGCGAGGCCGCAAGGCCGCCGGACCCCCGGGCCGCCGGACCCCCGGGCCGCCGGACCCCCGGGCCGCCGGGCCGCCGGGCCGCCAGGCCACCGGCCCACCCGGGCCGCGAGGCCGCAAGGCCGCGAGGTCGCCGGACCCCCGGGACGCGAGGCCGCCAGGCCACGGGCCACCCGGGCCGCGAAGCCGCAAGGCCGTCGGCCCCCCGGGCCGCGAGGTCGCCAGGCCGCCGAACCCCCGGGCCGCCAGGCCGCCGAACCCCGGGGCCGCGAGGCCACCGGCCCACCGGGCCGCCAGGCCACCGGCCCACCAGCCCCGGCCCTCGCCCCCTGCCCCCTGCCCCCCTGCCCCTCGGCCCACGCCCCCGGCCCACGCAGATTCGTTCCGATCACCGCCAGGCCAGCGGCAGTTCGGCGTTCTCATAAGGTGTTCGGATGAGCCAGCACCTCTTGATCGGGCACCTATCAGCTGACCGTCTCGACGATCTCGAACCCCTGTGGAAAGCACTCCACACCCACCACGTGGCCGTGGCCGGGCATCTCGAAGAGCTCTCTCCCTCCCTGTCCCCTGAGGCTTCGTGGCGGCATCGCAGGGCCAAGTACGAGACATGGCTGGCTTCCCCGGATGCCTTCGTGCTGGCCGCCGAAGCCGGTGGCGAACTTGTCGGCTATGCCCTGGCCCGTGTGAAGGATCAGCCGCCGGGTTCCTGGGAACGAGGGGCGAAAACCGGTGTCCTGGAGAGTCTTTCCGTACGGGCCGACCAGCGGGGCGGCGGGATCGGGACTCGCCTGTTCGAGGCGGTCCGTGCCGAGTTCGTGGCGCGGGGAGCGCGCGAGTACCAGCTCGACGTCATCGCCACCAACGCGGACGCCATCCGCTTCTACACCCGCCAGGGCCTCGTGCCGTACGTGACGACTCTGGTCGGCCGCAGCTAGGCGGTTCCGTCTGGGCCGTTGTGCCGACCGGAGGAAGATGCCCGTGATGTGGAGCCCGGCCAGGTAGGCGTTCCTCGCGGTCCGGTGGTCGGCACTCTCATGCCCATGCCCATGCCCGGAGGGTGGACGGCGTCCCCGTTGCCGGGGCGACCGGCGGCGGGGACGCCGAAACGGGTGGTGCTAGACCAGGCCGGTCAAGAGGTCCGCGAAGAGTCGCGGCCGGCTGAAGTAGCCCACGTGTGACGTGGCCAGGGTGTGCACCTCGAACGGGTTGTCCGGCGTCAGCTCGTCCGCTTTCCGGATCATGTAGTCCTGGACGGCCGGCGTGATGCCGCGGTCCTTCGACAGACGGACGTAGGTGTGCGGGATGCGGCCCCACCCGTCGGCCCGGACCAGGGCCCCCGGCTCCAGCACCGCGTAGGTCTCGTCCGGGTCCATCGAGTCCAGCAGCACGCGGAACTGGTCGTCGGTGGAGTCGGCCATGATGGCGGCCTTCAACTGGGCGAACAGGGCCGGATCGGCATGGGCGCTACGCCAGTTCAGCCGGGCCACAGCGGGGTCGCGCACGTCCGGCACAGTAATCCCAGCCGCCGCCGCGTCCAGCAGGTTGTCGTCCACCACGTCCCACGGCTCGGTGAGCATGGCCGGGGTACTGAGGCACAGCGCGGAGAGGTAGACGACACGGTCGAGCAGGTCGTGCGCGGCGTTGGCGACGGCGCTGACCGTCAGGCCACCGAGGCTGTTGCCGACCAGGACGACCGGCCCGTGCTCGGCGAGCCGGCGCACGGCGTCCACCACGTGCTCCACGTTGTCCCGCAACGTGACACCACGCATCGGGGAGGGAGCGGCGGCCAGCGCCGCCATGTCCTGGGGCTGCCGGTAGTAGGCGGCGGGGCCGGCGGCGCGATCACCGTGGCCGGGTAGGTCGACGGCGTACGAACGGTGCCCGAGCAGGGCCAGTTCGTTCTGCAACGGGCTCCAGGCCCGGGAGTTGCTGGAAGCGCCGTGCACGAAAACGAACGTGGGGCGCGAGTGAGCGCGCATGGTGGAGTTCCTCGTCATCCGGAGGCGAACGATGGACGTGGACCCCGGTGTCGGCGACGCGGCCGACTCCGCGGGTCAGGACGTCGACCGCGTGCGCAGGGCCTGCCAGTTGTGGATGACGGAACTCATGCCGGCGAGCGTAGCGGACCCTGCGGAGAGCTCGAGAGGAATAACGTCGATGCACCGACCCACCGCGCCTCCGGTCGCCTACCCGGCGACGCGTCGCGGGCGGGGAACGAGTTCGCCGCCGCAGTTGGGGCAGACGTTCCGCATCTCGTCGGCGCAGGGCACGCAGTAGCTGCACTCGTACGAACAGATCCGCGCGGGACCGTCCGCCACCAGCACGGCCACCTCGCACCGCTCGCACCGCTCACGCATCTCCAGAGCCACGACGACTCCCTCCCTCGTACCGAGACGAACCATTGATCGACATCGTCGCGCCGGCCGGGACTCCCCCGAAACAGCCCGCAGGCCAATGATCAACAGGATCGGGACGCGCCGGGACGCCGCCGGCTACGGACCGGTCGGCGCCCGCTCCGGCGCCGCTTCCTCGCCGAGGGCCGCCGGGGCGTCCCGCATCCCGAGCCGCAGGTGCTCGACGTGGTAGAGCGCCTGGTCGAGGAGTTCGGCGACGTGGTTGTCGTACAGGGCGTAGACGATCGAGCGCCCGTGGCGCTCGCCCGTGACCAGCCCGAGGTTACGCAGCAGGCGCAGCTGGTGGGAGCAGGCGGAGGCCTCCATGCCGACGGCGTCGGCGAGGTCCCCGACGGAGCAGGGGCCCTCCTGGAGGCGGGCGAGGATGTGCAGCCGCGAGGGGGTCGCGAGGGCCTGGAGGGTGGCGGCGACATCGGCGGTGCCGACCGCGTCGAGGCGCTCGCGGGTGGTGGCGCTCCTGGCGGTCTCGGTTCCGTGGCCCATGGGGTCATCATAACGATGACACCTGAAGACCTGTTCAGATGTTCCTGTATGGTGAGGGCGATGCCGCACCCGCCCGCGAAGGGTTGATTTGTCATGCCTTCTGCCCTCGACCAGCGCCCCGCGCCCACCGCCGCCGGACCGCGCCCGGCGGCACCCCGGCGCCGCACGCGCGTCCTGGCACTCCCGGAAGCCCGCTGGGCCCTGGCCGCGCTGGTCCTCTTCCTGGCGGCCCTCCCGCTCAAGCTCCTCGACGCCCCCGCGTGGACCTGGGCGCCGCTGTTCGCCGCCACCTACGTCACCGGCGGCTGGGAACCGGGATGGGAGGGCCTGAAGGCCCTCAAGGACCGGACCCTGGACGTGGACCTGCTGATGGTCGTGGCCGCCCTCGGCGCCGCGGCCATCGGGCAGGTCCTGGACGGCGCGCTGCTGATCGTCATCTTCGCCACGTCCGGCGCGCTGGAGGCGGTGGCGACGGCCCGCACCGCCGACTCCGTACGCGGCCTGCTCGACCTCGCCCCCACCACCGCGACCCGCCTCCTGCCGGACGGGCGCGAAGAACGGGTCGCCGCGGAGGAGCTGCGCGTCGGGGACACCGTGCTCGTCCGGCCCGGCGAGCGGGTCGGCGCGGACGGCCGGGTACTCGACGGCGCGAGCGAGGTCGACCAGGCGACCATCACCGGCGAACCGCTGCCGGTCGCGAAGCGCGCGGGCGACGAGGTGTTCGCCGGCACGGTCAACGGCACCGGGGCCCTGCGCGTACGGGTGGGACGCGACCCGGCGGACTCGGTGATCGCCCGGATCGTCCGGATGGTCGAGGAGGCCTCCGAGACGAAGGCCCCCACGCAGCTGTTCATCGAGAAGGTCGAACAGCGGTACTCGATCGGCATGGTGATCGCGACCCTCGCCGTCTTCGCGGTCCCGCTGGCCTTCGGCTCCGCGCTCCAGCCCGCCCTGCTGCGGGCCATGACCTTCATGATCGTGGCGTCGCCGTGCGCGGTGGTGCTGTCGACGATGCCGCCGCTGCTCTCCGCCATCGCCAACGCGGGCCGCCACGGGGTCCTCGCGAAGTCCGCGGTCGTGATGGAACGCCTCGGGCAGGTCGACACGGTCGCCCTCGACAAGACCGGCACCCTCACCGAAGGCACGCCCCGAGTGACGGACGTACGGCCGCTGGTGGGTACGGAGGTCGGCGCGGGGCGCGGTGGTGGCCTCGATGTGGATCTGGGCGCGGATCCCGGCTCGGACCCCGACGGGCACCTCGACGCTGACGGCCTGCTCGCGCTGGCGGCCGCGGCCGAGCACCCCAGCGAACACCCGCTGGCCCGCGCGATCGTCGCCGCGGCACACGAACGCGGCCTCGCGGTGGCCGCGGCGACGGACTTCACGTCGGTACCGGGCCGGGGAGTCACGGCGACGGTCGAGGGCAGGACGATCGAGGTCGGCTCCCCGACGAGCACCCCGGCCGGGGCCGACGCCCCGACGAGCAGCGCCACCGGGACCAGCTCCCCGACGAGCAGCGCCACCGGGACCAGCTCCCCGACGAGCAGCGCCGCCGGGACCGGCTCCCCGACGAGCGACACAGCCCGGCCCTACGCGCCCACGAACAGCACGGCCAAGGCCGGCTCCCCGACGACCAGCCCCGCCGGCACCAGCTCCCCGACGAGCCGCACCGCCGCAGCCGACACCCCCACAAGCAGCTCGGCCAAGGCCGGCTCCCCCACGAGCGCCGACCCGAACGCCCAGCAAGCGGCCGCGGTCGTGCGGGTGTTGGAGGAGCAGGGCCGTACGGCCGTCGTGGTCCGGCGTGACGGCGTCGCGGTCGGCGTCCTGGGTATCGCCGACCGCCTTCGCCCCGACGCCCGCGCGACGGTGTCCGCGCTCACGGCGCTGACCGGCCGCGCGCCGGTCCTGCTCACCGGCGACAACGAAAGCGCGGCCCGCCACCTGGCCGCCGAGGCCGGCATCACGGACGTGCGGGCGGGCCTGCTCCCGCAGGACAAGGTCGCGGCGGTACGGCACTGGGAGAGCGAGGGACGCCGCGTCCTGGTGGTCGGGGACGGAGTCAACGACGCCCCGGCACTCGCGGCCGCGCACACCGGCATCGCGATGGGCAAGGCGGGCTCGGACCTGGCGCTCGAGACGGCGGACGCGGTGGTCGTACGCGACGAACTCGCCACGATCCCCGCCGCGGTGGCCCTCTCCCGCAAGGCCCGCCGCCTGGTCGTACAGAACCTGGTCATCGCCGGGGCCTTCATCGCGACGCTGGTCACCTGGGACCTGATCGGCACGCTGCCGCTACCGCTGGGCGTGGCCGGCCATGAGGGCTCCACGGTCGTCGTGGGCCTGAACGGCCTGCGCCTGCTACGGGAAGCGGCCTGGCCGAACACGCACACACCGGGGTACGAGGCTCCCCCCGGCGATTAGGGGGTCCCGCCCGATCAGGTCCGGGTCGGTCGCCCTCAGCACCCCTACGCCTGCGATAACACGCTTGACCTCAACCGCACTTGAGGTGTGAGGATGATCCACATGACTACGGAATCCGTATCCCACGCGGCAGACATCGAAGCGATCAACCAGCTCGTCGCCACCGTCGAGCACTCCCAGCAGAACAAGGACCCCGAGGAGTTCCTCGCCCTCTTCCACCCGGACGCGATCTGGACGACGGCCCACGGCAAGGTCCTCATCGGCCTCGACGCGATCTCGGAGTTCACCCGCAAGGTTCTCCCCGCGGCGAACTGGGACGGCAAGGTCACCTACGAGGTGAGGCACGTGTTCTTCATCCGCCCCGACGTCGCGGCGGTCAAGGTCCGTCAGCGCTACCTGGCCCCGGGCGACGAGAGCGAGGGCGCCCCGCTGTACGTGATCTCGAAGCAGGCCGACGGCCGCTGGCTGCTGACCGCCTGCCAGAACACGGGCGTCGTCGCCGACTAGGACCTGTCCGGTCGATCAAGCTCGCAGCCGTACAGAGTCGGGGATCGCGTGCCGGATGCCGCGTCGCCGCAGCTATTCGCGGCAGGGCCCGTGGCTGTACGCCGTATCGCCGGGGCCCGCGTGGTCATCGGCCGGAACGGCTGGCGGTCCCCGGCGTGCGGCTCGCGAGCCAGGCAGCGATCCGCTTCTGCAACTCCTTGTCGGTGCGGGGATAGTCCCAATGTGCGTACCACTCAAGGTGTTGCAGGATGTTCTCGGAGCGGGCCGGGTGGGCCACCGCCCTCACGTCGACACCGATCTCGCCCGTCGAGCAGCCGATGTACACGCTGCCGTCGAGCGCCATCATGCTGAAACCCGGGTGGCCCGCACGTATCCCGAGGAACGCCGATGCCGCACCCCGGCCCATGATGTCCCAGCGGTCGAGGAGGCGGACCCGGGTCCAGACCGGCGGTGGGGTGTGGCGGCCGTAGTGCAGGTGCTCCTTCGGCAGGAGGGCCTGGTGCGTGTAGATGCCGTGCGGAAGCAGGACGAGGAACTCGCGCCGGTGGTCGAAGAGGCCCGAGGAGACAGCCAGGTCGTACCAGTCCTCGTTGAGACGCTCGACGAGCCGTGGGGTTTCGTACGGGTGGGAGAAGCCTCCGGCAATGTCCTCGCGACCGTATCCGGCGACGAACGGCATCGTGCCGTCCGGCACGGCGTCCGGGATCACCTCGAGGCCGGCCCGCCGCAGCGGCCGGTACATCTTGCGTTCCCGCTCCTGGATACCCACGGGTCAGTGTTCTACCAGGCGCGGCGCGCCAAGAATTCCCGGCCCGGAACGTCTCCCGTTTCCCGACCTCTCGGATCGGACCGGTGCTCGGATCAGAGGCGTGATCGGCCGGATAGGTCCTAGGACTCCGCCGGCTGACCAGTCCCGGCGCTCAGTGCCTGACCAGGCAGAACGGGTGGCCCGCCGGGTCCGCGTAGACGCGCCAGCCTCGGGCGGGTTCGCCGGCGTCCAGGAGGCTCGCGCCCTGGGCGAGGACCTGCTCGTGTGCCGCGTCCAGGTCCGGGACGCCGAAGTCCAGGTGGAACTGCTGGGGCCGCTCGGGGGACGGCCACGTCGGCGGGCGGTGGTCGGCGACCCGCTGGAAGCAGAGGACGAGGCCGCCGGGGGTGTGCAGGGTCGACCAGTCCTCGTCGAGACCCCAGCGCCGGTCCGGCCGGTCGACCTCGCCGCCGAGCACCGAGCGGTAGAACCCGGCGAGTTCGCGGGGCGCGGGGCAGTCGAGTACGAGGCACTGCAGTTCAGCGATCATGCGCGGATCCTAGGAGGAGGCGTACGGCGCCGCGAGGACGTCGGAGCGCACTGCCTTCCGGGTGTTGCGGCGTCCCGACACCAGGACGCCCGTCACCCCTCCCCCGCCGCTCCCCGCACCGCGGACTCCACGAGTCCGGCCACCCGGGCCGCGGGGACCGCCGTGCCCGGGGTCCGGAGGGTCCAGCGGAAGAACTCCGCAAGGCTCAGGGCGGGAACCTCGCCGAGGTACGGCCGTACGTACACCGGCGTGTCCGGTTCGCTGCGCCAGCTCGTGGCGAGCGGGCCCGTGTCCACCGCGTCGTACCCCAGGACGTCCAGCAGCCGGCCCGCCAGCGCCTTGGCCTCCGCGTCGTCGCCCGCCAGGGGAAGCGCGCTGCGGTCCGGCGCACCCAACGGGCGGGCAAGGGAAAGCAGTTGATGTGGGGTGATGTTGTTGAAGGCCTTCACGAGCCGCGCCTCCGGGAGCAGCCGCTGCGCCCACGCCGTGGAGGTCAGTTCGCCCGCGTCCAGTTCGGGCAGCCGGCCGTCCCGTTCGGGGTGGTAGTTCGCGGTGTCGATCACCGTCCTGCCGGCCAGCGCGTCGGCGGGCAGCAGGCGGTAGGCCGTCAGCGGCACGGCGGCCACGACGAGGTCCGCCGCGCGGGCCGCCTCCGCCGGGGTGGCGGCGCGGGCGCGGTCGCCGAGTTCGGCGACGAGACCGGTGAGCGTCTCGGGGCCGCGCGAGTTGCTGAGGACGACGTCGAGCCCGGCGGCGACGGCCAGTCGGGCCACGGAGGTGCCGATCATGCCGCTGCCGATCAGACCGACCGTCCTGATGACTCCAACGTCTCCGACTGTTCCACGTGGTCCAGGCACGGCGTCTCTCCGTTCATCGCAAGGCGGGTGGATGGCTACGCAGGTGACCCCCGACCCGCAGCGTGAAACCGCAACGCCAACCCTGCCAGACCCCTGTTGTGCGTACGCGTCGCATGAACACATTCCCCTCCCGCCTTCCGCCCCGCCCATGGGTATGGGGCCTCGGCGGGGGACGACCGAAGACCCGGGCAGGAGGGACCCGAGGTCCTGGTTCCAAGGTCGCTGAGGACATGGGCCCATCGGCCGACGCGCACCCCGACCGCCAAGGTGATCATGTGAGTTGCGCACGTGAGCCAAGGAGTGTCAATGCAGGTGGAGCGGGTGGAGCACGTGAAGCAGGTGGAGCAGGTGAACTGGGTCGACATCCCGGCAGGGTTGCTGCGCCGAGGTACGCCGGTCGACGAAGTCCCGGCAGTGGCCCGCCGTTACGCCGACACCGGGGTGCCGGTGGAGTGGTACCTGAAGGAAGCTCCCCGCGCGGAGGTCCACGTCCCGGCGTTCCGGGTCGCCCGCACCCCGGTCACGGTCGGCCAGTGGGCACGCTTCGCGGCGGCCACCGGCCGACCGGCCCCCCAGGGCCCGGCAGACCACCCGGTCATCGGGGTGCCCTGGGAGGCGGCGACGGCCTACTGCCGGTGGCTCGGAGAACAGCTCGGCCACGAGGTGCGGCTCCCCACGGAGGACGAGTGGGAGCGCGCCGCGCGGGGCGACGACTGCCGGGAGTTCCCGTGGGGCGACGCGTACCGAACCGGTCTGGCCAATCTGGTGGACCTGGGCATCGGCACCACCACGCCGGTCGGCTCGTTCCCCGACGGAGCCAGCCCCTTCGGTGTGCTGGACATGGCGGGCAACGCCGACGAGTGGACCTCCACCCTCTACGCCCCCTACCCCGGCGCGCCCGCCGAGGTGGCGACCACCGAAGATTGGGCCTTCGACCGGCACGTCACCCGAGGCGGCGCCTTCCGCCACGACCGGGACCTGGCCCGCTGCGCTCGTCGGCACGGCGCCTATGAGCCGGACCTGGAGGCGATCGGCGTGGGCTTCCGCCTCGCGGCACCGGCCGCGTAGAAGTAGAACCGGACATTGGGGCGGGATCGCCGGCAGGACGTCCTCGCCCCCGATGCCGACCTCACCCCCGACGCCGGCCTCGCCCCCGACGCCTAGCGCCTCGCGCCTAGCTCCTACGCCGACCGTCCTCGCTCTCGCTCTCGCCTCGTCGCTCGCGCCTGGGTGCGGACCGCTCCCATGCTCGCCGCGATGACGAGGGCGATCGCGAGGGCGTCCGTCAGGGACAGGGCCTGGCTGAGGATGAGGAAGCCGGCCGTCGCCGCAATGGCCGGTTCCAGGCTCATCAGGATGGCGAACGTGGGGGCGGGCAGGCGGCGCAGGGCGAGGAGTTCGAGGGTGTACGGCAGGACGGACGACATCAGGGCGACCGCGAGGCCCAGGCCGATCGTCGACGGTACGAGGAGCTTGTCGCCCGCCTCCGCGATGCCCAGCGGCAGGCTGAGGACGGCGCCGAAGGCCATCGCGAGCGCCAGCCCGTCCGCCTGCGGGAAGCGCCGGCCCGTACGCGCACTGAACACGATGTACGTCGCCCACATCGCGCCCGCCGCGAGCGCGAAGGCCGCGCCCAGTGGGTCGAGCCGGTCGAAGCCGCCGCCGCTGAGCAGGACGACGCCGCCGAGGGCGAGGCCCGCCCAGAGGAGGTTCATCAGGCGGCGGGAGGCGACCACGGAGAGGATCAGCGGGCCGAGGACCTCCAGGGTCACGGCGGCGCCCAGCGGAATCCGGTCGGCGGCCTGGTAGAAGAGGATGTTCATGCCGGCCATCGCCGCGCCGAAGGCGACGATGGTGCCCCAGTCCGCGCGGCCGTAGCCGCGGACCTTGGGGCGGCAGACGATCAGCAGGACGGCGGCGGCGAGCACGAGCCGCAGGGTGACGACGCCGAGGGCGCCCGCCCTCGGCATGAGGAGCACGGCGAGGGCCGACCCGAACTGCACGGAGAGCCCGCCGGTGACGACGAGCGCGACGGGCCCGAAGCGGTGACCCGCGAGCCCCTTGGGTCCGCGGCCGCCCTGGGAGACGCCGACGGCGGCCAGTGACTCGGGGTCGACCGCGGTGCCCACCGGGCCCGCCTCCTTGACCGGACTGATGTCCACCGACCACTCCTCAAGTGTTCATTGCATTGAACTTCCAGTCCAGAATAATGCACCATCGGTCCACTGTCACCGGAGTTCCCCTCCCACGCTACGAGCCCCCGCGCGGCGCCGGAAATGCCGATTGCGCTGCGGTTATGCTCCGTACGCATGAGCATCGAGCTGCGCCACCTCCGCTGCTTCCTCGCCATCGCCGAGGAATCCAGCCTCACCAGGGCGGCCGCCCGGCTCCACCTCACCCAACCCGCCGTCTCCCGCACCCTCGCCGCCCTGGAGCAGCACCTCGGCGCCCGGCTCGTCGACCGCTCCACCCACCACCTCGCCCTCACCGCCGAGGGCCGCGCCTTCCAGGACCGGGCCGCCGCCGCGCTCGCCGCCTTCGAGGCCGCCGTCGACCCGGCCCGCCTGCGGCACCGCCCGCTCCGCCTCGGACACGCGTGGTCGGCCTTCGGCCCCTACACCACACCCCTGCTCCGCCGCTGGCAGCGCGAACACCCAGAGACCCCGCTCGAACTCCTCCGTATCGACGACCGCACGGCGGGACTCACCCGGGGCGAGGTGGACGCGGCGCTGCTCCGCGGCGCGGTCGATGCGCCGGGCCTGGTCACCGAGGAACTCACCACCGAGGAACGAGTGGCGGCCGTACCGGCCGACAGCCCCCTCGCGGAACGGCCGCACCTCGCCCTGCACGACCTGGCGGGCGGAACCGTCGTCCTGAACACGGTCTCCGGCACGACCACGCTCACCCTCTGGCCGGCGGGAGCCCGCCCGGCCGCGACGGTCACGGTGGCGAACACCGACGACTGGCTCACGGCGATCGCGGCGGGCCGGGGCGTCGGCGTCTCGTCCGCGTCGACGGCGTCACTGCACCCCCACCCGGGCGTCACGTACCGCCCCCTGCCGGACGCGCCACCGCTGCCGGTGGTGCTGGCCTGGCGGGACGCGTTCCCGCACCCGGCGACGGGGGCGCTGGTGGCGATGGCCCGGGAGATCGTCAGCGGGGACTGACGCCCCTCATTCGGGCCGGATCAGAACCGCCCCTGCGCGGCGGCGGCCACGAACACCGCGAAGGCGGCGGGGGTGGCGCGGAAGTGGGGGCCGTGGGGGTTCTTGGAGTCGCGAACGGCGATGTGGGGGACGAGATCGGCTACCTCGACGCACTCGCCGCCGGTGTTGCCACTGTGGGAGGACTTGAGCCAGGTGGCGGGGCCGAGGGGGGCGCACTCGATGCAGTCGCCGCCGGTGTTGCCGCTGAACGAGGACTTACGCCACTCCACGCTGGTCATGCTCGATCCGGTCCCCATACTGCTCCTCCATGACGCGCATGATCAGTTCCGCCGAATCCTCCACGGACAGGGCGGACGCCTGCAAGTGAGCGTAACGAAGGGCGGCTTCCCTCAGCGTGTCCAGATCGGCCGTCATGTGCCCGGAGATGAGGTCCTCGGTGTACACAACGTCCGGATCATTGTCGAAACGCAGGGCATTGAAAGAGCCGATCAGGCTCGCGTGCTCCCCCGCCGCGAACGGCAGTACCTGGATCCGCACCCAGCGTTCCTCACGGAAGCTGAGCAGGTGGGCCAGTTGCGCACGCATGATCTGAGGGGAGCCGATGGGGCGCCGCAGGGCGGCCTCGTCAAGAATCACCCACACCATCGGCGGACGGTCGCAGGTCAGGATCCGCTGACGCTCCAGTCGCGCCGCCACCAGCTCTTCGAGCTTGTCCGGCAACCCCGTCGCCAGCACCGCCCGGGCGTACTCCTCCGTCTGAAGCAGGCCGTAGACCATCTGCGACTGGTACGTCGAGATGTACGCCGCCTTCGCCTCCATCTCGGCGTACGGCTGGAACCAGCTCGGCAGCTGGCTCCTCAGCACCAGGCCTACCAGGCGGGTGAAGAACCCGCCCGTCACGAGCGCCGCGTCGAGCCGTTCCGAGAAGTCGCGGGTCGGGACCTTCTTCGCCGTCTCGATCTGGCCGATCAGGGACCCCGTGCAGAAGACGATGCCGCCGAGCTGGCTCTGCCCGAGTCCGGCGGCCTCGCGCAGGCGGCGGAGTTCGGATCCGTAGTAGTCCAGCGGTGAGGCGGACGGATCAAGGCTGCGGATGTTGACCACGAGGAGGGCACCCCCAATGTCGGCTCACGCCGACAGTAACGGGGCGCCTCGTCCCGGAGGCCCGAATCAGGCAACCGGCCCACTTTCGAAGGAACTTGGACCTGCGAGCGCATGAACGCAAGCCGGGCGGCAACGACGCGGCCGACAAGCGAGCTCGTGGCCGGTGGGTCGGATTCCGTCGGCTCGGGGTGCGCGGTCGTTGAATGGGGCGGTCGGGGTCCGGCCCAGCGACGAAATGCCGACTGGGGTCGGGCTTCAGGCCCCGCTGGTCACTCCCGGTGGGTGGGAGCGTGAGTAACTGCGCACTACTCCGAGTAACCCGCCCCGAACCAAGCCACATTAGAGGCAAATCACGCTTATCGGGCGGTGAAAGTGCAAGAAACTCACGCCACCAGCTCCCACCACCCACCAAGACAGACCAGCGGGGCCTGAATCCCGGCCGAAGGACGGCGGTCGGCCGCTGAGCCGAGCCGGGCCGCCCCATTCAACTGCCGCGCACCCCCACCCCACCGGACTGCGCCCACCGGCCCCCGCAACGAACCAAGCCCCCACCCACCGGCCCGTCGCCCGCAAGCGCCACCGGTGGACTGCCCGAAGCCCGGCGTAGGCCCCGGCCCTCGGCCGCCCTCCGAGTGTGAAAAGGCGGCCTCCGCCGCCGGGTCAAGGGTGCAGCGCAGCGGAATCGGCGAAGCCGACGCGACGAAGGAGCGCCCTTGACGCGGTGGTGGAGGCCGCCACACTCGGAAAGAGGGCGGCCGCGCCCGCACCCCACCAGGCACGCTCACCCCCAGGGCCTCAAGAACCCGTCTCCCCCTCGTCCACCGCCTCCGCCAGTACCTCCGCCAGGTGTCGGCCCCGGACGCCCGCCAGGTCTCCCATCTGTGTCCTGCAGGAGAAGCCGTCCGCCAGGACGGTTGCCTCCGGGGCCGCTCCCCTCAGCGCCGGCAGCAGCTGGTCCTCCGCGCACGCGACCGATACCTCGTAATGGCCCGGCTCGAAGCCGAAGTTTCCCGCGAGGCCGCAGCACCCGCCCGCGAGGTCTCCCGTCAGGCCCGCGCGTGTGCGCAGGCGGCGGTCGGCCGCGTCGCCGAGGACCGCGTGCTGGTGGCAGTGCGTCTGGCCGGTCACCGGGCGGTCCAGGCGCGGCGGCTCCCAGTCCGGTGCCAGCGTCTCCAGGGCCTCCGCGAAGGTCCGTACCGAGGCCGCCAGGCGGGCCGCCCTCGGGTCGTCGGGCAGCAGTTCCGGCAGGTCGGTGCGGAGGGTCGCCGCGCAGGAGGGTTCCAGCACCACGACGGGCCCCGTGGGTCCGGCGGCCCCTTCCGCACCCCCTGCCATCACGTCCAGCGTTCTCCGCATCACCCTCCGCGCCGCCCCCAGCTGGCCCGTCGACACGTACGTCAGCCCGCAGCACACCCGGCCCTGCGGGAGTGCCACGCCCAGGCCCGCCGCCTCCAGGACCCGGACCGCCGCCCGGCCCACCTCCGGCGCGAGATGGTCGGTGAAGGTGTCGGGCCAGAGGGTGAGGGCCGCCGTGCGGACCGAGGCGCGTTCGGCGAACCAGGACGTGAAGGTCCGGTCCGCCACCCTCGGCATCGCCCGCTCCGGCGTCACCCCGGCGAGGCGCGCCGCGAACGGCAGCCGCATCCCGGCGTTCAGCCCCCGTCCGAACACGTCGAGCCAGTGCGGCAGGCGGCCCATCGTCCAGTGCGAGCGCGGCCGGCGCAGGAAGCCGAGCGGGCCGGCGTAGTGCCGGTCGAGGAACTCCGCCTTGTACGCCGCCATGTCGACGCCCACCGGGCAGTCGCTGCGGCAGCCCTTGCACGACAGGCACAGGTCGAGCGCCTCCCGCACCTCCTCCGAGCGCCAGCCGTCCGTGACGACCTCGCCGAGCGCCATCTCGTGGAGCAGTCGCGCCCGGCCCCGGGTGGAGTGCTTCTCCTCCCCCGTCGCCCGGTAGGACGGGCACATCACGCCCGGTCCGGAACTCGGTCCTGCCACGCGGCACTTGGCCACGCCCACGCAGCGGGCCGCCTCCCTTCCGAGGCCCACCAGGGGCAGTCCCGCGAACCGCAGGCCCTCGTCGAGCGGGCGGGGGCGGACGAGCATCCCCGGGTTGAGGCCGCCGTCCGGGTCCCACACGTCCTTGACCGCGCCGAAGAGCCCGACGAGCTCCTTCCCGTACATCCTCGGCAGCAGTTCGGCCCGCGCCTGTCCGTCGCCGTGCTCCCCGGAGAGCGAGCCGCCGTGGGCGACGACGAGGTCGGCCACGGCCTCCGAGAAGCGGCGGAAGTCCCCTACCCCCTTGTCCGTCCACAGGTCGAAGTCGATCCGAACGTGCACGCACCCGTCACCGAAGTGCCCGTACGGGACCCCGTGCAGCCCGAACTCGGCCAGCAGCGCCCGGAATTCACGCAGGTACGCGCCGAGCCTGGCCGGCGGCACCGCGCAGTCCTCCCACCCGGGCCAGGCCTCCGTGCCGTCCCGGCTCCGCGTCGCCGTGCCCGCCGCGTCCTCGCGGATCCGCCACAGCGCCCGCTGCCCCGCCGGGTCCCGCACCACGGTGGAGTCGACCGCGTCCGCCGCCCGGACCAGCGCCCGTGCCGCGCCCTCCCCGTCCACCTCGCAGAACAGCCACGCCGCACCGCGAGGCAGTCCGGCGGCGCCCCGTACGAGATCGGCCGCCATCCCCTCCACCGTGAGCGGCCCGTACGGCAGCAGCCCCGCCGCCGCCTCCGCCGCCGCGCTCTCGTCCGCGTACCCGAGCACCACGAGCACCGGCTCGGCCGGCAGCGGGACGAGCCGTACCGTCGCCTCCGTCAGCACCCCGAACGTGCCTTCGCTGCCGCAGAACGACCGGGCCACGTCGACGCCCCGCTCGGGGAGCAGCGCGTCGAGCGCGTAACCGGAGATCCGGCGCGGCAGCCCGGGCGGGTATCCGGTCCGCAGGAGGGAGAGGTGACCGCCGACGAGATCGAGCAGCCCGGCCGGAGCCCCCGAAGCCCCCGAAGCCCCGGAACCGGCGAGCGTCGAACCGACGGCCCCCGAAGCCGCGACCCCCTCCGGTCCACCCGGCCCCTCCCGCCCCGCCCGCCCCAGCGTCAATCTCTCGCCCCGGTACGTCACCACATTCAGCGAGCGCACGTTGTCCGCCGTCGTGCCCCAGGCGACCGAGTGCGCCCCGCACGCGTTGTTGCCGATCATGCCGCCGAGGGTGCAGCGGCTGTGCGTGGACGGGTCCGGGCCGAAGGTCAGCCCGTACGGGCGGGCCGCCTCCCGCAGCCGGTCGAGGACGAGCCCCGGGCCGACGACCGCCGTCCGGCCCTCCGGGTCGAGCGAGACCAGCCGGGCCATGTGCCGTGTGAAGTCGAGCACGACGCCCGTCCCCGTGGCCTGTCCGCCGATGGACGTGCCGGCGCCGCGCGCCACGACGGGCGTCCCGTGCGCCCGGCACACCTCCAGGACCGCCGCCACGTCGTCGGCGTCGCGCGGCGCGACCGTACCGACCGGCACCCGGCGGTAGTTGGAGGCGTCCATCGTCGTCAGGGCGCGCGCGGTGACGGAGAAGTCGACGTCTCCGGCGACGGCGGCGCGCAGCTCGGCGGCGAGTCGGGCGGCGTCCCCGGCCCGTTCCTGGTGTGTTCCCACAAGCCCAGGATGTCTCAGTCCTCGTCTCATCGGGCGGACATCCGGCGACCGGCCCCTTCCCGACCCGATACTCTCCGCCTCGTGGCTGATATCCAGATTCCCGCTGACATCAAGCCCGCCGACGGCCGTTTCGGCGCGGGCCCCTCCAAGGTGCGTACGGAGGCGCTGGACGCCCTGGCCGCCACCGGCACCTCTCTCCTCGGCACGTCCCACCGCCAGGCTCCGGTCAAGAACCTGGTCGGCGAGGTACGTACCGGCATCCGTGACCTCTTCTCGCTCCCCGAGGGTTACGAGGTGATCCTGGGCAACGGCGGCTCCACCGCCTTCTGGGACGTCGCGACCCACGGTCTGATCGAGAACAAGTCGCAGCACCTCACCTTCGGCGAGTTCTCCTCCAAGTTCGCGAAGGCCGCCAAGCTGGCCCCGTGGCTGGCCGAGCCGACCGTGATCTCCGCCGACCCGGGCACCCACCCGGAGCCGGTGGCCGAGGCGGGCGTCGACGTCTACGCGTACACGCACAACGAGACCTCCACCGGTGTCGCCTCCCCGATCAAGCGGGTCGCGGGCGCCGACGAGGGCGCGCTCGTCCTGGTCGACGCGACCTCGGGCGCGGGCGGCCTCCCGGTGGACATCACCGAGACGGACGTCTACTACTTCGCCCCGCAGAAGTCCTTCGCCGCCGAGGGCGGCCTGTGGCTCGCGGCCTTCTCCCCGGCCGCTCTGGAGCGGGCGCAGAAGATCCACGGCTCGGGCCGGCACGTCCCCGAGTTCTTCTCCCTCCCGACGGCGATCGACAACTCGCTGAAGAACCAGACGTACAACACCCCCGCGCTTTCGACCCTCTTCCTGCTCAACGAGCAGCTGAAGTGGATCAACGGCCAGGGTGGTCTGGACTGGGCCGTGGCCCGGACGAAGGAGTCCTCGGACGCGCTGTACGGCTGGGCCGAGGAGTCCAAGTACGCGACGCCGTTCGTCACGGACGCGGCGAAGCGCTCGCAGGTCATCGGCACGATCGACTTCTCGGACGAGATCGACGCGGCGGCCGTCGCCAAGGTGCTCCGCGCCAACGGGATCGTGGACACCGAGCCGTACCGCAAGCTCGGCCGCAACCAGCTGCGGATCGCGATGTTCCCGGCGATCGACCCGGCGGACGTGCGCGCGCTGACGGCCTGCATCGACTACGTCATCGAGAAGCTGTAACCGTCGGTCGTACGTGCGAAGGGCCCGGCACCGGAGACATCCGGTGCCGGGCCCTTCGGCATGTCCGCCGCTCAGCCCCGCCGCAGCAGTCGCTTGATACCGAAGACGAGGACGAACGCGCCCGCGAGGACCAGGAAGCCGACCGTGACGTTTCCCTTCTCGCCGTCGGCGGCCGGGGAGCGCGGGGACGGCGGTGAGCCGGGCGTGGCCGGGGTGCCGGCCGGCTTCTCCGAGGAGCCGCCCGCGTCCGTGCGCTCCACCCGCACCACCCGGCTGTTGCGGCCCTCCGAGCCGAACATGTAGGCCGAGCCGTCCGTCGTGTACGTCGCCGATTCCGCCTGGCCCTGGAACGGCGCCCCGACCGATGTGCCCTCGTCGCCGAGGCGTCCGTCCTTCCACGCGTACTCCCGCGCCATGAGGTAGCCGCGCAGCAGGAGCCGGTCGCCGGCCGGCGAGAAGGCGCCGTCGGTCACCCACGGGACCTCGCCGACGCGCCGGAAGACGTTCGTCCCGGACGCGGAGAGCCGCTCGGGGCCCGCGTACAGGCCGCCGCCGTCCTCGTTCTTGCTCGCGATGTACACCCGGCCGGTCTTCGGGTGGACCATGAGGGCCTCGGCGTTCCGCGCGCCGTCGGCGTACTTCACGACGTACTGCTTCGCCGCCACCTTCTGGTCCTTGAGGACCTTCGGCTCGGGGAAGCGGTAGATCCAGACGTGGTCCCAGGAGCCGTCGAGGTTGTCGCCGATGTCGCCGACGTAGATGTCGCCGTCCGGGCCGACCGCGATGGCCTCCATGTCGCGGGGCGTGCCGACGCCCTGCATGGTCAGGGTCGCCACCGTCTTTCCCGTACGGGAGTCGATGCCGTAGATCAGGGGGGCGTCCTGGTCGTTGTGCGTCCAGTAGATCCCCGGGTGGGCCCGGCTGGCGGCGAGGCCGCTGGACTCGGTGACGCGGGAGTCCTCGATGGTGAAGTCGCGGTCGGGTTCCTGCCCTTCGGCACGGGCATGGCCGGCCGGGAGCAGCACCAGGGCGGCGGCCGCGCCGAGGGCGCACAGAGCAGATCGCATGGATCAAGCGTGCCACGGGGCGGGGGAAACCCGATTGACCTGCACCGGAGGCGCTGCCATGGTCGCGCTCATGCCTACGCTCTCCGCTCCCGACGGGACCCTGCTCGCGTACCACGCGTCCGGTTCCGGCGATCCGCTGATCTGTCTGCCCGGCGGCCCCATGCAGGACTCCGGTTATCTCGGCGGGCTCGGCGGGCTCGACGCCCGCCGCACCCTGATCCGGCTCGACCTGCGGGGCACGGGCGCCTCCGGGGTGCCGGAGGACCCGGCCTCGTACCGCTGCGACCGGCTCGTCGACGACGTGGAGGCGCTGCGCGTGCACCTCGGGCTCGACACGGTCGATCTCCTCGGGCACTCGGCGGGCGCGAACCTCGCCGCGCTCTACACGGCCCGGTACCCCGAGCGGGTCGCCCGGCTGGTGCTGCTGACCCCCGGCACGGCGGCCGTCGGTCTGGAGACGACCGGGGAGGAGCGGCTCGCGGCGGCGCGGCTGCGGAGCGGGGAGCCGTGGTTCGGCCCGGCGTACGCGGCTCTGGAGGAGCTGGCGGCGGGACGGGGTTCCGCCGAGGCCTTCGAGGCGGTCGCGCCGTTCTTCCACGGCACCTGGGACGAGGCGGCGCGGGAGCGGCACGCGGCCGTGGCGCTCCAGCGGAACGGGGAGGCCGCCGGGGTCTACGCGAGCGCGGGCGCCTTCGACCCGGAGGCCACGCGGGCGGTGTTCGCGGAGTTCGGGCGGCCGGTGCTCGTCGTCGCCGGGGAGGGCGACGCGAACACCCCGGTGCCGACGGCCACGGCGTACGCGGAACTGTTCCCGAAGGCCGAGCTCGCGGTCCTGGCGGGGGGCGGGCACTTCCCGTGGCACGACGACGGGGAGTGGCTGGCGGCGACGGTCGACGGCTTCCTCTCGTAGGCGTACTCGTCGTAGGCGGCCTACTTGCCGCCGTACGCCTCGCCTCCGTACGCCTCGCCTCCGTATGCCTCGCCTCCGTATGCCTCGTCGCCGTACGGAGGCAGCCGCCGCCCGCTCGTGGTCCGGATCACGTCGCAGGCTCCGGACGGCGTCCGTGATGATGTGAGCATGCGTTTTCTGTTCGTCGGCGACAGCATGACCATCGGACGCGCCGGCGACTGGACCTGGCGGTACCGCATGTGGCGGCACCTGGAGTCCACGCTGCCCGGCGGGTACGAGATCGTCGGGCCGCGCACCTCGCTGTACGACCCCGCCGCCGACGCCCCGGCCTCGGAGGCGTACGCCGACCCCGCCTTCCCCGCCCCCGCCCGCCGCCATCTGGCGGGCTGGGGCGAGGGCTGGCTGCACATGGCGCCGGTGATCGGTGACACGGTCACGGCGACCGGGGCCGACGTGCTGCTGATCTCGCTCGGCCTGATCGACCTCGGCTTCTACACGAACAGCGAGCAGACCGAGGCGAACGTCCGGGCGTTCGTCGCGGCGGCGCGCGCCGCGAACCCGCGGGTCCGGGCCGTCCTGCTGCCGGTCATCCCCAATGTGCGCGCCGGGTACGACGCGCCCTTCGCCGCCGAGTGCGCCCGCTTCAACGAGCTCCTCGCGAAGGCGGTCGCCGACCTCGACACGGCCGCGTCCCCGCTGCTCCTGGCCTCGGTGCCGGAGTCGTACGAGCTCGACGCCGACACCTACGACGGCACCCACCCCGGCCCGTCGGGCGAGCACAAGCTGGCCGCCGCGTTCGCCGGCGCGATGCACCAGGCGTGGGGGCTCGGCGGCCCGTACGCCCCCTGAGGGCTCAGGCGGCCCGGGTGAGGCGGTTGGCGAAGGTCGAGAGGGTGTACGCGCCGATGCCGAGGACGACCTCCAGGGCGTTGCGGCGGGTGTAGCCGGCCTTCTCGAAGTCGGCGAGGTCGGCGTCGCCGACCGCTCCGGACGAGGCGAGGACCCGGAGGGTGAACCGGCGTACGGCGTCGAGGCGTTCGGCGTCGGGGGCCGGGCCGAGGGCGGCCATCTTGGCCTCGTGCATGTCGACGCAGAGGTGGCACTGGTTGCGTTCGGCGACGGTCAGGATGAGGGTCTCGCGGGAGTGCGGGTCGAGGGTGGTGGACTCGAAGATCTGGCTGAGTTTCAGGAAGCCGTCCAGGGTCTCGGGGGACTCCTTGAGGAGGGCGATGGCGTTGGCGGTGCGGGTGGACATGTCCACGGACAAGGCGACTCCAGGCTCGGATTGCTCGGCTCGGAAGAGTAGAATCGACAACATGGTTGACCATGTGTCGAGGGAAAACGTAAACCAGGTTGTCGATAACGGCAAGGGAGAAGGCGGAACGGAGGACGAAAGCAAGAGCGGCAGCACCGGCGGCAGGGGCTACGAACTCCCCCTGCTCCTCTTCGGCGGCTTCCGCACCCTCATCGACCGGCTCCACGCCCGCCTCGCCGCCGAGGGCCACCCCGACGTGCGGCCCGCCCACGGCTTCGCCATGCAGGCCGTCGGCGTACACGGCGCCACCGCCAGCGAGATCGGGCGGCGCCTCGGCGTCTCCAAGCAGGCCGCCGGCAAGACCGTCGACCGGCTCCTCGCCCTCGGCTACGCCGAGCGGGCCGACGACCCCAGCGACGCCCGCCGGAAACTGGTCCACCTCACCCCGCGCGGCTACGACGCCCTCGCCCGCTCCGCCGCGATCTTCGACGACCTGCGGGCCGAATGGGCGGCGGCCCTCGGCGCCGACCGCGTCGGCGACATGGAGGCGGCCCTGCGCAGCGTCGTCCCCGCGGAGACGGCGTTCCGCCTGGACGCCACGAGCTGGCTCGGCGCGCCGTAGACCCGAGCCCCGGGTGCCCCCGCCGGACGGGTCGGCCATACTGACCGGCGGCATTCCAACGGGGGCGTACGACACAGGGGGTGGCGAGTGGACGGCGGGGAACTGCCCGAGCGCATCGGCGACTACACCGTGGAGCGCGAGCTCGGCGCGGGCGGCATGGGAACGGTCTACCTGGCGCGGTCCCGGGGCGGACGGACCGTGGCCGTCAAGGTGGCCCGGCCCGAACTGGCCGCCGATCCGCACTTCCGCGCCCGGTTCCGCGCGGAGGTCGACGCCGCCCGCAGGGTCGGCGGATTCCACACCGCGCAGGTCGTCGACGCCGACCCGGACGCGGCCGCGCCCTGGCTGGCCACCGCGTACATCCCAGGACCGACGCTCTCACGGCTGCTCGCCGAGCGGGGACCGATGGACGAGGCCCGACTGCGGCTGCTCGGCGCGGCGTTGGCGGAGGCACTCCAGGCCATCCACGACTGCGGGCTCATCCACCGCGACCTCAAGCCGGGCAACATCATCATGGCCGACGACGGACCGAGGGTGCTCGACTTCGGCATCGCCCGGGCCCTGGAATCGACCCGGCTGACCTCCACGGGCGCGGCCTTCGGCACGCCCGGGTTCCTGGCGCCCGAGCAGGCCCAGGGCCACGAAGTCGCCGGCGCCGCCGACGTGTTCGCGCTCGGCGCGGTGCTGGTGGCGGCAGCCGGCGGCCACGCGTTCGGGGAGGGCACGCCGGTGATGCTGATGTACCGGGCCGTGCACGAGCCGGCCGACCTGACGGCCGTACCCGAGGCCGTACGCCCGGTGGTCGCGGCCTGCCTGGCCAAGGACCCGGCACAAAGGCCGTCCCCGAGAGGGCTGTTGGACCTGTTGGCCCCGGACACGGCACGGACCCCGGAGACGACACGGACCCCCGACACGGCACGGACCCCGGAGACCACGCAGGCCCGGGATACGGCACGGACCCCGGACACCTCGCGGGCCCCGGACACCTCGCGGGCCCCGGCGATCGCGGGAGCATCGGCGACCGCACCGGCGCCGGCCGCGACGCCGCCCCCGGCCGCCGCCCACCCCCCGACCGTTCCCTCCTCCCCCGACGGCGGCATCGCCCACGCGGCGACCGTCACCGCGGTCCCGCGCGCCGAGTCCCCGGCCGGCAAGACGTCCGCCGGAAAGATGGCCGCCATGGTGGCCGGAGCCCTGATCGTGCTCGCCGGCGCGGGCTACGGGATCTACGTCTCGGGGGACTTGGGCGGGCCGGGGTCCTACCCGCAGGCCACGCACGAGCTCGTCATCCCCGAGTCGATCGTGGACGGCGCGTACGGGCGCAACATCGAGAACCGCCTCCCGCCGGACCCGCAGGAGGACGGCTCGGGCCAGAAGGGTTCGACGCACTACTCGGCCGACTACACCGTGACCAGTTCCGGCAGCGAGAAGGGGGTCCCGTTCCGCACGGTGGAGGTGTACGGCTCGTCGGGCCGGTACACGCACCCCGAGGCGGATCGGGACTCGCTGATACGCGCCATGACCGTCACGGGCAGGGAGAGCGTCAGCGACCCGCCCCGAGTGATCCGTCCGCCGGGCTCGGACGTCGACATCCGGTGCACGACCGTGGACAGCCGGACCGTGTGCGGCTGGGGCGACGACAACACCACCGTCGCGGTCGCGTTCAAGCCCACCAGCACGCTCGAAGTGGCGGCGGCCGAGACCCGCAAGATACGCGACGAGATCCGCCGGCCGATCGCGACGGCGAGCGCGTCGCCCTCGGAATGAGACACCGGCGCCGGGCCAGCGGCTCGCCCTAGGGATGAGACGCCGGCGCCGGGCCGCACGGACTGTCCGTCCGGCCCGGCGCCGCCCGGCACGGGCCTCCTACCAGGCGAAGGCCTCGGGAGACGGGCCCGGGCCCGGGAAGATCTCGTCGAGACCGGACAGGACCTCCTCGCTCAGCTCCACCTCCAGGGCGCGCAGCGCGCTCGCCAGCTGCTCCGGCGTGCGGGGGCCGACGATCGGGCCGGTCACGCCCGGGCGGGTGAGGAGCCACGCCAGGGCCGCCTCGCCCGGCTCAAGGCCGTGCTTGTCGAGCAGGTCCTCGTACGCCTGGAGGCGCGCCCGGGACTCCGGGTCGGCGAGGGTCGCCGCGGCGCGTCCCTCCGTGCGTCGCTTGCCCTCGGCCTCCTTCTTGAGGACGCCGCCGAGCAGGCCGCCGTGCAGCGGGGACCAGGGGATGACGCCGAGGCCGTACTCCTGGGCGGCGGGGATCACCTCCATCTCGGCGCGCCGCTCGAAGAGGTTGTAGAGGCACTGCTCGCTGACGAGGCCGACGGAGCCGCGCCGCGCGGCGGTCTCGTTGGCCTGGGCGATCTTGTAGCCGGGGAAGTTGGAGGAGCCGGCGTAGAGGACCTTGCCCTGCTGGATGAGGACGTCGATCGCCTGCCAGATCTCCTCGAAGGGAGTCGACCGGTCGACGTGGTGGAACTGGTAGACGTCGATGTGGTCGGTGCCGAGGCGCTTGAGGCTGGCCTCGACGGCCCTGCGGATGTTGAGCGCCGAGAGCTTGTCGTGGTTGGGCCAGGCCTCGCCGTCGGGGCCCATGTTCCCGTAGACCTTGGTGGCGAGAACCGTACGGTCCCGGCGGCCGTGGCCCTTGGCGAACCAGGACCCGATGATCTCCTCGGTCCGGCCCTTGTTCTCACCCCAGCCGTACACGTTGGCGGTGTCGAAGAAGTTGAGCCCCGCGTCCAGCGCCGAGTCCATGATGGCGTGGCTGGTGGCTTCGTCCGTCTGGGGTCCGAAGTTCATCGTCCCGAGGACGAGTCGGCTGACCTTGAGTCCGGTGCGTCCGAGCTGCGTGTACTTCATGGTCGTCAAGCCAACTGCTTCGAGTGCGCTCGAAGCAAGGGGGTTCCCACGAGGTGGCGACGGGGCGCCTGGGGGGCGTCGGCGGTGCTACTGGCCGGCGACGGAGGCCAGGGCGATGATGGCGAACATCAGTACGAGCACGCCGGCCATGATGCGGTTACGGGTCTTCGGGTCCACGCTTCGAGGTTACCCGGCCGTTCGGCGCGGGCCTCACCCCGCTCCCTCAAGCGGCCAGCCGTCCACCCGCTCGTACCGTGGCTGCTCGCCCCGCACGCCGCTGACCGGCAGGTTCGAGCGGACCAGGGCCAGCTCCCCGACCTCCCAGCGGGTCCCCTCGAAGCCGGCGAGCCCGTCCAGGAACGGGTGCAGGTCCACCGCGTCCGCCCGGGCGCGGGCGAGCGTCAGATGCGCCTGGTAGCGGCGGTGCTCCTCCATCGGGACCCCGGCCCGGCGCGCGGCGGCGTCGGCCCGCTCGGCCAGCAGCCGCAGCTCGTCCAGGCCCCCCGCGACCCCGGTCCACAGGGCGCGCCGCCCGAAGTGCCCGCCGCCGTGCAGTCGGAGCGGGAAGGGCGGGGTGCGGTGCGCGGCCCGGGCGAGGCGGACGCGCAGCTCGGGCAGCAGGCCGTCGTCGACCTCTCCCATGAAGGCGAGGGTGAGGTGCCAGCCGGGCCGGGAGGTCCAGCGGAGCCCGTCGGCGCCGGGCAGGTGGTGCAGACGGTCGACGACGTGCCCGAGCTCGTCCAGGCGCTCGGGCGGCGGCAGGACGGCGGCGAAGAGCCTCATGAGGCGAGTGTGGCAGCGGTTAGCCTCTGCGGCATGAAGATCTCCATCAGGAAGGGCGGGGCGGCGGACCTCCCCGCGATACTCGGGGTGCTCGACAGCGCCGTGGTGTGGCTCAACGGCAAGGGCATCACCGCGCAGTGGGGCACCGAGCCGTTCTCGGAGCGGCCCAAGGCGGTGAAGCAGGTCGAGGAGACGATGGCCGCGGGTGATCCGTGGATCGCCGAGATCGACGGCGTACCGGCGGGGACGATGACGCTGACGCCGTTCCCCGGGCAGCACATCGCGCCGGCGGACGAGCCGGAGGTGTACGTACGCCTGCTCGCGACCCACGGCCGGTTCCACGGCCACGGGGTGGGCGCGGCGCTGCTCGCCCACGCGGCGGAGGAGACCCGGCGCCAGGGGGTGTCGCTGCTGCGGGTCGACTGCTTCGCGGGCAGCGAGGGCCGCCTCGTCGCGTACTACGAACGCCAGGGCTTCACCCCGACGGACACGTTCCTGGTCGGGGACTGGGCGGGGCAGGTGCTGGAACAGCGGGTCTGAGCAGGGGCCGACGACGGCGGGAGGCCCCCGGCCCCGGGTCGGGCCGACGACGGCGGGAGGCCTCAGGCCGGGCCGACGACGACGGGAGACCCGGCCTCGGGCCGGGCCGACGACGGGAGGCCCCGAGCCGGGCCGACGACGCCGGGAGGCCCCGGCCCCGGGGCCTCCCGCCGCCCCCGCCCGAGGGCTACGCCGCGGTCGCCAGGCGTTCGCGGGAGACGAAGCGGACCTGGGGGTGGCCGTGGCGCCAGGTCCAGGCGAGTTTCAGGTCGCCCACCTTGGCCAGGATCAGGCCCACCGTGATCGCCGCCGCGAGGGAGATCAGGCCGCCCGTCGCGAAGCCGACGCGGGCGCCGTAGGTGTCGGTGACCCAGCCGAGGAGCGGCGCGCCGATGGGGGTGCCGCCGGCGAAGACCATCATGTAGAGGCTCATGACCCGGCCCCGCATCGCCGGGTCCGTCGCCATCTGGACGGCCGAGTTCGCGGTGATGTTGACCGTGAGGCCGATCATTCCGATCGGTACGAGCAGCAGCGCGAACAGCCAGAACGCCGGGGACAGCGCCGCCGCGATCTCCAGGACGCCGAAGACGCCCGCCGCGATCACCAGCATCCGCAGCCGGGTCGAGCCGCGCCGGGCGGCCGCGAGGGCTCCCACGAGCGAGCCGGCCGCCATGAGGGTGTTGAGGAAGCCGTACGCGCCGGCGCCGACGTGGAAGACGTCGCCGGAGAAGGCGGTGAGCCAGATCGGGAAGTTGAACCCGAAGGTGCCGATGAAGCCGACGAGGACGATCGGCCAGATCAGGTCCGGCCGCCCGGCCACGTACCGCAGGCCCTCCCGGAGCTGGCCCTTGCCGCGCGGGGCGCGTTCCACCTTGTGGAGTTCGCCGGTGCGCATGAGCAGGAGGCTCACGAGGGGGGCGAGGAAGGACAGGCCGTTGAGGAGGAAGGCCCAGCCGCTGCCGACTCCGGCGATGAGGACGCCGGCGACGGCGGGGCCGATGAGCCGCGCGGACTGGAAGTTCGCCGAGTTCAGCGAGACGGCGTTGCGCAGCTGCTTCGGGCCGACCATCTCGGAGACGAAGGACTGCCGGGCCGGGTTGTCGACGACGGTCACCATGCCGAGGAGGAAGGCGATGAGGTAGACGTGCCAGACCTGGACGTTGCCGGAGAGGGTGAGGACGGCGAGCGCGAGGCCGCAGAGGCCGAGGGCGGCCTGGCTGACGAGCAGCAGGCGTCGCTTCGGGTAGCGGTCGGCGATGACTCCGCCGTAGAGGCCGAACAGCAGCATCGGCAGGAACTGCAAAGCCGTCGTGATGCCGACGGCGGCGGCCGAGCCGGTGAGGCTCAGGACGAGCCAGTCCTGGGTGATGCGGGCCATCCAGGTTCCGGTGTTGGAGACGATGGCGCCGGTGAAGAACAGCCGGTAGTTGCGGATGCGGAGCGAGGAGAAGGTTTCCCCCCGCCCGCGGGTATCGAGGGTGGGTTTGTGGACGGGTGCGGAGTCTGCTCCGGGTCCCGTACTCAAAGTGCGTCGCCTCCTTGGCGTGTCGGTCAGAGGTGGGCGAGCTTCTCCAGGACCGGGGCGGCGGCGCGGAGCTTGGCCCATTCGTCCTCGTCCAGGCCTTCGGCGAGGGTGGCCAGCCAGGCGTTCCGCTTGCGGCGGGATTCTTCGAGCATGGCTTCGGCCTGCTCGGTCTGGCTGACCACCTTCTGCCGGCGGTCGTCGGGGTGCGGCTCGAGCCGGACCAGTCCCTTGGCTTCGAGCAGCGCGACGATGCGGGTCATCGAGGGCGGCTGGACGTGCTCCTTGCGGGCCAGTTCGCCGGGGGTGGCGGAGCCGCAGAGCGCGAGGGTGCCGAGTACCGACATCTCGGTGGGGCTCAGCGACTCGTCGACGCGCTGGTGCTTGAGGCGTCGGCCCAGTCGCATGACGGAGGAGCGGAGCGCGTTCACGGCCGCGGCGTCGTCGGCTGTGCCGTGGGACAGGTCAGGCATGTTCGTTAGCCTAACTCATTACTCTGTCTAAATACCAACGGGAACGCGCCGACGTAGTACGGATCACATGAGGCACGCGAGTGAACCGGATGCACGCAGATCACGCTTCCGCATCCATGTATCACCCAAACGAGTGAGTCGGATCCAGAAAGTGACGCAAAGAAACCCCGGCTGCCCCGACCCTGAACGACATGGGATCGACAGTGCTCAGCCTGCGCATCGACGGTGAGCTGCTCGACCGGCTCAGGAGTCACGCCGCGAAAAGGAGAATGAGCGTCCAGGACTATGTCGTCCGGACGCTCATTCGCGAGGATTTCGACGAGCGGTTCAAGACCGCCGTCGACGAGACGGAGAAGTTCTACGGGGAGGCGGACGGTGAGGCGGGCGCGCGCCCGCCTCACCCCGCGATCACGTGAGGCCGAGCGCCGGCATCGCGTAGTAGAAGACGAAGACCGCCGACACCACGTACATGGCCACCGGGACCTCACGGCCCCGGCCGGCCGCGAGGCGCAGCACGCTGAACGCGATGAAGCCGATGCCGATGCCGTTGGTGATCGAGTACGTGAACGGCATCATCACCATCGCGAGGAACGCCGGCACCGCGATGGTGAAGTCGCTCCAGTCGATGTCCTTGACCGATCCGGCCAGGATGAGGAAGCCGACCGCGAGGAGCGCGGGGGTGGCCGCCTGGGACGGGACCATCGTGGCCAGCGGCGTGAGGAACAGCGCCACCGAGAACAGACCGCCGGTGACCACCGAGGCGAGACCGGTCCTCGCCCCCTCGCCGACGCCCGCCGTGGACTCCACGAAGCAGGTGGTGGCCGAGGAGGAGGTCGCGCCGCCGGAGGCGACGGCGAGGCCGTCCACGAGCAGGACCTTGTTGATGCCGGGGAAGTTGCCGTCCTTGTCCATCAGCTTGGCCTCGTCGCCGACGCCGAGGATCGTGCCCATGGCGTCGAAGAAGCAGGACAGCAGCACGGTGAAGACGAAGAGGACGCCGGTGAGGACGCCGACCTTCTCGAAGCCGCCGAAGAGGCTGACCTCGCCGACGAGCCCGAAGTCGGGCGAGGCGACCGGGTTGCCCGGCCACTTCGGGGTGGTCAGGCCCCAGGACGGGACGGTCGCGACCGCGTTGATCACCATCGCCACGATCGTCATGACGACGATCGAGATGAGGATGGCGCCCGGGACCTTGCGGATGATCAGCGCGAGGGTGAGGAGGGTGCCCAGGATGAAGACCAGGACCGGCCAGCCGGTGAGGTGACCGTCGCCGCCGAGCTGGAGCGGGACGGTGGTGTGCGCGGCGTCGGGGATGCGGGAGACGAAGCCCGAGTCGACGAGGCCGATCAGCATGATGAAGAGGCCGATGCCGATCGCGATGCCCTTGCGCAGGCCGACCGGGACCGCGTTCATCACGCGCTCGCGCAGGCCGGTCGCGACGAGCAGCATCACGACGACGCCGGCGAGGACGACCATGCCCATGGCGTCGGGCCAGGACATCTTCGGGGCGAGCTGGAGGGCGACGACGGTGTTGACGCCGAGGCCGGCGGCGAGGGCGATCGGGACGTTGCCGATGACGCCCATGAGGAGGGTGGAGAACGCCGCCGTCAGGACGGTGGCGGTGACCAGCTGGCCGCTGTCGAGCTGGTGCCCGTACATGTCCTTGGCGCTGCCGAGGATGATCGGGTTCAGCACGATGATGTAGGCCATCGCGAAGAAGGTGGCGAAGCCGCCGCGGACCTCGCGGGCGACGGTCGAGCCGCGCTGGGAGATCTTGAAGTAGCGGTCGAGGCCCGAGGTCGAGGGATCGGGGCTCTCGGGAGAGGTGGCCTTGGCGGTGGCCGTGGTGCTCATGGGGTGGGTTCCTCTTCGGGAGACGTCCGTTTGGCGGTTCATACGAAGGAAACCCGCCAGAGGCAAACCGTTTCAGTATGAACACATGAACGACGGGGCGTCCATCTCCGCGCGTAGACCATGCAGGAGTACGAAATCCCGCCACCTAGACTGACCCCCATGGCGAAGTGGACACCGAAGCACGAGGCACCCGAGCCCCTCGAAGGGCCCGTCGTCGCCACCATCACCGGCGGCACGATCCTCTGGTTCGTCCTCTTCCTCGTCCAGGTCCCGTTCTACGGCTGGTTCGACGACCGGGACCTGACCTGGTGGGTGTGGACCTGCCTGGCCGGGGCCGGACTCGGCCTGATCGGCATCTGGTACGTACGGAAGCGGGACGCGGCGATCAAGCGGCACGCGGCGGCGCGGGCGGCGGACGCGACGGGCGGGGCGAGCCGGGCGGGCGAGGCCGGCGAGGCGGGGACCGGATCCCCCCAGGGTCCCGGGGCGTAGCGGCCGCCATGGCACCGGGGGACGATTCACGTCCTCCCCCGGTCTGAGATTCGCCCTTCTCGGCAGGTGAACGGCCGAATCCGGTCGTAACGTCGAAAACATGACTCAGCGGGCGAAGATCGACACGGACGGCGGCGAGGCCGGGGCGGTGGGGCCGCCCGTTGTCCACCGTCCCGCCGGACTGACCTCCGCCGAGGTCGCCGAACGCGTCGCCCGCGGCGAGGTCAACGACGTCCCCGTACGCAGCTCCCGCTCGACCACGGACATCGTCCGCGCCAACGTCTTCACCCGCTTCAACGCGATCATCGGCGTGCTCTGGGTGATCATGCTCTTCGTCGCGCCGATCCAGGACAGCCTCTTCGGCTTCGTGATCATCGCCAACACCGGCATCGGCATCATCCAGGAACTCCGCGCCAAGAAGACCCTCGACGGACTCGCTGTCATCGGCGAGGCGAAACCCACCGTCCGGCGCGACGGCGTGGCCGCCGAACTCTCCACCTCCGAGATCGTCCTCGGCGACCTGATCGAACTCGGCCCCGGCGACAAGGTCGTCGTCGACGGCGAGGTCGCCGAGGCAGACAGCCTGGAGATCGACGAGTCCCTGCTCACCGGCGAGGCCGACCCGGTGGTGAAGAAACCCGGCGACCGGATGATGTCCGGCTCGTTCGTGGTGGCCGGCGGCGGCGCGTTCACCGCGACCAAGGTCGGCCGCGAGGCGTACGCGGCGCAGCTCGCCGAGGAGGCCTCCCGGTTCACGCTCGTCCACTCCGAACTGCGGACGGGCATCTCCACCATCCTCAAGTACGTGACGTGGATGATGGTGCCGACCGCGATCGGGCTCGTCATCAGCCAGCTCGTCGTCAAGGACAACAACTTCAAGGACGCCGTCGCCCGCACGGTCGGCGGCATCGTCCCGATGATCCCCGAAGGACTCGTCCTGCTCACCTCGGTCGCCTTCGCGATCGGAGTCGTACGCCTCGGGCGCAAGCAGTGCCTGGTGCAGGAGCTGCCCGCGATCGAGGGCCTCGCCCGGGTGGACGTCGTCTGCCTGGACAAGACGGGCACGCTGACCGAGGGCGGCATGGACGTCACCGAACTGCGGCCCCTCAACGGCGCGGACGAGACGTACGTACGCAAGGTCCTCGGCGCCCTCGGGGAATCGGACCCCCGCCCCAACGCCTCCCTCCAGGCCATCATCGACGCCTACCCCGACACCGTGGAGTGGCGCTGCACGGAGGCCCTGCCGTTCTCCTCGGCCCGCAAGTACAGCGGGGCGGCGTTCAGCGAGGGCGACGGCGAGAACTCGACGTGGCTGCTCGGCGCCCCCGATGTCCTCCTGCCCGCCGGCGACCCGGCGCTGACCGAGATCGACCACCTCAACGAGCAGGGCCTGCGGGTCCTGCTGCTGGCCCGGACCGTCCACGAGCTCGACTCCCCCGAGGTCGCGACCGGCGCCCGCCCGACGGCGCTGGTCGTCCTGGAACAGCGGCTGCGGCCGGACGCCGCCGACACGCTCTCCTACTTCGCCGAACAGAACGTCGCCACGAAGGTCATCTCCGGCGACAACGCGGTCTCGGTGGGCGCGGTCGCGGGAAAGCTCGACATGCCGGGCGCGGCGAACACCGTGGACGCCCGCACGCTCCCCGCCGACCGGGAGGAGATGGCGAAGGTCCTCGACGAGAACGCCGTCTTCGGCCGGGTCACCCCGCAGCAGAAGCGGGACATGGTGGCGGCGCTCCAGTCCCACGGGCACACCGTCGCCATGACCGGCGACGGCGTGAACGACGTGCTGGCGCTGAAGGACGCCGACATCGGCGTGTCGATGGGCTCGGGCTCGGAGGCGACCCGGGCGGTCGCGCAGATCGTCCTCCTGAACAACAGCTTCGCGACGCTGCCGTCGGTGGTGGCGGAGGGCCGGCGGGTCATCGGCAACATCACCCGCGTGGCCACCCTGTTCCTCACGAAGACGGTGTACTCGGTCCTCCTGGCGGTCCTGGTGGTGTGCTCGCAGGTGGAGTACCCCTTCCTCCCCCGCCACCTGACGCTCCTGTCGACCCTGACGATCGGCGTCCCGGCGTTCTTCCTCGCGCTCGCGCCGAACAAGGAACGGGCGAAGCCGAACTTCGTCCGGCGGGTGATGCGGTACGCGATCCCCGGCGGTGTCATCGCGGGCGCGGCGACCTTCGCCACCTACCTGCTGGCCCGCCACCACTACACCGGACCGGACGCCCTGGCGGCCGAGACGAGCGCGGCGACGCTCACCCTGTTCCTGGTCTCGATGTGGGTCCTGGCGATCATCGCCCGCCCGTACACGTGGTGGCGCCTGACCCTGGTGGCGGCGATGGGAGGCGCGTTCCTCCTGGTCCTCGTCGTGCCGTGGCTCCAGGACTTCTTCGCGCTGAAGCTGGTGGGCGTGACGATGCCGTGGACGGCCGTGGCGATCGCGGCAGCGGGCGCGGCCCTGCTGGAGTTCGCGTGGCGCTGGGTGGACCGGAGGTTCCCGGCGTAGCGGGCGACCGGCGGATCAGCGGCCCTCGTGTCGCGGCCCAGGCGGCATCACCCAGGCCCGCGACGTGCACGCGCTCACCTCGGTTTGAGTAGCGCTACTCAGGTGGGCGGAGGGCGGTCCGCCGCACGATGGGACCAGCGCCGACACGGCGCGACCGACCCGTCCAGGAGGAATCGACCCATGCGAGACAGCCGCCCCCGCGCCATCGTCCGGCTCACGTTCGCCAACCCCGTCTCACTGGGCTACCTGGCGCTCGTGGCGTCGCTCCCCCTGCTGGTCAGCCCGTGGACCGAGGGCCAGGCCTTCGCGGACTTCTGGTTCGCCCTGGCCACCGCGCCCAGCAGCGTGGTCCTGCTGCTCCCCGACGTGGTGACAGGCTTCTCGGCCTGGGCGAGCGCCTACCACTACTCGGCGCTGGCCCTCTCCGCGCTGATCAACGCCTTCCTCCTCGGCCTCGCCCACCGGTCCCTCCGGAGGAACCCGGCACGACAGGGCCACACCGCCTGACCTGAGCCCCGCCCGGTAACTCCCCTCCCCCAGGGGGCCGGCGGCTTCGGACGGATCTGGCGCGAGGCCCCACCACGGCGTAGCGTGCCGACCCGTTGGCCAGGGGTGGGACGAAGGAGAGAGAGTGACCAGCACGCGCAGGCTGTTCCTGGGGGCGTTCACCGCGGGGGCCGTGACGGTGGCCGCCGGGCCGGGGACCGCGTCGGCGGCCGGGGAGGCCGAGGGGGACGTGACGTACCCGGGCGAGGTGAAGGCCCGGAACTTCCGCACCGACGGCGGTACGACCTCGTCGTTCAGGACCGTGTCCACGACGGCGACGGCGAAACTCCACGCCCTGACCGTGCACCAGGCGGGCGTGGCCGGCAACGGCGTCGCGCTGAACGTCGTCTCCGACAACCCGGAGGACTCGGCGATGTACCTGTCCGGTACCGAGCGGAGCAGGGGCACGCTCAAGATCCTGCACCGGGGCCACGCGGACGCCACGGACGGCGGAGCCGCCGCCGTCTCCATCTACCTGGACACGGACGGCGTCACCGACCAGTCGGGCGGCACCGCCGCACAGGGCATCTACGTCACCCACTCCACCGGCCCCACCAAGGGCAACCTCATCACGCTGCGGAACAACGGCGTGGACGACTTCGTGGTGAAGGGCTCCGGAGCGGTGGGCGTCGGCCTCCCGATCGGCGCCACCCCCCGGGGGCGGGTGGAGATCGCCCAACGGAACTCCCTGATCGGGCTGATGATGCAGGCCAACGAGGACGCCACGAGCCGCGTCGTGGAGATCCGCGACCGGACGGGCGCCGCGAAGCTGCGGGTGCTCAACAGCGGGGCGCTGGCCGCCCACAACGCCATGTTCGGCGTCACGAGCGGCGAGTCGTACGGCGGCGGCGACGGCGTGATCGGCATCCGCAACGCCACCACGGCCCCGACCGCCAACCCGACGAACGGGGGCGTCCTCTACGCCGAGGGCGGCGCCCTCAAGTGGCGCGGCCCCTCCGGCGCCGTGACCGTGATCGGCTCGGCCTGACCATGGAACTGACCCCTGAACAGCTCGTGTCCGAATTCCAGGACGCGGTGATGGAGCTGTACTTCGCCCGCAAGCGCATCGCCCTCCTGGAAGCCGAGAACGCGGCACTGAGAGAACACCTGTCCCTCGACGAACAGACGGCCGGTCCCTCCCTCCGCTGAGGCCCCGTGCCCCTCAGTCGAACCAGCGGTCCCGTGCCAGTTCCGCCGTTCGGGACGGGTCCTCCAGCAGGGCCGCCACCTCGAAGCGGCGGGGCCACTGGCCCGCAGCCCAGGCCAGGCCCGCCGCCACCCCTTCCAGGGTGGAGGCGTGGACCACGCCGTCCGCCGTGCGGCGCCAGTCGAGTTCCGTGCCCGCCGCCCTGAGCTCCTCGTGCTCGACGTACGTCGTGGGCGTCGCCGGGCCGAGGAGCGTGCGGACCGCGTCCGGAACGTCGTGCTCCTCGCCCTCCGTCGTCACCTCCGCCGCCACCTCCTCGCTCAGCCGCCGCACCTGGAACAGCTCCGCCAGATCCGCCGCACGCGTCGGCGACACCGGCAGCAGCGGCATCCCGCCCGCCAGCGGAAGCAGGTCCGGGGCGTCCGCCACCACGGCCTCCGACGCGTCGACGACGACCACGGCCCCGTCCACCACCGCGCGCAACTCGTCCGGCAGCGTCACCTGTTCCGGGTCCAGGTCGGCCAGCGCCGTGTACAGGGCGTGGAGTTGGGCGCCGCCGACCTCACGGCCGGGGTCCGCGAGCCGGGCCAGGAGCTCCGCCGCGCCGCCCGGTTCGTCGAGGAGGGCCGCCACCGACGTCCGTACGCCCAGGGCCCGCAGGACCTGCTCGTCCTCGAAGCCTGTCGCGTCGGCGGAGTCGTACAGGCCGATCAGGAGCGGGTCGGTGCCCGCCGCGCGCAGGCCCGCCGGGCGGCGGCCGTCGAGGACGGGATGGTCGCGCAGCCACCAGGCGGTGTACGAGCGGACCGTCTCCGTGGTGCCGTCCGGCAGCAGCACCCGGACGGGCTGGGTCAGCGCGTCCCGCAGCGGCGGCCGCGCGAGCAGCGCGAGCGCCTGCGGCCAGGCGTCGTCGTCGACCAGGTCCAGGTCGCGTACGGCCACGATCTCCGTCGCCACCGGCGGCACCGGCGACTCCGGGAGCCGGTCCAGGACGTCCTCGCACCACACGTCGACCGCGTGGAGGAGCCCGGCGTCGTCCGGCTCCGGGTAGTCGCCCTCGCGCGGCTCGACCTCGTCCGGGTCCAGCAGCAGATCGGTGGCGCGGACCAGGGCGAACGTGGCGAGGACCCCACAGGCGGCGAGCGGCTGCTCGCCCCAGCGGGCGGCAAGTTCGGCGTCCACGTAGGCCAGTTCGTCCTCGCGCATGACGGCCGCGAAGGCCGAGCCCGGCATCACCAGTTCGCCCGCCGGGGAGAGTTCGCCGTCCTCGTCGGGCAGGGCGAGCGCGCCCAGCCACGGCTCCTCGCCGGGCTCGAGCTCCGCGTCCCGTACGAGCGTGAGGACCGTCTCGACGAGCTCGTCCCCGTCCAGGGCGTCCGCGTCCTCGTCCCAGATCTCCCCCGCGTCGAGCGAGGCGGCGACCGCCGCCCGCACCTGCGGGGTCGTCAGGACCGCGCGCGGCGTGGCGGGCAGGGCCCCCAGCTTCTCCAGGAGCGGATGGGCGGCCTCGGGGTGGGCGACCTTCAGGCCGAGCCGGGTCAGCTCCGCCGGCGTACGGTCCTGCGGCAGCAGGACCTGGCGGGGGCCGATCGCCGTACGGATCCGCGGGGCGTCACCCGCCTCCGCCAGCGGCACCGGCAGGCCCGACAGACGGTCCGGGTCGACGCCCGCCAGGGAGTCGTACAGGCGCCACCACCACTCCGGGGCGCGGTCCACCCCGGCCAGCCGGTCGACCGCCTCCGTCAGCGGGACCCGGCCGATGCCGAGGGTCCGCAGCTCCGGGCGGCGCTCAAGACCGGCCGGGAGGAGCGTCGGAAACACCTCGGCGAGCACGTCCACGGTGTCCGCGCCCGCGCCCTCCACGACCTCGGCCTCGATCGGGCGGAGCGCCGGAAGGTCCTCCGTCGGCGCCGCGGGCGCGAGGAACGCGACCCTGGGCAGCCGGTCGAGGATCGCCTCGCGCAGTGCCCCGTCGAGCGGGCCCTTGCCGAGCGGACCGGGCACGAGGTCGAGGGTGGCGGTCGTCACCGGCTGCCAGTCGGCGAGGAGTTCGGCGTACGCGTCGGCCGCGCGCTGCACCAGGAAGTCGGTGAGCGGGCCGGGCGCCGGATGCCGCCGGGCGGTGTCGAGCGGGAGGGAGGCGATGAGCAGGGCCGGAATGCCGAGGGGCTCGTCGGTCGGGGTGGGGGCGTGCACGACGGGGGTCGTCCGGGGATAGCGCGGGGCGCCCTCCGCGTCCACGGGCACCGCCCAGGTGACCGACCAGTGCGGGCGCAGGCGCTCCTCGACCGGACGGTCCTTGAGGAGCCCCGCGTCCAGGGGGCCGCCGTGGGAGACGGTCCGCCAGCGGTGGGTGCCGGTGGCCGAGTCGACGATCCGCACATAGCCGTCGTCCTCGGAGCGGCGGAGGGTCCGTACCCCTTCGGGGGTCTCCACGACGATCTCGGCCAGACCCGGAAGGGTGAGGAGGAGCGCGTCGTCGACGGAGGACAGCAGCCGTTCGGCGAGGTCGCGGGCGGCGGCGTCGCGCAGCGGCAGGACGACGACGGTGTCGTATCCGTCGGGAGCGGTGCCCTCGGCGGGCAGCGGAAGCCGCAGAAGGGGGACGTGGCCGTCGCGGCGGCGCAGTTCGTCACCGAGGCCCGGGCTGTACCTGGCGGCTTCGGCGGCGAGTTCGCGGGCCTCCGCGAGGGACCAGCGGACGCCGCCGTGGCGGCCCAGGACGGCGGGCTCGTCGGTGACGGCGAGGACCGCCGCGAAGCCGACGCCGAAGCGGCCGACCGCGCCGTGCGCCTGCTGCTCGCGCTTCGCGGACGCGCGGAGCGTCGACAGGGACTCGGCGCCCGTGGCGTCCAGCGGGGCGCCGGTGTTGGCGGCAGCGAGGAGGGCGGGGCCCTCGTGGTCCGCGGGGTGCAGGGTGAGGCGGAGCCGGCCGGTGACGCCGGCGCGGTGGGCGGCGTCGGCGGCGTTCTGGGCGAGCTCGACGACGAGGCGGTCGCGGTAGCCGCCGAGGGCGAGGTCCTCCTCGGCGTTGGCGTCCTCGCGGAAGCGGGCCGGGGAGGCTCCCCAGGCGTCGAGGACACCCCGCCGCAGCCGGGCGGTGCCGAAGGGATCGGTTCCGTCGGTCGTCGTCCGGGCGCTGACGCTCACGTCTGACTCCACTCTGAGGTTTGACTACGCGGGGCCCGAAGGTACCGCGCTCCGCCGTGCCCCTCCCGCGGGGGCGCGTACCCCCCGGGGGCGCGCGGAAGCACACGGCCGCCCCGTCGTGAGCAATCGTCCGCCAGGGGGGACCCCCATCGCCTCAGCGGGACGATTGCCCACACGGGGGTGGGCGGTGGGGGCTACGAGTGGCCCAGGTCCTCCGAGGTGGTGTCGGGTTCCGTGGTGGAGCCGGAGTCCTTGGCCGGGCGGAGGGGGAACGCGTCCGCGCCCATGGAGTCGAGGACCGGCGGCGCCGGGCGCGGCGGCTTCGGCATGATCGCCGCCTCCGAGTGGCCCCCGCAGCCGTACGCCAGGGACACGGCCCGCCCGTCCGCCGGGGAGAACTCGTTCGCGCAGAGGCCGAAGCCCTGCTTCAGGGAGCCCGCAAGGGGCACCAGGAAGGCGCAGGACTCGCAGGTCGCCGGCGCGGCCTGCGCCATGGGCGTGCGCGCCCCGAAGGCCTCTTCCCAGCGGTCCGCCGCGATGTGGAGCCCGTACCGGGACAGGACGCGGGCCCGCCGCATCCCGAGTTCGTCCGCGACCGCGGCGATCGCGCCCCGCGAGGTGGTGCGCGGGGTGATCTCGGCGTCCTCGGCGTCGAGGTGGTCCGCGAGCTCCTCGGACACGACCGAGTTCGGCGGCGGCGTGTCCTCGCCCGAGTAGCCGGGTTCGAGCCGCAGGTCGTCCTGTTCGGTGGGCAGCAGGTCGCCCGGTCCCATGTCGCCGGGCCGGAGCCGCTCGCTCCACGGCACCCACTCGGGGGCGAGGAGGGCGTCGGCGCCGGGCAGCAGGACGGTTTCGTCAAGCGTGACGTTCTTGGCGCGGGAGGCCCGGGTGACGGTCACCGCCCAGCGCCAGCCCCGGTAGCCGGGTTCCTTGGACTCGAAGTAGTGAGTGACGACCCGGTCACCCTCGGCGACCGCTTCGACGTGGGCGCCGACGACGCCGGGGAAGGCCGCCTCCTCGGCGGCTTCCCGCGCCAGGTCTACGGCCTCGGCGCACAGGCGGTCGGGGATACGCGTGGCTCGCGGGGTACGCGGGGTACCGCTTCGCGTCGTCGCAGCACTCACAGGTCTCGCTTCTCTCCTACGCCGTCTCACGGGTGCGCCGGCCGAGCGGCGGGAGCGAAGCCACGGGCGCGGCGGGCGGAGCGGACCTGTGGGCCGCATCGACGTCCGCGCACCCGACTTGTCTCGCGTGTCTCGGGCACACCTATCGCCATCCATTCTGCGGGATGCCGAAGAGGCGCGCGGCCGAGAGCTTCCGCCGGTGACGCGCTACGCACGCTACCCCGTTCGCGGGCCACAGCCCACCTGCGCGCCCCAAGTGGCCCGGATCACGGAGCCTCCGAAGGGCGGTCGGTGGCGGTCGAAAGGGGTCTCCACCGCCGCGCCACGGTTCGTCCGGCGCGCTGGTGGGGCACTATGACGGAGTGGCAGCCGCACGGTCTCCCGCACGATCCGAAGATCATGCCGGACCGCTCCGCCGAGCGGGCCGGGGGGTCGGCCGTGCCCTGCACCTGCCGTTCACCGGTACGGCGAGGGGAATTCGCAAGGCGACGCACGCGCAGGGCGCGGGCGAGTCGGGGCTCGGGAAGCTGATCGAGCTGCACGCGGTGAACGGCGCAGGCGACGTCATGATCACCGTGGCCCTGGCGTCCACCGTCTTCTTCTCCGTGCCGACCGACGAGGCGCGCGGGCGCGTCGCCCTCTACCTCGCGGTGACGATGGCGCCGTTCACGCTCCTCGCCCCGGTGATCGGTCCGCTTCTGGACCGCATCCCGCACGGGCGGCGGGCGGCGATGGCGGGCGCGATGCTGACCCGCGCGGTCCTGGCGATCATGATGTCGGGGGCGGTGCTGACCGGCGGCCTCGAGCTGTATCCGGCGGCGCTGGGGGTCCTGGTGGCCTCGAAGGCGTACGGGGTGGTGCGGAGCGCGGTCGTGCCGCGGCTGCTGCCACCGAACTTCTCCCTGGTGAAGGCGAACTCCCGGGTGACCCTGGCCGGGCTGCTCGCGACCGGGCTCGCCGCGCCGGCCGGGGCGGGGCTGCAGCTCCTGGGGCCCCGCTATCCCTTGTACGGGGCGTGTGCGCTGTTCCTGCTGGGGGCGTTCTGGGCGCTGCGGATGCCGCCGAAGGTGGACTCGGCGAAGGGCGAGCGGCGGGCGCACCTGCTGACGCACGGGGAGCGGAAGCCGAGCCTGCGGACGGTGGGGCCGTCGGTCCTGCACGGTCTGCAGGCGAACGCGGCGCAGCGGATGCTGTCGGGTTTCCTGATCTTCTTCCTGGCGTTCCTGCTGCGCGAGCACCCGCTGTCGGGGCAGAGCGCCGCCGTCTCCCTGGGGATCGTGGGCGTGGCGGCGGGCGTGGGCAACGCCTGCGGTACGGCGGTGGGCTCGCTCCTGCGGGACCGGGGGCACGGTCCCGAAGTGATCATCGCCACCATGATCAGCGTGGTCTGCGGTACGGCGATCTGCACGGCGATCTTCTTCGGCGGGCTGATGGTGGCCGTCCTGGGCGCGGTCGCGGGTCTCACCCAGGCCCTGTCGAAGCTGTCCCTGGACGCGCTGATCCAGCGGGACGTGCCGGAGGTCGTACGGACGTCGGCGTTCGCCCGGTCGGAGACGGCGCTGCAGATGGCGTGGGTGGTGGGCGGCGGGATCGGCATCGCCCTGCCGTTGAACGGGACCGTGGGCATGTCGGTCGCGGCGGGCATCCTGGCCACGGGCGCGCTCCTGGCGGTACGGGGCCTGCTCGCGGCGGCCCGGCGCCGCCCGGGCCCGCAGGGGAAGCCGAAGGCGCGGGTGGCGTAGGGGGCGGCCCGGCGGACACCGCCCGGCGTTCGGCCCTGTGCGGCGGACGCCGCCCTTGGTTCGGCGCGCTCCTTCCGGTACCGGACGGCGGCACGCCGTACCCCCGCGTGGCGCGGGCGCGGCGGCCCGATAGCCTTCGGCTCATGACCGTTGCGTTCTTCACCGGCTCGCGCCGCCGGGCCGCCGTCGCCCTCGGGGCCGTCTCCGCCGGGCTCCTCGTTCTCTCCGCCTGCGACAAGCCGACTCCGATCGCGACCGTGACGGTCGGGTCCGACTCGATCCACGCCGAGGCCGCCTGCTACAACGACGGCGACGCCATCAAGGAGTCGCAGATCCAGCAGTGCCTCAACAAGAAGGCCGAGAAGTCCATCACCGTGGCGATGGACGACAAGATCCGCTTCGGGGTGGACCCCGACATCGCGGACAACGGCTGGACCATCTTCCTCGGCGGCCAGCAGGCCGAGCCCGAGCCGTACAAGAAGACGTACCGGACCATTCCGGCGAGCGCCTTCTTCTCCAGCCAGACCGGCGAGGCCACCGACAACACGCAGGTGACCATCGTCGAGAACACCGGCAAGAAGCTGACCGGCATCTGGCACTTCAAGCTGAAGAAGGAATCCTGATCGTCCGGTGGTTCCCGTCCGCCGGATCCTGATCGTGACGGCCGTGGCGGCGGAGGCGGACTCCGTCTCCGCCGGCCTCGGTCTCGGCGCCCCCGAGCAGCTGCCGCTGCCGGGGGGTCTCGTGCTGCGCCGCCACCCGGGCGGACCCGTCCGGGCCGACGTGCTCGTCGGCGGGGTCGGACCGGCCGCCGTGGCCGCCGCGACCGGGACGGCGCTGGCCTACGCCACGCTCGTGGACGCGGCGCCGAGGGACACCAAGCCGCCGTCGGCCGCGCCGACGGACGCCAAGCCGACGGACACCCCCTTCGTGGGCGCCGCCGGGCTGGACGGCGCCGCGGCCGACGGCGCCGCACCGCCGTACGCCCCGTTCGTTGACGCCGTGCTCCCCGGCGCCGGGGCCCCCTACGACCTCGTCGTCTCCGCCGGGATCGCCGGCGGGTTCCAGCCGCTCGCGGCCCTCGGGGCGGTCGTCGTCGCGACGGACGTCGTCGCCGCCGACCTCGGCGCGCAGACCCCCGACGGCTACCTCACCGTCGACGAGCTCGGCTTCGGGCGGTCCGCGCACCCGGTGCCGGACGCCCTCACCAGCCGTATCGCCGCCGCCCTGGACGCCGGCGGCCTGCCGCACGTCCGCGGCCCCGTCCTCACCGTCTCCACCGTCACCGGCACCGCCGACCGCGCCGCCGAGCTGGCCGCGCGGCACCCCGGGGCGGCCGCCGAGGCGATGGAGGGCTTCGGGGTCGCCGAGGCCGCCGCCGCGTACGGCGTGCCCGTCGTCGAGATCCGGGCCGTGTCGAACGCCGTCGGCCCGCGCGACCGGGCCGCCTGGCGCATCGGCGAGGCCCTCGGCGCGCTCCGGCAGGCCTTCGCGCTGCTCAGCCCGACCGTCTTCGTGAGTACCGGATCCGTGGAGTCCTCGCCGTGACCAAGCTGAAGATCGCCTACTCGCCCTGTCCGAACGACACCTTCGTCTTCGACGCCTGGGCCCACGGCCGCGTCCCCGGCGCGCCCCGGCTGGACGTCACCTTCGCCGACATCGACGTCACCAACGGCTGGGCCGAGAGCGGCACCGACGAGCACGACGTGCTCAAGGTGTCGTACGCCGTGCTGCCCTGGATCCTCGACGAGTACGCGCTGCTGCCCTGCGGCGGCGCCCTCGGCCGGGGCTGCGGGCCGCTCGTCCTCACCCGGGACGCGGCGACCGGCGCCGATCTCGCGGGGAAGACGGTCGCGGTGCCGAGCGAGCGCTCCACCGCGTATCTGCTGTTCCGGCTCTGGGCGGCCGAGACGGTGCCGGGCGGGGTCGGGAACGTGGTCGTGATGCCGTTCCACGAGATCATGCCCGCGGTGCGGGACGGCAAGGTCGACGCGGGGCTCGTCATCCACGAGGCCCGCTTCACGTACCAGAACTACGGTCTGCACTGCCTCGCCGACATGGGCGAGCACTGGGAGACCACGACCGGTCTGCCGATCCCGCTCGGCGCGATCGTCGCCCGCCGCTCGCTGGGCGCCGAGACCCTGCGGCGGCTCGCGGAGTCCGCCCGTGCGTCCGTGCGGATGGCCTGGGACGACCCGCTCGCCTCCCGGCCGTACGTGCTGGAGCACGCGCAGGAGATGGACCCGAAGGTGGCCGACCAGCACATCGGTCTGTACGTGAACGAGTTCACCGCCGACCTCGGCGAGCACGGCTACGCGGCGGTCCGCGGACTGCTCACCCGCGCCGCGGCCGAGGGGCTCGTACCGCCCCTCGGCCCGGACGCGCTCGCCTTCCCCTGAGGGCCTACACGTCGAGCTGGTCCGCGACCGCGCGCAGCAGGCCCGCGATCTTGGCGCCCTGCGCCTTGTCGGGGTAGCGGCCGCGCTCCAGCATCGGCGTGATGTTCTCCAGGAGCGTCGTCAGGTCCTGCACGATGGACGCCAGTTCGTCGGGCTTACGGCGCTGCGCCGCGGCGACGGACGGCGTCGGGTCGAGGATCGTGACGGACAGTGCCTGGTCGCCGCGCTGGCCGGCGACGACGCCGAACTCGACCCGCTGCCCCGGCTTCAGTGCGTCGACTCCGGCAGGGAGCACCGACGAGTGGACGAAGACGTCGCCGCCGTCGTCGCGGGAGAGAAAGCCGAAGCCCTTCTCGCTGTTGAACCATTTGACCTTGCCGGTAGGCACGTCTGTCCTCGTCCTCGTCCTCGTCGATGGGGATAGCAAACAGCGGGTCGACCGACCCGCCGGCACAAGGCTAATGGTCCGGAGGCCGGTGACAAGACGTCGCCGATGTGTTCCTACGGCCTGGGAACTACCCTGGCCGGATGCGTAGTGAAACCCCTGCCGCACCGGCGAACGACAGCGCTCCGGGTGACGGCCTGATCAAGGCCGGTGTCATCCTCTTCGCCGTCGGCGCGGTGGCGACGCTGGTCACCGTGGCTCCGCTGTTCCTCGGCACGGACCCGTTCCCCACGGTCGCGTACACCGTCTCCATGCTGATGGGGGTCGGATTCGCGGTCGCCGCGGCCGGGGTGCTGCGGTCCATCGCGGCCCAGCGGCGGCAGGCCCGGAGCGGGTCGACCGGACCGGTTCAGGCCAGGTAGCCCTCCCACCAGGAACGGAAGTCCGTCAGGTCCGGCAGGACGACGTCCGCGCCGGCCTCCTTCAGTTCCTCGGGGGCGCAGGGCCCGGTGGCGACGGCCACCGACAGGGCGCCCGCCGTGGCCGCGCCGCGGACGTCGCCGACGTGGTCGCCGACGTACACCTGGGCGCCGTGGGCGCGCAGCGCCTCGGCCTTGCCCTCGGCCCACAGGCCGCCGACGACGGCGTCCGGCTCGATGCCGAGGTGGGCGAGGTGCAGTTCGGCGTGCGGGCCGTTCTTCGCGGTGACGACGATCGTGCGGCCGCCCGCCTCGCGCACGGCCCGGATCGCGTCGCGGGCGCCCGGCATGGGCGCCGAGGGCTCGATCGCGTACGCCGGGTAGAGCGCCCGGTAGCGGGCCACCATCTCGGTGACCCGCTCCTCGGGGACCCAGTACGCCATCTCGTGCTCGAGGGGCGGGCCGAGGCGGCTGACGACGAGGTCCGCGTCGACGGGGACGCCGGACTCGGCGGAGAACGCCACCCAGGCGGCCCTGATGCCGGGGCGGGTGTCGATCAGCGTCAGGTCGAGATCGAAGCCGACGGTGAGGGGCGGCCGGGTGGCGGAAGTCGTCATGGGCCCCATTGTCGGGGGTCGTTCCCGGGGCCCCTCCGGGGGTCCTTCCCGGGCCGCGCGGGGACCCCTTCGGGGGACCTCCGGGCCAGGTGTTCGATGATGGGTGCTGCTTACACTGAGCCAAGCCTTACCAAACCACCCGATGGGTCCTGATGCCAGCCGCTTTCCGTACCAGACGGGTCCTCGCGACCTCGGCGGCTCTCGTCGCCCTGCTCGTCGCCGTCCTCCTCAGCCTCGCCGTCGGCGCCCGCGCCATCGCCCCCACCACGGTCCTCGACGCCCTGCTGCACGGCGGCACGAGCCCCGACGCCGAGGTCGTACGGCAGCTCCGCGTCCCGCGTACCGTCATCGGACTCATGGTCGGCGCCGCGCTCGCGCTCGCCGGAACCGCCCTCCAGGGCATCACCCGGAACCCGATCGCCGACCCCGGCATCCTCGGCCTCAGCCAGGGCTCCTCCGTCGGCGTCGTCCTCGCCATCGCCTTCTTCGGGGTGCACACGCTCACCGGATACGTGTGGTTCGCCTTCGCCGGCGCCGCGCTCGCCGCCGTCGCCGTCCACGCCGTCGCCTCCAGCGGGCGCGGCGGGGCGACACCGGTGAAGCTGGCGCTCGGCGGGGCCGCGATCAACGCCCTGCTGCTCTCCGTCACCACCGGCATCCTCACCACCAGGGCCTCCGCGCTCGACGAGTTCCGGTTCTGGCAGATCGGCTCCCTCGACGGGCGCGACGCCCAGATCGTCGGCCAGATCTGGCCGTTCCTGCTGGTCGGCGCGGTGCTCGTGGTGTCCGTGGCGCGCGGTCTCGACGCGCTCGCGCTCGGCGAGGACGTCGCCAAGGGCCTCGGACAGCGGGTCGCGACCGTGCGGATCGTCGGCGGCGTCGGCGCGACCGTCCTCACCGGGGCGGGCGTCGCGGCCGCCGGGCCCGTCGCCTTCGTCGGACTCGCCGTCCCGCACATCGCGCGCGCCGTCGTCGGCTCCGACCACCGCTGGGTGCTTCCGATGGCCGCGATCATCGGGCCGGTGATGCTGCTCGTGGCGGACGTCGCCGGGCGGATCGTGTTCCCGCCGGGCGAGGTGCCCGCCGGGGTCATGACCGCGCTCATCGGGGTGCCGTTCCTCGTCACCCTGGTCCGCCGGAAGGCGGTGCCGGCATGACCGCGCCGACCCTCGTACGCCCCGCCGGGTACGGCACCGTCCGCGCCGGACGGGCCTCCTTCCTGGTCCACCGGCGCTCGGCGCTCGTCGCCGTGGGCCTGCTGCTGCTCCTGGCCGCGTCCTCGGTGGCGTACCTCTGCGTCGGCGAGCGGTTCGTCGGCCCCTCCGAGGTCCTCCGCGTCCTGCTCGGGCAGCCGTCGCCGTCGGCGTTCGTCGTGGCGGAGCTGCGCGAGCCCCGGCTCGTCGTCGCGCTCGCCGTCGGCGCCGCGTTCGGCGTGGCGGGCGCGCTCATCCAGACCGTCGCCCGCAACCCGCTCGCCAGCCCCGACATCATCGGCATCAGCCAGGGCGCGGGGGCGGTCACCGTCGCCGCGATGACCTTCGGGCTCACCTCGTACACCGTGCTGCCGTACCTCTCGATCGCCGGCGGCGTGCTCGCCGCGGCGCTCGTGTACGCGTTCGCGTGGCGCGGCGGGCTGCACGCGACCCGGTTCGTCCTCATCGGCATCGGCTTCGCGATCGCGCTGCGCTCGCTCACCACCCTCTTCATGACCAAGGGCGACTACCTCGTCGCCCAGCAGGCGCAGATCTGGATGACCGGCTCGCTCAACGGCCGCGGCTGGGACGAGTCCGCGCCGATCCGCTGGACGCTGCTGCTCATGCTGCCCGCCGTGCTGTGGGCGGCCCGCGCGCAGCGGACCGTCTCCCTCGACGACGACACGGCGACCGCGCTCGGCGTACGGCTCGGGCCGGTCAGGCTCGGGCTCGTCGCCGTCGGCGTCGTCCTCGCGTCCGTGGCCACGGGCGTCGCGGGCCCGGTCGACTTCGTCGCCCTGCTCGCCCCGCAGATCGCCCGCCGGATGACCCGCACCGCGCAGATCCCGCTGCTCTGCTCGGCCCTGGCCGGCGCCGTGGTCGTCGTCCTCGCCGACCTCGTCGGCCGGCGGCTCTTCTCCCCCGTCGAACTGCCCGTGGGAGTCCTCACGGCGGCGGTCGGCGCCCCGTATCTGATCTGGCTCATCGTCCGGAGCCGAGCCGCCGGATCCTCAGGAGGTAAAGCGTGAGCAGGCTGACCGCGCGCGAGCTGACGCTCGCCTACGAGGACCGCACCGTCGTCCACGAGCTGGACCTGGCGATCCCCGACGGCAAGGTGACCGTGATCGTCGGCCCCAACGCCTGCGGCAAGTCCACCACCCTGCGGGCCCTCGGACGGCTCCTCAGGCCGGCGGGCGGCGCGGTCCTCCTCGACGGGGAGGAGCTCGCCAAGCTCCCGACGAAGCGGATCGCCCGCTCCATCGGGCTGCTCCCGCAGACCCCGGTCGCCCCCGAGGCGATCACCGTCGCCGACCTCGTCTCACGCGGCCGCCAGCCCCATCAGGCCTGGTGGAAGCAGTGGTCGGAGGAGGACGAGCGGGCGGTCACCGAGGCCATGGACCGCACGGACGTGGCCGCGCTCGCCGACCGGTCCGTGGACGAGCTGTCGGGCGGGCAGCGGCAGCGGGTGTGGATCGCGATGGCCCTCGCCCAGGAGACGGACCTGCTGCTCCTCGACGAGCCGACCACCTACCTGGACATCTCCCACCAGGTCGAGGTCCTCGACCTGGTGCGCCGCCTCAACCGGCTGCGCGGCCGCACGGTCGTCGTCGTCCTCCACGACCTGAACCAGGCCGCCCGGTACGCCGACCACCTGGTCGCGATGAAGGCGGGCCGGGTGGTCGCGGAGGGCCCGCCGTCGGAGATCGTGACGGAGCAGCTCGTACGGGATGTGTTCGGGTTGTCGTCGGTCGTGGTCCCGGACCCGGTGACGGGGTCACCCCTGGTGGTGCCGGGGGCGCCGTGGGAGGGGGACGGGGCGGGTGCCGGTGCGGTGACGAGCGCGGGTACGGACACGGTCAAGGGCTGAGGCCCGGAGCGGCGGGGGCGGGCGCGGCGAAGGGGTGACCGTCCGGGCCTGCGCCGGGGCGTTACGCGGCCGCCCGCTCTGGGCGGCGGGTGCCTGCCGCGGTCTCAGCGGCGGGAGCGCCAGATCAGGAACAGGGCCGAGGCCACCGCGGCGCCGCGCAGGGCCCAGGGCCAGGTCTCCGAGACCGCCGCGCCCATCGCCTCCCCGCCCGCCCCGACCGGGTCTCCCCAGCGGCCCTCCACCCTTCCCCACAGCCAGACGACACCCGACGCGGCGGCCAGGCCCGGGATCACCAGGACGGCGGCCTTGACCTCGCCGGGGGTGAGGCGGCGGGAGCCGTAGGCGAGGAGCCAGCCCAGGGCGAGGACGACGGGCGAACCGAACAGCGCGCCGCCGAGCAGGAGCAGGGCGGCGAGCAGGACGAAGGGGTTGGCGAGGCGGAGACGGGAGACGGGGGCCGCGTCGGGCTCCTCCTCCGTCCCGTACGCCTCCGCAGCTGCCCGGGGCTTGCGGCGGAGGAGGACCCGGGCCAGGCGGCGGCCCCTCGAGGGGGCCTCGGCGTCGTCCTCCTCGTCGCCCTCCCCGTCCTCGTGCTCGTCCTCGTCCGGGACGGGTTCCTCGAAGAGGTCAGGGCGCTCGACCCCGCCGACGAACCCCGGGAGGCCTTCGGCCGGGTCCTCCTGCTGCCACCAGTCCGAGGTGTCGTCGAGGAGGCCGCCGGTGGCGTCGAGGCCGGTCAGGTCGCTCGCGGCCGGGGCGTCGGCCCCGGCGGGGGCGCCGGACACGGACGCGACGGGCGCCGACGCGCCGGGCGCCGGCGTCCGCGGCGCGGACTTCGGCTTTCCCGACCCCTCGCGGGACCGCCGGCTCCCCGGCAGCCACCCCGCGGCGCGCCCGGCGCGCCCCGGGCGGCCCTCCTTGCGGGGCTTCGGCACCGGTGCCGGGGCCGGGGCGGAGGGCGCGGGCGGCGCGCCCGGGCCCTCCGCGCGTTCCACGACCTCGTCCGGCGTGCCCAGGGTGCCGAGGATGCGGCGCACCGCCGCCGGGCTCTCCTCGCCGTACGTGGCACGGCGGCGGTCGATCTCGTTCCGGAGCGTCGAGACCAGCCGCATCCGCTCGCTCGCCGGCAGCTGGCGCTGCTGAGCCAGATCGCCGACCCGGCTCAGATAGTCGTAGACCAACTGGTCGCTCTCGATCCCCACGGTGCCCCTCCACGGCCGGTTCGCCCGGTACGGCCCGACGTTAGCGCCTGCGCAGCGGCTAACGTGGTCCGGATGGGGATCGGTGAGCTCGACCGGGAGGCGCACGTGCCCGAGGTATCTGGCGCCGCCGCGGCGCCGCGCACGCTCGCGGAGGCGCTGCGCGCGCGGGGCGACGAGGGGCTCGCCGCGCTGTTGCGGGCCCGGCCCGACCTGTTGAATCCCGTGCCGAACGACCTCACGCAGCTGGCGACGCGCGCCGGGACGCGGGGGTCGGTGGTGCGGGCCCTGGAGCGGCTCGACCGGTTCGCCCTCCAGACGGCCGAAGCGCTCGCCGTGGCCCCGGACCCGGCCCCGTACCCCGTACTCCTCGGGCTGCTCACCGGCGACGAGGGCGATCCGGAGATCGAGGCGGCGCTGCCGGGCGCGGTGGCGCTGCTGCGCGAGCAGGCGCTGGTGTGGGGCGAGGACGACCGGCTGCGGCTGGTGCGGACGGCACGGGAGCTGCTCGCGCCGTCGGCGCAGCACCCGTCGCCGACGGGGCTCGGGCCGACGGTCGCGGAGGCGACGTCGGGGATGTCGCCGGGCCGGGTGCAGGAGATCATCGCGGCGGCCGGGCTGTCCGCGACGCATGACGCGGTGTCGGCGGTGGCGGCGCTGACGGCGCTGTTCACGGACCGGGCGCGGATGGGCGCGCTGCTCGACACGGCGCCGCCGGAGGCGCTCGCGGTGCTCGACCGGCTGGTGTGGGGTCCGCCGTACGGCGAGGTGACGGCGAAGCCGGCGGCGCCGGTGCAGTGGCTGCGCGACCACGGTCTGCTGCTGCCGGTGTCGCCGCGGACGATGGTGCTGCCGAGGGAGGTGGCGCTGCATCTGCGGGGCGGGCGGGCGCACCGGTCGCCGGAGCCGCGTGCGCCGGAGCCGGCGGTGCTGCGCGAGTACCGTCCCCAGGTTGTGGACAGTGCGGCGGCCGGGCAGGCGCAGCTGGCGCTCGCGACGGTCGAGGAGCTGCTGAAGTCCTGGGACCGGGGCGGGCCGCCGGTGCTGCGCGCGGGCGGGCTCGCCGTGCGGGACCTCAAGCGGACGGCGGCGGCGCTCGACGTGTCGGAGGAGACGGCGGCGTTCTGGCTCGAGCTCTGTTACGGGGCGGGGCTCCTGGCGTCGGACGGAGAGGCTGACGAGCGGTACGCGCCGACGCCGGCGTACGACGACTGGCTCGACCTTCCGCCGGCCGAGCGCTGGGCGCTGCTGGTCACGCCGTGGCTGTCGGCGACGCGGACGCCCGGTCTGGTCGGCGGCCAGGACGCGAAGGGCCGGGCGCTGTCGGCGCTCGGCCCCGACCTGGACCGGGCGCCCGCGCCGGAGGTGCGGCACCGGGTGCTGGGGCTGCTGGCGACGCTGCCGCCGGGGTCGGCGGTGGAACCGGAGTCGCTGTTCGCGCGGCTGCGGTGGGAGCGCCCGCTGAGAGGCGCCGCGGCGGCCGGGGACGGGGACGACCTGCGGTCGCGGCTGGCCCGCTGGACGCTGGCGGAGGCGGAGCTGCTGGGCCTGACCGGGCGGGGTGCGCTGTCGGGGCCCGCGCGGGCGCTGCTGAACCTGCCGCTGGCGGAGGCAGCGTCGCCCGGGGAGCCGGGCGGCGGCGTCGAGCCGGCGGTGGCGGCGGGGCGGGCGGCGACGCTGCTTGCGCCGCTCCTCCCGGAGGCCGTCGACCACGTGCTGCTGCAGGCGGACCTGACGGCGGTGGCGCCGGGGCCGCTGCGGCGGCCGCTCGCGGACGCGCTCGCGGTGCTCGCGGACGTGGAGTCGAAGGGCGGGGCGACGGTGTACCGCTTCACGCCCGGGTCCGTACGGCGGGCGCTCGACTCCGGGCAGACCGCGACGGATCTGCACGAGTTCCTGAAGGCGCACGCCAGGACGCCGGTCCCGCAGCCGCTCACGTACCTCGTGGACGACGTGGCGCGCCGGCACGGGCATCTGCGGGTGGGGGCGGCGTCGGCGTACGTGCGCTGCGACGACGACACGGTCCTCGGCGAGATCCTGGCGGACCGCCGCTCGTCCTCGCTGGGCCTGCGCAGACTCGCGCCGACGGTGCTGGCAGCGCAGACGGACCCGGCGTCGCTGCTCGAAGGACTGCGGTCGATGGGGTACGCGCCGGCGGCCGAGTCGGCGACCGGTGACGTCCTGATCACCCGCGCGGACGCGTACCGCACGCCCGCCCGTACGGCCCCGGTGCCGGTCCCGGACGGCCCGCCCGCGCCCGACACGACGCTGCTCGGCGCGGCGGTCCGTGCGATCCGGGCGGGCGACCGGGCGGCGACGGCGGTCCGCAAGGAACCGGCGGCGGCCCCGACGGCGGCGGGCGCCCTCCCGCGCACCTCGGCGGCGGAGACCCTGGCGACGGTCCAGGCGGCGGCGATGACGGGTTCGGCGGTCTGGATCGGCTACGTGAACGCGGAGGGCGGCGCGAGCCAGCGGGTCATCGCCCCGGTCCGGGTGGAGGGCGGCTTCGTCACGGCCTACGACCACACGGCCGACGAGGTCCGCACCTACCCCCTCCACCGCATCACGGGCGTGGCGGAACTGGCGGACGACCAGGTGTAGGACGTGTCCTGCGGACTCCGGGCCGGCCGGCCCGGAGTCCGCAGGACAGGCCTCAGGTCCTCGGGCTGACGAGGGCCGCCGGGTCGACCTCCAGCGGGAACGGCTTCTCGATCAGTGTCGTCCGCCCGGCCTCGGCGACGGTCCGCTCCACGTACCGCCCGTCCTGCAGCTCGCAGACGACCAGCGTCGGCACGGGTTCCAGTTCGAGGCGCCACAGGTGCTCGATGCCGGCCTCCGCGTAGTACGGCGGCTTGAGCAGCCGGTCGGTCCGGCGGCCGGACGACGACGGCGAGACGATCTCCACGACGAGCAGCACGTCGTCGGCGTCGTACGTGACCGGGTTCTCTGCCGCGGCGGCCGCCTCGACCACCACAATGTCCGGGATGAAGAGCCCGTCGGGCAGGATGAGGTTGACCGCTTCCAGGACTTCGGCGGGCACGCCCTCCGACTGCAGGGCGCGATCCAGCAGACTCCAGAGACGCGACGACGCCCGCTGGTGCTTGGTTCCCGGAGCCGGAGACATCACGAGCGCTTCCCCCATCAGTTCACGACGCTGACCACGGTCCTCCGGCAATGCCAGGACTTCTTCTATGGTCCAGGGCCCGTAGTGCGGATCATGCGCGACGCTCATCGCTCGCCACCTCCCTCTCGTGGAACCGGTCGCCTTCAGTGTGGCAGCAGCCACCGACAACCGCCGTGCATCAGGCAGACTGGAGGATTGGCCGTCGTTACGGAACGGCCGGGTGCCGGAAGGACTGATCACGTGAGTGGACCGCTCATCGTCCAGAGTGACAAGACGCTGCTCCTGGAGGTCGACCACGAGCTCGCCGACGACTGCCGCCGGGCCATCGCGCCGTTCGCCGAGCTGGAGCGGGCGCCCGAGCACATCCACACGTACCGGCTGACGCCGCTCGGGCTGTGGAACGCGCGGGCCGCCGGGCACGACGCCGAGCAGGTCGTCGACGCGCTCGTCGAGTACTCCCGCTACCCCGTCCCGCACGCCCTGCTCGTCGACATCGCCGAGACCATGGACCGGTACGGCCGGCTCACCCTCTCCAAGCACCCCGCCCACGGGCTCGTGCTGACCAGCACCGACCGGCCCGTCCTGGAGGAGATCCTGCGGTCGCGGAAGGTGCAGCCGCTCGTCGGGGAGCGGATCGACCCCGACACCGTCGTCGTGCACCCCTCCGAGCGCGGGCAGATCAAGCAGACCCTGCTGAAGCTGGGCTGGCCCGCCGAGGACCTCGCCGGGTACGTCGACGGCGAGGCGCATCGCATCGACCTCGCCGAGGACGGCTGGGCCCTGCGGCCGTACCAGAAGCAGGCCGTCGAGGGGTTCTGGCACGGCGGGTCCGGGGTCGTCGTACTGCCCTGCGGCGCCGGGAAGACGCTCGTCGGCGCCGGGGCGATGGCCCAGGCCAAGGCCACCACGCTCATCCTCGTGACCAACACCGTCTCCGCCCGCCAGTGGAAGCACGAGCTGGTGAAGCGGACCTCGCTCACCGAGGACGAGATCGGCGAGTACAGCGGTACGAAGAAGGAGATCCGGCCGGTCACCATCGCCACGTACCAGGTGCTCACGACCAAGCGGAAGGGGATCTATCCCCACCTGGAGCTGTTCGACTCCCGGGACTGGGGGCTCATCGTCTACGACGAGGTGCACCTGCTCCCCGCGCCCGTCTTCAAGTTCACGGCCGATCTGCAGGCCCGCCGGAGGCTCGGGCTCACCGCCACCCTCGTCCGCGAGGACGGGCGGGAGTCGGACGTGTTCTCGCTCATCGGGCCCAAGCGGTTCGACGCGCCCTGGAAGGAGATCGAGGCCCAGGGGTACATCGCGCCCGCCGACTGCGTCGAGGTGCGGGTGAACCTGACCGACTCCGAGCGGCTCGCGTACGCCACCGCCGAGGCCGAGGAGAAGTACCGCTTCTGCGCGACGACCGCGACGAAGCGGAAGGTCACCGAGGCGCTGGTGAAGAAGTTCGAGGGGCAGCAGATCCTCGTCATCGGCCAGTACATCGACCAGCTCGACGAGCTCGGCGAGCACCTCGACGCGCCCGTCATCAAGGGGGAGACCCCGAACGCCCAGCGCGAGAAGCTCTTCGACGCCTTCCGCACCGGCGAGATCAGCGTGCTCGTCGTGTCGAAGGTCGCCAACTTCTCCATCGACCTGCCCGAGGCGACCGTCGCCATCCAGGTGTCCGGCACGTTCGGCTCCCGCCAGGAGGAGGCGCAGCGTCTCGGCCGGGTGCTCCGCCCGAAGGCCGACGGCCACCAGGCGCACTTCTACTCGGTGGTCGCCCGCGACACCATCGACCAGGACTTCGCCGCGCACCGGCAGCGGTTCCTCGCCGAGCAGGGCTACGCCTACCGCATCGTCGACGCGGACGAGCTGCTGGGGTCGTAGCGCTCAGTCGGGGCCGGGGGCGTACACGGGGCGCGGGTTCCTGACCCCGGCCCGCGGGGGGCCGTAGTCGCCGAGGAGGACGACGCCCGCCGCCGCGCCGCCGAAGGCGCGGAGCGCGCGGAGGGCGGTGCCGAGGGGGCGGACGCGGGGGCGGGGCACGGTGGTCACGAGGGTGAAGGTCGTCGCGGTCATGTCTCCATGATGGAATTCGGACATTCATGACACATCGGTCTGGGGGGTGAACCGGGGTCCCTGTCCCGTCCGACGTGAGGGGGACCCCGTCCCCTACGGGGTGGAGACGGGGGCGAATCCGTTCGCTCCCGGCCCCGCTCAGGAGTTACACTCGCCAGCTTCCCCGCCTCCCTCCGTGGAGAGCCGCCGCCCGGTCGGTAACCGGCGGCCACCTCGACGTGTCCGCGCATCCACCCCGGAGGCTTCACCGTGCCCGTGTCCGACGATCCCCTCGCGCGCGAGCGTGCCCATCTGACCTCCTCCCGCGCCGCCCTGCGCGCGATGCGCGAGGACGTCGAGGCGCTCGACATCAAGGACGTCACCGCGAACTGGGTCAACTCGATCGTCCTCGGGCGGCAGATCGAGGACCGGATCAAGGCGCTGGCCGACCTCTCCCACACCCCGCTCTTCTTCGGGCGGCTGGACTACCTGCACACCACGCAGGAGGGCCAGCGGTTCTACATCGGGCGGCGGCACGTGCACGACGCCGACGGCGACCCGATGGTGATCGACTGGCGTGCGCCGGTCTCGCAGCCGTACTACCAGGCGTCGAAGAAGGACCCGCAGGACGTCGGACTGCGGCGCCGCTTCGGCTACACGGGCGGCGAGCTCACCGCGTACGAGGACGAGCACCTCTCCGACCCGGAGGAGCTGGAGACGACCAGCCGGCTGCTCCAGGCCGAGATCGAGCGGCCCCGCGTCGGCCCCATGCGGGACATCGTCGCCACGATCCAGCCCGAGCAGGACGGGATCGTCCGGTCCGACCTCTCCGGGACCGTGTGCGTGCAGGGAGGTCCCGGCACCGGCAAGACCGCCGTCGGTCTGCACCGTGTCGCCTATCTGCTGTACGCGCACCGGGAGCGGCTCGCCCGGACCGGGACGCTCGTCATCGGGCCCAACCGGTCCTTCCTGCACTACATCGAGCAGGTCCTGCCCGCGCTCGGCGAGCTGGAGGTCAAGCAGGCCACCGTCGACGACCTCGTCGGCGGGCACGTCGAGGTGCGCGGGACGGACGAGGCCGCGACCGCCGTCGTCAAGGGCGACGCCCGGATGGCGGAGCTGCTGCGGCGGGCGGTGCGCTCGCACGTGGCGCTGCCGAAGGAACCACTGATGGTGGTCCGCGGCTCGCGCCGCTGGCGGGTCCCCGCGTACGAACTGGAGGAGATCGTCCAGGAGTTGCTGGACCGCGACATCCGGTACGGGGCGGCCCGGGAGGCCCTTCCGCAGCGCATCGCGCACGCGGTCCTGGTGCGGATGGAGGAGGCGGGCGAGGCGCCCGACGACCGGGTGCAGAACGCGGTCGCGCGGAACACGGCGGTGAAGGCCGTCGTGAAGGAGTGCTGGCCGGCGGTGGAGCCCGCGAAGCTGGTGCTGCGGCTGCTCGGCGACGCGGAGTTCCTCGCGGAGCACGCCGAGGGGCTGTTCGACGAGGACGAGCAGAAGCTGCTGCTGTGGACGAAGCCGGCCCGGAGCGTGAAGACGGCGAAGTGGTCGGCGGCGGACGCCGTCCTCATCGACGAGGCGCAGGACCTGGTGGAGCGGACGCACTCGCTCGGGCACGTGGTCCTCGACGAGGCGCAGGACCTGTCCCCGATGCAGTACCGGGCGGTGGGCCGGCGCTGCACGACCGGGTCGGCGACGATCCTGGGCGACCTCGCGCAGGGCACCACCCCGTGGGCGACGACGAGTTGGGCGGAGGCGCTCGGGCACCTGGGGAAGCCGGAGGCGGTCGTGGAGGAGCTGACCGCCGGTTTCCGCGTGCCGCGCGAGGTGATCGCGTACGCCTCGCGGCTCCTTCCGCACATGTCGCCGGGGCTCGCGCCGGTCGAGTCGGTGCGTGAGAACCCGGGTTCGCTGGACGTCCGCCCGGCCGGGGACCTGGACCGGGACGTCGTCGGCGCGTGCGTCGAGGCCCTCGGGCACGAGGGGTCCGTCGGTCTGATCGCCGCCGACGCGCGGATCGCGCCGCTCGCGGAGGCGCTGACCGCCGCGGGCCTCGCGTACCTCTCGCCCGGCGAGGAGACCACGGCCGAGTCCCGGCTGACGCTGGTCCCGGCCTCGCTCGCGAAGGGCCTGGAGTACGACTACGTGGTCCTGGACGAGCCGGCGGCGGTCGTCGACGGCGAGCCGGACGAGCGGACCGGGCTGCGGCGGCTGTACGTGGCGCTGACCCGTGCGGTGTCGGGTCTGACGGTCCTTCACTCCGCCCCGCTCCCCGCGCAGTTGGGTGACCGGTGAGCCCGGCGGGGGCCCTGCATCACGTCGAGGTGTGGGTGGGTGACCTGGCGCGCGCCGAGGACAGCTTCGGCTGGCTCCTCGGCGCGCTCGGGTACGAGCCGTTCCAGCGCTGGGAGGGCGGCCGCAGCTGGGCGCTCGGCTCCTTCTACCTCGTCGTCGAGCAGTCCGCGGCCCGTACGTCGGACGTGCACGACCGGCTGCGGCCCGGCCTGAACCACCTGGCCTTCCACGCCGGGGACCGGACGGCCGTCGACGCGCTGGTCGCCGAGGCGCCCGCGCACGGCTGGCGGCTGCTGTTCGCCGACCGTCATCCGTACGCGGGCGGCGAGGGCGTGTACGCGGCGTATCTGGAGAACGCCGACGGGTTCGAGGTAGAGCTCGTCGCCGCGCCGGAAGAGCCGGGAGAGCGAGGAGAGCCGGAAGAGCCGGGAGAGTCGGGAGAGCCGGGAGCGCCGCGAGAGGACGCGGGCGAGCGATGAGTTTCCGCGCGGCCGCCGGTCTATAGGTTGTACTCGCTGCTCGGCGGACCTGCTGAGCGACCGTCATGAACCCCATGGAGACCCGGATGCGCACCCTGATCAGCTCGGCCTTCGTCTCGCTCGACGGTGTCATGGAGGCCCCCGGCGGTGAGGAGGGCTACCGCAACGCGGGCTGGACCTTCAAGGACGTGGAGTTCGTGCCGGAGGCGTACGCGATCAAGGGCCGGGAGCAGGAGGAGGCCGCGGCGATGCTGTTCGGCCGGGCCAGCTACGAGGCGTTCAGCGCCGTCTGGCCCGACATGGAGGACTTCGCCCGCTACAAGACGCTGCCGAAGTACGTCGTGTCCACGACCCTCACCGAGGACGGCCTGGCCGACAACTGGGGCGAGACCACGATCCTGCGCTCGCTCGACGAGGTCGCCGCGCTGAAGGAGACCGAGGGCGGCCCGATCATCATGCACGGCAGCGCGTCGCTGGGCCGGGCGCTGTCGGACGCCGGCCTGATCGACCGGTACCACCTGCTGGTCTTCCCGCTGCTGCTGGGCGCGGGCAAGCGGCTGTTCAGCGGGACGGACAAGGACACGCAGAAGCTGAAGCTCGTCGAGCACGAGACGTACGCCAACGGCATCCAGAAGAACGTGTTCGACGTCGTCCGCTAGGAGGCGGTGGCCCCCGCGAGTTCCGCGTACTCCGCGAGCGCCTCGGTGCGGGTGCGGCGGGCGACGGCCGCGAGCACCTCGTTCCTCCCGCGGTAGTGGTGCTCGGTCACCAGGCCCCAGGCCAGCGCCCAGCCCCGGCCGCGCGCCCAGGTCGCGTCGTCGACGCGGGCGGCTTCGCGGAACAGGGGGCGGGTGGCGGCGGTGAACAGGGTCCAGGCGGGCAGCGTGTCGCACGCCGGGTCGCCCGTCCCGAGGCCGCCGAAGTCGATGACGGCGCTGAGGCGGCCGCCCCGTCCCAGCAGATTGCCCGGCAGCAGGTCGCCGTGGACCCAGACGGGCGGGCCGTCCCACTGCGGGAGCCGCAGCACCGCCTCCCAGGCGGCGGTCGCGAGGCCGGCGTCGACGAGGCCGTCGGCCGCGAGGTCGCGGACGGCGGCGGGCAGCTGGCCCTCCTCCCAGGCGGTGACCGGGCCGCCCCGGAAGGAGGCGGGCCCGTCGCTCGCGTCGACGGCGCGCAGGGCGGCGCCGAAGCGGCCGAGCTCGACGGCGGCGTGGGCGAGGTCGGTGAGCGGGGCGTTGTACGTGTCGTCGCCGTCGAGCCAGCGGTAGACGGACCAGGGGTACGGGAACTCGGGGCCCGGCTCGGCCCGGCCCACCGGGACCGGGACGGCCAGGGGCAGGTGCGGGGCGAGCAGGGGCAGCCAGCGCTGTTCCTTCTCGACGTGCCGGGCGGCGTACGCGACGCGGGGCAGCCGTACGACCAGGTCGTCGCCGAGCCGGAACATGACGTTGTCCGTCCCGGCCGACGGCACGGCCCGCACGGGAAGCCCACCCCACTCGGGAAACCGCCCGGCGACGAGCCGGCCGACGAACTCGACACCGACGGGCCCCTCCGGGGAGGCCGGGGGTGAGATGACTGCCATGCCCGGAGGCTAACGACCGGGCGGATCCGACGGCGAACGGTTTTCCCGCCGTACCCCCCTCGGGGCCTTACCCGTCCAGCGCCTCGCGCCACGCCCGTACCGCTGCTGCCGAGACCGGGGACGTCCAGCCGTGGGGGCGGGCCGCGCCGCCGATGTGGAAGGCGTCGAGGCCTGCCGCGCGGAGTTCGGGGAGGTGGTCGAGGCGCAGGCCGCCGCCGACGAGGATCTGCGCCTCGTAGCCGGGCTCGCCCCGGCGGGCGGCTTCGGCCTTGAGGGTGGCGAGGCCGTCGTCGACGCCGGTCGCGGAGCCGGCCGTCAGGTAGGTGTCGAGGCCGGGCAGGTCGGCGAGCCGCTTGCGCAGTCCGTCGCGGTCGGCGGCGCGGTCGATCGCCCGGTGGAAGGTCCACCGGCAGCCGTCGAGGACGGCGATGAGCCGTTCGACGGCGACGAGGTCGGGCTCGCCCTCGGCGGTGAGGAAGCCGAGGACGAACTCGTCGGCGCCCGCCGCGCGGAGTTCCTGGGCCCGCGCCACCAGCGCGTCGACGTCGCCGGCCGCGAAGCCGTCGGTGAGGCGGAGCATCACGCGCAGCGGGATGTCGACGGCGGCGCGGATGGCGGCGAAGCCGGTCCGGGACGGGGTGAGCCCGTCGGCCGCCATGTCGGTGACGAGTTCGAGCCGGTCGGCTCCACCGGTCTGGGCAGCGACCGCGTCTTCCTCGTCGAGGGCGATCACCTCAAGGACTGCACGGTTGCTCACGAGCCCATTCCTCCATGAATGCGTCTCTACAGGTCTAGTCCAATGACCAGCCTAGCCGTGCGCGTGGCCTCCCGCATCGTGCGTGGCCTCACCCGTCGCGGGAACGGACGCGTTTCCGCCGCCCGTCGTGACCGTGAACGACGCCGTCCGGACCTTGCCCTCGTGCTGGAAGTCGAGGAACAGCCGGTACGTCCCCGCGCTGGGCGCCGTCGCGGTGAAGGAGACGTCCGGGCCGGGGCCGCCCTCGTTCGGGTGCACGTGGAGGTAGGCGAGGTCGCCGTCGCGCAGGGCGACGAGGTGCCCGTACGCCCCGAGGTACGGCTCCAGGTCGGTGACCGGCTTCCCGCCCTTGGTGACGGTGAGCTTCAGCTCTCCCGCCTTGCCGGGGTCGAGGACCCCGCCGAGGCGGACCTGGTAGCCGTCGACGGTCGCGGTCGGGGCGACGGCGGGCAGCGGCTTCGGGGCGTACGCCCCCGGGACGGAGAGGTCGGCGCCGAGCGTGACGCCCTTGGCGCCGGGCGCGGCGGGCTTGAAGTCGGCGAAGGCCTTGTAGCCGCCGGCGGCGGGCAGGTCGGCGTCGACCGACCAGGTGCCGTCGGCCGCCTTCACCGGGTGGAGGTGGCGGAAGGTGTTGAGGTCGCGCGAGGCGACGATGAAGTGCAGTTCCTTGCCGTGCTCGGTGGTGAAGGCGGTGACCTTCCGGCCGGCGGCGTCCTTGATCGAGAACTTCAGGACGCTCTTTCCGGCGGCGGGGACGGGGGTCTCCAGGGCGAGGGTGTAGCCGTCCTGGGAGATCTGGAGGCCGCCGGGGAGTTCGGCGGCGGTGCCGGTCTCCGGGGTCTGCGCGCCGTGGCCCGCGTGGCCGTCCGCGGCGGTGCTCCCGGTGGGGGTGGGCGCGGCCGCGTGGTCGCCGTGTTCGGCCTTCTTCGGTTCCTCGACGGGGCCGACGCCCTTGCCGACCCCGTACGCGGTGCCGAAGGTCGCGGCGAGCGCGGCGGCAAAGGCAGTGATCTTCACTCCGGTGTTCATGGCTGCTCTCCCGTGCGGGTGGGTGGCGTGGGTAGCCGTTCGATGCACTTCACCATACCCCTGGGGGGTATCAAGTCAAGTCGGGGTACTGCTTGCGTCCGATACGGGAGGGGGGTATACATGGAACCGAAGCCGATACCCCCCGAGGGTATCCAGCCGCACCGGAACCGACCAAGGAGAAGCCATGGGCTCCTGCTGCACCCCCGACAACAGCTGCTCGACCACCGCGGAGACCACCGCCGTCGCCGTCGCCGACAGCACCACCACGGTCTACGCCGTCTCCGGCATGACCTGCGGTCACTGCAAGACCGCGATCACCAAGTCCGTCAGCGCGCTCGACGGCGTCATCTCCGTCGACGTCGACGTGGCCGGCGGCCTGGTCACCGTGACCACGGGCGGCGAGCCCGACGACGCGGCGATCACCGCGGCGGTCGACGACGCGGGCTACGAGCTCACCGGCCGCGCCTGACCACCGCCCCCCTCGGCCGCCGGGCACGAGGCCCGCCGCTCCCGCGCGATCGCCTCCAGCCGCGGGACCGGCGAGTGAGCCGAAGGGGCGCGCCGGGGGAACGGACCCGAGCGCGCGGAGCCTCCCGAGGAACGAGGGAGGCGAGCACGGTCGGGGCCGTGAGCCCGGCTTCGGCGCCCCGGAGGCGAACCGAGCCCATACAAAGAGGAGCAGGAGCTATGACAACGACGACACCGGGCACCGCCCAGGTCGAGCTCGCCATCGGCGGCATGACCTGCGCCTCGTGTGCGGCCCGCATCGAGAAGAAGCTCAACCGGATGGACGGGGTCGAGGCCACCGTCAACTACGCCACGGAGAAGGCGAAGGTCACCTTCGACGCCGACATCGACGTCGCCGACCTGATCGCCACCGTCGAGGCCACCGGCTACACCGCCGCCGAGCCCGCGCCCCCGCGGTCCGAGACCCCCGGCGCCCCGGACGGCCCGTCCGACGAGGAGCGGGCCGACGAGGAACTGCGGCCGCTCAAGCAGCGGTTGATCACCGCCGTCGCGCTCGCCGTGCCCGTCATCGCGATGGCGATGGTCCCGGCGCTGCAGATCGAGTACTGGCAGTGGCTGAGCCTGACGCTCGCCGCGCCCGTCGTCGTCTACGCCGCCTGGCCGTTCCACAGGGCCGCCTGGACGAACGCCCGGCACGGCGCCGCCACCATGGACACGCTGATCTCGGTGGGCACGATCGCCGCGTTCCTCTGGTCCCTGTGGGCGCTGTTCTTCGGCACGGCCGGCACGCCGGGGATGACCCACCCCTTCGAGTTCACCATCGCCCGCACCGACGGCGCCGGGAACATCTACCTGGAGGCCGCGGCCGGCGTCACCGCCTTCATCCTGGCGGGCCGCTACTTCGAGGCCCGCTCGAAGCGCAAGGCCGGCGCCGCGCTCAAGGCGCTGATGCAGCTGGGCGCGAAGGAGGTCACCGTCCTCAAGGACGGCCGCGAGGTCACCGTACCGACCGGCGAACTCCAGGTCGGGGACCGCTTCCTGGTCCGCCCGGGCGAGAAGATCGCCACCGACGGCACCGTCGTCGAGGGTTCCTCGGCGGTGGACGCGTCGATGCTGACCGGCGAGTCCGTGCCCGTCGAGGTGTCCGTCGGCGACTCCGTCACCGGCGCCACCCTGAACGCCGGCGGCCGCCTCGTCGTCGAGGCCACCCGCGTCGGCTCCGACACCCAGCTCGCCCGGATGGCGAAGCTCGTCGAGGACGCGCAGAACGGCAAGGCCGCCGCCCAGCGCCTCGCCGACAGGATCTCCGCCGTCTTCGTGCCGATCGTCATCGCCCTCGCGCTGGGCACCCTCGGCTTCTGGCTGGGGACGGGGCAGGGACTGACCGCCGCGTTCACGGCCGCCGTCGCCGTCCTGATCATCGCCTGCCCCTGCGCCCTGGGCCTGGCCACCCCGACCGCGCTCATGGTCGGCACCGGCCGCGGCGCGCAGCTCGGCATCCTGATCAAGGGGCCCGAGGTCCTGGAGACCACCCGCAAGGTCGACACGATCGTCCTGGACAAGACCGGCACCGTCACCACCGGCCGGATGACCCTCCTCAAGGTCCACACCGCCGAGGGCACCGACGAGACCGACGTCCTGCGCCTGGCCGGCGCCCTGGAACACTCCTCCGAGCACCCCATCGCCCAGGCCGTCGCCACCGGCGCCACCGCCAAGGTCGGCACCCTGCCCACCCCCGAGGACTTCGCCAACATCCCCGGTCTCGGCGTGCAGGGCGTCGTCGAGGGCCATGCCGTCCTCGTCGGCCGGGAGAAGCTCCTCGACGAGTGGGCCATGGCTCTCCCGGCCGACCTCAAGTCCGCGAAGGAGACGGCCGAGAAGGCCGGCAAGACCGCGATCGCGGTGGCCTGGGACGGCGAGGCCCGTGCGGTGCTCGAAGTCGCGGACGCGGTGAAGGAGACCAGCGCCGAGGCCATCAGGCGGCTGCGCGGTCTCGGTCTGACGCCGATCCTGCTGACCGGTGACAACGAGGCGGTCGCCCGGGCCGTCGCCGCGGAGGTCGGCATCGACGAGGTCATCGCGGAGGTCATGCCGCAGGACAAGGTCGACGTCGTCAAGAAACTCCAGGCCGAGGGCCGTTCGGTGGCCATGGTCGGCGACGGCGTGAACGACGCCGCGGCGCTCGCCCAGGCCGACCTGGGTCTGGCGATGGGCACGGGCACGGACGCCGCCATCGAGGCCGGCGACCTGACCCTCGTACGCGGTGACCTGCGGGCCGCGGCCGACGCCATCCGGCTCTCCCGCAGGACGCTCGGCACGATCCGCTCGAACCTCTTCTGGGCCTTCGCCTACAACGTGGCGGCGCTGCCGCTCGCCGCGGCGGGGCTGCTCAACCCGATGATCGCGGGCGCGGCCATGGCCTTCTCCTCGGTCTTCGTGGTGGGCAACAGCCTCCGCCTGCGGGGCTTCCAGGCCGCCGACCGCTGACGAACTCCCTTCCGCGCCAATCCTCGAGGAGCCCGCCGTGGCCGGTTACGGACAGCACAAGGAAGACATCATCAGACGCCTGCGCCGGATCGAGGGCCAGGTCAGGGGGGTGCAGCGGATGGTCGACGAGGACGTCTACTGCATCGACGTCCTCACCCAGGTCTCCGCGATCAACGCGGCCCTGCAGTCCTGCGCGGTGGCCCTGCTCGACGAGCACCTGAGCTGCTGCGTCACGGAGGCCATCGCGCAGGGCGGGGACCAGGCGAAGGTGAAGGTGGGCGAGGCCTCGAAGGCGATCGCCCGGCTGATCAGGACGTAGCCCCCGAGGGGGCCGGATGGACCGCCCTTGCGCACGTCGGCGCGGGGGCGGTTCCGCGTGGCGGGCCCGACGGGGGTCGGCCGGGAGCCCGCCACCGTACCCCTGGGGGGTATATCTTCGCGAGATGAGCGGCCCGTACGATGGGCCGCCCGTAGGGGGGAGGGGATGCACGTGCGCCGGCTGGGAGAGCTGGAGGCCGAGATCATGGACCGGCTGTGGGCCTGGCAGCGGCCCGCCACGGTCCGCGAGGTCGTCGACGACATCAACCGGGGCCGCCGGGTCGCCTACACGACGGTCATGACGGTCGCGGACATCCTGCACCGCAAGGGCTGGCTCCGCCGCGAGAAGGCGGGCCGCGCCTGGCTGTACGAGCCCGTCCGCAGCCGCGAGGAGTACACCGCCGGACTGATGCGGGACGCCCTCGGCGACAGCCAGGACCGCCCCGCCGCCCTCCTGCGCTTCGTGGAGGTCATCTCGGACGAGGACATGGACGCCCTCGACGCGGCGCTCCGCGCGGCCCGCGGCGACCAGGAACCGCATCCCGGCGGGAGCGCCGCGTGAACCACCACCTCCTCGTCCCGCTCGGGGTCGTCGCCCTCACCGGCTTCCTCGTGCCGTGGCTGGTCGTCCGGGCCCGCTGGGCCCAGCAGGCGCCGCGGCTCGCGCTCGCCGTCTGGGCCGCCTGCGGCGCCCTGTTCGCCGCCGCGACCGCGCTGGTCCCCGCCCAGCTGGTGCTGCCGATCGAGAGCAGCCACCGGCTCGCGGACATGATGTACGCGCTGCGGCCGCCCACCGTCGGGCAGCTCCTGCACCTCGACGGACGCGAGCGGTTCGCCTTCGCGCTCTCCCTCGCCGTGCTCTCGCTGCCCGCCGCCGCGTTCGTCCACCGCCTGGCCAGGGCGCGTCGGGTGCGGGTGCGGCACGCGGGGGTGCTGCGGCTCGTGGGACGGTACGACCCGGCACTGCGGGCCACCGTCCTCGACGACGACCGGCCCGCCGTGTACTGCCTGCCCGGCCGGTCGCGCCCGATCGTCGTCTCCTCCGGCGCGGTGGACACGCTGACCCCGGCCCAGCTCGCGGCGGCGCTCGCGCACGAGCGGGCGCACATCTCGGGGCGGCACCATCTCCTGGTGGCGGCGACGGAGGCCTTCACGGCGGTGTTCGCGCGTCTGCCGCTGGCCCGGCACGGCGGAGCCGCCGTACCGCTGCTGCTCGAAATGGCCGCGGACGACCGGGCGTTGCGGCGCTGCACGCGGGACGCGCTGGCCACCGCGCTGTACGCGCTGGCCTCGGGGCGGGCGCCGCGCTCGGCGTTCGCGGCGGGCGGCCCTTCGGCGGCGCTGCGGATGCGGCGCATCCTCACCCCGCACAGCGCGGGCCATCCGGTGCTGCGCGGGCTGCTGACCGTGGGGGCGGCGGGACTCGCGATCACGCCCTTGATCGTCGCCTGCTGTTCCTTCCCCGGGTAATTGACTCGCTTCACCCCGTCCGATCCGCCGAACGACCCTATTTACTAAGCGAATTCGTAGATTTCGCATCGGTCACGGTCAACTGAATTCCCCGCTATCGTGGGTATGTTGGGGCACGGGGTTCGGCACGTCGAAGGGTACGGAACCAATGCAGCTGGCTGGCGTTCGGACGGCCGCGGCCGGCGATGCGGCGACGATATCCAGGCTGCTTGCGGACGTCATTCGGAGCAGCTACACAGGAATCCTCGACGAAATCCCGATGCGCCGGCTGATCTCCGCACAATGCGCACTCCCCCGCATACGCGCGGAAATTGAAATTCCGGGAGGCGCGCCCGGCTGGCTCGGCTGGCTCGTCGCGACCGACCCGGACGGCACGGTCGTCGGCGTCGCCGCCGGCGGCGTCCCCGTCCCGGGCGAGGGCGAGGTGTACGCGCTCGCCGTGGAGTCCGGCTCCCGCCGCGGCGGTGTGGGTACGGCCCTGCTGACGGCGGCCACGGACCGGATGCGCGGCTTCGGCGCCCGGGCCCAGCGGGTGGAACTCCCCGCGGAGGCCGACCCGGCGCTCCCCTTCTACACCCGGCTGGGCTTCACGGCCCTGTCACCGCGGCGCCTGTCCCGCACGCTGGCCTGAGCGGGCCGGCTTCGGACCCGCCCCGTCGCCGCCACGGGCGCCCACAGGGGCGTACTCCGCGGCGCACTCCAGAGGCGTGGCAGATCCACGCCATCGCGTGTTCACGCAGCCCGATCCGGTGGATCGGGGTTCCCTCCGCAGGTCAGGATGGGTCCAGCGGCGCGGTCCCGGCGGCACGGGTACCTCGTCCGGACGGCATGGACCGAGCGAGCCCCTGGAGGAGCGATGCACACACCGAGCGGCACTTCCCTGCCCGTCGTGCCCGCAGCGTTCGCTCCGGTCCTGCCGTCCCGGTACCGGGAGCGGGAGCCCGCCCCCGGCGCCGGCGTCCGGGTCACCCCGGAGACCCTGCCCGGGCTCGAATCCGTCTCCCCCGCCGACGAGCAGTCCGTCTGGCTGCACGACTCCCTGCTCGGCCCGCACAGCGCGGACATCGTCCGGTACCTCAGCCTCGCCCGCTCCACCGGCGGACCCGTCCTCGACCTCGGCTCCGGCGCCGGGCGGCTCGCCGTCCCGTTCGCCCGGCACGGCTTCGCCGTGGAAGCCGTGGACCGGGACGCCTCGGCCCTAGAGCGCCTCGAGAGCTGGGCCCGCCGGATCGGTCCGCAGGTGGCCGGTCTGGTCGTGACGCACCGGACGGACCTCACCGAGCTGCGGCTCGACGGCAGCTACCGGCTCGCGCTGCTCGCGGGGGCGATGGTCACCGCCGTCCCCCCGACGCGGCGCCCGGAGCTGCTACGGGAGGTGGCCTCGCACCTGGCGGCGGGCGGGGCGCTGGCCCTGGACTACACGGCGCACCAGCTGCCGGGGCTGATCGCGGAGCCGCAGCGGACCTGGGCGTTCCAGGTGCCGCGGTTCGACGGCGTCGACGAGTGGGTGGTGGCCCGGCAGGTCTTCGACCTGCCGTCGATGAGCGAGCGGATCACGTACTACGCGGCAAGGACCGGGAAGCTGTCCACGGAGCGGGTCGTGCTGACCACCGACAAGTGGATCGTGGATCCCGAGCGGCTCGCGGCGGAGCTGCACGCGGCGGGGCTGCACATCGAGGGCCGGCGGCGGCACCGGATCGACGAGCGGACCGAGTCCGTCCTGCTGGTGTGCCGGACGGACGACTGAGCGGGCGGACGGCCGGTCGGACGTGGGCGGCCGGACGCGGACGGCCGGTCGTACGGATGAAGAGCCCTGCCGAGGTTGACGAGCAAGAGGTACGATGCCCACAAAAGTTTGAGCCGACCAGGTGGCGGGCGGAGAAGATGGCAGTCGTGGAAGAGCTGACGGGCCGCGAGGCGGTGATCCAGCGCCTGCGTGACGTCGGGCTGCGGGTCACGGGCCCCCGCCTGGAGGTGCTCACGGTGCTCGCCGCCGGCGGCCATCTCGACGTCGAGGCGATCACCACCACCGCCCGCGAGCGGCTCGGGACGCTGACCAGCCAGGCCGTGTACGAGATGCTGCGGCACTTCCAGGAGACCGGCCTGGTCAGCAAGTTCGACCGGCCGGGTCTGCCCGCGGTCTTCGAGATCTCCGGACCGGCGCACCAGCACGCGCTGTGCACGGTCTGCGGCCGCGTGGAGAACGTCGCGGCGACCGCGCCGGCGCCCCCGAAGGGCGCCCTTCCGCAGTGGCGGGTCGACGACGCGGAGATCGTGTTCAAGGGTCTGTGCCCCGACTGCCGGACGTCCGCCGCCGACGGCTGACCCACGGTCAACTCCGTGCGTGTCGTTCGATTTTGTGGCAGGGTCTAGCGGGGCGATTCAACAGGGTCCACCGGATCCGAGGGGAGTCTGCTGCGCCGTGTCCAGAAACGCCGCCGTGTCCCGCGTGGGCAGCGAGCAGGCCCTCGCCGTCTACCAGGAACTCCGCGCCCGCCCCGACGCCTCCTTCGACGAGGCCGCGGACCGCCTGGAGCTCACCGCCGAGGAGCGGCAGCGCTGCCGCGGGGAACTCGCCTCCTTAGGGCTCGCCCCCTCGGACCTCGACGGCGGCCGGAGCGTGGTCGAACCCGATGTCGCCCTGCTGCGGCTGCTGCGCCGGGAGCGCGACCGGCTCCAGGACCGGCTCGCCGCGACCAGCCGGGCGCACACCGCCCTCGAAGCGCTCGCCGGACCGTTCCTGCGGGCCGGGGCCGCGCCCCGCTCCGAGGTCGAGGTGGAGATCGTCACCGATCCGCAGCGGGTGCTGCGCGAGCTGACCGAGCTCACCGGGTCGGTGCGGACCGCCGTGCACGTCATGCACACCGGTTCGGTACGCCGCGAGGACATGGCCGCCGAGCTGGAGCGCGACCGCTCCCGGGCCGCCCGGGGGGTGCGGGTCCGCGCCATGTACAGCCGCCGGGTCGGCACCGTGCCCGAGATGACCCAGCACCTCGCGGACCGGGCCGCGCTCGGGGTGGAGCTGCGGCTCTCGGCCGTCGTCCCGATGAACATGGTCCTCGCCGACGAGAACTTCGCCCTGCTGCCGACCGACCCCCACGACCCGGACTCGCCGACCATCCTGGCCCGGGGGCCCGGTCTCGTCCGCTCCTACCTCGCGCTCTACGAGTACTGCTGGCAGGCGGCCGCCCGGTACGGCGAGGAGCCCGGCGAGAACGGCGGCGACGGCCTGTCCGACCAGCAGCGGGCCGCGCTCCACATGCTGGCGTCCGGCATCAAGGACGAGCAGATCGCGCGCAGTCTCGGGGTGTCGCTCCGGACGGTCAGCCGGCTGCTCTCGGAGGTCATGCAGGAGCTGGGGGCGGCGAGCCGCTTCGAGGCCGGGGTGAAGGCGGCCCGGCTCGGCCTGCTCGACGCGGAGGGGTCCGAACACGGAACCTGGTAAGGGGAGTTGCGGTGCGGCACGGTAGGTGCGGTGACGCGTACGGGCAGTACGGAACGGACTCCCGCCGAGCCGTGTGACAAGGTGAGGGCGGGGCGACTCGGAGGATGAGGGGGGTCACTTCGCCATGGTCACTGCGGGCGACGGCATCGGGGACGGCGCGACCGACGTCCTCCTTGCCGTGTACCAGGAGCTGCGCCGCCGGGGCGTCTCGGACTTCGAGGAGGTCCGCAGGGAACTCGGGCTCGCGGCGGAGGAGTACGAGCGATGTCGTGGCGAACTCCTGACCCTGGGCCTCATCGTTCCCACCGGGCAGGCGCACGCCACCGTCACCGCCGTGCGGGACGGCAGCTGGCGCTCCGAGACGGACACGGTGGCGGCGATCGACCCGGAGATCGCGCTGCTGCGGCTCCTTGAGCGCGAGCGGGAGCGGCTGCGGGAGCACCTGGCCGAGGCCGACGAGGCGTACAGCACCCTGGAGATCCTGGCCGGCTCGTATCTGCGGGCCGAGGCGCTGGCCCGGGCGGAGGCGCACGTCGAGGCGCTGACCGACTACCGGCGGATCCAGCAGGCCATCGAGGACATCACCGATGTGATGCAGGAGAGTTCGGCCGCGCTGCACCCGGGGACGCCGGGGCGGCAGAACCCGGAGCGGATGCTCGACCGGGACCGGCGGCAGATCGCCAACGGGGTGCGGGTGCGGGCCATCTACGGCCGGCAGGAGGCCACGGACCCGCAGATGGAGAAGTTCCTGGGGCAGCGGGCGGAGCTGGGCGTCGAGATCCGGCTGGCCCCGGTCGTCCCGATGAACCTGATCATCGCCGACCAGCAGTTCGCCCTGGTCCCGATCCGGCCCGAGGAGCCCGGTGAGGGCGCGATCCTGGCGCGGGGCAGCGCTCTCGTACGGCCGTATCTGAGCCTGTACGAGCACTGCTGGCACACGGCGACGCCGTACGGGAACGAGGCGGCGGCGGAGACGGGCGGCGACGGCCTGTCGGAGCAGCAGCGGGCGGCGCTGCACATGCTGGCCTCGGGGATGAAGGACGAGCGGATCGCGCGGACGCTGGGGGTGTCGCTGCGGACGGTCAGCCGGATGATCTCGGAGCTGATGCAGGAACTGGGCGCGACGAGCCGCTTCGAGGCGGGGGCGCGCGCGGTGCGGCTCGGCTGGCTGGACTGACCGGCGGCCGGTACGCATCGCCCCGGGACATCGGGGCGGAAAACGGCGGGGCCCCGCAATCGTGGCAGCGATTGCGGGGCCCGGCGGTGACGGAATTCCCGGGTGGATCACCCCGGGGGGAATCCCCGGACGAATCCCCGGACGAATCCCCGGGCGAATCCCCGGGCGAGTCATCGGGTGAATCCCCAGGAGAATCCTCTGGTGATTCCCGGGGAGAACCCCCGGGCGCCTCCCCGGCGTGAATGTCCCAAGGGGTGACGTCAGTTGGTCGGGGTCGGCTTCGGCGGAACGACCGGCCAGCCGTTGTCCTCGGCGACGCCGGCGACGGTCTGCGGAGTGACCGGGCCGCTGTCGGAGGCGACGGCGAAGGCGGCGCCGCCCGCGACGACGGTACACGCCGCCACGGCGACCAGGAGCTGACGGACGGCCTTGCGGATACCGGTGTTCTGCGCAACGGACATGATTCCTCCAGGACTTGGAATGTGAATTCCGCCTTCGGGGGCCCGTGCCGCCGGGCGTTCCCTGAAGACATCTCCATTCTGTCCCGGCCTCCGAATCGAATCCAGGGATCCTCTCTGCGTGGACTCGCCATGGCGTGGATGCGTCAATCGGCCATACCCACAACGGAATTGACCGATCCGGGACTCACCATATCTTTGGTCGAACCAAAAGAGGTGCTAGACTTGTGCGACGGCCTTCTCATTCCTCCAGGAGAGAGGGGCCGTCGGGGCAGGGGCGTGCCGCCGCCCCTGCCCCACCACCCCCGGACGGGCCGGCCGGGGCACCTCCGCGAGCGCCCCCCGGTACACCTCGAGGGTCCGGCCGGCCGACGCACGCCAGCTCATCCCGCGCGCATGACGCACCGCCGCCTCGCCCATCGTCGCCACCACCTCCGGGTGCGCGGCCAGCCGGCGCAGCCGGCGCGCGTACTCCACCGGGTCGTGACCGCGCACCAGCATCCCCGTCACCCCGTCCCACACCGCCGTCGGAAGACCGCCGACCGCCGCCGCCAGCACCGGCGTCCCGCAGGCCTGCGCCTCCACCGCCACCAGCCCGAAGGACTCGCTGCGCGACGGCACCACGAGCACGTCCGCCGCCCGGTACCAGTCGGCGAGCCGCTCCTGCGGCACGGGCGGGAAGGAACGCAGCACATCGGTCACGCCGAGCTCCGCGGCCAGCTGCCACGCCGTCCCCTCGCGGCCCGCGCCGGAGTGCCCGCCGACCACCGGCACCAGCAGCCGGCGGCGCAGCTCGGGGGCGTCCCGCACCAGCTCGTCCACCGCCCGTACGAGCACGTCCGGACCCTTCAGCGGCTGGATCCGCCCCGCGTACAGCGGCACGAACGCGTCCGCCGGCAGGCCGAGCCGGGCACGGGCCGCCGCCCGGCCGTCCCCGGGGTGGAAGGTGCGCAGGTCGACGCCCGGCCGGACGACCTCGGTCCTGCCCTCCTCCGCCCCGTACAGCGTGCGCAGCGCCGCCGCCTCGTCGGCGGTGTTCGCGATCAGCCGGTCCGCCGCGCCCACCACCTGGTGCTCGCCCCGCACCCGGAGCTCCGGCTCGGGGGCGTCACCGGCGGCCAGGGAGGCGTTCTTCACCCGGGCCAGGGTGTGGGCGGTGTGCACCAGCGGCAGCCGCCAGCCCACCGCGGCGATCCGGCCCGCCTGCCCGGAGAGCCAGTAGTGCGAGTGGATCAGGTCGTAGGCCCGCTCCTCCTTGAGCAGCGCCAGCGAGAACGGCACCACCAGGTCGGGCATGGCCTCCTTGGGGAGCGCCGCGCGGGGACCGGCGTGCAGGTGCCGGACTCGGACGCCGGGGGCGAGGGTGACGAGCGGGGGCAGGCCCTCGCCCCGGCAGCGGGTGAACAGGTCGATCTCCGCACCCTGTTCGGCCAGGGCGCGGGCGAGCTCGACCATGTAGACGTTCATCCCGCCGGCGTCCCCCGTCCCGGGCTGGTGGAGCGGGGAGGTGTGGACGCTGAGCATGGCGACGCGCAGGGACACGTGGGGCTCCTGAGGAGTGGGGGGCCACGTGTCCCTGCGCGTCGCTCGCGCGCGCACGGTCACGCGGCAGGGTCTACTGGAATACTTAGTTGCTTAGTAGTAGGGGTCGTGGGCGGGGATCAGAATCCGAAGATCGGGCCCGACGGCGGTGCCAGGCGGGTCCCCGGAAGCGGGGCGGTCAGGGCCTGCCAGTCGACCGGGCGCCCCGGGGACACCTGGAGCGCCGACGCGAGCCGGTCGGCACCCTCCGGCATCACCGGCCGCGACCACGCCGACAGTGCCGAGGCCACCGCCAACTGCCCGGCCAGCGCCGGAAGGTGACGGCACGAGGTGCTGGGGCGGCACCTCTCGTGGGCGTTGACGTGACCGAAGTCCGCCACCGAGCGGACCATCTCGTCAAGCACGGCCACCGCCCGCCGCGGGTCGAAGGCGTCGGGGCCGTACGCCTCTCGGAGGTCGTCCACGCCCCGGTGCAGCCGCCGCTCCAGGACCTCCCAGCCGGTGCCGCCGGGCAGCGCCTGCGGGGCGAGGCCGTCGCACTCCTCCCGTACGGCGGCGAAGAGCCGGGACAGCCAGCTGTTCCAGTTCTCGTCCAGCTCGCGCCGGGCCGCGGCGAGCCGCTCCCGGTGGAAGACCGTGCGGCGGCCCAGCGGACGGGCCTGCAGGACATGGCGGCGCAGGGTGTCGGAGCCGTACTCGGTGAGCAGGTCGAGCGCCCACACGTTGCCCTCCTGGACGCCCTCCTCGATCACGTACGACTCGTTGACGTTGAAGTCCTGCGGCAGCTTGATGTCCTGCGCGAGCAGCAGCACCGGCAGCAGCACGGCGTGGCAGAAGGCGTGTCCGAAGCCGCAGAAGTGGATGGCGCGGCGGGGCAGCGGGCCCGTCACGTCGTAGCCGAAGAGGTGCATCGCGGCCGCCTCGAAGCAGCCGTCGATCCGATGGTCGGGGAAGCCCTCGACGGGCACCGGCAGCCCCCACTCGGCCGGGTGGCCGACCGCGATGTCGGGCAGGCCGTCCTCGACGAGCGACTCGCACAGCGCGGCCAGCCGAGGCGGCAGCCCCGCCGTCGCCCAGTAGTCGGCGAGCGTCTCCCGGAACGGCTCCAGGGGGACGTAGAGCCGGCGGCAGCGGCGGGCCACCGCCGGGGTGTCGCAGAGCGCGCAGCGGGCCGCGATCAGGTCGCCGCCGTCGTTCGGGCGGGCGCACTCGTGGCACATGCCGCCGTCGCTCACCGCACCGCAGTGCGGGCAGGTGCCGGTGGCGTGCGCCCCGTACAGCCAGCGGTCGCAGGGCTCGCAGTACGGGAGGAGACGGGTGCGCGGGGCGATGACGCCCTGCGCGAAGAGCCGGCCGAACAGGTCCTGCACCCAGCGCGCGTAGCCCTTGTCGCGGCGGGGACGCACGATGTGGTCGAACTCCACGCCCGACCGGAGCCAGTCCGCCGTGATCGCCGCCCGGTAGCCCTCCGCGACCTCCTCGGGCTTGCGGTGGTGGCGCAGCGCCCGTACCTCCACGGAGCTGGCGTGGTCGGCGGTGCCGGTGGTGAACCGGACGGCCTCGCCCTCCGCGCGCAGATAGCGGGTGAGGACGTCGGCGGCGACGTACGGCCCGGCGAGATGGCCGATGTGGAGTTCGCCGTGGGTGGCCGGCGGGGTCGCGGTGATCCAGACAGGGGTGCTCATGGGACCTCCAACGAGGGTTTCAACGCGGCTCGAAATGGAAGGAGCGGATGAAGCAGTCCCGGGGCTGCTCGACCGCGTAGACGATGCATTCGAAAAGGGCCTGGGTGGTCAGCTTCTCGTCGGGCGCTATTCCGTCCGGATTCGATCCGTCCCATTCCGCGAACCGTGGGTCGGAGGTCGAGAAGTCGGGCGGGAAGAGCGAGAAGACCCGGACGCCGGAGGGCCGCAGGCGGCGCGCGAGGATGTCGGCGAACCCCGCCTGGGCGCTCTTCGCCGCCCAGAAGGCCTCGTGGGCGGCGCCGGCGGCCGCCGCGGAGGCGCCCTCGGCGTCGCGCACGGCGACCATGTTGACGATGTCGGGGCGCAGCGAGCCGCGCAGCAGCGGCAGGAAGTGCTTCACCATGAGGACCGTGCCGCCGGCCGTCGACTCGATCGTCTCCACGATCTCGGCGTCGCTCGCCGCCTCCAGGTCCATGCCGTCGAGCCAGCGGGCACCGTTGTTCACCAACAGGTCGACGCGGTCGGTGCGTTCGCCCACGCGGGCGGCGAACTCCCGGATCTCGGCGGGCTTGCTGAGGTCGCAGCCGAAGGCGTGGATACGGTCACGGGCCGAGCCCATGACTTCGGTACGGGTGCGCTCGGCGGCCTCGACCGTCCGCGCCGACACATAGACCTCGGCGCCGAGATGGGCGAATCCGACGGCGAGCGCGCGACCGAAATAGCGGGACGCGCCGGTCACGACGACACGCAGATTCTCGAATTTCATGTGTGTCTGCTCTCCCCACGGATACCGATGGCCGGTCCATTTCAGCGTGGCAGAGGAAGACGGCTCCGGGCCTGGTGAGCGGGGTGCGCGTTCACGCCGTTGCGTGGACACGCCACGGCACGTCGAGCCTCCTCAGCAGCTCGGCGCGCTTGTGGTGGACCCTGACGCGGTCGGGCGCCACGGAGACGGTGACGGTGCCGCCGGGGGTGTGGACCTCGCCGTCCACGGGCGGCACGACGGTCCCGTCGAGCGCGCCCGCGGCGGCGAGGGCGGCGGCGCCGGTGAGCGCGAGCCGGGGGTGCCAGCCGCCGACGGTGAGGGCGCGGACGGTGAGCCCGCCGGGGCCGGCGCCGACGACGGCGATCTTGGGGAGGGCGGAGTGCGGCGGATGCCCGAGGAGCCGGGCGGCCTCGGCCCTGAGCCGTTCGAGCCGCGCCCGGAGGCCCTCGTCGGGGAGGTGCCGGGCGTCGACGAAGACGTACGGGTTGCCGTACCGGACGAGCGAGACGGGCACCCCGTCGAGGACGTCGACGGGGCGGCCGGTGGGGAGGGTGCCGGGGGCGGTCGGGGGGCGGAGGAAGTGCAGCGTGTACGTGTCCGGCGGGCCGCCCGGCTCGGGCGCGCACAGGACGGTGTCGCCGGTGGTCACGGCGCGGACGGTGACGGGTCCGGGGCGGCCGTCGGCGACGACGCAGGCGAGGAGCGAGTGCCCGCACCCGGCCCGGAAGTCGAACCGGACGTCGAACCGGCCTGCGGGGAGGACCTGGACGAAGCGGTAGGCGAGACCGGCGGGCCCGGTCCCGTACAGGGCGATCTTGCGGATGCCGGGCACGGCCCGGCACACCTCGACGAGTTCCCGCCGCAGGGCGAGTGCGCCCACCGGCAGCCGCTCGACCCGCAGGACGAGGGTGGGACCGGGGGCGTCGAGGGCGCGGACGACCGCCGCCCGCACGGGCAGCGGTCCGCGCGGCGGTGGCGGCGGCGCTTCAGGCCGCACAGCCGACGGGGATGCTCAGGGACCGCACGACGTCCGTCCACAGCTCGTGGACCGCCAGCGCCCACAGCGCCTGGGCGTCGTGGTGGGAGGGCCGTTCGAGGTGCCGGGCCAGGAGTTTCTGGACGCGGTCCGCGCGGACCTTGCCGCCCAGGACCAGGCGGGCCGGGGAGAGCAGCTCCCGGACGGTGTCCAGGAGCGGGCTGCCGGGGGCGAGCATCGCCGCCAGGGGCAGCGTGAAGGGCTGCTTGGGGCGGCGCAGGACCGCGGAGGGCAGCAGCTCGGCGCCTGCCTCGTACAGCGCCCGCTTCCCCGTCCGCGCCCCCGTGGGCAGCGACCGCGCGTGCGTCACCACCGCCGGCTGGCAGAACGGCATGCGCGCCTCGACGGCCCACGCCATCGACAGGTGGTCCACGCGCCGCAGGTGGTACGCGGGCAGCCGCCACCGCGTCTCGAACGCGGTCGTCGCGGTGAGCCGGTCCTCGCCGATCGCCTCGGCCGAGCGCAGTTCCTGCTCGATGCGGTCGGCGGCGGAGCCCTGATCGGCGATGAACGCGCGGTAGTGGGAGGTGTAGAGGTGCTCGCGGAGGAGGCGGGGCGCGGCCGAGAGCGCGTCCGCGTACGCCCCGGCCCAGTCCGTGCCCGCCGGCGCGGCGAGCGCGGCACGCATCCGGTCGTACCCGCCGAAGAGTTCGTCGGCGCCGTCGCCGGTGAGGGCGACGGTGAAGCCGTTCTCGCGGACCGCGCGGAACAGGGCGTACGTCGAGAGGGCGATGGGGTCGGCGTTGGGCTGGCCGAGGTGGCGGACGGTCCGGGTGAGGAGGGACCCGATCTCGTCGGGGTCGACGGCGACCTCGTGGTGCACGGTCCTGGCGCGGCGCGCGACGGAACGGGCGTACGCGGCTTCGGAGTCGGGCCACCGGCCGCGGTAGGTGAGGTGGAAGGTGTGGAGCGGCGGCGCGTCGGTCTCGCGGGCGTGTTCGGCGGCGAGCGCGGTGACGAGTCCGGAGTCGAGGCCGCCGCTGGTGATCGCGCAGACGGGCACGTCGGCCCGGGCGAGCCGCCGCACCTCGTGGCGCAGCACGTCCTGGGTGTCGCCGGCGGGCGCGGCCCGGTGGGGGCCGCGGCGGCGGACGACGGGGGCGGCGCCGGGCCGTACGAGGGCGGTGGCGCCGGGCGGCAGGACGCTGACGCCGTCGAGCGCGGTGTGGGTGGAGAAGGAGGTGCGGGTGGCGAGGACGGTGTCGAGGGAGTCCTCGCGGGGGGAGATCCGGACGCCTTCGAAGGCGAGGAGGGCGGGGATCTCGGAGGCGAACCGGGTGGAGCCGCCGTGGGGGTCGTGGTGGAGGTGGACCGGCTTCATGCCCATGTCGTCGACGGCGAGGACGAGTTGGGTGCGGCCCGGCCGCAGGTCGAGGACGGCGACGGCGAACATGCCGTCGAGGTGCTCGGCGAAGGCGGGCCCGTACTCGGCGTAGAGGGCGGGCAGCAGGGTGCCGTCGCAGCGGTCGGGGAAGCGGTGGCCGCGGGCGGCGAGGGCGCGGCGCAGTGCGGTGTGGTTGTAGATCTCGCCGTTGAGCACGGCGAGGACGCCGGGGAGGTGCGGCAGCCGGTAGGGCTGCTGTCCGCCGCGGGGGTCGGTCACGGCGAGCCGGTCGCAGCCGAGGGACCAGCCGGGGCCGCTGAGCACCTGGTGCTCGTCGGGGCCGCCGTGGCGCTGGCGGGCGGAGACCGCCATGAGCGGGGCCGGTTCGGGACGGTCCGTGCCGGCCGCCGTCCCGGCGGCGAAGGAGCCGAAGATCCTGCACATCGCGGTCACCCTCCAAGCAATCACCCGGACTGTCCAATGATTTGAATCTACCAAATTTTTGAATGGCGCGTAAGTGCCATGTCGCGTTCACGCCACGGCTTGGCCTTGCGACACCCCCGGCCCCCCAACAGGCTGGCCCCATGGAGGACTTCGACCCCACCGAACGCACCGCCCCCGCGTCACTGCTCGTGGTGGCCGCGCACCCGGACGACATCGAGTTCTGCGTCAGCGGCACCGTCATGCAGTGGATCGAGCGCGGCACCCGCGTCACCTACTGCATCGTCACGGACGGCGGCGCGGGCGGATACGACCCGGCGCTCCCCCGCCAGGCCATGGCGGACCTGCGCCGCGCCGAACAGGTCCACTCCGCCAAACTCAGCGGCGTCGCCGACGTCCGCTTCCTCGGCTACCCCGACAGCTTCGTGGAAGCCTCCGTCGAACTCCGCCGCGACCTGTGCCGGGTCATCCGCGAGGTGCGCCCCCAGCGGGCGATCATTCCCTCCCCCGAAATCAACTGGGCACGCGTCGCCGACCTGCACCCCGACCACCGCGCCGTCGGCGACGCCTGCCTCCGCGCGATCTACCCCGAGGCCCGCAACCCCTTCGCCCACGCCTCCCTGCTCAAGGACGAGGGCCTGGAGCCGTGGACCGTCCACGAACTGTGGCTGATGACCGGACCCACCCCCAACCAGTACGTGGACGTCACCTCCGTCTTCGACCGCAAGGTCGAGGCGCTGCGCATCCACACCTCCCAGACGGCCCACTTCGACGACCTCGCCGGCCTCCTCCGCACCTGGCTCGGCGAACACGCCACCGCGGGCGGCCTGCCGCCCGGCCGGATGGCCGAGGCCTTCCAGATCGTGCACATCGACTGAGCCCGACCGCGTCTTGCGACCGCACGGACCCCATGAGACCGTGACGCCCAACGTGGCCTAATCCGGGGGGAGTTCACGCAATGGCGGTCGAACGTACGGATAAGATCACCAGACTGATGGAGAAGTACGGCCTGCCCTGGGCCGACGCGAACGAGGACCTCTGCGACGACGCCGCCTCGAAGCTCCGCGCCTTCAAGAAGGACCTCCCCGAAGACCGCCGCGACGCCGCCAGGGCCATCGAGCGCCTGAACGACCGCGAGCGGGGCGAGGCGACGGAGGCGCTCCGCGACCACTGGGACGGCTTCGCGAAGGAGTTCGACGCGGTCGCGTCGGCGGCCGGCGAGATCGCCGACGGACTCGCCGCCTCCCTCGACGTCATCGCCGACACCAAGCGCGCGATCATCGACGTCGTCATCAACTTCCAGGAACGCATCGACGACCTGACCGAAGGCGCCCCTCACTGGATCGGCCGCACCGCGGAACAGGAGGAGGCCGTGGCGGCCGACGCCGCCGCCACCAGGACCCGTCTTGAACCCGAGATCAGCACGGCCCGCACCCGCTGCGAGGAGCGCCTCACCCGCGTACGCAACGACACCGACGTGGCGGCCCTCAAGCGGATCGCCGGACTCCCGGAAGGCACGGGGAACGGGGACAGCGGCCGGGCGGTCGGCAGCCTCGCGCCGGGGATCGGCAGCGGCTCCGGCAGCGGCACCGGGGGCAGCCGCGCGTTCGGCGGCGACACCATGGCGACGTCACCGGGCACCAACGCGTTCAACGGCTTCTGGACCGAGCACGACGAGCACAAGCGGGCGATCTCCACCCTGGACAAGGTCGCCACCCACCTGCGCGACGAGACGTCGACGGCCCTCGCCAAGGCCGCCGTCGACATCGCCGAGTTCGGCGCCGGCGGCACGCTCGGCGCCTCGGTCGCCGCCGGCTACGCCCAGCTCCTCGACGACCTCGTCCTCGCCACCCGCGCCCTCGGGAACCACCTGACCGGCCCGCTCTCCGACGCGATCCGCGCCGCCTCCGAGGACCAGAAGCGCATCGACGACGAGACCGCGCGCCGCTTCTGGTGGAAGAGGTAGCCACGGAACCGGCGGGTGGAAACGGCCCCGCGTGCCTACGATCGTGACATGACCCCTCGCCGCGGTTCGTCCACGCCGTCCCCCTGGTCGCGGGGCTCGGCCCTGTCCATCGGCTCGGTCGGCTCGACGCTCTCGATCGGCTCGGTCGGCTCGTGCCTGTCCATCGGCTCCGTCGGCTCGTTCCTGTCCGTAGGCTCCGTCGGCTCGTTCCTGTCCGTAGGCTCCGTCGGCTCCGCGCTGTCCGTCGCCTCGGTGGGCTCCTGGGCGAGCACCGGCTCCCTGCTGTCGGCCGCTTCGTCCTGGTCGGTGCTGTCCTGGCGCTCACGACGGGGCGTGCTCGCGGCGGGTGCGGTGGGTGCGGCGGCCGCGGTGCTCGTGGCGGCGTCGGGGTGGCGTCGGGGTCTCTGACACCGGACGGCCGTTGGGCGCGTGTTGGTCGGCCGTTGGAGGCGGTGGGCAGGCTGGCCGCCGGACATCCACCGCACGAGGAACGAGGCACCCGCCCATGAACATCAGGAAGCCGCTGGCCAGGCTCGGATTCGTCACCGCGAGCGTCACCCTCGCCGTGACCGCCTGGGCGGCGCCCGCCCAGGCCCACCCCTGGGCGTCGTGGATCGGCTACGGCCAGCCGAACGACTCCCACGGGGTGGTCTGCTTCCAGGACCTCTTCAACGACCTGTGGTGGAAGACCGGTTACCACCCGATCGCGGAGGACCGCATCTTCGGCCCCGACACCGACGGCGCCATCAGGGCCTTCCAGCAGTGGAAGGGACTGCGCCCGGACGGCATCGTCGGCCCCGCGACGGGCACCGCCCTCCTGGACGAGACCCGCGACAACTGGCAGGGCTGCGACTACTACATCCCGAGCTACTGACCCCACCGGCCGGCTCCTCCACTCAGCCGGGCGCCACGAGCCGGGCCGCCAGGACGACGATCAGCGTGCTCGACGCCAGCGCCGTCACCAGTCGGCCCCTGCGCCCGGCCAGCGTCCGGCCGAGCAGGGTGCCGCCCAGGGCGAGGAGGAGCTGCCAGCTCGCGGAGGCGACGAGCGCCGCGAGGACGAAGACGGTGCGATCGAGGGGGGTGGCGGGCGCCGAGGGGCCCGTCGCGAGGATGAGCGCGACGAAGTAGACCACCGTCATCGGGTTGAGGATCGTGATCCCCAGGAAGGTGAGGTACGCGCGGGCGGGGGTGAGGGCCGCCCCGTCGTCACGGGAGGCGAGCCCGCCCGTACGGTACGCGGCAAGGGCGACGCACGCCCCACGCACCGCCAGCACCGCGAGAACCAGGGCGGAGGCCCATCGCAGCGGGGTCATGACGGGGGTGAGCAGCGGCACGAGCGCGGAGCCGCCCGCCACCGCGAGCAGCGCGTACCCGCCGTCGGCCGTGGCGACGCCGAGGGCCGCGCCCGCACCCGTACGCCAGCCGGTACGGGCCGTGACGGCCACCAGGTAGGCGCCGACCGCGCCGACCGGAATCGCGATCCCGTAGCCGGCGAGCAGGCCGGCCACCAGCGCGGCGCTCACGCGACGGCGGGGATCGCGCCTCCGGGGGAGCCGGGCTGCTGCTGTCGGCGGTAGGCCGAGCCGTCCTTGGTACGGGCGAGGAAGCCGCCGATCACGAGATAGCGCCGCAGGGCGGAGAAGTCCTCGTGGACGGTGAGCAGGGCCTCGTTGATCTCGGGCTCGCGGTAGTCCCGGCCGTCCTCGAAGAGGGTCGCGGTGAGGTGCGCGAGGAGCGCCTCACGACGGGCGGGCCGCCGCGGGATCGCCTTGAGACGCCCGTCGGCGGAGAACAAGTCCGCGACGGAGCGGGAATCCGCGGCCGGGCGGGAAGGATGACTGGTCATGGCGGAGAAGCCTGGCGGCCCCCACCCCCGTCCCGCAAAGGGTTTTCGCACCTCCCGGGTCCCTGACGTCACCGCACGAGGACGTTCACGGCCTCCTGGACCTCGGGCAGGACCGACGCCAGGCCGCCCCGCTCGAAGATCGGCCGGGCCCTCTCCACGAAGGCGAGGAAGTCGTCCTCGGACTCCCAGAAGTCCACCACCCGCCACCCGCCGCTCCCGTCCGGCCCGGCGGCGTGCGCGATGAACCCCTCGGGCGGGAACCACTCGGAGGCCTGCAGGAGCCGGTGGGTCTCCTCGTACTGCTCCTGGGTGCCGCCGGGGATCTCGACGGTGACGATGACAGCCATGTCTCTGCTCCAGTACGGGGGGGGAGGGAGGGCGGCGCAGCCGCGGGGGGATCGCGACCAGCACACCAGCGGCCACCCCGCCCCGCACGAGGACAGCCTCCGAACGAGCGACGGCCGGCCCCCTGGCCCCGGCCTCCCCGGCCCCGCCCGCCGCCGGGCCTCAGTCGGTGAGCGCGGCGACGACCACCTCCCGGATGCGCGGGAGGGGGTCACCGTTCACCTTCTGGTTCAGGGAGTACACGACGCGGTGCCGGAGGTCCTTGGTGGCGAAGAACCCGTTGTCCCAGCCGGGCCGGGAGCCCGTCTTGCCCCATGCGTACTGCTGGTCGCCGAGCTTGTAGCGCATGAGGCCGCCGACGCTGAAGCAGGCGGGCCCGCCGAAACAGTTCTTGTTACCGGCGGCGCTCTTCACGTTCGGCACGTCGAAGACCAGCTTCTGCTGCGCCGGCGGGAGCAGCCGACCCCGGAACAGCGCGGTGAAGAACCGGTCCAGGTCCGCGGCCGTGGAGATCATGCCGCCCTCCGCCCACGGGTAGGGGCTCTGCTCCGTGACGTCCAGCCCGTCGACGTACACGGTGGCGTGGGGCGAGGGAATCCGCAGGTCGCCGGCCGCGGGCAGGCTGGTGTGGCGCAGGCCCAGCGGCCGGATGATCCTCCGCTCCAGCTCGTGGCCGAAGGGCCGGCCGGTGACCTCCTCGACGAGCAGCCCGAGGACGAGGGAGTTGAGCCCGTTGTACTGCTGCTCGGAGCCGGGCGCGGGCGGCTCTCCGGTGGCCGAGGCGAACGACTCGCGCAGCGTGTGCACCGGGTCGGCGGACCCGAACTGCCACCCGGGCCCGTCCGTCGGGCTCGGGGTCCTGGCGGGCCTGGGCAGACCGCTCGTGTGGTCCAGGAGCTGACGTATGGTCACCTGCCCGTAAGCCGCCGGAATCACTTCCGGGAGGTACGACCGCGCGGGCGCGTCGAGGGCGATCCGGCGCTCGGCGACGAGCTGGAGCACGATCGTGTGCGTGAACGTCTTGGTGACGCTGCCGATCCGGAAGTGCGCGTCGGGGGTGACCGGACCGGCCGCGGCCCCCCGCCCGTCCCGTCTGACGACCGCGCCCGCGAACTGGTCGTCGGGCATGCGGTCCAGGATGTCCTGAAGGGCGGGATTCAGGCCCACGGAAGCCCGGGGAGCCGTGGCTGGCGCGCCCCCGCCGGGGTGGGCCGTGACGGCCGCGCCGGCGGAGCCGACGGTGCCGGCGGTCACGGCCGTGACGGCGGTGGCCAGGGCGAGGGTGGTGGCGGCGAGGCGAAGGCGCATGTCGTTCTCCGGGGCGATGGGGACGGGTGGGGCGGCCGGAACGAGAGGAGCAGGTCGAGCCGTTCCGACATCTCAACTCTCCTCGCCCCAGCGCCCGTAGCCCATCGGTGATCACCCTGACCGCACCCTGACCGGACCCTTGCCCCACCCCGGAACCCACCCCCGACCCCGCCGCCCGAGAGCTCTGGCGCCTGGCGTCGGCACGTGCCCCGACGGGTCCTCAGCTCGCTTACGTGCCGCCGAAGGTGGCGGTCAGCGCCCGTGCGATGAGTTCCGGGAGGTTCGTACGTCCGTCGTCGGCGGCCCAGCGGGTCAGGGCGGTGTGCATCGCGGCGAGGCAGGCGCTCGTCGCCGCCCGGGCCTGGAACACGGCCTCCGGGTCCGTCGCCGGGTCGGTGACGTCGAGACCGAGCGCCTCGACGACGACCTCCTGCAAGGCGTACTGACTGTCCAGGTGCCGGGCCCGGAGCGCGGGGGTCGCGACCATGAGCCGGAGGCAGTCCAGAAGAAACCGTTCCCCGACCGCACCGGAAGCCACGCCGTCGGCCGCGCCGGAAGCCGCACCGTCGGCCGACGGCCCGCCCCCCGTCGACGCCTCACCCCCCGCCACCGGCCCACCCCCCGCGAGCAGCGCGGCCGCCTCCACCAGCGCGCCGCCCACCCGCCGTACCACCGGCTCCTCCGCCGGCGACGCGGCGACCCGGTCGGCGATGAGCCGTGCGGGCTGGTCCACCAGGACGAGGTCCTCCTTGGTGGGGAAGTGGCGGTACACGGTCATCGCCGAGACACCGGCGGCCCCGGCGACGTCGGCCACCGTCACCTCGTCGTAGCCACGGCCGGTGAACAGCCGTACCGCGTGCGCCTGGATCGCGCGCCGCGTCTCGGTTCGCTGCCGCTCCCGCAGGGTCGGCTTCCGCTCGTTCATGTGATACACACTACCTTCATGTTAGTCACTCACATCAACGGAGGGGGCGGGTGGACGGCATGAGCGGTACGACCGGCAGGACAGCTCTCGTGACAGGCGCGTCACGCGGCATCGGACGGGCCGTCGCGACCCGGCTCGCCGGCGAAGGCGCCCTGGTCATCGTGCACTTCGGCAAGGACGAGACCGGGGCGGCGGCGACCGTCGAGGAAATCCGGCGGGACGGCGGGACAGCCGTCGCCGTCCGCGCCGAACTCGGCGTGGACGGCGACGTCGACACACTCTTCGCCGGCGTCGACGCCGCACTCGACGGCCGCCCGCTCGACATCCTCGTCAACAACGCGGCCGCCGCCCCGGCCGGGCCGCTGGGCGTGACGACCCGGGCGGAGTTCGACCACCTCTTCGCGGTGAACGTCCGCGCCCCGTACTTCATCGTCGAACGCGCACTGCCGCTGCTACGCGACGACGGGGGCCGGATCATCACGATCTCGTCGGTCGCGACGAGGATGGCCAACCCCACCCAGACGTCGTTCGCGATGACGAAGGCCGCGGTGGAGACCATGAGCCGGACCCTCGCCACCCAGCTCGGCCCCCGGGGCATCACGGTCAACGCGGTCGCCCCCGGCGCCACCCGCACACCGACGAACGGCGCCGCCTTCGACGTACCCGGCCTCACCGAGCAGATCACCGCCATGACCGCACTCGACCGCCTCGGCGGCCCGGACGACATCGCCGACGTGGTCGCCTTCCTCGCCTCCGACGCGGCCCGCTGGATCACCGGCCAGGTCGTGGACGCAAGCGGAGGCCTCTTCCTGGGCCCCCGCGTCTGAGCGGGCGGCCGACGCCGCCGCCCGACCTCAAGCCGATCTGGCACGACGGGGGTTCGTCGAACTAGGTTCCTCGGCATGAAGATCGGCGAGTTGGTGGGGGCGGGCCGGACCGCGGACGTGTTCGCGCTGGACGACGGGCGGGTACTGCGGCGCTATCGCGACGGCGACGACGCGACGGACGAGGTCGCCGTCATGGCGTACCTGGCGGAGCACGACTACCCGGTTCCCGCCGTCTGGCCCGGGCCGGCCGCGGGCGACCTGGTGATGCAGCGCCTGTCCGGACCGACGATGGTGGAAGCCCTGGCCGGCGGCGCGATCACGGCCGAACGGGCGGGCGAGATGCTGGCGGAGCTGCTACGGCGACTGCATGCCGTACCGCCGCGCCTCTCCGCCGACCCCGACCGGCGCGTCCTGCACCTGGACCTCCACCCCGAGAACGTCGTACTGACGCCCCAGGGACCGGTGGTCATCGACTGGGCCACCGCCGGCGAGGGCCCGCCCGGCCTGGACTCGGCGATGTCCGCGCTGATCCTGGCGCAGGCGGCCCTCACCATGCCGGACGTCGCGGCGGCGGCCCGAGCCGTACTGGCCTCACTGCTGCTGCACCTCGACACCATCGAGTCCGACCACCTCGCGGAGGCCAGATCGCGACGGGCCGCCAACCCGACCCTCAGCCGGGCCGAGATCGACAGCCTGGCCGAGGCGGTAACCCTGATCAACCGGACGACCGCCCCCTGACACCCGCCGCGCCCGGGGCACGGCACCGGACGGACCGGCCGGGGCGATCGCCCGTGCGCCTATCCCCCGAAGACGAACCCGCGCCGCGGCCGCCTGCGCCCGGCGGCGGCCGCGGCGGCCAGGGTGGCTTCGGTGACGTCCCGCCCGCCGTCGTCGACCACTCGCCAGATGCCGGCCGGGTTCTGCGGATCCACCGGTGTGAGGACCCCGGGAATCCCGTGCCGACGCATGGCGTCATGCAGTGCCGAGACCTCGCTCGCGTCCATCGAACTCTCCCTCCGTCCGCGGGCTGCAGAGCCTAGTCGTCACCGTCCCCTCCGTGGGTCGCGCAGTTGCCGGGGTTGATCGGACCGCAACCGCCGGGCGCCGGCGTGTGCCTGACGACCGCGGCCAGCCCTCCGACCCGCCCGGTCCAGAGCTCGGCGTCGGGGGTGTGCCCGGCCTGCTCGATGAGGGCCATGGTGCGCGTGATGACGTCCGGGTCGTGGCGGGCCGCGTCGGGGCGCTCGGGGTAGTGGTGAACGGTGCGGCCGAGGCGGCTGCACAGCGTGGCGTACAGGTGGGTGTGGAGGACGAGGGCGTGCCAGCCCTCGTCGACGTCGTGGGTGGGGGAGATCCGGGTCTGCGGGAAGAGGCTGGCGGCGTGCACGAACTTGAGGGCCTCGACGACGACGCGAACGGCCTTGTCGGTGTCCCAGCCGGGGTTGTTGTCGAGAACGGTGTGCATCACGCCATGGAATGCGGCGTCGCTCAGCAGGTCTCGGGCGCCGGGCGGGTTGCCGGGCGGCTCGGGACTGGCCGTGCAGGGCGTCGGGTTGCTGTTCGTGCAGGCCACGGGTTCCTCCTGGTGGTGGATGTCCGATGGTGCGTGGGCTCGCCTGTTCCGGGGCGGGGGCCGGTGGGTGCCGGCGAATGCCTTCGGCTGCTCGGGCACGTCGAGGCTGCGGTCGGGACCGCCGCCGCAGACGGCGCGGCCGCCGAGGCAGCAGGGTCCCGCGTAGACCGGCACGTCCCTGAGCGGGAGGCCGTAGTCGCGTCTGACCCGGCCGACTTCACGGGCCCCGTACTGGAGCGGGCGGTCGCAGTACACGCAGTTCCGGCCGCCGTGCTGCTCCCAGGTCAGATCCGCGTATCGCGGGATCTCCCGCTTCTTCGTCATCGCTGCCCCACCTCGGTGAGCGGGGCGAGGCGGCGCTGCTCGCGGCACGGCGCACAGGCGCGGCGGTGCTCGTCGATCTGGGCGTCGGTGCTCGACGGCCCCTGGTGGAAGTCGCACCACCCCTGCAGACACCTGGGACACCCGCACGGCGCGAACGCCGTAGCGGCCGGTACCTCGGTGGGGCGTGTGACCTGCTCGTGCGATACCAGGGACCGCGTCCCGTCCGGTCTCACCCGGTAGACGCTGATCGTCATCATGCTGTGGCTCCCGTCGGCGGGTCAGCGGGGACAGCACGACGGTAGGGAGCGGCTGGGTCCGCGCACCAGCGATGTGCACCGCTGTGCACAGATTCAGCCCACCTGGTGTCCTGTCCCGCCCGCACCCTTGACGAGGAAGCCGGGCGGCATCACGTTGGTGCACATCAGTGCACACCCCGTGAGGGAGGCCGAGCATGTCCCTACAGTTCATCGGCGTGGACCCGGAGTCCGGACAGACCGGGAGCCCGACGGCCTGGGTTGACGAGAAGACCCGTGACATCGTGCTCCAGAGCTACATCGCCGACGAGGCGACCCGCGCCGAGTGCATCGAGAAGAACGCGCCCGGCCACGACAAGACCATCCCGCCGGGCGAGACGGTGATCCGGATTCCCGCCCACATGATCCCGATCCTGAGGGAGGCCTGCGATGCGGCAGAACGAGCCGCCGCGCTTCGATGAGCTGCTCGCCGGCGCCCGCCGCTCGGCCGTCCACCTGGAGATGCGAGACGGGTACGCGGTCCAGGACGAGGCGGACGACTACCGGCGGTGGCGTGAGACCGGTGAGCGGGACGTGGATCCGGCCTCTCCGTACTGGGCGCCGTGGGTCGAGAGGGTGCGTGCCGCAACCGCACGCGGTGTCGTCATGCGGCGGGTGCGGATCGTCTCGGAGCCCGTCAGCGAGTACATCCGGTACGAGCACGCGGGCACCGTGGTGAACGTGCATGCGGGCGAAGAGGTGCGGTGGCTCCCCCGGGATCAGGCGGTCGGCCTCCTCCTCCCGGCCGTCGACGGCTGGCTCTTCGACGACGAGCAGCTGCTCCTCAACCACTTCGACGGCGACGGCCGGTGGCGGGACCGGCCGATGGAGCTGCGGACGGAACCGGTCCTCGTCCGGGCGTACGCCGACGCGGTCGAGGCGGTGTGGGACCGTGCTGTCCCGCACGACCAGTACGAGATCCGCTAGCAGGAGCAGTCGATGCCCGTCTCCCCGTCGTCCTCGGCGCAGACCGCCCGCGAGGGCGTCGCGCGGCGGCTGCGCGAGCTGCGCCAGGACGCGGGGCTGACGCTCGTCCGGCTCGCCGGCCTGTGCGGGTGGAGCCACTCCAAGGCCAGCCGGATCGAGAACGCCAAGACGCCGCCGTCCGCGTCCGACATCGTCGCCTGGTGCCGCGCGTGCGCCGCCGACAGTCAGGCCGCGGACCTCGTCGCGTGCTCCCGTGATGTCGAGACCATGTACCAGGAGTGGCGCAAGCGGGCCCGTACCGGACTGCGTCAGCTCCAGAGCAGCTATGCGGCCCTGTTCCAGGCGACCCGGCTGTTCCGCGTCTACTCCCCCACGGCCGTCCCCGGCCTCCTTCAGACGGAGGGGTACACCCGCGCCCTTCTCTCCGGCAACGCCCGGCTGCTCGGCATCCCCGACGACTCCACCGAGGCCGCCGCCGCCCGCGCCGACCGGTCGCGGATCATCCACCAGGCCGGCCGTCGGCGGTTCGTCTTCGTTCTCGAGGAGAGCGTGCTCCGCTATCAACTCGGCACCAGCGACGACATGGCGGCCCAGCTCGGCCACCTCCTGACGGCGGGGGCCCTGCCCGCCGTCTCGCTCGGCATCATCCCGATGGGCACCCCGCGGACGCTGTGGCCGCAGGAGGTCTTCCACCTGTACGACGACACCCTCGCCTCCGTCGAACTCCTCTCCGCCGAGGTGAACATCACCCAGCCGACCGAGGTGGCCCTGTACGAAGCCGCCTTCGAAGAGCTCCGCGGCATGGCGGTGTACGGCGCGGCGGCCCGCGCCCTGGTCCTCGGCGCCATCGAGGCGCTGCCCGGCCCCACCCACGCCCCATGACATTTGTCCAGTGAACTACCGTCACTCGTATGGGGGTTCTTCGACCGGTGTGTCCTGCTGGACATGATTCCGGGGGGTATGGTCGCGCCAAACGGCCCCCTCCGATGACTGCGAATCATCGGCGGGGGCCTCGACCACCAGCGGAATAGGCCTCCACCCATGATCTGTCGGCATTTTATCTCGCCCTCCCGTGCCTACACCCAGTACACGCACGACATCATCCGGCATCCTCGGCTCGGTTCCGATGCCGTACGGCTGCTGACCTGGCAGCTCTCGCTTCCCCAGAGTGCGCCGGAGTCGCTGTCACGGACCGCCGTACGAGCGAAGATCGGCGCCACCGCGTTCACCCGTGCCAAGCGGGAGCTCATGGCCGAGGGGTTTGTGCACGAGAGGCGCGTGCAGGTCGGCGGAGGGCTCTGGATCACTCAACAGCTGGTGTCGAACGTGCCGTTGACGGCCGGCGCCGCCGCCAAGCTGCTCGGCGGGTCCCCGCCCCCGCCCCCGCCTCCGGCTCCGGTTCCGGCTCCGGTTCCGGTTCCGGTTCCGGTTCCGGTTCCCAGCATCCAGCCCGACTCCCCGACCTGCACCGATCCCGTGAACCCGCAGGTCGCACCGGGTCGCGGTGTTCCGGCCGTCGGTGGACCGGCGGCCCCGTCCGCCGACGGTCATCCAGAGAAACAACCGTCGGAAGACACCTCCCACCTTCCGGAGGCGGCCCTCGCCCTCGTCGCCGGGTTCGTGGTGCTCTCCCCGCACCTGCGGCGCATCCCGCCTGGTATGAAGCGGGAGTTGGCGGAGCTCGTCGCCCGCTGGTTGGACGCCGGGCACTCCCCCGCCGACGTCCAGGAGCACGTCCTGCGCGGGCTGCCCTCCGACGGCACGGTCGTGCACCGGCCCGGTGGGCTCCTCCGGTATCTGTTGCGGGACGTGCCGTCCCCGGTCGCCCGGGTCCCGCGGCCGCCTTCGCGGCTCGACGGGACCCGGGAGTGTCTCGGGGTCCACACCCAGGCCACGCTGTTCCGGCCCGTCGGCGACGAGACCCTCTGCGGGGAGTGTCTCGCCGGCCGGGTGTGAGCTACTGCGGGTAGAGCGCCGAGATCGCGCTCTCCGAGTCCGGGCGCCAGTACGAGACGCGCGCCGTCTTGTCCACGTGGACGCCGGGCTTGGGGAGTTCGAGGAGCGCGCCGTCGCCGTTGTCCTTGGGCTCGTTCTTGCCGACCGGGCCGAGGATGAGGTCGGTCTCCAGCGGGCTGACGTCCTTGTTGCCGGTGCGGGTGAGCAGGCCGGCGTACGCCACCTTGCCGGGGGCGAGGACGATCGGCGACTGCGGCTTGGAGCTCTTCACCGGCGGCAGGAACGCCTGGTCGTTGCCGAACTTGACCGCCGGGTACTGGTAGAGCTTGCAGGGCCGCTTGCTGATGTTCTTGATGACGAGTTCGAGCTTGGTGTCGTCCTTCACCGGCGGCAGCGCCCAGTCCACGGTGACCTCGGTGTTCAGGTCCTGGCAGATGCCGTCCTTGGGGTCCCAGTCGACCTCGCCCGTGGTGCCCGGCGGCTCGCTCGCCGTGGGGCCGCCGTCGGTGCTGCCGGAGTCGCCCGGCTGCGTCGAGGGCGACGCGGGGGCCGTGGTCGGTGCGGTCGTCGGGGCGGTGGTCGGCGCGGTCGGCTTCGACTGCGAGGGCGGCGTGCCGCCCGCCTCGTCGTCGCCCGGCCCGCAGGCCGTGGCCGAGAGGAGCGCGGCGGCGGTCAGCGCCGCGGCTCCGAGCTTCCACGTGCGGTGGGTGCGGATGGAGTTCTTGTGGATGGAGTTTTTGCGGATGGAGTTCCTGCGGACGGTCCTCATGTCACGATCCCCCGTGGCTGTCGGCGTACGCGCGTGCGCGCTGCGTCGCTCAGGATGAGGCGCGGACGCGGCGAAATCACGGGCCACGGGGGGATCGTTACCGATCGCGGACACGGAACGGACAAGGAACGGACGCTTCCGCGCCCTGGTCGGAAGGGGCTGTTCCCTACTGCCCCAGGCGGTACCTGATCTTCTTGATCAGCTCCGCCAGGTCCGGCTGCCTCAGCAGGCTGTAGTGGTCCGCGTCCAGCTCCACGACCGTCGGCGGCCGGGTCGACCAGCCGTCCGTGTTCTCCAGGAACGAGTAGTCGTCACCCGTCGCCTTGAAGAGGGTGACGGGGCAGTTCACCTGGCGTTCCCGCAGTTCCTTGAAGGTGTACGTGAACTCGAAGGTCTCCTCGACGATCGCGACGATCCGGCCGATCAGTTCCGGGTCCAGGGCCGGGAAGTCCTGCGCGACCCGTGCGACGAACTCCGCCCTGCCGTCCGCCCGTACGGTCCCGTCGATCGCGCCCGAGAACACCGAGTACAGGATCGTCACGAACGCGTCGTTCCCGTAGTCCGCCCCGCCCGTCCGCGTGGAGCGGACCTTCGGCGAACCCGGTGCGATCAGGAACAGGTGCTCCACCTGCTCCCCCGCCGCCTCAAGGAGGTGCGCCGACTCGAAGGCCACGCGGGCGCCGAACGAGTAGCCCCACAGGGTGTACGGGCCGGCCGGCTGGCGGCGCCGGATCGCCGCCACGTCCGCCGCCGCCATCTCGCGGATCGTCGCGTACGGTTCCTCGCCCCGGTTGATGCCGTACGCCTGCACCCCGTAGAACGGCCGGTCGATGCCGATCTCCTCCGCCAGGTGCCGCAGGTTCATGGTGTAGCCGCCCAGGCCCGGCCAGCAGTAGACCGGCGGCTGCGCGCCGGCCGCGTGCAGCCTGACCAGACGGGAGGCCGGGGCCGCGGCCGCGCCGTCCAGCTGGTGGGCGAGCTTCTCGATCGTCGGACGCTCGAAGAGGACCTGGAGCGGCAGCCGCGCGCCGAACGCCCGGTTGACCCGCGTGACCAGCGCGACCGCGATGAGGGAGTTGCCGCCCGATTCGAAGAAGTCGTCCAGGACCGACACCGCCTCGACGTCCTCGTACTTCAGGGCCGCCGCCCAGATCTCCGCCAGCCTGCTCTCCGTACGGGTGCGGGGGAGGACGTGCGGGCGGCCGTGCAGGCCCGCGTTGACCACGGCCAGCTCGCCCAGCGCCTTGGTGTCGACCTTGCCGTTCGCCGACAGCGGCAGCCGGTCGAGGACGACGACCCGGTTCGGGATCATGTAGTCGGGCAGGTGGTGCACCAGGTCGTCGCGGATCATCTCCGCCGGGCCCTTCATGTGGACGGTGTCCTCGTACATCCCCTCGCTCAGCCGCTGCTCCTCGCTGACCCGGCCGCCGACGAAGAAGTACGACGGGCCGGTGGGGCGGCCCGCCGCCGTCAGGATCTCGTCCATGCGGCGGGCCGCCGGGAGCGGGTGGCCCGACTTGGAGCTGTAGCCGGAGGACATGAACCCGAGGCCGTGGTCGCCGAGTTGGAGGCGCTGGAGGGCCCGGCCGAGATCGACGTACGCCTGGCCGGCGTCGGCGGTGCGGCTGATCACCGTGATGCCGAGGGCGGCCCGTTCGTACACGGCCTGGTTGATGGCGATGACGTGCTTCTTCTCGACGAGGTCGGCCGAGACCGGGGTCAGGTCGCCGTTCTCGTAGGCGTACTGGGAGCGGGGGAGGTCCGTGACGGCGCTGCCGTGCGACTGGACGTAGACGTCGACCTCCGGGGGCGTACGCGCTTCCTCGTCGTACGGGACCACCTCGAAGGTGCCGTCGGCGCGGCGCCTGACGTCCAGGCCGTAGCCCGGCAGGACCTCCTCGAACAGGCCCACCATGTGGCCCGTCTCGATCTCCAGGACCTCGTCGACGTTGTTCTTGTAGACCGGCTCGATGGCCGAGCGCAGGCCCCGGAAGGCCAGCCCGAGGAACGGTTCGCCGCAGGTGAGGCCCCCGGACGTTCCCTCGTCGGTCAGGTACAGCCTGTGGCGGACCGGGTGGTAGTAGTACGTGCCCGGTTCCAGGCCCGCGATCCCGCGCAGCTCCACGTACAGCTGGGTCGCGTACAGGGCGCCCGGCGAGGCGTAGCCGTACTTCGGGAGCAGCCGCTCCTCGCTCGCGAGGCCGAACCAGCGGAGGATCTCCCCCAGGTCCGCCGCCGTCAGGCTGCCGACCGCCCGCGATCCGATGCCCTCGGGGCGGCGGGCGAGGGCCGCCAGGAGGTCCGCGCGGGTGACCTCCCCGCCCTCGTAGAAGCGGTAGGTCTTGCGGGCGAAGACGGTGCGCCGCATCCGTTCCGTCGGGGTGGCGCCCGGCAGGACGACGACGGGGCGGCCCGCGAGGTCCGCGTCGGGGCGGGTGCCGGCGTTCGACAGCTGCGCCTTGACCTGGAGCTTGGACTCCTTGGACTGGTGGTGCGCGCCGTGGTTGCCCTGGTCCATCAGGGCGGCCTCCTTGGGGGAGAGCTCCACGCAGGCGACGAGGTTCTGGAAGCCGGTGCGGGGCTCGTCCTTGACGATGACCGCCGCGTTCCGCACCCAGTCGTGGTTCTCGATCGCCAGCGCGATCTCGTCCAGTTCGACGCGGAATCCGCGCAGTTTGATCTGGTTGTCGGCGCGGCCCGCGAACTGGACGGTGCCGTCGTCGTTCCAGTGGGCCAGGTCGCCCGTGCGGTACAGGCGCTCGCCCGTGTCCGTGGTGAGGAAGCGGTCCGCCGTCAGCTCGGGGCGGTCCAGGTACCCCCGCGCCACCTGGACCCCGCCGATGCACAGCTCGCCGTCGCGTATCTCGAAGGTCGTGTCGTACGCCGGTCTGCCGATGGGTATCGCCGCCGGGGCGCCGGGGTCGGTCACGGTCGCGCGGTCCACCGTGTGGGAGGAGGCGTTGATCGTGCACTCGGTGGGGCCGTAGAGGTTGATGAGTTCGGCGGCGGGGAGTTCGGCGAGGAGCTGCGCGGCGAGGTTGCGGGAGAGGATCTCGCCGCCCGAGTACACCCTGCGCAGGGTGGTGCAGGTGCCGAGCCGCTCCGTGTCCACGAGGGCCTGGAGAAGGGTCGGGACGCCCTGGAGCATCGTCGCGCCGTGCGCGCGGACGGTGTCGACGAGCGCCTCGGGGTCGCGGTGGACGCCGGGCGGGCCCACGGCGACGCGGGCGCCGACGGCCCCGGCGAGGATCTCCCACTGGGCGGCGTCGAAGCTCATCGGGGTCTTCTGCAGGACGGTGGCGGCGGGGCCCAGCTCGTGTTCCGCCGCGAGCCAGCGCATCTGCGCGACGATCGAGCGGTGCTCGACCATCACGCCCTTCGGCTTGCCGGTGGAGCCGGAGGTGTAGATGACGTACGCGAGGTCGCGCTCCCCGATCTCGTACGGTCCGGGTTCCCGTCCCGCCGTACGCCGGGCGTGCTCGGCGGCGTCGGCGAACGTGACGACGGTCGTGCCGGGAGGGGCGAGGCCGGTGACGCGGGCCCGGAGGTCGTCCTGGGTGACGACGATCCGGGCGCCGCTGTCCTCGATCATGTACCGCACGCGCTCCTCCGGGTACTCCGGGGAGAGCGGGACGTAGGCGGCGCCGGAGCGGAGGGTGCCCCAGGTGGCGGTGACGAGGCCGAGGGACGGGTGGGTGTGGATGCCGACGCGGGTGTCCGCGGTGACGCCCAGGGAGCGGAGGTACCGGGCCAGGACCAGGGCGTCGTCGGAGAGTTCCCGGAAGGTGAGGGTCTCGTGCCCGTGGGCGACGGCGACGGCGTCGGGGCGGCGCAGGGTCTCGGCGTGGAGAAGCCGGTCGAGGGTGTGCATGGGGGTCCCTTCTGTGCGCGGTGCACCGCCCCCCTCGCTCTGGGCGGTCGGGGTCAGCGGTAGATGAGGAGTTCTTGTTCTGTCGCGCCGGTCAGTTCGTAGCGGGTTCTGACCAGGGGGCGGCCCGCGTAGATGCGGATCAGGGTCGCCGCGTCGCCCTTGTAGGTGGCCGGTGGGCGGCCCGCGGTCTCGTTGCCGAGGGAGACCCGGGTCGTCGTCCCTTCCTTCAGGACGCCCACGAGGGCCGGGGTCTCCCGCTTGCGGCTCGTCACCGACAGGAGGGGGAGGGCCAGGTCGAGGGCCGCCCCGCAGTACGCGTCCGGTTCACCGAAGGCCTCCCGGACGTCGCCCGCGTGGACCCACTCGCCGAGCGCGACGGCGTCGAGCCGGTCGTCCTCGCGGGCGGCGATCACGGGGCCGGCCTCCGTCAGGCCGCGTTCCAGTTCGTCGAGGATCCGGCCGAGCGGCCAGTCCTCGCGTTCGGCGACGTCGCAGGCGTTCGCCTCGGGGAGGAACACGCCTTCCTCCAGGCGGTCCTCGACGATTCTGACCAGGGCGGCGCCGCAGTGGGCGAGGACCTGTCGCGCCGTCCAGCCGGGGCACGCGGTGCGGAGTTCGTACGCCTCCTCCGGTGTCCGCCGGAGGAGCGGCATCAGCAGGTCCCGTTCCGTGCGCAGCAGCCGGTCGGGGAGCCACGGGTCGCGTTTGTCGTCCGTACACATGTCAGTAGCGGTAGTGGTCCGGCTTGTACGGGCCCTCGACCGGGACCCCGATGTATGACGCCTGGTCGGGGCGGAGGGTCGTCAGGCGGACGCCGAGGGCGTCCAGGTGGAGGCGGGCGACCTTCTCGTCGAGGTGCTTGGGGAGGGTGTACACGTCGACCGGGTACTCCTCGGGCTTCGTGAAGAGTTCGATCTGGGCCAGGGTCTGGTCGGCGAAGGAGTTCGACATCACGAAGGAGGGGTGGCCGGTCGCGTTGCCCAGGTTGAGCAGGCGGCCTTCCGACAGGACGATGAGGACCTTGCCGTCCTCGAACGTCCAGGTGTGGACCTGCGGCTTCACCTCGTCCTTGACGATGCCGGGGATCTTGGCGAGGCCGGCCATGTCGATCTCGTTGTCGAAGTGACCGATGTTGCCGACGATGGCCTGGTGCTTCATCTTGGCCATGTCGGCGGCCATGATGATGTCCTTGTTGCCGGTCGTGGTGATGAAGATGTCGGCCGTCTCCACCACGTCCTCCAGGGTGGCGACCTGGTAGCCGTCCATCGCCGCCTGGAGGGCGCAGATCGGGTCGATCTCGGTGACGATCACCCGCGCGCCCTGGCCACGGAGGGACTCGGCGCAGCCCTTGCCGACATCGCCGTAGCCGCAGACCACCGCCGTCTTGCCGCCGATGAGGACGTCGGTGGCGCGGTTGATGCCGTCGATGAGGGAGTGGCGGCAGCCGTACTTGTTGTCGAACTTCGACTTCGTCACGGCGTCGTTCACGTTGATCGCGGGAAAGAGCAGCGAACCCTCGCGGTGCATCTCGTACAGCCGGTGGACGCCCGTCGTGGTCTCCTCGGTCACCCCGCGGACACCGGCCGCGATCGTCGGCCAGTCGAGCGTGCTGCTCTCCAAGAGGGCCCGCATGACGGTCAGTTCCTCGTTCTCCGGCGCCGGGAGCCGGCCGGTCTTGCGGTACTCAACGCCCAGGTGAACCAGCAGCGTCGCGTCACCGCCGTCGTCGAGGATCATGTTCGGGCCGCCGGTGGGCGAGTCCGGCCAGGTCAGGGCCTGCTCGGTGCACCACCAGTACTCCTCGAGGGTCTCGCCCTTCCAGGCGAAGACCGGGATGCCGGCGGCGGCGATCGCGGCGGCCGCGTGGTCCTGCGTCGAGTAGATGTTGCAGGACACCCAGCGCACTTCCGCGCCGAGCGCGACGAGCGTCTCGATGAGGACGGCCGTCTGCACGGTCATGTGCAGGGAGCCGGTGATGCGGGCGCCGGCCAGCGGCTGCTGCTCGGCGTACTCGCGGCGGATCGACATCAGGCCCGGCATCTCGTGCTCGGCCAGGGTGATCTCCTTGCGGCCGAAGGCGGCGAGGGAGAGGTCGGCGACCTTGAAGTCGGTGAAGGCGTCAGACATGGACAACGCTCCTTGCGCTCATGACGGTCCGGTGGATTTCCAGGGCCGCGGTCGACTTGTTCAGCGTGATGTAGTGCAGTCCCGGCGCGCCCTCGTCGAGCAGCCGCAGGCCCATCCCCGTGGCGTGCTCCACGCCGACGCGGTAGGCAGCCGCCGGGTCGTCCTTCGCCGCTTCCAGGCGGTGCGCCAGGTCCTCGGGGAACGCGGCGTCGCTCAGCTCGGCGAAGCGCCGGATCTGGCGGACGTCGGTCGCGGGCATGATCTCCGGGATGATCGGGGTGTCGCAGCCGGCGGCCGCGACCCGGTCCCGGAGCCGCAGGTAGTCCTCGGGGTCGAAGAACATCTGGGTGATGGCGTAGTCGGCGCCGGCGCGGCACTTGGCGACGAAGTGCGCGAGGTCCTCCGCCGGGTCCGCCGACCTCGGGTGGCCCTCCGGGAAGGCGGCCACGCCGATCCGGAACTCGCCCAGGGAGCGGACGAGTTCGACGAGTTCATGGGCGTACGTGAAGCCCCGCGGGTGCGGTGTCCATGCCCCGCGCGGGTCGCCCGGCGGGTCTCCGCGCAGGACGAGGACGTCCCGTACCCCGGCGTCCGCGTACGCGCCGATGATCGCCCGCAGCTCCGCCACCGAGTGCCCGACGGCCGTCAGGTGCGCGACCGGCCGCAGCGTCGTCTCGGCCGCGATCCGCTTCGTGACCTCGATCGTCCGGTCGCGGGACGAGCCGCCCGCGCCGTACGTCACCGAGACGAAGTCCGGGGAGAGGGCCTCCACCCGGCGGATCGCCTCCCACAGGGTCCGTTCGCCGCGCGGGCTCTTCGGGGGGAAGAACTCGAAGGAGAAGGTCGGGCTCATCTGCGGCCTCCCGCGTTGAAGTAGCCGGCCTCCGGGTGGTGGACGACGATCGCGTCCGTCGACTGCTCGGGGTGCAGCTGGTACTCCTCCGACAGCTCGACCCCGATCCGCTCCGGGCGCAGCAGGGCGGCGATCTTCGCCCGGTCCTCCAGGTCGGGGCAGGCCGGGTAGCCGAGGGAGTAGCGGCAGCCCTGGTACTCGGTGCGGAGCATGCCGCCGATGCCGGCCGGGTCCCGGTCGCCGATGCCCCACTCGGAGCGCACGCGGGCGTGCCAGTACTCGGCAAGGGCTTCCGCAAGCTGGACGGACAGGCCGTGGAGTTCGAGGTAGTCGCGGTAGGCGTCGGCGGCGAAGAGCTTCGCCGTCTCCTCGCCGATCCGGGAGCCGACGGTGACCACCTGCATCGCGACGGCGTCGATCTCGCCGGAGTCCTCCGCGCGGTGGAAGTCGGCCAGGCAGAGGCGGCGGCCCCGCTGCTGGCGGGGGAAGGAGAAGCGGGTCCGCTCGCCTCCGTCCTCGTCCAGGACGATCAGGTCGTCGCCCTTGGACACACAGGGGAACCAGCCGTAGACGACGGCTGCTTCGAGGAGGTGGTCCGTCTGGAGGCGGTCGAGCCAGGCGCGCAGCCGCGGACGGCCCTCCGTCTCGATGGTCTCGGGGTCCTTGAGGCCCCACTGGCCCTTGAAGAGGGCGCTCTCGTCGAGCCAGGGGGCGTACTCGGCGAGCGGGATGCCCTTGACGACCCTGGTCCCGAGGAAGGGGGGTTCGGGTACGGGGTTGTCCTCGGCGACATCGGAGCGGCCGGCCGGTTCGGGTTCCCTGACCTCGGCGACGGGCGGGCGGGCGGCGACCCTGCGCTGCTTGAGCGGCGGGAGTACGGCTCCGGGGACGCCTCGTTTCACTCCCATGAGGGCGTCCATGAGGCGCAGGCCCTCGAAGGCGTCTCGGGCGTACCGCACCTCGCCCTCGTACAGCTCGTGCAGGTCCTGTTCGACGTAGGCCCTGGTCAGGGCGGCGCCGCCGAGGATCACCGGGTAGCGGGCCGCGAGGCCCCGGCCGTTCAGCTCCTGGAGGTTCTCCTTCATGATCACGGTGGACTTCACGAGGAGGCCCGACATGCCGATGACGTCGGCCTTGTGCTCCTCGGCGGCTTCCAGGATCGCGGAGACCGGCTGCTTGATGCCGATGTTGACGACGTTGTAGCCGTTGTTGGAGAGGATGATGTCGACGAGGTTCTTGCCGATGTCGTGGACGTCGCCGCGGACGGTGGCGAGCACGATCGTGCCCTTCCCGTCGGCGTCCGACTTCTCCATGTGCGGTTCCAGGTACGCGACCGCCGTCTTCATCACCTCGGCGGACTGGAGCACGAACGGCAGCTGCATCTGACCGGAGCCGAACAGCTCGCCGACCGTCTTCATGCCGTCGAGGAGGATGTTGTTGACGATGTCGAGGGCCGGCGTGGTGGTCAGGGCCTCGTCGAGGTCCGCCTCAAGCCCGTTCTTCTCACCGTCGACGATCCGGCGCTTCAGCCGCTCGTCCAGAGGCAGGGCGAGCAGTTCCTCGGTCTTGCCGGCCTTGAGGGACTTCGCCGTCGCGCCCTCGAACATCTCCAGGAAGCGTTGCAGCGGGTCGTAGCCCTCGCGTCGCCGGTCGTGGATGAGGTCGAGCGCCACCTCCACCTGCTCCGGCTCCAGCCGGGCGATCGGCAGGATCTTCGAGGCGTGCACGATCGCCGAGTCGAGGCCGGCCTTGACGCACTCGTCGAGGAAGACCGAGTTGAGGACGATCCGGGCGGCCGGGTTCAGACCGAAGGAGATGTTGGAGAGGCCCAGGGTCGTCTGGACGTCCGGGTGGCGTCGCTTCAGCTCGCGGATCGCCTCGATCGTCGCGACGCCGTCGCCCCGCGACTCCTCCTGGCCCGTGCAGATCGTGAAGGTGAGGGTGTCGATCAGGATGTCCGACTCCCTGATCCCCCAGTTCCCGGTCAGGTCGGCGATCAGCCGCTCGGCGATCGCGACCTTCGCCCCGACGGTCCGGGCCTGGCCCTCCTCGTCGATGGTGAGCGCCATCAGGGCCGCGCCGTGCTCCTTCGCCAGGGCGGTGACCTGGGCGAAGCGGGACTCGGGGCCGTCGCCGTCCTCGTAGTTGACGGAGTTGACGACGGCCCGGCCGCCGAGCTTCTCCAGGCCGGCGCGCAGCACGTCGACCTCGGTGGAGTCCAGGACGATCGGCAGGGTGGAGGCGGTCGCGAAGCGGCCGGCCAGCTCCTGCATGTCGGCGACGCCGTCCCGGCCCACGTAGTCGACGCAGAGGTCGAGCATGTGCGCGCCCTCGCGGATCTGGTCGCGCGCCATCTCGACGCAGTCGTCCCAGCGGGCCTCCAGCATCGCCTCGCGGAACTTCTTGGAGCCGTTGGCGTTGGTGCGCTCCCCGATCGCCAGGTACGCGGTGTCCTGCCGGAACGGCACATGGCTGTACAGGGACGAGGCGCCGGGCTCCGGCTCGGGGCGGCGGTCGAGGACGGCCGCACCCCGCACCCGCCCCACGATCTCCCGCAGGTGCTCCGGCGTCGTCCCGCAGCAGCCGCCGACCAGCGCGGGGCCGTACTCGCGGACGAACGCCTCCTGCGCGTCAGCCAGTTCGGCCGGGGACAGCGGGTAGTGGGCGCCGTCGGAGGTGAGGACGGGCAGGCCGGCGTTGGGCATGACCGAGAGGGGGACGCGGGCGTGCCGGGAGAGGTACCGCAGGTGCTCGGCCATCTCGGCGGGGCCCGTGGCGCAGTTCAGGCCGATCATGTCGATGCCGAGCGGCTCCAGAGCGGTCAGGGCCGCCCCGATCTCCGAGCCGAGCAGCATCGTGCCGGTCGTCTCCACCGTGACCTGAACGATGACCGGCAGGTCGACGCCGACCCAGTCCAAGGCGCGGCGGGCGCCGATGACGGCCGCCTTGGTCTGGAGCAGGTCCTGGGAGGTCTCGATGAGCAGGGCGTCCGCGCCGCCGCGGATCAGGCCCTCGGCGTTCTGCTGGAAGGCCTCGCGCAGCGGCTCGTACGTGACGTGGCCCAGAGTCGGCAGCTTCGTACCGGGGCCCATGGAGCCGAGGACCCAGCGGGGGCGTCCGTCGGCGGCCGTGTGGGCGTCCGCCGCCGCGCGGGCGATCCGGGCGCCCGCCTCGGACAGCTCGTACACCTGGTGCTCGATGCCGTACTCGGCGAGCGCGGCCAGGTTCGCCCCGAAGGTGTTCGTCTCGACGCAGTCCACGCCCACCGAGAAGTAGGCGTCGTGGACGGAGGCGACGATGTCGGGGCGGGTGAGGTTGAGGATCTCGTTGCAGCCTTCGAGGCCGGTGAAGTCGTCCATGCTCGGGTCGGCGGCCTGGAGCATCGTGCCCATCGCCCCGTCGGCCACCACGACCCGCCGGGCGAACTCCTCCCGCAGGGAACTCCGTACGACGGTCACGTGAGCCCCCTCATGACAGTGTCCTCAGATGGGTGACGAGGGTCGCCGTGCAGGCCGTCCCGTACGTCGTCCTGATCCGGTCCAGGAGCGGCTCCCGGTGCAGCCGGTACTCCTGCGTCCCCACGTAGTCGAGGACGGTCGCGGCCACCGCGCAGCCCAGCTGCGCCGCGCACCGCTCCGGCACGCCCCACAGCCAGCCGGCGAGGAATCCGGACCGGAAGGCGTCGCCGACGCCGGTCGGGTCGACGACGGCGGCGACCTGCACCGCCGGTACGGCCAGGGGCTCACGGCCCTCGCCGCGGATGCGGACGCCCGCCTCGCCGTGGGTGGTGACCCAGGTGCCGACGCGGCGCAGCACGTCCGCCTCGGTCCAGCCCGTCTTCTCCAGGAGAAGCGCCGTCTCGTACTCGTTGGTGAACAGGAAGCGCGCCCCGTCCACCAGCTCCCGCACCTGCTCGCCGTCGAGCCGCGCGAGCTGCTGCGACGGGTCGGCGGCGAAGGGAATCCCCAGGTCACGGCAGGTTCGGGTGTGCCGGAGCATGGCCTCGGGGTCGTCCGGGGAGACCAGGACGAGTTCCAGCCGGCCGGTGCGCGCCACGACCGACCTCAGGTCGATCTCGCGCGCCTCGGCCATCGCCCCCGCGTAGAAGGTGGCGATCTGGTTCTGGGCCCGGTCGGTGGTACAGACGAACCGGGCGGTGTGGAGCGACTCGCTGACGCGCACCGAGTCGGTGTCCACACCGTGGTCCTTCAGCCAGACCCGGTAGGGCTCGAAGTCGGCGCCGACCGCGCCCACGAGGGCGGGGCGCAGGCCGAGGACGCCGAGCCCGAAGGCGATGTTCGCTGCCACTCCGCCACGCCTGACCTCCAGGTTGTCGGCGAGGAACGACAGGGAGACCTTGTCGAGCCGGTCGGCGAGGAGCTGCTCGCTGAACCAGCCGGGGAAGGTCATCAGATGGTCGGTCGCGATGGATCCCGTGACAGCGATGCGCATGGTCTACGCCCCCGCCGCCTTCTTCAGGGCCTCCACGCGGTCCGTGCGCTCCCAGGTGAACTCGGGGAGCTCGCGGCCGAAGTGGCCGTACGCCGCCGTCTTGGCGTAGATCGGCCGCTTGAGGTCCAGGTCGCGGATGATCGCCGCGGGGCGGAGGTCGAAGACCTCGCCGACGGCCGCCTGGATGGTCTCGTCCGGCAGGGTGCCGGTGCCGAAGGTCTCGACGAAGAGGCCGACGGGTTCGGCCTTGCCGATGGCGTACGCGACCTGGACCTCGCAGCGGCGGGCGAGCCCGGCCGCCACGACGTTCTTCGCGACCCAGCGCATCGCGTACGCCGCCGAACGGTCCACCTTCGACGGGTCCTTGCCGGAGAACGCGCCGCCGCCGTGCCGGGCCATCCCGCCGTACGTGTCGATGATGATCTTCCGCCCGGTGAGGCCCGCGTCGCCCATCGGACCGCCGACCTCGAACCGGCCGGTCGGGTTGACCAGGAGGCGGTAGCCGTCGGACTCCAGGCTGACGCCCTCCTCGACCAGCTCCTTGAGGACGTGCTCGACGACGTACTCGCGCACGTCCGGGGTGAGCAGGCCCTCGACGGAGATGTCCGCCGCATGCTGCGAGGAGACCACGACCGTGTCGAGCCGGACCGGGCGGTCGCCGTCGTACTCGATGGTGACCTGCGTCTTCCCGTCCGGGCGCAGATACGGCACGGTGCCGTTCCTGCGGACCTCGGTGAGACGGCGGGAGAGCCGGTGGGCGAGGGCGATCGGCAGCGGCATCAGCTCGGCCGTGTCGTCGCAGGCGTAGCCGAACATCAGGCCCTGGTCGCCGGCGCCCTGGGCCGCCAGCTCGTCGCCGGTGCCCTCCACCCGGGACTCGTACGCCGTGTCCACACCCTGTGCGATGTCCGGCGACTGGGCGCCGATGGAGACGGAGACGCCGCAGGAGGCGCCGTCGAAGCCCTTCGCGGAGGAGTCGTAGCCGATGTCGAGGACGGCCTCGCGGACCAGCTTCGCTATCGGCGCGTACGCCTTCGTGGTGACCTCGCCGGCGATGTGCACGAGACCCGTGGTGATCAGGGTCTCCACCGCGACCCGCGAGGACGGGTCCTCGGCGAGCAGCGCGTCGAGGATGGTGTCGCTGATCCGGTCGGCGATCTTGTCGGGGTGGCCCTCGGTCACCGACTCGGAGGTGAAGAGGCGGCGGCTCATGCCTGGACCTCCGCCGGGGCCTTGAAGAAGTGCTGCTCGATGGCGCCGAGGGTCCGGATGGACTCGACCTCGAGGGTCTCCATCTGGATCGCGGTGCCGCTCTCCTGCTCCAGGAGGAAGACGAACTCGACGAAGGACAGCGAGTCGATGAGCCGGTTCTCGATCAGGTCGAGGTCCGGCGCGATGTCGTCGCGCTCGGGGTGACGGTCGAGGATCCAGTTCTTCACCGTCTGCAGGCCGTCGGCCATGGTTGCTCTCCTTTAGCTGCTGATGGATGGTGGGGCGGGCGCGATGATCGGTGCGGCCACCGCCACCGCGTAGTCCACGTCGTGGCTGATGGACACGGTGATCTCGGTGATGCCGGATTCGGCGGCCATCTCGGCGGCCGCCCGGTGCAGTTCCACGAGCGGCCAGCCGCCCTCGGAGCGCCGCACCACGATGTCCGGCCAGGGCAGGAACCTGCCCCTGACCCGTAAGGTCTTGAAGGCCGCTTCCTTGGCCGCGATCCGCCCGCACAGGCTCAGTACGTCGAGCCCGGAGGAGGTACGGCAGTCGGCGAGCTCGCCGGGGGTGAGCATCCGCTCGAAGAACCGCTCCCCGTACTGGGCGAGGAGCCTGCGGACACGGTTGACGGACACGATGTCCATGCCGAGGTTCGCCCACCCCAGGCCGCCCGCCGGCGGGGCGGCGGGACGGGCCGGCACGTCAGATCACCGGCCCGGCCGCGCCGCTCGCACGGGCCCGCAGCCGGGCGTTCGCGTCGAGGACGGCCTCGGTGGCCGCCTCCCAGCCGCCGTGGCGGCGGGTGAGGGCCGACAGCCAGCGCTCAAGGCCGAAGGCGACGCAGCTGGTGAAGGCCGGTCCGCCGGTGGAGGCCAGGGTGATGGCGCAGCGGTCGCCGAAGAAGTTCCGGTGGGTGTTGACCGAGGCGATCGCCAGGTCCTCGTACAGGAACTCGTACTTCACCGGGGTGAGCCGCTGGAGGACCGCCTTCGAGCCGCCCTTGTCGAAGAAGGGGTCGCAGGCGGCCTCCCTGCGCAGCGGCAGGTCGAGCGCCGCGGCGAAGGAGTGGATGCGGGTGGTGAAGTCGGCGAGGTGGGTCTCGGCGTGCTCGCGGGCGCCGATGGCGACGATCTCCCGCATGCGGAAACCGAGTTGGCGGCGCATGCCCTCGTAGTGGGTCTCCTTGCGGAAGCACCAGGAGCAGATCGTGACGAGGGTGTCGTCGGCGACCCGGGTGCCCTGGTGGTCGAGGTAGACGGCGTAGCAGGACGCCGAGGGCAGTCCGAGGCCGGCCGGTTCGAGGGCGGCGGCGGGCCACTGTCCGCGCTCGCCGTCGAAGGGGCTGCCGAGCCGTCCTTCCAGGTCGAGCGGGGCGGCCAGGACGGCCTGGTGCGGGAAGTTGTCGTAGTAGTCCAGGTTCGCCAGGTCGGCGGCCGGGAGGAGCGGGGGCATGGTCATCGGGCGGGCGCCCGCGGCCACTCCCCAGCTCTCGAAGGTGTCGTCGAGGAGCCGCAGCAGGCGGGTCCCCTCGGGTCCCAGGGACGGCAGGCCCCTGGTCGCCCCGACAGTCGCGGGGGTCGTCACGGTCATGGTCGGTGCACCTCTCGGGTGGGAGGTTCCTGGAGGCTCAGACGACGGGCAGGGTGTCGTCGGAGAAGATCCCGGTCTTGAGGAAGAAGGCGAGCGGCTTGCGGATCGCCTTGCGCTCGTGGGGACGCCGGCGCTCGTCGGCGACCAGCGCGTTGCGCAGGGCCAGCGGGTCGGGGATCCCGGCGTCGCGGTACACGTGGGGGTTGTAGAGGGAGTTGACGCTGTAGACGACGTACCGCTTGAGGTACGCCTCGACCTCGCGGACCCGCTCGGCACCGACCGCCTGGCACATCCGCCCGTACAGCAGGGAGACCAGCTCGCGCCCGAAGGCGATGTGCCGGGACTCGTCCTGGTGGTGGATGCGGTTGACCTCGCGGATGGTGTGGCAGAGGGAGGTGTCCTTCGCCATCCGGGAGTTGTAGTGGTCGACGAGCTCCTCGAAGAAGAGGATGCGGGTGAAGACGAGGAAGTTCTCGACCTCCGGCTCCCAGGCGGCGTCGGCGCGCATGGCGGTGGAGCCGTAGATCTTGTTGCCGTAGCGGCGGCAGAACTCGGAGAAGAACCACATGTGTTCGTTCTCCTCGCCGATGAAGTGGTGGAAGAAGTCCGAGGGCACCTCGAAGCCGGGCATGTGGATGCGGCCGACGACCTCGATGAGGAGCTCGCGGATGCCGTGCACGTTGAGGCTGTAGAAGTTGACGGACTCCCACTTCGAAAGCCGCTGAAGCGTTTCCTCGCCGAGGGTGTCGTAGTGCTCGGTGCCGTAGACGGTGAGCAGCTCCGGGGTCATCCAGAAGCGGTCTTCCTCCAGCGACTCGGGCCACTGGAAGGTCTGGTACGGGTTGTAGTAGTCCTCGACGGAACGCTCGCTGAGCCGCTCCAGGACCTCCATGAACCGGTCGGTCACGGGCAGGGGGGCGGTGGCGCCCATGGTCTGGCTCCTTCGGAGGGGGTTACGGGCGGACTTCGTAGACCGCGTTCACGGGCGTCTCGGTGGCGCGGCGCCAGCGGGTGAAGCCGGCCTCCTCCGCGATGGCCCGGAAGGCCTTCTCGCCGGAGTGGTTGCCGAGCGCGTGCGGGCCGCGCTGCGCGACGGCGACGGGCAGGCACATCACGGCGGACAGGGCCATGAACATGCGGGCGGCGGGCGTCTGGACGTCGATGTCCTGCGGCGACACGTTCGACTCGACGAGCATCCAGGTGCCGTCCGCGTCCAGGGACTTGTGGACGTGCTGGGCGGCGGCGACCGGGTCCCCCATGTCGTGCAGGGCGTTGAAGAAGCACACCAGGTCGTATCCGGAGCCCGGGTAGTCGTCGGCCGAGGCGACCTCGAAGACGACCCGCCCGGAGAGCCCGGCCTCCTCGGCGAGCTCCCGCGCGATCGAGATGGCCTCCTCCGAGTAGTCGAAGCCGTGCACGGTGGCGTTCGGGAAGGCCTTCGCGATGAGCAGGGTGGTGTGGCCGACGCCGCAGCCCACGTCGGCGACGGTGCCGCCGGCGGCGAGCTTGTCGGTGACCTGGTGGAGGGCGGGCAGCCACTCCGGGACGAGCTTGTGCTCGTACGTCGGCTGGAAGAAGGAGCCCATGCCGGTGTCGAGGGCCGCGTCGTGCTCGGCCCAGCCGACGCCGTCACCGGTGCGGTACGCCTCCACGAGGAGGTCCTCGGTGGCGTACAGCGCCTTCAGGGCGGTGAAGAACCCGGCGGCGTACGTGACGGCCTTCGGGTCGGCGAGGACCTCGACGTGGTCGGCGGGGAGGGTGTACGTGAGGGAGCTCGGGTGCCGCTCGACGTACCCGGCGGAGAGCTGGGCGTGCAGCCACTCCTCGACGTACCGCTCGTTCGTGCCGGTGGCCCGCGCCAGCTGCCCGGAGGTGAGCGGGCCCCGCTCGGCCAACGCCTTGTACAGGCCGAGGCGCTCGCCGAGGGCGACCGTCAGGCCGCGGACGGCCGCACCGGCGTCGGTGATGACCCTCTGGTGGAAGTCGTGGGCGCTCATGCGGCCCTCTCCTCGCTGTGGGTGGGGAGATCGCAGGTGAACAGGAAGGACCGGGGGACCCGCGGCACCGAGCGGGCCGGCACCGGGTAGGGCCAGCGGCCGAAGTCGGCGCCGTCCTCACCGGGCTGCCGGACCTCCCGTACGGCCCAGCCGCAGTCGTCGAGCAGCGCCTCGGGCTCCTCGGTGCCGAAGAGCCACGGGTTGCCGTCGTCCTTCAGGGCGCTGAGGAAGGTCCGCGCGAGCGGGTTCTCCAGGGCGGCCTTCGAGATGACGTCGCCGAGCAGCACGGAGCCGGGAGCGGCGTGCGCGGAGAGCGTCGAGATGAGGGTCCGCACGGCCTGCTCGGGCAGGAAGAACAGCAGCCCCTCGACGACCCACAGGACGGGCTCCTCGCTCTTCCAGCCCGCCTCCTTGAGGGGGCCGGTCCAGTCCTGGGTCAGGTCGACGGGGACGGTGATCCGGGTGCGGCCGGCGGGCTGCGGCTCGTTCCTGAGCATCTCGGCCTTGGCCTCCAGGAGGGCCGGGCGGTCGAGCTCGTAGACGGTGACGCCGTCGGGCCAGGGCAGCCGGAAGAAGCGGGTGTCCATGCCGGCGGCGAGGAAGACGACCTGGCGGATGCCGCGCTCCTCCACCGCCGCGACGATGGCGCGGTCGAGGTAGGTGGTGCGGATGGCGAGGAACGGCACGGTGCCGCCCCCGGCGTAGCGCTCGAGCAGTTCGAAGCCGATCTGGTCGGCGACGGTGCGCGCGTAGGGATCGGCGAACAGCCGGTCCTCGCGCTCGGTCTCCAGGGCGCGCGCGGCGGCGGTCCACTGGGCGGTGCGGGATACGGCCTCCACAGGAGGTCCCCCTTCACTTCGGTGGATGGACAAAGAGGCAGAGAGGCAGAGAGGCGGAGAGGCGGAGGGGCGGTGATTCGGACGGCCGTGTTCAGGGCCCGACGAAGGACGGTTCGTCAGGCGCTCATGACCGGGACACAGGTCTTGGCCGGTCGCGCGCAGGCGACGGGGTCCTCGGCCGCGGGCATCGACGACAGATGGCCGGCCTCGGAGTCGGCGGGGCGCCGGCGGAAGATGCTGTGCAGGATCATGCTGAACACGGCCGTCCCGTCGGGGGCCACCAGGGTGCACCGCGGTTTGACGGTGCCGGTGGCGGGGTTGAACGGCGACGGGGTGGAGCCGAGGATCTCGACGCGCGCGGTGAGGACGTCGCCCGGGCGGACGGGCCGCAGGTAGCGGACCTCGTCGATGCCGGGCGAGCCCATGCAGGCGCTGTAGGCGAGCAGTCCGTCGACGTAGCGGCGCATGAACATCGCCTGGGTGTGGAACCCGCTCGCGATCAGGCCGCGGAACTGCGAGAGCTCCGCGCGCTCCGGGTCCGTGTGGAAGGGCTGCGGGTCGAAGCGCCTGCCGAACTCCAGCACCTCCTCCGCCGTGACGGTGACGGTGCCCAGCTCGTGGACGTCGCCGGGCCGGAAGTCCTCGAAGTAGCGCATCGCGCGTCCCCCTTGACCTAGGAGTGGTCTTTCCCTGGCACCCACCAATCTACGAATCAGTCATTTATTTTGTCAACCCAAAAGAAGGCTCAGGCGAGGGCTTGTTCGACATCGGCCCACAGGTCCCCCGCGTCCTCGATCCCGACGGACATCCGCACCAGGCCCGCCCCGATGCCCGCCGCCGCCAACTCGCCCTCGTCCAGCTCCCGGTGGGACGTGGACGCCGGGTGCGTCACGAGGGTCTCCACCCCGCCGAGGGAGAGCGCGAGCCGGGCGACCCGCACCCGCTCGATGAAGGCCCGGCCCGCCTCCCGGCCCCCCGCGAGTTCGAAGGAGAGCAGCCCGCCCCCGCCCGCAAGGACCTTCCGCGCCATGGCGTACGAGGGGTGGTCCGGGCGCCACGGATGGTGGACCGCCGTCACCGCGGGGTGCCCGGCGAGGAGTTCGGCGAGCGCCGCCGCGTTGGCGCAGTGCTCACGCATCCGCAGCGGCAGGGTGGGGATGCCGCGCAGGGTCAGCCAGGCGGCGAACGGGTCCGCGCAGGCGCCGAGTTCGACCGTCCGGGGCCACACGCGCAGGCGCAGCTCGTCGTCGGCGAAGACGGCGGCGCCGCCGAGCACGTCCGAGTGCCCGGAGAGGTACTTGGTGGTCGAGTGGACGACGATGTCGGCGCCCAGCTCCAGCGGCCGGCACAGCACGGGCGAGGCGAGCGAGTTGTCGACGAGGCTCGTCACCCCGAGCGCGCGGGCGGCGGCGAGCAGCCCCGGCAGGTCGGGGACCTGCCCGGTGGGGTTGGCGATGGTCTCCAGGACGAGCACCCGGGTCGCGGGGTGCACGGCGGCGGCCGCCAGCTCGGCCGGGTCGTCGCCGGATATCCGGACGACCTCGACGCCGTACCGCTCGGCCAGGTCGGCCAGGACCGCGTGCGTCCCGCCGTACAGGCAGCGCTGGGCCACCACCCGGTCGCCCGGCCGCAGGAGGGCGAGCAGCACCCCGCTGATCGCGCCCATGCCGGAGGCGAAGGCGATGGCCCCGGCGCCGCCCTCCAGGCCGGCGAGGGTCCGCTCCAGGGCCCGTACGGTCGGATTGCCGCGGCGGCCGTAGACGTACCGCCCGTCGGGTCCCGCCATGGCCCCGGCGAGCTCGTCGGCGGACTCGAAGGCGAAGGCGGAGGACTGCACGAGGGGCACGGAGAGCGGCCAACTGCCTTCCGTGAAGGGCTCATTGATGACGTGGACGGCGCGGGTGTTCAGTTCCATGACGTTCCTCTTCTGGGGACGGACCGGGTGCGGCCCGGGTACGGAAAAGGGGCCGCCCGACGTCCTGGGCACGGACATCGGGCGGCCCCTTCGGGGGCTCGGGGCGGTTCAGGCGGAGACCTTCTCGCCTTCCGGGGCGGGCGCGGCCGCTCCGGCGACGGCCTTGTCGCCCTTCATGACGAGCAGGGTGACGACACCGCCGACGGCGGCGATGATCGCGGCGCCGATGAAGGCGGCCGAGAACCCGTCGGTGAGGGCCGGCAGGTTGCCGAGCTGGTCGGCGCCCTGGGACATCGCGACGGCGGTCAGCGCGGCGAGACCGAGCGCGGAGCCGACGTTGTAGGTGGTGTTGACGATGCCGGAGGCGAGACCGGCCTGCTCCTGCGGGGCGCCGGACATCGCGGCGATCATCGCCGGGATGTAGGCGAGGGACATGCCGAGCGCGGCGACCAGCGAGGCAGGCAGGACGTCGACGAGGAAGGTGCCGGTGGGCGGGACGGCGGCGAGCCAGACCAGTCCGGCCGCGAGGACGAGGAGACCGACGCCGATGAGCGGCTTGGCGCCGAACTTCCCCATGAGGCGGGCGGTGATGGCCGTCATGAAGATCATGAGGAGCACGGTCATCGGGAGCAGCGCGGCACCGGACGCGAAGGCGCCGTAGCCCAGGACCTGCTGGAGGTACAGGTTGAGGAAGTACCACATCGGGATCCAGGCGGCACCGAGCAGCGTCATCGCCAGGTTGGCGGAGCCCAGGCGCGGAACGCGCCAGATGTTCAGCGGCATGAGCGGCTCGCGGATGCTCTTCTGGATGACGAAGAAGAGGATCAGCAGGACGACGGCGCCGGCCAGTTCGAGGATCGTGGCGGTGGCGCCCCAGCCGACCTCGGGGGCGCGGACGACGGCGAAGACGGCGAGCGCGAGTCCGGCGGTGACGGCGACGGCGCCGAGGATGTCGACGGAGCCGCGGCGGGACTCGACGTTCGGCAGGAGCTTGGTGGCGGCGAGGGTCGCGAGGCCGATCGGGATGTAGATGATGAACACCCACTGCCAGGCGGCCCATTCGGTGAAGACGCCGCCGAGGAAGACGCCCGCGGTGCCGCCGGCCGGGGCGGCGGCACCGTAGAGCGCCATCGCCTTGCCGAGCTCCTTCGGGTCGTGCATGAAGAGCATCATCAGAAGGGTCATGGCGGAGGGTGCGATGAGGGCACCGCCGACGCCCTGGACGGCGCGGCCGGCGATCTCGACCCAGGCGGTCTGCGCGGCGGCGGCGAGAACCGAGCCGGCGATCATGATCGCCCAGCCGGAGACGAAGATCTTCCGGGCCCCGATGAGGTCGGAGAGGCGTCCGCCGAGGAGCAGGAGGCCGCCGAAGACGATCACGTACGCGTTGAAGACCCACTGGAGCTCGCCCTGCGTGAAGCCCAGGTCCTTCTGCATCTCGGGGAGCGCGACCCCGATGATCGACGTGTCCATGATGACCATGAACTGGGCGGCGGCGAGCACGACAAGTGCCCACCAGCGCCGGGGATTGACGGTTGACATTGCCCTGACCCTTCACTCGCGACGGCCCCCGAGCGGTCCGACCGGGACTCGGGGCATACCCCTAGGGGGTACCTGTGCGGAGCACCGTAGCATACCCATGGGGGGTATGTAAGAGGGAGGAGACGGCACCGGGAAGCGACACCTCCGCGAGGACGGGAGCGCGTGGGAAGCGGCGCTTCCACCGCCCCCGGCGGGCACAATGCCCCCATGACCGCCGAGGAAGAGCACGCCACGACCGCCGACCGGGACCTCGCGCTCCTCCGGCGCTGGAACGCCACCCTGCTCGCCGCCCGGGCCGGCCGGGAGGGCCCCGACCCCACCCCGTACGGCCGGAACCTCCTCGGCCGCTGGGCCGAACCCCAGCGCCGCTACCACACGGTCGACCACCTGCGGGCGGTCCTCGACCGCATCGACGAACTCACCGACCAGGGCGGCGAGGGCGGCGAGTTGGAGCTCGTCCGGCTCGCCGCCTGGTTCCACGACGCGGTCTACCGCCCCGACCGCTCCGAGAACGAGGAACGCTCGGCCGTCCTCGCCGAGAAGGCCCTCACCGAGGCCGGGCTCACCCCGCACGAGGTGACGGAGGTCGCCCGCCTGGTCCGCCTCACGACCAGCCACGACCCGGCCCCCGGCGACCTCAACGGCGAGACCCTCTGCGACGCCGACCTCGCGATCCTCGCCACCGCCCCCGATACCTACCAGGGGTATGCGGCGGCCGTCCGCGAGGAGTACGCCTTCGTCCCCGACGACGCCTTCCGCGAAGGCCGCGCGGCCGTCCTCCGCCACCTCCTCGGACTCCCCCGCCTGTTCCGTACGCCTTACGGGGCGGCGGCCTGGGAGGAGAGGGCGCGGGAAAACCTGGAAAGGGAACTCGCGGAGCTGACGGACATGTCCGGAACAGCACATCCCGACGCCAAACCGTAATGCGGAACCACTCCTGCCGCCAGTAAGATCATTTCGTTTTGTTCTGTATGCGAAAACAGGCGCCAGGAAAGAAAAGACCATGAAGCTGCGCAGGGCCCTCCCGATTCTCGCCGTACTGCCGGCCCTGCTCGCGGCGACCGCGTGCAGCGGGGAATCCAAGGAATCGCAGGACAAGAACCCGAAGGCGAGCGCGACACAGAACGCCGACGAAAAGGAAGCGGCGGAGGCGAAGCGACTCGGGGCGCTCGACGGAAAGGCCCTCGAAAAAGCCGCCATCACCGGAATGACGGCCGGCTACGACGCCAAGAAGATAGCCAAGACGGAGGTCGAGGCCGGCCGCGACATGCGCGCCGACACGAAGGCCTGCCAGCCCCTCGCCAGCCTCATCGGCGGATTCACGCACATCCCCGCCGTGAGCACCGTCCACCGCTCCCTCCAGCCCGGCGAGGCCACCAACGCCACCGTCGGCTCCATGTGGCTCTCCTCCCACTCGGAGGAGAACGCCACCCGGGTCATGAAGGAACTCCGCACGGCCGTCACCGCCTGCCCCAAGGGCTTCAAGACCCTCGGCCTCAGCTACGGCGACGTCGAGGGCCTCCCCGCGCCGAAGCTCGGCGACGAGGCCGTCGGCTACCGGATCACCGGCGAGATCGGCAAGCAGAAGATGCCCATGACGTACACCGTCGTCCGCAGCGGCGGCGTCGTCGCCGCCTTCTACGGGGTGAACATGCTGGACCCGAAGAAGGCGGCCATCCCGGAAGCGGTCGTGAAGGCCCAGCTCGACCGGCTCTGACCGACTCCGAGCCGCTCCGGACGAAGACGGCACGCGAAAGGGCCCCGGTGCGGATCGCACCGGGGCCCTCTCGTCGGTCAGCTCACATTCCCCGATTCCGCCGGGAACTCCGGCGGCCAGGGACCGTCGTACAACGACTCACGGTCGCCCATCAGGGCGTACTCCGCCTCCCGCCAGTTCGGATTACTGGCGACGACGAAGCTTTCCCCTTCCGGATCCAGGATCCAGGTGTATTCGGCGCTCGCCGCCGGAATACCGTGCCGCTCACTGAGCACGGCGAACTCGGCGGCGGTCGCCCGCCGGACGTGCAGCCCGTTCCGGTAGAGGGACCTGAGGAACATCAGGTCCACATGCCCGATGGAGACCTCGACCCTCGTCGTGGTCCGGTCCACCAGTGTGGCCTCGCTGATCAGGAAGAGCTGCCGGTGCGAGGGGTCGAACCCGCTGACCCTGAAGAGCCGCCCCTCCCGGACGAGAGCCGTCATGCTCACCATCTCCTCATCAGTCGGCCACCGGCGTCCCGTTGGCGTACTTCCACTTCTCCGGGTAGACCCGTACCACCTCGCCCTTCGAGTTGGTCATCCACCAGTCGATGGACTTCCAGCCGCGGTCCTCCATCCGGACGGCCGAACGGAGCTTGGTCATCTCCCACGCGGTTCCCATGCCGCGCTGCCGGATGGTCTCCCAGTCTCCGGGCGTGATCCCCTCTCCCCGCTTCAGAAGCGCGTTCAGCGCCTCGTCCGCGTTCGTGGCGCCCGGAACACCGTCCAGGGACACCGAGATCCTCACATTGCGGTTGGCCACCGCCTGCTCCACCCCCACCGTCCAGATCGGTCGTTCTCCCAACCCCATCGACTTCGGCAGTTGGATGCCGTAGTCCTGGTTGTTGAAGGTGCGCCCGCCGGGCCCGCCGGCGAGCTTGGTCAGATCGTCCGAGTGCGGGTTGATCCCGAGGACGATGTGATCGCCGTCCACGACGATGTCCTTGAGGATCCGCCGGCACTTCTCGATCAGCTCGTCGTTGGGCGACGAAGCCGCGAGCGACGTGACGCTGAAGCTCGCGAGCTTGAAGCTCGCCGCCTTGGGCGTCCCCGCGTCCGCGACCGTGCACGCCTCGCCGGCCATCCGGAAGATCCGGCTGAGGATGCCCTGGATGGCGACCTCGGTCAGACCGACCGTACGGAGCGCCCGGTAGGCGTCCATGAACCCGACGCCCAGCTTCAGGGAGGCGTCGAGCGCCGCCACCGCGGCCTTGCCCGCCCGGAAGAGCGGACCCGCGACGAACCAGCTCGCCGCCCAGGCGCAGTCGCCCCAGCTGCCGCCCTCGAGACCCGGCGTGATCAGCTTCGCGCAGCCGATGAAGTCACCGAGCAGCACGTCGACCGGATCGATGCCCGAGTTGAACTGGGCCATCGTCAGCGTCGTGGTGAGCCGCTCCGTCACGGGCTCCTTCGACACGTCGGCGCCGAGGTAGACCGTGTCGTCCTTCGGGCAGCTGCCCGTCGTCGTCGCGTAGGTCTCCCACTTGGCCGCGCACAGGAACACGTCGGAGTGCGTCCGGTACGTGACGGTGGCCGTGATCTTGCAGTCGCCGAAGTGGATGAACGGGTTGCAGTTGTCCTTGACGACGTTCTTCGGCTCACCGATGTACTCGATGTGGTCGAGGACCGCCCACACGCTGCCGATCCCGCTGGTGACACCCTGCGAGATCTGCTCGCTGTTACCGCTCCTCTCCGTGCGGTCCGCGGCGTTCTGGGCCTCCTCCGCCGCGTCCCTTGCGCCGGCCGCGGCCGTCTCGGCCGCCGTGGCGTCCTCCTCGGCCTTCGCGGCGGTGGCACGGGCGCTGGCCGCGTCCTCCTCCGCCTTGGTGGCCACGGCGCGGGCGTTGGCGGCGTCCTTCTCCGCCTCGGTGGCCGCCGCGTCCGCCGCGTTGGCGTCGGCCTGCGCGTCCATCGCCGCCGACGACGCCGCCAGGGCGTCGTTGCCCGCCGACTGGGCGTAGCCGTCGGCACGGTTCGCCGACGCCTGCGCCTCCTTGGCGTCCTTAGCGGCCTGCGCGGACGAGGCCTGGGCCCGCTGGTATGCCTTGGCCGCGCGGGACGCGTCGGCCGCGGCGGCCGCGGAGGCCTGCGCCGCGAGCTTCATGTCCGCGGCGGCCTGAGCGGCCAGGGCCTTCGCCTCGGCGGAGAACCCCTCGGCCTGGCTGGCCGTGGCCGCCGCCGCTGCGGCCTGCTGCTGCGCGATCGTCAGCGACTGCTGACCGGTCAGCACCGCGAACGCCGCGGAGCTGTCGGCCTCCTGGTACGGGCCGCCGAGCGAGATCGCCTCGTTCGCCGGCTTGGTCACCGCGGCCGCCGAGTCACGGGCCGCGAGCGAGGACTGCACCGCCGCGAGCGCCTTGCCCGCGGTCGTCGCCGCCCAGGCCGCCGTCTGCGCCGCCTCGGAACGGGCGGCCGCGGCCTCGGCCTTGGCGGTCTTGGCCGCCTCCGAGGCCTTCTCCGACTGCTCCTTGGCGCCCTTCGCGTCGGCCGCCGCCGCCACGGAGGCGTCGATGGCCTCGGCCGCGGCCGCGTGCGCCGCGGCGGCGGAACCCGCCGCGATCCAGTACGACGCCCAGGCGCTGTCGGCCGCCGCCTTGGCGCGGGACGCGGAGCCCTGCGCCTTGGTGGCCGCCTCACGGGCGTTGGTGGCGGCGGCGGTGGCCGCGTTCGCCGACGCGCGCGCGTTGGTGGCCGCGGTGGTCGCCGTGTTCGCCGCCGCGCGGGCGTCGGTCGCGGCGGCGCGGGAGGCCCCGGCCGCGTCCGTACCCTCGTCGGCGGCGGCGTTGGCCTCCAGGGCTTCTGCCTTCGCGTTCAGCGAGTCCCGCCGCTGCTCCGCCTCGAGGGCGTTGTCACGGGCGGCGACCGCGTCGCGCTCCGCCTGCTCGGCGACGGCCCGCTTGGAGGAGGCCGTGGATCCCGCCGCCTCGGCCGAGGTGCGGGCGTCGCTCGCGATCCGGCCCTGGGCGACGGCGTCGGCCTCGTGGCCCTTCGCCTTGTCCCGCTCGCGCTCGGCGGTCGCCCGGTAGGCGGCCGCGTTGGCGCGCTCCAGCTCGGCCACCGCACGCTTCGCATGGGCGTCGGCCGCGGCCTGCTTGGCCTGCTGCTCCTCCGCGAGCGCGGTCTCCTTGGCCTTCTTGGCCTTCGCGGCGTTCTCCGCGGCCGAGGCCGCGTAGGCGTCCGCGCTGTCCGCCGCGGCCTTCGCCTGGGCGGCGGCCTCCTGGGCGGCGATGCGGCGGAACTCGGTGTTCACCGCGTGCGCCTCGGTCTTCGCCAGGGCGAGGAGCGCCTCCGACGTGGAGACCGTGGCGTTCGCCGCGTTCAGCGCCGTCTCCGTCGCCTTCGCGGCGGCCGCGGCGGCCGCACCGGAGGCGCGGGCGACCTGCACCGACTGCTGCGCGTACATCAGGCCACGGCCGCGCGGCACCTCGGTGGCGTCCGCGATGGCCCAGGCCTGCTGCTGTCCGGTCACCGCGCGCTGCGACGCGGCGGCCGCCAGGGCGGCCTGCTCCTTGGCCTTGGTGACCAGGGCCCGGATCCTGCCCCGGGCGTCCGCGAGGTCCGTCTTCGCCTTGTCGAAGAGGGCCTGCTTCGGCTTGAGGATGTGGTCCGGGTCGGCTTCGAGCTGGTCGTGCCAGTACTTCTGCCAGCGCAGGATCTGGTCAGCGCGCCACGCCTGGCCGATGGCCTCGATCATGTGGGCGGCGGTGTTGCGGGTCGCGGCGGCGGCGTCGGCCTCCGCCTGCATGATGACCGCGCGCGGGGCGGCCTGACCGGCGTACTCCGCCTCCCACTCTGCCGAGGCCTGCGAGACGGCCTCGCTCAGGGCGTTGCGCGGGTCCACCGGGTCGGCGTGGTTGCACGAGGCCCACGCCTGCTTGAGGTTCTCGACCTCGACGCGGAACTCGGGGGTCCCTTCGGTGACCTTCGCGGCGGGGAAGCCGCCGTGCCGCAGGTACGCGGCGATGTCGGCGGCGGTCGTGCCGCCGAAGAAACGGGTGTTGTCGACGTTGGAGTCCCGCAGCATGAACTCGGCGGCGAAGTCGTGCCAGTCGTCCTTGCCGAGGTTCTGCTGGGTGATCTGCCGGGCCTTGGCGATCGCCTCGGGGCTCGCGTTGGTGTGCGCGTCCCAGCCGATGCGGTCGGCCAGCTTCGCCTGCGTGGAGAGGGTGAAGCCGGTGATGTCGGCGCCGAACTCCGGCGCGTGCAGCGTGATCCCGTCGTCGAACGAGCTCATCGCGTACGGCCGGTTGGCGTCCTCCAGGAGGGCCTTCTGGGCCGCGAAGGCGTCCAGGTAGGCGTAACCGGCTTCCCGGTCCTGGTCGTTGGCCTTGCCCAGCGGCATGAAGCCGATCCAGCCGCGGTCGCCGATGATGCCCGCGAGGTCGGCGTTCGTACCGGACAGGCCCTGGATGGCCACGGCCTTCGTGCGGGCGCCGCCCGCGTGCAGGGCGACCCCGGCGACACACCGGTCGAGGCGCGGGGTGCTGCGCACGTCACGGATGACGGCCGTCAGCTCGTTGAGCCGGCGCAGGGCGTTGTCGGCGTCGTTGAAGATCGTCCGCATGCCGTCGGAGACCTTCTCGATCGCCTGGGCGAGCGCGGGCACGCGGCCCACGATCACGGACGCCGAGGGGATGTCGACGAGGGCCCAGAGGCAGTCGTCGACGTCCTTCCCGGCCAGGCACTCCTTGACCTTGGCGGCGTCGAGCTGCTCGAAGAGGATCTGACCGCCGTGGGCGGTGGCCCACTCGACGACGTTCACGGAGACGGCCGCGAGGCCCTTCCGGTAGTCGTCGACACAGGTCTGGCCGCAGGCGTCGAGGAGGATCTTCTCCTCGCGCGCGCCGAGCGCGGGCCAGTTGGCGGCGCCGCCCTTGATGGGCGCGTCGCCCGCTTCGAGCGCGGCCTTGTGCGCGGCGTCGTTCTTCTCGCGCTGCTGCTGCTCGGCCTTCTTGGCGGCCTCCTCGGCGGCGGTGCTGTCGCCCGCCGCGTCGCCGGCCTTCGTCTCGGCGTCCTTGGCCTCCTTCTCCGCCTCGGCCGCCTTGCGCGCGGCCTCCGCGGCGGCCTCGGAGGACCGGCCCGACTTCTCGTTCGCCTCGGCGGCGTGCTTCTCCGCCTCGGTGGCGTCACGGTCCGCCTCGGCGGCCGCGTCGCTCGCCGCGTCCGCGGTCGAGCGGGCGGTGACGGCGTCCTTCCCGGCCTGTTCGAGATGGCCGGCGGCGGCGTCGGAGGCGGACTTGGCGCCCTTCTGCTCGTCGGCGGCGGTGGCCGCGGACGCCTGGGCGCGGGTCACGGCCTCGACGGCCCGGACCGAGTCACTGGCGGCGCGGGCCGCGGCCTCCGCCGCGAGCTTGGCGTCACCGGTGGCCTGGGCGGCCGCCTGCTGCGCGGACGCCGCCGCGGCGGCCGCCGCGGTGGCCTTGGCCTCGGCTGCCGCCGCCTGCTGTTCGGCGAGCGTCTTCGACGACTGGCCGACGAGCACGGCGAGCGCGGCCGAGCTGTCCTTCTCCTTGTACGGCGTGCCGACGGTGACGGCCTCCGCGGAGGCGGCGACCGCGGCGTTGGCGCTGTCTCGCGCCGCGAGCGCGGCCTGTCCGGCGGCGTGGGCACGGCCCACGACGGTGGCGGCCGACTTCGCGGCCTCGGCGGCACTGGCACCGGCGGCCAGGGAGTCCGCCTTGGCCTTCTTGGCGAGTGCGGTGGCGTTCTCCGACGCGGTGGCGGCGTTGTCGGCCCGGGTGGCCGCGTCCTGGGACGCGTCGAGGGCGACGGCGGCGGCGGCGTGCGCGGTGGAGGCCGCGCCGAGGGAGGTGTGGTAAGCCGACCACGCGCTCACCGCGTTGGCCTGGGCCCGCTCGGCGGCGCCCTCGGCCGTGGTGGCCGCTGTGCGCGCGGAGACCGCGGCGGCGGTGGCCTGGTCGGCCGCCGTCTGCGCGGCGGTGGCGGCCTCGGCGGCCTGGTTCGCCGAGGTACGGGCGGCGGTGGCGGCGGCCCGGGTCTCGGCGGCGGCGGCGCTGCCCACGGCGGCGGTGGCCGCCGCTTCGAGTGCGGCGGCGCGGGCCGCGGTGGCCTGCTTCGACCGCAGGGCGGCGACGGCCTTCTCGCGCGCGGTCTGCGCGGCCTTCGCCTTCTCGTCGGCGAGCTTCCGCTTGGCGGAGGCGTCGGCGGTCGCCGTACCGGCGGCCGTGTCGGCGGTCTTCGCTGCGGTCTGCTGGCCGGCGGCCCGCTCCTCGGCCTCCTTGGCCCTGGTCCGCTCGGCGGCGGCCTTGGCGCGGGAGGCGACGGCCGTGGCCTGCTCCGTCTGGGCCTTGGCGCGCTCGGCGGCGGCGGTGGCGGCGGCGGTCTTGGCCTGGTCGCGCTTCTGCTCGGCCGTCGTACGGGCGGCCTTCGAGGTGGCGGCGGCCTCGGCGGCGGCCGTGGCGTTGGCCTCGGCGCTGTCGGCGGCGGCCTTCGCCTGGGAGGCGGCCTCCTCGGCGGCGACGCGACGGAACTCGGTGTTGATCGCGTGCGACTCGGTCTGTGCCTTGGCGAGCAGCGCGTCGCTGGTGGCGACGGTGGCGTTCGTGGCGTTGCCGGCCGTCTCGGTCGCCTTCGCGGCGGCGGCGGCCGCTGCCGCGGAGGCGCGGCTGACCTGCACCGACTGCTGGGCGTACATCAGGCCCCGGCCGCGCGGCACGTGCGTGGCGTCGGCGACCGCCCAGGCCTCCTGCTGCGCGGTGGCGGCCTTCTGGGAGGCGGTGGCGGCCTTGGCGGCCCACGCCTTGGCGGAGGTGACCGCCGCGGCGGCGCTCTGGCGCGTCCGGGCGAGGTCGGCGGTGGCCTTGTCGTACAGCGCCTGGTCGGGCTTGCCGAGGATGGTGTTCGGGTCCTGGGCGAGCTTGTCCTGCCAGTACTTGCGCCAGGTCAGGATCTGGTCGGCGAACCAGGCGAGGCCGATGGCCTCGACCATGTCGTCGGCCGCCTCGCGGGTGGCGAGGGCGGCGTCGGCCTCGGCCTGGATGATCTTGGCGCGCTGGGCGGCCTGGCCGGCGTACTCGGTCTCCCACTCGATCATGGCGCTCATGACCGGGGCGTTCAGGACGCGGCGCGGGTCGACGGGGTTCTGGAAGTCACAGGCGGCCCAGGCCTGCTTGAGCGTCTCGACCTCGATCCGGTACTCGGCGGAGTCCGGGGCGGGCGCCTGGGTGGCGTAGCCGCCGTGCCGCAGGTAGGACGCGATGTCGCTGGAGGTCGTACCCCGGGTGTACTGGGTGTTCTTGACCTCGCTGTCCCGCAGCATGAACTCGACGTAGAAGTCGTGCCAGTCGTCCTTGCCCAGGTTCTCCTGCATGAGGGCCCGGGCGCGGGCGACGGCCTCGTCGCTGGCGTTGCTGTGGCCGTCCCAGCCGAGCTGCCAGGCGAGTTCCTTCTGCGTGACCTGGGTGAAGTGGGTGACGTCCTTGCCGAAGGCGGGGGCGTGCCACTCCATGTCGTCGCTGGCCCAGGCCGATTCGCGGTACGGCTTGTTGGCCTCGTCGAGGGCGGTGGTCCGGGCGCCGACGCCTGCGGAGTAGGTGTCGGCGGCGTCCTCGTCGGCGTCGCGGGCGACGCCGAGGGGGCCGTAGCCGATCCAGCCGATGTCACCGACGGTGGTGCGGAGCAGGTTCTCGTCGCCGGTGAGGCCCTCGATGGCCTTGGCCTTCAGCTGCGGGCCGCCGACGTGCAGCGCGACTCCGGTGAGGCAGCGGTCGAGCCGGCGGTCCTCCCCGATGCTGTTGCGGCCGAGCCCGGTGTCCTTCTCGGGTTCGGTCTCGGCCAGGGCGGGTGAGGCCTGGATCAGGCCGACGAGTACGGCGGACGCCGTCACGAGGGCGGTGGTCGCGGTCCCCTTGGTCAGGGCGGACCGAATGCGACGCCGGCGTCTGCCGACGTCTCGGAACAATGACATGGTCTGCCTTGCAATCTCGCGATCGTCCGGCAGCTTCAAGACATGGGCATGACAGAAAGGCGGCCCGTCGACCGGGCAGACTTCCCCCTCGGCACGACGGCACCGGCACGCTCGCCCCCCACGAACCCGGCGCTGCCGCTTACTCCGTGACCATGTCATGTCCGGCGCCGCACGTGAAGATCAAATAATCTCCACCAAGGGCACACAACGCCCCAGGCACGGACAAGGCGACACTCGGTTTGATCATGTTGTTACCGCGCGTACGGAACCTCCGGAGGCGGCACCCGTCCCGTATGCCGAGATCCCCCGCACTCCGGGAATGACAGGTACCAACCACAGGTTGACGCATGTCATGCCGTCTCCCTCCGCCGAGCCCACGACATCCACCCCGACCCCCGACGCCGGGCCCGCCGCATCCCCCCGGATGCCCCTGGCCGTCTACATCCTCGGACTGTCCGTGTTCGCGCTCGGGACGAGCGAATTCATGCTCTCCGGCCTGCTGCCGCCCATCGCGGAGGACATGAACGTCTCCATCCCCCGCGCCGGACTCCTCATCTCGGCGTTCGCGATCGGCATGGTCGTCGGCGCACCGCTCCTCGCCGTCGCCACCCTCCGGCTCCCCCGCAAGACCACCCTCATCGCCCTCATCACCGTCTTCGGCCTCGGCCAGATGGCCGGCGCCCTCGCCCCCAACTACGCGGTCCTCTTCGCCTCCCGCGTGATCAGCGCCCTCGCCTGCGCGGGCTTCTGGGCGGTCGGCGCGGCGGTGGCCATCGCGATGGTCCCGGTCGGCTCACGGGCCCGGGCGATGGCGGTCATGATCGGCGGCCTCTCCATCGCCAACGTCCTCGGCGTCCCCGCCGGCGCCTTCCTCGGCGAGCACCTCGGCTGGCGCTCCGCCTTCTGGGCCGTCGGCCTCGCCTCCGCCATCGCGCTCGTCGGCGTCGTCACCCGCATCCCCCGCATCCCGCTCCCCGAGACCAGGCCCCGCCTCAAGAACGAGGTCGCCATCTACCGCGACCGCCAGGTCCTCCTGTCGATCGCGGTCACGGCCCTCGCGGCGGGCGGCGTCTTCTGCGCCTTCTCGTACCTCGCGCCGCTGCTCACCGACGTCTCCGGCCTCGACGAGGCCTGGGTCTCCGGCGTCCTCGGCCTCTTCGGCATCGGCGCCGTCGTCGGTACGACGATCGGCGGCCGGGTCGCCGACGCGCACCTCTTCGGCGTGCTGCTCACCGGCATCTCCGCCTCCACCGTCTTCCTCGTGGCCCTGGCCCTGTTCGCCTCGAACCCGGCCGCCACGATCGTGCTGACCTTCCTCCTCGGCGTCTCGGCCTTCTACACGGCCCCGGCCCTCAACGCCCGCATGTTCAACGTCGCCGGCGCCGCCCCCACCCTCGCGGGCGCCACCACCACCGCCGCCTTCAACCTCGGCAACACGGGCGGCCCCTGGCTCGGCGGCACGGTCATCGACGCGAACCTCGGCTTCGCCTCGACGGCCTGGGCGGGCGCGGCGATGACGGTCCTGGGCCTGGGAACGGCGGCCCTGGCCCTCCGCCTGACCAAGCGCCCGGCCCCCGGCCACGTGGTCGCCCGGAGCACACCCGCGGGCGGGACCACCCCGTCCGAACCGGCCAGGGGGAAGGCCACGTCGAGCTGCTGAGGCGCGTCCGCACTGGTGCGCGCCGGGTGAAATCCGTTTCCGCACCGTCCCGGCAGCGCCGTACGGTGACGGGGTGACCACTCGGATGATCATCCTCAACGGCGGTTCCAGCGCGGGGAAGTCCGGCATCGTACGGTGCCTCCAGTCCGTCCTTCCCGAGCCCTGGCTGGCCTTCGGCGTCGACTCCCTCATCGAGGCGATGCCCCTGAAGATGCAGAGCGCCGAAGGCGGCATCGAGTTCGACGCCGACGGCGGGGTGAGCATCGGGCCCGAGTTCCGCGCCCTTGAGGGCGCCTGGGCCGAGGGCGTCGTCGCGATGGCCCGCGCGGGCGCCCGGATCATCATCGACGACGTCTTCCTCGGCGGTGCCGCCGCCCAGGAGCGCTGGCGGAGCTTCGTCGGGGACCTGGACGTGCTCTGGGTCGGCGTCCGGTGCGACGGCGCCGTCGCCGAGGGCCGGGAGACCGCGCGCGGCGACCGCGTCGCGGGCATGGCGGCGAAGCAGGCGTACGTCGTGCACGAGGGCGTGGAGTACGACGTGGAGGTCGACACCACGCACAAGGAGTCGATCGAGTGCGCCTGGGCGATCGCCGCCCACGTCGTCCCGTAGGTCCTCGACGCGAGTCCTCAGGACGCCGGGCGGCCCTCGACGCGGGCCCTCAGGACGCCGGGCGGCCCTTCGGCCGGCGCAGGCCCGCCTCGGTCAGGCGGCGCAGCAGCTCCTTCGAGCCGACCTCGACCGCGCCGCCCGCCACCGCGTCGGCGTACCGGTCGGACGGGATGTCGTAGTGGTCCCGCTCGAAGGCCCGGGGCGGCGCGCCGATCGACGCGGCGAAGGCGTGCAGCTCGTCGAAGGAGACGTCGCTGACGAGGTGCGACCACATGCGGCCGTGCCCCGGCCAGGTCGGCGGGTCGATGTAGAGCGTCACCTGCGCGGGCTCCTCACTTCAGGCCGCCCACCGGCGCGACCACGACCCCCTGCTTGCCGCAGACCCAGTGCGGGTCCGGGCCGAGCTCCGGCTCCACGTCCAGGGCGTGCGGGTCGCCGGTGGCGCAGACCGGGCAGAGCGGCCAGCGTCCGTACCGTTCCAGCAGGGCGTCCTGGACGTCCTGCGCGACGAGCCCGGCGACGTACGAGACGCCCTCCGGCCACTGCTCGACCCACCAGCGCCGGTGGGTCACCGATTCCTCCACCATCGACACGACCTCGGCGGCCGCGACTTCCCGGGCCACCAGGTCGGCCAGCACCAGCGCGCGAGCGGCGTGCAGCGCCTGTTCCACGGGGTCGATGTCGTCCATGGACCCATTGTCACCCGGTGCGCGCGGCTCGCGAAAACGTCCGGAAAGGTCCAAGGTCCCGGCCCGATCCGGGACCGTCGGGGTCTTGTCGCGCCACCCGGCCGAAAGTATCTTTCAGGTGTGACCAATGAAGTGAAGGAAAGTTTCACGAGCGACGCGCCGCCCGCGCCCGCCGCCCTCGCGGCCAAGGTACGCACCCTCGCGCCGTCCATGACCCGCTCCATGCAGCGGGTCGCCGAAGCCGTCGCCGGAGACCCGGCCGGCTGCGCCGCGCTCACGGTCACCGGCCTCGCCGAGCTCACCGGCACCAGCGAGGCGACCGTCGTCCGCACCGCCCGCCTCCTCGGCTACCCCGGCTACCGCGACCTGCGCCTCGCCCTCGCCGGGCTCGCCGCCCAGCAGCAGTCCGGCCGGGCGCCCGCCGTCACCGCCGACATCGCCGTCGACGACCCGATCGCCGACGTCGTCGCCAAGCTGGCCTACGACGAGCAGCAGACCCTCGCCGACACCGCCGCCGGACTCGACACCGTCCAGCTCGGCGCCGCCGTCGCCGCCCTCGCCACCGCCCGCCGCATCGACATCTACGGCATCGGCGCCTCCGGCCTCGTCGCCCAGGACCTCGGCCAGAAACTCCTCCGCATCGGCCTGATCGCGCACGCCCACAGCGACCCGCACCTCGCCGTCACCAACGCCGTGCAGCTCCGCTCCGGCGACGTCGCCATCGCCATCACCCACTCCGGCTCGACCGGCGACGTCATAGAACCGCTGCGGGTGGCCTTCGACCACGGGGCGACCACGGTCGCGATCACCGGCCGCCCCGACGGCCCGGTCACGCAGTACGCCGACCACATCCTCACCACCTCCACCGCCCGCGAGAGCGAACTGCGCCCCGCCGCCATGTCGTCCCGGACCAGCCAACTCCTGGTCGTGGACTGCCTGTTCACCTGCGTCACCCAACGTACGTACGAGACGGCGGCCCCTGCCCTCGCCGCCTCGTACGAAGCCCTCGCCCACCGCCACTCCCCCCGCACGCGCTGAAGCGCCCGCTGACGACCACAGCACCGAAAGAGCCGCACGTGTCTGCTACGTACTCCGAACTCCGCGCCCAGCTGGCCACCCTCACCACCGAGGCCTTCCGCCCCGAACTGGCCGAGATCGACCAGCTGCCCACCGCCGAGATCGCCGCGCTCATGAACGGCGAGGACGCCACCGTCCCCGCCGCCGTCGCCCGGCAGCTCCCGGCCATCGCCGCCGCGATCGACGCCACCGCCGAGCGCATGGCCCGCGGCGGACGGCTCATCTACCTGGGCGCCGGCACCGCCGGCCGGCTCGGCGTCCTCGACGCCAGCGAGTGCCCGCCCACCTTCAACACCGACCCGACCCAGGTCGTCGGCCTCATCGCCGGCGGCCCGTCCGCCATGGTCAAGGCCGTCGAAGGCGCCGAGGACTCCAAGGAACTCGCCGCCGAGGACCTCACCGCGCTCGGCCTCACCGCGGACGACACCGTCGTCGGCATCTCCGCCTCCGGCCGCACCCCGTACGCCATCGGCGCCGTCGAGCACGCCCGCGCGCACGGCGCGCTCACCATCGGCCTCTCCTGCAACGCGGACAGCGCGCTCGCCGCCGCCGCCGAGCACGGCATCGAGGTCGTCCCCGGCCCCGAGCTGCTCACCGGCTCGACCCGGCTCAAGGCGGGCACCGCCCAGAAGCTCGTCCTCAACATGATCTCGACGATCACGATGATCCGGCTCGGCAAGACGTACGGAAACCTCATGGTCGACGTCCGCGCCTCCAACGAGAAGCTCCAGGCCCGCTCGCGGCGCATCGTCGCGCTGGCCACCGGAGCCCCGGACGAGCAGATCGAGACCGCCCTCGCCGCCGCCGACGGCGAGGTGAAGAACGCGATCCTGATGATCCTCGCGGACATCGACGCCCCGACGGCCGCCGAACGGCTGACCGACTCCCAGGGCCACCTGCGCGCGGCGCTGCACGCGAAGACCGACTGAGCCCCCTCCCCTCACAGCAAGGCACCACCGCACCATGAGCACAGACGACAAGAACCGCGCCATCGCCGCCGCGATCCTCCCCCTCGTCGGCGGCGCCGGGAACATCAGCTCCGTGGCCCACTGCATGACCCGCCTCCGGCTGGGACTGCACGACCGCTCGCTCGTCCAGGACGAGGCCCTCAAGGCCCTGCCCTCCGTGATGGGTGTGGTGGAGGACGACACGTACCAGATCGTCCTCGGCCCGGGCACCGTCGCCCGCGTGACACCGGAGTTCGAGGCCCTGGTGGCCGAGGCCCCCGCGGCCGCCCACTCGGCGGCGGAACTCGCCGACCGGGGCGCGGCGCTCAAGGCGGCGCGGAAGGCGAAGAACGCCACCCCGTTCAAGCTCTTCCTCCGCCGGATCGCGAACATCTTCGTCCCGCTGATCCCCGCGCTCATCGGCTGCGGCATCATCGCCGGCCTCAACGGCCTGCTGGTCAACCTCGGCTGGCTGCCCGGCGTCACCCCCGCACTCGCGGCGATGGCGAGCGGCTTCATGGCGCTCATCGCGGTCTTCGTCGGCTACAACACGGCGAAGGAGTTCGGCGGTACGGCGATCCTCGGCGGCGCCGTCGCGGCGATCATCGTCTTCCCCGGCGTCGCCAAGATCGACGCCTTCGGCCAGACCCTCTCCCCCGGCCAGGGCGGTGTGCTCGGCGCGCTCGGCGCGGCGGTCCTCGCCGTGTACGTGGAGAAGTGGTGCCGCCGCTGGGTGCCGGAATCGCTCGACGTCCTGGTCACCCCGACGCTCACGGTCCTGATCTCCGGCCTGGTGACGATCTTCGGCCTGATGTTCGTGGCCGGTGAGATCTCCACGGCGATCGGCGAGTTCGCCGACTGGCTCCTCGCGAACGCCGGCGCGGGCGCGGGCTTCGTCCTCGGCGGCCTCTTCCTGCCGCTGGTGATGCTGGGCCTGCACCAGGCCCTCATCCCGATCCACACGACCCTGATCGAACAGCAGGGCTACACGGTACTCCTGCCGATCCTCGCGATGGCGGGCGCGGGCCAGGTCGGCGCGGCGATGGCCGTCTACCTGAAGCTCCCGCGCAACGGCTCGATCCGCCGCACCATCAAGTCCGCCCTCCCGGCCGGCTTCCTGGGCGTCGGCGAGCCCCTGATCTACGGCGTCTCGCTGCCGCTGGGCCGCCCGTTCGTCACGGCGTGCGTCGGCGGCGCGTTCGGCGGCGGCTTCGTCGGCCTCTTCAGCATGCTGGGCGACTCGGTCGGCTCGACGGCGATCGGCCCGTCGGGCTGGGCCCTGTTCCCCCTCCTCGACGGCAACAAGGGCCTCGGCGAGACGATCGCGATCTACGCGGGCGGCCTGCTCGTCGGCTATCTGGCCGGCTTCGTGGCGACGTACTTCTGGGGCTTCAGCAGGGAACTCCTGGAGGAGTTCGACGTGGACACGGAGCCGGCGGCCGAAGTGACCACGGCCGACGGCAGCCCGGAGCCTGCCCCGGAGCCGGTGAAGGTCTGACGCGGCGATACGAGGAGGGCCCGGCCGGAGGAAATCCGGCCGGGCCCTTCGCCGTACGGTCACGGCCACGGTCACCTGGTCACCGGCAGAGGACGTCCCGGTCCGGCCGTACGCCCTCGGTCAGGAAGCGGGTCACGGCGCGGTCGCCGCAGGCGTTGCCGTTGCCGAGGTAGACCCCGTGGCCGCCGTGGTCGACGGAGACGAGCCGCGCGCGGTCGCCGAGGGCGGCCCGCATCGCCAGGCCCTTGGTGTACGGCGTGGACGGGTCCCGCAGGTTCTGGATCATGAGGATGTTGGACGGGCCGCGGTCGGTGATCCGGACCGGCTTCTCGACGGCGCCGCCCTTCCAGTACGCGCAGGGGGTGGCGTTCACCGGCATGCCGGCGGTCAGCGGGTGGCGGACCCGGTCGGCGTCGACGACCCGCTGGTACGCCGCCGGGGACGCCCGCGGCCAGTCGACGTCGTTGCAGATCACGCCCACGCTGACGGCGGCGGCCTCGTCGGGCATGGCCCCGGCCAGCTCGGGCGGCAGCACGGGCCGGCCGGCGGGGTCGAGCGCGGCGGTGACCAGCCTGGCGAAGCCCTCGAAGGAGCCGTCGGAGTAGAGGGACTGCTGAAGGGCCTGGAGCAGCATGGCCCCGGACAGCGGCACACCGGCCGTCGCGGAGGCGTGCGGGGCGCGGTCGAGGCGTGCGGCGAGGTCGAGGAGCAACGGCCGGACGTCCTCGGGCCGTTCGGCGAGCCGCAGCCCGGCCTTCGCGCGGTCGGGGTGCGAGGCCCACGCGGCGAAGTCGGGGAACCGGTCCGCGGCGCCCTCCGCCATGCCCTCCAGCCAACCCCGGGCCACCCGACGCGGGTCGGGGTCACTGCTGCTGTCGAGGACCCAGCGGTCGGTCCGCCCGGGGAACTTCTGGGCGTACTCGGCGGCCACGTACGTCCCGTACGACACGGCCCACGCGGAGAGCTTCCGCTCGCCGAGCGCCTGCCGCAGCCGCTCCAGGTCCCGCACCTGGTTCGCGGTGGTGAGGCCGCGCAGCATGGCACCGCCGTTGCGGGCGCAGGCCTCGGCGATGCGCTTCGACCGGGCGATGTTCTCCTCGACGCCGCCGCCCGCGCCGGGCCAGGACCGCAGGGTGACCATCCAGCGGTCCTCCTCGGCGAGCCCGCACCGCGCCTTGGCGGAACCACCGATGCCACGCGGGTCGAAGGCGACGAGGTCGTACGCCCCGCCCGTCTCCCCGGCGAGCACGGCCCCCTTCTGCGCGAGCCGCTGCACACCGGAACTGCCGGGGCCGCCGGGAATCACCATGAGCGTGCCGCGCCGCGCCGCGGGCACCGTACTCCGGAGCCGGGAGACGGCGAGCTGGATCTGCTCCCCGTGGGGCCGGGCGTAGTCGAGGGGCACGGAGAGCCGGGCGCACTCCTGCCCGGGCAGCGGCCGCACGGCGGCGTCGCAGCCGCCCCAGTCGAGGCCGGCGGGAGCGGCGGGCGCGACGGAGATCGAGGCACCGGAGACGGGGGCGCCGGAAGCGGGAACGACGGAGACGGGAGCGGCGGGGGCGGCGACGGCGGTGGCCGCCCCACCGCCGGAGAGGGCGGCCCCGGCCACGACGGCGGCGGAGAGGGTGAGGAGGAGGGCGCGGCGTCCACGGTTCGTTGTCATGCGCACAGCCTCGCGAAATCGCCGGAGCGCCCCCATCCGGCAGGCACGCGAATCAGGGGTGGGGCCAACCCCCTCCGCATACGGGGGTGTTCGGAACCCGGCCGCGGAATTGGTTTGCCGTCGGCGACCACGGTCGGATAGGAACGACGCATGCTGAGCGGAAGCAAGGTCGTACTCCGGGCCCGGTACGAGGAAGACATCCCGATCCTGCGGACGGAGCTGTACGACGACGCCGTCACCGGCTCACGCGCCGAAGGCGCCCCGTGGCGGCCGATCACACCCGGCGCCAAGGACCCGCGGCTGTTCGTCGACGACCAGGGACCGGAGACCGTCTCCTTCTCGGTGGTCGAGCGGGACGGCGGCGCGCTCGTCGGCACCGCGACGCTCTGGGGCATCGACAACCACCACCGGGCCGCACACATCGGCCTCGGCCTGCTGCCCTCCGCCCGCGGCAAGGGCTACGGCTCGGACGTGGTCGCGGTCCTGTGCCACTACGGCTTCGTCGTACGCGGCCTGCACCGCCTCCAGATCGAGACCCTCGCGGACAACCACGGGATGCTCCGCTCCGCCGAACACAACGGCTTCGTCCGCGAGGGCGTCCTGCGCTCCTCGGCATGGGTCCTGGGCGAGTTCCTCGACGAGGTGATCCTCGGCCTCCTCGCCAAGGACTGGAAGCCGAACGCGACGAGCTAGCGACGACACCGGGAACGCCACGATGCACACGAACGACGACGAGGCCGCCGTGGCCGAGGCGATCGAGCGGGAGCTGCTCCTGATGACCCCCGCGGTCCGCTCGTCCAGAGAGCTGTCCGAGCGGTACCTCGACCCGGAGTTCGTGGAGGTGGGCGCCTCGGGACGCCGCTGGGACCGCCCGTCGATGCTCGCGGCGATGGAGGTCATGCGGGGCGCCGCCGAGGACGGCCCGACGTACGCGCCCAGCGGGATGACCGGCACGGTACTGGCCCCCGGAATCGTGCACCTGACGTTCGAGACCGTCCTCGACGGCAGACGGGCCCGGCGCAGCTCGATCTGGCGGAAGACGGACGACACGGCCGGCTGGCGCATGTACTACCACCAGGCCACCCCCGCCCCGGAACCCTGACCGACTCGCCGACCCCCGCACAGCGCGCGGATCGCACCCGCGGATATCCGATGGCGGCGCGAGCGCCTCTCGGCGATCATGCCCCGCATGACCACCTCCCCGTCCTCCGCCCGGCCCTCCTCCGCCGTCCCGGCCGCCGCCTCCGGTACCTGGGTGCTCGGTGATCTCACCGTCCGCCGTGTCGGCTTCGGCGCCATGCGGCTCCCGCAGCGTGGCGCGGCCCTCGTCGAGGACGCCGTGCCGCGCGATCGCGGCGAGGCGATCGCCGTACTGCGCAAGGCCGTCGAGCTCGGCGTGAACCACATCGACACCGCCGCCTTCTACTTCTCCCCGCTCCGGTCCGCCAACGAGCTGATCCGCAGCGCGCTCGGCGGGCCCTACCCCGACGACCTCGTCATCGCCACCAAGGTCGGGCCCGCCCGGGACACGACCGGCGCCTGGAGCGAGCACGCGCGGACCCCCGCCGGGCTGCGCGGACAGGTCGAGGAGAACCTGCGCCAGCTCGGCCGCGACCACCTCGACGTCGTCAACCTCCGCATCCTCGGCACCGATTCGGTCGCCGAACGCTTCGGCGCCCTCGCCGAACTCCGCGAGGCCGGTCTCATCCGGCACCTCGGCCTCTCCAACATCACCCCCGAGCAGCTCGCCGAGGCCCGGACCATCGCCCCCGTCGTCTGCGTGCAGAACATGTACGGCATCGGGGTCCGCCCGGAGTACGCCGACTTCGTCCGGTACTGCGGCGAACAGGGCATCGCCTTCGTGCCGTTCTACGCGATCGCCGGCGCCGGCCGCGAAGGCGGCGCCACCGCCGCCGAGAGCCCCGAAGTGCTCGCCGTCGCCGAGGCCCACGGCGCGAGCCCCGCCCAGGTGCGGATCGCCTGGACCCTCCACCAGGGCCCCCACCTGCTCGCCATCCCCGGCACCGGCGACCCCGAACACCTCGCCGCCAACGTCGCCGCCGGCGCGCTCCGGCTCACCGACGAGGACCTGGCCCTCCTGGACGGCCTGCACCACACGCCGGCTGCCTAGAATCCGTCCCCATGACGATCCCAGCGGGCCCCGCCCTCATCGCCGACCTCGCCCCCACCGGCACCCTCCGGGCCTCCGTGAACCTGGGGAACCCGGTGCTCGCCCAGGGCACCCCCGAGGCCCCGTCCGGGATCACCGTGGATCTGGCGCGGGAGATCGGGGCGCGGCTCGGGGTCCCCGTCGAGCTGCTGTGCTTCGACGCGGCACGGAAGTCCTTCGAGGCGATGGCGGACGGCCGGGCCGACCTGTGCTTCCTCGCCGTGGACCCGGCGCGCGAGAAGGAAGTCGCGTTCACCGCCCCGTACGTGGTCATCGAGGGGGTGTACGCCGTCCCGCGCGACTCCGCCCTCACCTCCGTCGAGGACGTCGACGCGCCCGGCGTCCGCATCGGGGTCAAGCAGGGCTCCGCGTACGACCTGTACCTCTCCCGGTCCCTCGCGCACGCGACGGTCGTCCGCGGCGAGGAGGGCGTGGACACCTTCCGGGCGGAGGGCCTGGAGGCGGGCGCGGGCATCCGGCAGCCGATGACCGCGTACGTACGGGAGAACCCCGACGTCCGGCTCATCGAGGGCCGGTTCATGGAGATCCGGCAGGCCGTCGGCACCACGGTCACCCGCGCCCCGGAGACCGTCGCCTTCCTCCGCGCCGTCGTCGAGGAGCTCAAGGCGAACGGTTTCGTCGCGGACTCGCTGCGCCGGGCGGGCCAGGAGACGAGCCTGCTCGCCCCGCCCGCCTGACCGCACGCCCCTACTCGGCGGTCGTCAGCGGCTCCCCCGGGATCAGGGACCGGTCCCCCGGCCCGTACGGGACGAGTTCGTCCCACCACCGGGCCGCCGGATCGAACGGGGCGTACGCCACCCTGCCCCTCAGGGCCGGGTCAGGGGTCCTCACCGCCCGGAGGGCGAACGCCGGACCGTCCGCGAGGCGGACGGGTCCGTCGACCGCCAGCACGCCGAGCTCCGTCGGCATCACCGGGCCGCACACCCTGCCCGCGAGCCCCGGGACCCGCCGGAGCGCCTCCGCATGGACCTCGAGGACCCGGGCCAGCGGCAACCGGAAACAGCGCCGTACGCCACCGCCGCGCTCGACGAGCATGCCGTACGGCGCCAGGCCGAGCGCCGTCTGCTCACGCCACATCCGCGCCCAGAGCGCGGCGTCGTCGTTGACGCGCCGCAGGACGGCCCCCCTGGTGCGCAGCACCGCGCCCGTCGCGGCCAGCCGGCCGAGGGCGCGGCGGGCCGTCGCCGGCCGGAGCTCCCGGGGATGGCAGACGTACAGCGTCAGGACGAGGTGCCGCCCGGACGCCACGACCCGTTCGAGGAGGCGGAGGAGGTCGTCGGCGTCGGGGGCGTCCAGGAAACGCCCGGGGAAGCGGGACACGGCCCGGGTGACGATCCGGACGGTCCGCACGCCGGGCCGGTCGAGGAGCGCCGTCACGTACGGGGCGAGCCGCGCGGTCCGCAGCTCGAACGGGTCCGGCGGATCGGGCGGATCCGCCCCTGACCCGCCCGCGAAAGGGACGCCCGCGAAGAGGACATCGGTGATCTCCGGATGCCGGTCCAGCCGGTCGCCCAACGCCTCCGGGCCGCCGAGCTCCCGGCCCCGCACCGGATCCCCGGCGAACCGTGGCCACCGGGAGCAGGACGCGCAGGGGCCGTGGCAGGTACGCCCCTGGCCCGGCAGGACGAGCAGCGTCTCCGGGTAGCGGTGCCGCAGGCCCGCCGCGTCACGGCCGGCCGGGTGCGGGTCGAGCCGCTCGCGGAGCCCGTCGACGACCAGGCGCAGCCGGTCCCGGTCCCCGTCCCGCAGGCTCCGCTCGACGGCGGCGAAGTCGGCGGGGGCGAGCAGCCCCCGGTGGGGCATGACGAGGCGGTAGAGCGGGTCGTCGGGGGCGCGCGTCCAGTCGACGAGTTCGTCGGCGACGTGGGAGGTGACCCGGAAGGGCAGCACCTGGCCGACGACCTCGGCCTCGTGGGCGAGGGCGGGCCGGCCGGTGCGGTCGGCGATGAGCGCGCCCAGGCGGTGACCGGTGAGGACGGTCACCTGGTCGCCGCCGCCGACGGCGGAACATCGGGCGTCTCCACGGTCGTCGTCTGCACGGTCGTCGCCTCCCCGAAGGGTTCGCTGAGGGCGGTGCGGCGGCGCACCCCGGGACGATGATGGGGAGGGCGGGTCGTCGCCGCCAGGGCGCTAGCGGTGGCCCGGGCCGGGGGCAACCCACGACTCCGGCCAATCGGCCGGGTCGCGTACCGGACAGCGCGCGGGACGCCGAAGGCCGGTCCGGGCCGGTACGGCCGGGTTCGGACCCGCCCGCTTTCGGCCGGGCGGGCACGCGGGGACGCCGCCCGGATTGGCGCCTTCACGGCGCTCGAAAACCGGTCCGCGCGGGCCGCCAGAAGGCCCTTTCCCGGGCCGTGGAGGGGTACGAGGGGCGGTCCGGGCCCGCCCCGCACCCCCGGCTCACGCCGCCGCCCAGAAGGCCGCCAGGCAGCCCGTCACCACCTCCGTACACCACCCCTGACCTGGGCTTTTCCTTCAACTGGCCATATTCTTGGGGAACTCGGAGGGGAGATCCACATGAGCCCGAACGACCGTGGCATCCGCACGATCGACGACGTCCTGAACCTGCTCGACGGGCTGTTCGCGCCCGGCGCCGACCGCTGGTCCGGCGGCGGCTCCGACTGGTGGGACGGCTTCTACGCCGACCGCGACAAGCCGGTGCCGTTCTTCGTCGCCAAGCCGGACGAGAGCCTTGTGTCGTACGTCGAGCGGGGGCTGCTCCCGGCCGGCGGCGGCCGCGCGCTCGACCTCGGCTGCGGACCCGGCCGCAACAGCCTCTACCTCGCCTCGCTGGGCTACCAGGTGGACGCCGTCGACCTCTCGCCCACCGCGATCCGCTGGGCCCGGGAGCGAGCCGAGAAGACCGGCGTAGGGCAGGGCGGCACCGGGCAGGGCGGCGCCCCCGGCATCCGCTTCGTCCAGGGCGACGCCTTCGCCCCCGGCACCGCCCTCGACGGCCCGTACGACCTCATCCACGACTCCGGCTGCTTCCACCACCTGCCGCCGCACCGCCGCGTCAGCTACCTCGCGCTCCTGGACCGCCTCCTCGCGCCCGGCGGGCACTTCACACTCACCGCGTTCGCCGCCGGGGAGGGCGGCATGGGCTCCGAACTCCCGGACGCCGACTTCTACCGCCAGGGCAGCCTCGACGGCGGACTCGCCTATACGGACACGGCCTTGAGGACGATCTTCACCAGCGGCACGCCGGACCTGACCGAGATCGAGATCCGCCGCATGCACGACGAAACCCACGACTCCCCCACCTTCGGCGAACCCTTCCTCTGGTCGGCCGCCTTCCAGCGCCCGTGACCACCTGAACCGCCGAGAGGATCAAGGGCCCCGGTCTCACATCGACTTCAGGTGTTCCGCGAGGCGGTCGTACTGTTCGCGGACCCCCGCCTCCATGCCCGCCGCGAGCGCCTGGTCCCTGATGTCGTTCGAGGGCCAGAACGACGTGCTGGTCAGGGCCGTGCCGCCGTCCGGGGTCGCGTCGAAGGTGAGGGTGACGTGGACGGGTGCGGTGTCCGGCATCTGCTCGAAGACCTCCGTGTAGTCGAGCCGCTCGACCGGGACGACGTCCTCGTACGTACCGGAGAAGACGATCTCCTGGCCGTCCGGCGCGGTCTGGCCCCAGCGCCACCCGCCGCCGACCCGCAGGTCGATGTCGACGACGGACGTGGTCAGCGCGGAGACGCCGTACCACTCCCGTACGTGCTCGGGGTGCGTCCACGCCTCCCAGACCCGGCCCGGCGGGGCGTCGAAGGTGCGGGTGATGACCAGCTCGCGGTCGGCCGGCGTCGTCAGGAGGGTGACCATGGTCTGTTCCCTTCGGCCTTCGGGAAGGTGCCCGCCCTTCCAGCATCCGCGAAACGCCCGAGGGCGGCACCCCCTGGTGGGGGTGCCGCCCTCGGTCGCGTGCGTGTCGCGTCCGGCTCGCGCCTTCGGCGATGAACCACCGATCCCGGAGGATCAGAAGTCCATGTCACCGCCCGGCATGCCGCCGCCGGCCGGCGCGGCGGCCTTCTCCGGCTTGTCGGCGATGACGGCCTCGGTGGTGAGGAACAGCGCGGCGATCGACGCGGCGTTCTGCAGCGCGGAGCGCGTGACCTTCGCCGGGTCGATGATGCCCTCGGCGATGAGGTCGACGTACTCGTTGGTCGCGGCGTTCAGACCGTGGCCGACGGGCAGGTTGCGGACCTTCTCCGCCACGACGCCGCCCTCGAGGCCGGCGTTGACCGCGATCTGCTTCAGCGGGGCCTCAAGGGCCAGCTTCACGATGTTCGCGCCCGTGGCCTCGTCACCCGCGAGGTCGGCCTCGAGCTTCTCGAAGACCGAGGAGGCCTGGAGCAGGGCCACGCCACCGCCGGCGACGATGCCCTCCTCGACGGCCGCCTTCGCGTTGCGAACGGCGTCCTCGATGCGGTGCTTGCGCTCCTTGAGCTCGACCTCGGTCGCGGCACCGGCCTTGATGACGGCGACGCCACCGGCGAGCTTCGCCAGGCGCTCCTGGAGCTTCTCGCGGTCGTAGTCCGAGTCGCTGTTCTCGATCTCGGCGCGGATCTGGTTCACGCGACCGGCGACCTGCTCGCTGTCACCGGCACCGTCGACGATGGTGGTCTCGTCCTTGGTGATGACGACCTTGCGGGCGCGGCCCAGCAGGTCGAGGCCCGCGTTCTCCAGCTTGAGGCCGACCTCCTCGGAGATGACCGTGCCGCCGGTGAGGATGGCGATGTCGTTCAGCATCGCCTTGCGGCGGTCGCCGAAGCCGGGGGCCTTGACCGCGACGGACTTGAAGGTGCCGCGGATCTTGTTGACGACCAGGGTCGACAGGGCCTCGCCCTCGACGTCCTCGGCGATGATCAGCAGCGGCTTGCCCGACTGCATGACCTTCTCCAGGAGCGGGAGCAGGTCCTTCACCGAGGAGATCTTGGAGTTGACGATGAGGAGGTAGGGGTCGTCGAGCGACGCCTCCATGCGCTCCATGTCGGTGGCGAAGTACGCCGAGATGTAGCCCTTGTCGAAGCGCATGCCCTCGGTGAGCTCCAGCTCCAGACCGAAGGTCTGGGACTCCTCGACGGTGATGACGCCTTCCTTGCCGACCTTGTCCATCGCCTCGGCGATGAGCTCGCCGATCTGGGTGTCGGCGGCGGAGATGGAGGCCGTGGAAGCGATCTGCTCCTTGGTCTCGACATCCTTCGCCTGCTCGAGCAGGGCGCCGGAGACGGCCTCGACGGCCTTCTCGATACCGCGCTTGAGGGCCATCGGGTTGGCACCGGCGGCCACGTTGCGCAGGCCCTCGCGGACGAGCGCCTGGGCGAGGACGGTGGCGGTGGTCGTACCGTCGCCGGCGACGTCGTCCGTCTTCTTGGCGACTTCCTTGACCAGCTCGGCGCCGATCTTCTCGTACGGGTCCTCGAGCTCGATCTCCTTGGCGATGGAGACACCATCGTTGGTGATCGTGGGGGCGCCCCACTTCTTCTCGAGGACGACGTTGCGACCCTTGGGGCCGAGGGTGACCTTGACGGCGTCAGCGAGCTGGTTCATGCCGCGCTCGAGACCGCGCCGGGCCTCCTCGTCGAACGCGATGATCTTGGCCATGTGAAGTGGTCCTCCCGGACATGGGGTGGATAACGCTCCAGGACCGCGCCGACGCCCGCGACGGACGGCCTCCGCAGCTCCGCGTGGTTCCTTGCCCCACCCGGCCGGCGGCCTCGTCTGCCCGATCCTCGTAGCACTCTCACCTGCCGAGTGCTAACGCCAATGATTAGCACTCGGCATAGGAGAGTGCAAGCGACTCTCGAGTTTCGGGAGGTGGACAGGGGCGCGCGAGGGGCGCGGGGAACGCGCGAGGGGCCCGCGTCCCCTCAGGGATGCGGGCCCCTCGACGGCGTTGCGTCGGTGGCCGATCGCGCCGCGCTCAGACGGCGAGCTTGACCATGTCCGCCTGCGGACCCTTCTGGCCCTGCGAGATCTCGAACTCGACTCGCTGTCCCTCTTCGAGGCTGCGGTAGCCATCCATCTGGATCGCGCTGTAGTGGACGAAAACATCCGCACCACCGTCGACCGCGATGAAGCCGTAGCCCTTCTCCGCGTTGAACCACTTGACGGTGCCCTGAGCCATGCCTAACTCCCCTATTACTGGCCCTTGCGCGGGACCGCACTTCGCGGACCCGGGTCAGACCCTGCGCCGGAACGCGTCGACCGCGGCTGAATGTATCTGCCCAACTGCCCTCTGCAACAGGTCATTCGAGCGAGAATTCTGGGCGTGCTGGAAAGGCGAATTCGGGAGAATCCCTTGAATCCCGGGGCAAGTCGGGCCCGGCAAAGCGCGCAGAAGGTACACAACGCGCACACACTTTGGCTGCTTCTTGTCGCGCGGGGACGCATTCTCATATGCGTCCGGCATGAGCAGCGGAGGGGACTTCCCCAACTCTACCGCGCTCAACCATGCAGAATTGCCCCTTCCGCTTATTGACGCGGAAGGGGCAATTCAAGAAAGACGGGACAGACGACGAGCCGAGTGACTCAGCAACCGCCGGCGACGGCCGGGATGATCGAGACGCCCGCGCCGGCCGGGGTGGCCGTCTCCAGGCCCTGCTCGAAGCGCACGTCGTCGTCGTTCACGTAGACGTTGACGAAGCGGCGCAGCTTGCCCTGGTCGTCCAGGACGCGGGCGGCGATGCCCGTGTGGTTCTTCTCCAGGTCCGCGATGACCTCGGCGAGGGTCGCGCCCTCGGCCTGGACCTCGGACCGGCCACCCGTGTAGGTGCGGAGGATGGTGGGGATGCGGACGTTCACGGCCATGTCTTCGTAACCTTTCAGTGGACCTGGAGGGCGGGCCGGCTCAGACGGCCAGGCCGGCGTCGCGGAAGGCGTCCAGGCTCGGGCGGATGGTGGCGGTCGCCTGAGAGGTGTCGGCCACCGCGTCCAGGGTCTTGAGTCCGTCGCCGGTGTTGAGGACGACGGTGGTGAGGTTCGGGTCGATCAGCCCGTCCTTGACGAGCTTCCGCGTCACGCCGAGGGTCACGCCGCCCGCGGTCTCGGCGAAGATGCCCTCGGTCCGCGCGAGGAGCTTGATCGCGTCCACGACCTGCTCGTCGTCGACGTCCTCCACGGCGCCGCCGGTCCGGCGGGCGATGTCGAGGACGTACGGGCCGTCGGCCGGGTTGCCGATCGCGAGGGACTTGGCGATCGTGTTCGGCTTCTGGGGCCGCACGACGTCGTGCCCGGCCTTGAAGGCCACCGACACCGGGGAGCAGCCCTCGGCCTGCGCACCGAAGATCTTGTACGGCTTGTCCTCGACGAGGCCCAGCTTGATGAGCTCCTGGAGACCCTTGTCGATCTTCGTGAGCTGGGAGCCGGAGGCGATCGGGATGACGAGCTGGTCGGGGATGACCCAGCCGAGCTGCTCGCAGATCTCGTACGCCAGCGTCTTGGAGCCTTCGCCGTAGTACGGGCGGAGGTTGACGTTGACGAAGCCCCAGCCCTCGCCGAGCGGGTCGCCGATGAGCTCGGAGCAGAAGCGGTTGACGTCGTCGTAGTTGCCTTCGATGGCGACGAGTTCACCGCCGTAGACACCGGCCATGACGACCTTGCCCTGCTCCAGGTCGTGCGGGATGAACACGCAGGAGCGGAAGCCGGCGCGGGCGGCGGCGGCGCCGACGGCGCCGGCCAGGTTGCCGGTGGAGGAGCAGGAGAGGGTGGTGAAGCCGAAGGCGCGGGCGGCCTCGATGGCCTGGGCGACGACCCGGTCCTTGAAGGAGTGGGTCGGGTTGCCGGAGTCGTCCTTGACGAAGAGCTTGCCGGGGGCGACGCCGATCTCGCGGGCGAGGTTGTCGGCCTGGACGAGCTTGGTCCAGCCCGGGTTCAGGTTCGGCTTCTCGGCGACGTCGGCCGGGACGGGCAGCAGGGGGGCGTAGCGCCAGATGTTGGCGGGTCCGGCCTCGATCTGCTTGCGCAGCGCCTCGGGGTCACCGGTGGGGAGCTCGTACGCGACTTCGAGCGGTCCGAAACAGAGCTCGCAGGCGAAGATCGGACCGAGCGGGAAGACTTCACCGCATTCGCGGCAGGAAAGCCCGGACGCGGGACCGAGGTCGACGGTGGCGGCGGAAGCGGCGTTCTGTACAGCCATGGAGGCGAGGCCCTTTCTCCTCATCTTTCCCATGACGAATTTTTCGCCATGAGACGGATTTGGCACCTTCCCTAGCCGGGGACCTCGCTGGAGGACGAGACGAACCGACTGGAGGGTTGCCGGGGCTTCAACGGGCCGTTTCCCTCTGCCCCTCTGGATGAGCGGTATTCGATTGTGAAGCGCGCTGGACTTCGTTCCGACGCTCCGACGCGGGCGGCACCCCGACGTGCATCGGGCATCCGCGTTGTTCAAGACTGTAACCGAAGGCCCGGACGCTTGGACCGGCCGTCCGAACCGCGAGATGGAGATCACGTGCTGGAAGAGGTGGAGCGCTGGCTGGGGCGGCGGTCCTGGTCCGTGGCGGACCGGCCGCTGGAGCGGATCCTCGCCGCCAAACGGAATACGAAGGTCAGCGTCGTCCTGCCCGCACTGAACGAGGAGGCGACCGTCGGGGACATCGTCGCCGTGATCCGGCGCGAGCTGATGTCGGAGGCGGTGCCGCTGGTCGACGAGCTGGTGGTGATCGACTCCGGCTCCACGGACCGTACGGCGGAGGTGGCGGCGGCGGCCGGCGCGCGGGTGGTGGCGCGGGACGCGATACTCCCCCGGATACCGGCGGTGCCGGGCAAGGGCGAGGTCCTGTGGCGGTCGCTGATGGTGACCAGCGGGGACGTCGTGTGCTTCGTGGACGCGGATCTGCGGGACTTCTCGGCGGACTTCGTGTCGGGGATCGTGGGCCCGCTGCTGACCGATCCGGACATCGACTTCGTCAAGGCGATGTACGACCGGCCGTTCGGCGACACCCCTGGTCAGGGGGGCCGGGTGACGGAGCTGGTGGCCCGTCCTCTGCTCAATCTGCACTGGCCGCAGCTGGCCGGTTTCGTGCAGCCGCTGGGCGGCGAGTACGCGGCGCGCCGGTCCCTCCTCGAACGGCTGCCGTTCCCGGTCGGTTACGGAGTGGAGCTGGGGCTGCTGGTGGACGCGCTGCACACGGTGGGCCTGGACGCGCTGGCCCAGGTGGACGTGGGGGTGCGCAAGCACCGGCACCAGGACGGTCGGGCGCTGGGCCGGATGGCGGCGGCGATCTACCGGACGGCGCAGCTGCGGCTCTCGCGGGGGCATCTGGTGCGGCCGTGGCTGACGCAGTTCGAGCGGGGCGAGAAGGGCTTCGAGCCGCGGACGTACGCGGTGGACACGGAGGAGCGGCCGCCGATGGCCGAAATCGTGGAGTACGCGCGCCGTCGCGTGGCGTAACGCCCCATGATGATCCGTTTTGCCTACATTGCCCTTTTATGCGCTTCAGACAACATCACCTGGGCAGGGTGCTCGCGGCCGTCGGCCTGACGGCGGGCTCGCTCGCGTTCACCACGGCGGGGCCTGCCGCGGCGGACGTGGTCGAGCCCTTCGGCAAGCGGTACGACGCGTCGGTGTACGGCGACTTCACGACGATCGGCAACACCGTCATGGGCTGTCCGACCGCCCCCGCCGACCTGGCCGCCCGCTGCGCGACGGCGGCGAGCGGCCAGGGCTCGGACAACAACAACACCTTCGTGATGCGGCGGATCGACGCCGGCGGCACCGGGGCCGACTACGGCTCCAGCACCGGCCACGTGAAGATCCCGGCGGGCGCCGAGGTCGCCTACGCCCGGCTGTTCTGGGGCGGCAACGACGGCACGTACCGGGGCCCGAGCGGGGCCTCACTGAAGCGCTGCGACATCTCCGGCGCGGACGTCGAACCCTCGCCCGGGGACCCCGCGACGACCGCCCCGGTGATCAAGGTCGGCGCGGGCGCCGCGATCCCGGTCTCGATCGACAGCATGGTCGCCGACCCGGCGGACACCAACGGCCCGCACTACTACACGGGCGAGTCGGACGTGACCGCCGCCTTCGCGGGCGTCTCGGGGACGGACGCGCAGGTGGCCGTCGGGAACGTCTGGGCGCCCAACGGCAAGGGCTGCGTGGCCGGTTGGTCGCTGACGGTGGTCCACAGGTTCCCCGGCCCCGTCGCGGCCCTCGCCCCCGAGCGGCGGAACGTGTACGTGTACGGCGGCCATGTCCTGCAGCGGTCGACCTCCCCCGCCACCACGATCACCGTGGACGGCTTCCACCGGAGCGGCGGCACCGCGCGGGCCGGCGTCACGGCGTACGAGGGCGACTGGAACACCGCGGGCGACACCTTCCTCGTCGACGGCAAGAACGTCACCGAGAACCACACCGGCAACACCAGCAACTTCTTCATCAGCGAGGACGACGGCGCCGTCGACCCGAAGCTCGTCAACAACCTGAGCATCGACGCCAAGGCCTTCGACCTCCCCGCCGGAGCCGTCCCGCAGGGCGCCACCTCGGCCGACCTGGCCTTCGCGACCCGCGGCGACACCTACGTGCCGTCCGGGCTCGCATTCTCCGTGCCGGTGCCGGACCTGGAGATCACCAAGACGGCGACCCCGCGCACGGTCAAGCCCGGCGACACCGTCACGTACACCATCACCGCGAAGAACGTCGGCCCGGTCGACTACCCGAACGCGAAGTTCGGCGACGACCTCACCGGCAACCTCGACGACGCCGAGTACAACGGCGACGTGAAGGCGGACCTCGGCAAGGCCACGTACACGGCGCCGAGGATCGGGTACGTCGGCACCATCCCGGCCGGCAAGACGGCGACCGTCACCTACTCGGTGAAGATCAAGAACCCGCCGGCCGGCGACGGCAGGCTCCGCAACAGCGTGGAGGTCGAGACACCCCGCTCCAACTGCGGAGCCGGCAGCGAGGACCCCGCCTGCGCGGCGGCCCCGGTGCTCGACCGGCCCAAGCCCACCCCGAAGCCGACGCCGACCCCGGTCGACCCCACCCCGGACCCGGTCGACCCGACCCCCACCCCGACGCCGGACCCGGCCGACCCGACGCCCGACCCCACACCCCCGGCGACCGCCGGGCCCGCCTCCCCGCCGCCCCCGGCCCCCGGCCCGCACGGCGACGGCCGCGGCGGCGCGATGGCCGCGACCGGCGGCAACGGCGAGCGGCTGTGGCTGCTCGGCGCGCTCGGCCTCGCGCTGGCGGCGACGGGCGTGGTGGCGAAGGCCGCGATGCGCGGCCGCCGCGACACCTGACCCCCCGCGGGTCCGGCCACCCTCCGTGGCCGGATCCGCCCGTCTCGTATACGTACGTTTGAGCGTTTACGGGACGGGCTAGGTTCGCCACATGGCTTCTGTTCTTGTGGCATCCAACCGAGGCCCCGTCTCGTACGTGCGCGGCGAGGACGGCGAGCTCGACGCCCGCAGGGGCGGCGGCGGCCTGGTCTCCGGGCTGAGCGCCGTCTCCTCGCAGGACAGCCTGTGGGTGTGCGCGGCGCTCGGCGAGGGCGACCGGGAGGCCGTCCGGCGCGGGATCGGCGAGCCCGGCGTGCGGATGCTGGACATCGCCCCCGACGTGTACGCCGACGCGTACAACGGCATCGCGAACTCGGTGCTGTGGTTCCTCCACCACCACCTGTACGACATCCCCCGCGAGCCGGTCTTCGACGCCGCCTTCCGGCACCGCTGGGAGGCGTACCGCGCCTACAACCGCGCCTTCGCCGAAGCCCTGGCCGCCGCGGCGGACGAGGGCGCGGCGGTCCTGGTGCAGGACTACCACCTGGCGCTCGTCCCCGGACAACTGCGGGAACTCCGCCCCGACCTGCGCATCGGACACTTCACCCACACCCCGTGGGCCTCGCCCGAGTACTTCCGGATGCTGCCGGCCGACATCGGGGACGAGCTGCTCCGCGGCATGCTCGGCGCCGACGAGCTGGGTTTCCACACCTCCGCCTGGGCCTCCGCGTTCCTGAGCTGCGCCGGCGGCGAGCAGCCACGGACCCGGGTGCGCGTGCACCCGCTCGGCGTCGACGCCGAGGAACTCCGGGCCCTCGCCCACCGCCCCCAGGTCGACGAGCGCCTCGCCCGGCTCCGGGAGGAGGTCGGCGACCGGAAGACCATCGTCCGCGTCGACCGCACCGAACTGTCGAAGAACATCCTCCGCGGCCTCCTCGCCTACCGCGAGCTGCTCACCGTCCACCCCGAATGGCGCGACCGGGTCGTCCACCTGGCCTCCGCCTACCCCTCCCGGCAGGACCTGGCCGCCTACCGCGCGTACACGGCCTCCGTGACGGAACTGGCCGCGGAGATCAACGCCGAGTTCGGCACGGCCGACTGGCAGCCGGTCCTGGTCTCCGTCGAGGACGACTTCACCCGCTCCCTCGCCGCCTACCGCCTCGCGGACGTGGCCCTGGTCAACCCGGTGCGCGACGGCATGAACCTGGTCGCGAAGGAGATACCGGTCGTCTCCGACGCGGGCTGCGCGCTGGTCCTGTCGACCGGGGCGGGCGCGTACGAGGAGCTGAAGGAGGACGCGCTCACCGTCCACCCCTACGACGTCTCGGAGACCGCCGAGGCCCTCCACACGGCCCTGACGATGCCCCCACCGGAACGCGCCGACCGCACCAAACGCCTCGCGTCAGCGGCCACCGCCCTCCCCCCACAGCGCTGGTTCCTCAACCAGCTGGAGGGGCTGAGCGACGCCTGAGCGCCTGGAACCTTGTCGAGGTGGGGGCCGCTCCAGCGGCCGTCCCGGTAGTTGTCCGTGGTGGTGCGCATGCGGGGCCCTGCCAAGGCTCGACCGATGTACTCGGCACGGCCGTCGCCCAGCTGCGACGCCAGGTCGTGAAAACCGGACCGATCGGCGCGGGAGGCCGGACGATGTCCACGAGCGTGCTGGACGGCGCCCACGCGGGAGCCGCCGGCAGGCGCCCGGTACTCCGCCGCCATCTGATCTGCACGACCGATCCGCGTGAACACGCAACTCAGATGGTCTCAGCAGCGCCTTCTTGCCCAACCGCTAGGAGCCGAGGGAGGCGGTGTTGCGACGGGTCTCCGCGAGGTGGATGTCGATGTACCGCGTGAGGGTGAGCGCATCCTGCGGCTCATCCGCCTGGAAGGTGACGCGACGTAGCAGGCTGACGCCGTCGAGCGCGACGCCCTCGCGGGCGAGGACGAAGACGAGGGCGAGGAACGCGGACCGGGCGTTGCCGTCGTCGAAGGGATGGAAGAAGCACACGTCCAGAGAGGCGCGTGCGGCCCGGGCGGTGAGGGGCAGGGGCCGCTCAGCGGTCCGCGTGCTCTCGGCCAGGCAAGCATCGAGTCGGGCTCGGGTGTCCGGGCCGATGCCGTACCGTTCCCGGCCTCCCTTGGCGAAGGCCGGCAGACTGCGGAACGTCGGCGGCTGCTGGGTGCCCAGGACCTGGTGCTGCCAGCGCTGCAGCAGCTCGAAGTCGAGGCAGGAGCCGCGTTTCGCGTCGGCCCGCACCATTTCAAGGGCGGTCAGCAGGCCTTGTGCACGGGCGGGATCCAAGGCGCCGTCGAAGGCGCGTATGTCCTCCGCCGCGCCATCGCGCGCCGGGACCACCGGTTCGCCCCGGCCGTCTTCCGGAACCTCCTGCCAGGCAATGCTCTCGCGCACCGTGAGCCAGCGCTCAAGGTGATCCAGCGTCGGCCTGGCGGGCCGTGCGCCGTCTCCCGGTTGCACCGACAGCGCGAGGCGCTCCGCGACATCCTCGACCAGCTCCGGGTCAGGGCCGGTCCAACTTGCGAACCGCCCGCCGATCGCCTCGTCGACCAGATCCTGTGCGAGGTCGGGAGCGACGCCCCAGCGGCTGAGGAACCAGGTGAGCACTTGACGGCAGTGTCCGTGCCAGGCGCTCCCGCAGCCGGTCCGGTCGGTCACTTGCAGGATCAGGTTGCGGGCGGCCCGCTCCCACAGAATCCGCTGATCCTTGACCTCGGTCAGGTCCAAGGGGTACGCGTCGAACCACCCGGCGAGACTCTCCAGCCACTCGCGCCATTCACACAAAGCTGCGACGACACGGCCGATCGTCTCCTGCGGTGTGGTGATCGAGTCGCTCGGGCAGCACCAGTTCCCGACGGGTCCCCCGTCGAAATCGCCTTCGTCGTGCGCCCAGCGCCAGCCCACGCTCCAGCGACCGTAGTGCTCGGCGAGGGCCTGCGACATGGCGTCGGCCCAGGGCTGTCCCTCGCCCCAGCTCCAGGCACTCATCGCCGGGTCAGCGGCGGGGATGTCGGGACGGCTGGGCACCCTCCGCGCAGGCCCGAGCGACCGCACCACCTGCGGCGCCGACGCACGGTCGAAGAAGTGACGGGCAGGATCCACATCGCCCCATGTCAGAGAACGGGGGGTCAGCTCGACAATCACCGCGCAAGCCTGTCATGTCCACCCGACACGCGGTGCAGTCATTCCCGCCGGTCAGCTGATTGCCAGGGTCGGCCCGTCTTCATAGGTGAAGCGCACCCGACGTACGGGACCCCACCCCCGGCGCCTGCCGGCCGTCGCGGGCCGAGGTCGTGGGATCAATGGAAGCGTGGCCGGGGTCTGTGGACGGTTGCCGCACGTGACGGACGCCCGCCCGGCTTTCCCGCCGTCTGGGCGGGCTGTCGTGGGCCGAGGTCATTAACAGGGCGCGGGCGGCATCTCCTCGTGCGAGTACGGGCCGTACGGAACGACTGACGGGCCCGAGCGCCGGGTCACGGGCCCAGCCCTCCGCGCCCGGTTCAGGCCCCCCGTACCGTGTCCGCGAGGGCGGTCAGGAAGGCCACCACCTCCGGCGGGCCCTGGACCGCCAGGTCCGCGCGGTCGGTGAGTTCCGGGACCTCGGTCGAGCCGCTGCAGACCAGCAGGCCCGGGGTGCCGTCGGAGCGGAGTTTCTCCACGGCGGCGAAGGCGGGCAGGTCGCCCAGGTCGTCGCCCGCGTACAGCACGGACCCGGCGCCCACCTCCCGTACGTACTCCGCGAGCGCGACGCCCTTGTCCATGCCCGGGGGCCGCAGCTCCAGGACCATGCGGCCGGGTTCCAGGACGAGGCCGTGATGGGTGGCGAGGTCGCCCAGCGGGCCCTTCAGCGCCTCGAAGGCGCGCTCCGGGTCGAGGGCACGGCGGGTGTGGACAGCGACCGCGCGGCCCTTCTCCTCGATCCAGACGCCCGGCCAGGCCCCGGCCCGGTCGAGGAAGCCGGGGAGCTCGGCGCGGACCGCGGCGACGCCCGGGTGCGGGGCGGCGGCCTGGACGGTGCCGGTGACGGCGTCCCAGCGTTCGGCCCCGTAGTGGCCGAGGACGACGAGGTGCTCCAGGCCGGGGACGCCGGCGAAGCCGCCGTACCGGACGGCGACCCCGGCGGGGCGGCCGGTCACGACGGCGATCGAGGCCACCTGGGGGGCGAGCGCGGCGAGCGCCTCGACGGCTCCGGGGTGGGCGCGGGCCCGTTCGGGGTCGGGGACGATCTCGGCGAGGGTGCCGTCGAAGTCGAGGGCGACGACGGCCTTCGCGGGCCGCGCGAGGAGCGCGGCCAGGCCGTCGCGGCCGGCGGACGTGGTCGGGTGCGGGAGGCTGCTGACCATGCCTCGACCCTACCGATGTGAGCCCGCGCCGTCAGGGGCACGAACCGGACGCACCGGGTGACCAGCCGGTCCGACCCCTACCTCTTGGCCCTCTTCTCGTCCCGGACCCGCCGCAGCCGGTTCACCGTGACCGGGTCGTGGGCGAGGGCGCGGGGGTCGTCGAGGAGGGCGTTGAGGAGTTGGTAGTAGCGGGTCGGGGAGAGGCCGAGGCGTTCGCGGACGGCGCGCTCCTTGGCGCCGGGGCCGGGCCAGGAGCGGCGTTCGACGGCGAGGAGGTCCCGCTCGCGCTCACCGAGCCCACCCGCGCCCTCGCCGCCGCCGTCCGGGCGCCGAGCCACGCCCTCGCCGCCGCCGTCCGGGCCCCGGGCCGCGTCCGCGTCGCCGCCGTCCGGGCCCACAGCCGCGTCCTCGGCGCCGTCCGCCCCGTCCCGCTCTTCGGTCATACGACCAACTTATTACTCGGCGTTCTCGGCCGTCGTCGCCGCCCGGCCGATCGCGCCGAGGACGTCGGCGGGGCGGCCCGCCGGGGTCACGGCCTTGCCGATGTTCTGCTTGACGTTCTCGCTGACCTTGGCCCAGGACGTCTTGCCGACCGGCGGCAGCTGGCTGCCGGGCAGGGTCTTGAGGAAGACGCGCAGGTTGGCGTGCTCGGGCTCGGTCTCCATGCGGGTGGAGGCGGTGACGGTGACCGGCAGGAGGTCGTTGTCGCCGGCGAACTTCAGGACGTTCTCGTCGCTGAAGACGAAGTTGAGGAAGTCACCGATCTCCTTGCGGTGACCGTTCTGCTTGAAGCCCATGATCCAGTCGGCGACGCCCATCGCGGCCTTCGCCGGGCCGTCGGCGCCGGGGAGCGGGACCTGCCCGACCTGGACGCCCTTCTTGGCGGCTTCCTTCAGGAGCGAGGGGTGGCCGTTGAGCATGCCGACCTCGCCGTTCGCGAAGGCGGCGAACGCGGCCTTGCGGTTGAGCTTGCCGGGGGCGACGGGCCCGGTGAGGCCCTTCCCGACGAGGTTGGCCTTGAGCCAGTCGAAGGTCTTGATGTTGGCGTCGGAGTCGACGGAGTAGTGGTCGGTGCCGTCGGTCCAGCCACCGCCGCCGGCGAGCATCCACATCAGGGCTTCGGCCTGGGCCTCCTCGGGCCCGAGCGGCAGCGCGAACGGGGTGCGGACACCGTTGTCCTTGAGCTTCTCGGCGGCCTTGGCGAGCTCGTCCCAGGTGGTGGGGGCCTTGGCGCCGGCCTGCTCGAAGAGCGCCTTGTTGTAGAACAGCGGGCGCGTGGAGGCGACGAACGGCAGACCGTACTGGGTGCGCTTGTGTTCGCCCGCGGCGACGAGCGGGGCGAGGAAGTTCGCCTGGACGGGTATGGAGAGCATCTCGTCGGCGGCGTACAGCTCACCGGCGGCGGCGTAGTCGGCGTACGCGCCGATCTGTGCGACGTCGGGCGCCTTGCCCGCCTTGACCATCTCGGCGACCTTGCGGTCGACGTCGTCCCAGGACTCGATCTGGACCTCGACCTTGACGCCGGGGTGCTTGCCCTCGAAGGCGGTCACGAGGTCGGCCCAGTACTTCTTGGTGGTGTCGCCGCCGGTGAGGTCGTAGTCGGCGGCGACCAGCCGGAGGGTCACGTCGCCGGAGTCTCCGCCGAGGGAGCCGCAGCCGCCGACCGTGGCGGTCAGTCCGAGTGCGGCGACGGCCGCGGTCAGTCCAAGGAATCGTCGCCGCTCCACGGCTTCATCCACCTTTTGCTCGTCGTTGAGCTGCGCCGAGCCGCACGTTTGCTCTGCACAGGGCCGTAAGTCTCTCGCGTGCGCGGGTATGAGGTCTACACCACCTGGGTATCGCTTCCGCAACGCAACCGGGACCATGGCCCCATGACGGGTCCCGGATTTGTATCCGTACGCAACAATCCTCGGCAGTGGACTAGACCTTTTGGGTCCTCGCGCGACAGACTGTCACCCGTGAGACACGTCATCGCCCTGGATGTGGGCGGCACCGGCATGAAGGCCGCCCTCGTCGGGGCGGACGGCACCCTGCTCCACGAGGCCCGCCGCGCCACCGGGCGCGAGCGCGGCCCCGAGGCCGTCGTGGAGACGATCCTCAGCTTCGCCGCGGAGCTCCGCGCCCTCGGCCAGGAGCGGTACGGCGAGCCCGCCGCGGCCGCCGGAGTCGCCGTCCCCGGCATCGTCGACGCGGAGAACGGCATCGCCGTCTACGCCGCCAACCTCGGCTGGCGCGACGTTCCCATGCGCGAACTCCTCAGCCGCCGACTCGACGGCATCCCCGTCGCCCTCGGCCACGACGTCCGCACCGGCGGCCTCGCCGAAGGCCGGATCGGCGCGGGCAACGGCGCCGACCGCTTCCTCTTCGTCCCCCTCGGTACGGGCATCGCCGGCGCCATCGGCATCGGCGACCGCATCGAGGCCGGCGCCCACGGCTACGCCGGCGAGATCGGCCACATCGTCGTCCGCCCCGGCGGCACCGCCTGCGGCTGCGGCCAGCGCGGCTGCCTGGAGCGGTACGCCTCCGCCTCCGCCGTCTCCCAGGCCTGGGCCGAGGCGAGCGGCGACCCCGAGGCCGACGCCGCCGACTGCGCCAAGGCCGTCGAATCCGGCGACGCCACCGCCGTCCGGGTCTGGCAGGACGCCGTCGACGCCCTCGCCGACGGCCTGGTCACCGCCCTCACCCTGCTGGACCCGCGCACGCTCATCATCGGTGGCGGACTGGCCGAGGCCGGGGAAACCTTGTTCACACCACTTCGGGCCGCGGTGGAGGAGCGAGTCACGTTCCAGAAGCTGCCCGCCATCGTCCCGGCGGCCCTCGGGGACACCGCCGGTTGCCTGGGCGCGGGCCTCCTCGCCTGGGACCTGCTCGCCGACCAGCACCCCCAGCGCCCCACCGACTCGGAGGTTTCCGCCTGATGGCCGATCACAAGGTTCTCGCCGGCGCACACGTCGTGCTGCCCACCGGGATCGTCGAGAACGGACGTGTGATCGTCGACGGCGAACGCATCGTCGGGGCCACCTCGCAGGACACCCCGGCCCTCGACCTGACCGGGCACTGGCTCGTCCCCGGCTTCGTCGACATGCACAATCACGGCGGCGGCGGCGCCTCCTTCACCTCCGGCACCGTCGACGAGGTCCTCAAGGGCGTCCACACCCACCGGCTGCACGGCACCACCACCGTCGTCGCCTCCTTCGTCACCGGCGAGATGGACTTCCTCACCCAGCGGGCCGGGCTCCTCTCCGAGCTCGCCGAGCAGGGCGACCTCGCGGGCCTCCACTTCGAGGGCCCGTTCATCTCCCCCTGCCGCAAGGGCGCCCACGACGAGACGCTGCTGCGCGACCCCGACCCGGCCGACGTCCGCAAGCTCGTCGACGCCGCCCGCGGCCAGGCCAAGATGGTCACCCTCGCCACCGAACTGCCCGGCGGCATCGACTCCGTACGGCTGCTCGCCGAGCACGGCGTGATCGCCGCCATCGGCCACACCGACGCCAGTTACGAGCAGACCGTCGCGGCCATCGACGCCGGCGCCACCGTCGCCACCCACCTCTACAACGCGATGCCCGCCCTCGGCCACCGCGCCCCCGGCCCGATCGCCGCCCTCCTGGAGGACGAGCGGATCACCGTCGAACTCATCAACGACGGCACCCACCTCCACCCCGCCGCCCTGGAACTCGCCTTCCACCACGCCGGCCCCGAGCGCGTCGCCTTCATCACCGACGCCATGGACGCCGCCGGCTTCGGCGACGGCCGCTACATGCTCGGCCCGCTGGAGGTCGAGGTGAAGGACAGCGTCGCCCGTCTCGTCGAGGGCGGCTCCATCGCCGGCTCCACCCTCACCCTCGACCGGGCGTTCAAGCGCGCCGCGACCGTCGACGGGCTCCCCGTCGAGGCGGTCGTCCAGGCCATCTCCGCCAACCCGGCCCGGCTGCTCGGCGTGTACGACCGCGTCGGCTCCCTCGAACCCGGCAAGGACGCCGACATCGTCGTCCTCGACGCCGAGTTCAACCTCAAGGGCGTCATGCGCAAGGGCGCCTGGATCGTCGACCCGACGGCCTGAACACGCTCCTGATCTGGAGTCACACGGAACGGCGGTGGGCCGGGGGTCTGGGCCTACCGCCTTTCGTTTGGCATGATCAGTGCCCGTCGGAGCGTGCGTTCCACAGGTCTTCACACGGAGTACGGGGGGTGGACAGGTGATTCTCACGGTCACCCTCAACACGGCGGTGGACCTGACCTACCGCGTCCCCGCCCTCACCCCGCACGCCTCCCACCGCGTCACCCAGGTCATCGAACGCCCCGGCGGCAAGGGACTCAACGTCGCCCGGGTCCTCGCCGCCCTCGGCCACGAGACCGTCGCCACCGGCTTCGCGGGCGGCGCCACCGGAGCCGTCCTCAGGGAGCAGCTCGCCGCCACCCCGGTCCGGGACGAGCTCGTCGAGACCGCGGGCGCCACCCGCCGCACCGTCGCCGTCGTGGACAACGCCACCGGCGACACCACCCAGCTCAACGAACCGGGCCCGGCCGTCACCGCCGCCGAGTGGACCGTCTTCCGCGCCCGCTTCACCGCGCTCCTCGACGGCGCCGCGGCCGTCGCCCTCTGCGGCAGCCTCCCGCCGGGCATCCACGTGGGGGCGTACGCGGAGCTCGTCCGGGCCGCCCGCGCCGCCGACGTGCCGGTGCTCCTCGACACCAGCGGCGAACCCCTCCGGCGCGGCATCGCCGCCCGCCCGGACCTCGTCAAGCCCAACGCCGACGAACTCGCCCAGCTCACCGGCTCCCGCGACCCGCTGCGCGCGACCCGCGACGCCCGGGGCCGGGGCGCCCGTACGGTCGTCTCCTCGCTCGGCCCGGAAGGGCTGCTCGCCGCGACCCCGGAGGGGCTCTGGCGCGCGGCCCCGCCCGCAGCCGTCAAGGGCAACCCGACGGGCGCGGGCGACTCGGCCGTCGCCGGCCTGCTCTCGGGCCTCGTCGACGGCGCGCCCTGGCCCGACCGGCTGGCCCGCGCGGTCGCCCTCTCGGCGGCCACGGTGCTCTCCCCGGTGGCCGGCGAGTTCGACCCGGCGGCCTACGAGGAGCTGCTGCCCCGCGTAAAGGTCACCCCGGAACCGAACCGGCCGTGACGACCGGGCCCAGCTGAGGACGGCCCCGGCCGGCTACTGGGCCTGGGTGACTTCCAGCCAGTCGAGCAGCACGTCGCACTGGTTGCCGGTCTCGCACGAGATCTTGATCTCGTTCTCGCCCTTCTTGAGGTCGACCGGCGCCCAGGTGGTCTGCCAGTTCTTCTCCAGGTTCGGGTCCGAGGAGTGGATGAAGTTCTTCAGGCCGATCGGCTGGGTGTTCGGCTTGCCGTTGACCGTCAGGGTCGCGTTGGCGTCGACGGCGGGGATCGCGTAGCGCACGGTCAGGCGGTACTTGCCCTCCGTCGGCATCTGCGCCTTCCACGTCACCGAGGAACCGACCTGGTTGAAGCCGCCGACGTACGTGCCGTCCGCGCCCTCCGCACCCTTCACGTCCTTGGCGAGCATGGCCGTGCCGCCGAGCTTCAGCGTGGCCGCGTTCTGCTTCGGGAGCTCGGCCGGAGTCTCCTCGCTGCTCGGCTCGCTGCTGGGCTGCTCGGAGGGCTTCACCGGGGCCGTCGACGTCGTGCCGCCGGCCTGCTTGTCCTTGTCGTCGTCGCCCTTGTTGGTGATCACGGCGGCCGCGATGCCGACCACGACGACCGCCACGACCGCGACCGCGCCGATGAGGAGGCCCCGGGTGTTCGGGCCGCGGCCCGAGCCGCCGCCGTGGTGGTGCTGCGGCGGGGGTCCCTGCCGGGTCGGCGGACCGCCGTAGGTCTCGGGCGCCGCGTACTGAGCCGTCGGCTGGCCGTACGGGACCTGCTGCTGCGGCGGCACGTAGGGCTGCGCGTGCTGCTGGTTGGCGTGACCGCCGTACTGGCGCTCGCCGACCGTTCTGACCTGGTTGTACGAGGTCCGGGGCACGCCGGGCTGAGCGGGCGCGGGGCCGGGATAGCCGTAGCCACCGCCCTGCGGCGGCTGGGCACCAGCGGCCTGACCGTCCTCGTACAGGTAGCCGAACGGGTCGTCGTTCTCGGGCTTGTTCGCGCCGTCGTTACCGGCAGCCATCCGGGTTCCTCTCCATGCTCGCCAGCCGTCGCCGACCGGCCGAGCCTACCCCGAACGGACGAGCCCCCGAAGCGGCCCCGGGCGTGTCAGGAGCCTCAGCCGGCCCGCCGGTGCACCTTGGCGCGGGAGCGTTTCTCCACGTACATCCGCTGGTCGGCGGAGTTCAGGACCTCTTCCACGGTCATCCCGCATTCGGCCCAGCCGATGCCGAAACTCGCCCCCACCCGGACGGCCCGCCCGTCCACCCGGATGGGCGGAATGATCGCGTTGCGCAGGCGTACGGCCAGGTCGGCGGCGTCGGCCGCGCCCAGGCCGTCGGCGAGGACGACGAACTCGTCACCGCCGAGCCGGGCGACCGTGTCGCCGTCCCGGACCCCGGTGGTGAGCCGGCGGGCCACCTCGATGAGGACGGCGTCACCGGTGTGGTGCCCGAAGCGGTCGTTGATCGACTTGAAGCCGTCGAGGTCGCAGAAGAGGACGGCGAGGCCCTTGGTGCCGTCGTCGATGTCCCCGCCGGAGGGCGCCACCATGTGGACGTGGTGGTCGTACGGGCCGACGCCCGCGGGCTCGAAGCCGAAACCGTGCTCGTGCTCGTGCTCGTACGGCGACTCGTAGCCGCCGGAGCCGGAGTCATAGCCCCCGACGTGCGCTCCGTGCGCTCCGTGGCCGGACTGACCGGCGGGCCCCTGGTCGTAGCCGCCGTCCCGCGCGGAGTCGTACCCGCCGCCGTACCCCCCGGCCTGGTCGGCCACCGCGTACGCCGCCGGGCGCTCACAGAGCCGGGCCGAGAGCCGGGACCGCAGCTCGGCACTGTTCGGGAGGCCGGTCAGGGCGTCGTGCGAGGCCCGGTGGGCGAGCTGCAGCTCGTGCCGCTTGCGCTCCTCGATGTCCTCGACGTGGGTGAGCAGGAAGCGGGGGCCGTCGGCGGTGTCGGCGACCACCGAGTTCCGCAGGGACACCCACACGTACGTGCCGTCGCGCCGCCCGAGCCGCAGCTCGGCCCGGCCGCCCTCGGCGGAGGTCCGCAGCAGCGTCCCTATGTCCTCGGGGTGCACGAGGTCGGCGAAGGAGTAGCGCCGCATCACGGAGGCGGGCCGGCCGAGGAGCCGGCACAGCGCGTCGTTGGTGCGGAGCAGCCGGCCGTGCTGGTCCCCGCCCATCTCGGCGATGGCCATGCCCGACGGGGCGTACTCGAAGGCCTGCCGGAACGACTCCTCGCTGGCCCGCAGCGCCTGCTGCTCCCGCTCGAGACGGACCAGGGCACGCTGCATGTTGGAGCGGAGCCGGGCGTTGCTGATGGCGATCGCCGACTGGGAGGCGTACATCTGGAGCGCCTCCTGGCCCCAGGGGCCGGGGTGCCGGCCGTTGCGCGGCCGGTCGACGGATATGACGCCGAGCAGCTCGCGGCCGGAGCCGGATGCGTACATCGGGGCGTAGAGGCGGTCGTGCGGGTGCCACTCGTCCTCGAAACGGGGCGCGGGGCCGTCGGTGTGCCACTGGGGGACGTCGTCCTCCATCAGCACCCAGCCCTCGGTGTGCGGGATGAACCGCAGGTCGCCCCAGGCGGTCGCCATGGAGAGACGGCGCTCCCAGGAGGAGCGGGAGCCGACCCGGCCGGTGATCAGGGCCTCGGCGGCGGAGCTTCCGGCGAAGGCGGCGACGACCAGGTCACCGTCGGGGCGTACGAGGTTGACGCAGGCCAGCTCGTAGTTGAGACCGGCGACCACACCGTCGGCGACGGTCTGCAGGGTGTCCGCCAGGCTGCGCGCAGTGTTGAGGTCCGCCACGACCTGATGCAGCTGCCGCAGGGTCGAGAGACGGACGTACGGCTCCGACTCGGTCTCCATCGCTCGCTCTCCCCGAGACCTCGACAGCAACTCCAGGGTTCTCATCGGCTTCGTGTTGCACTGTCACCGCCACTGAATCACAGCGAGCTGCGCACCCGGTACACAGGGTCAGCAAATACTCGCCTCTGTGACTCAAGTCACAGCAGGTCATGGCGGGTCGCCCGGCACACCGGGAGCGGCCCGCCCGGCACACCGGCGGCGGGTCGCCCGGCACACCGGCGGCGGCTCGCCCGGCACCCGCTCCCGGGTCCTAGGACCGGCGGGGGTCCCGGCCTGGTCCCCCGGCCCGATGCGACCCCCCGAGGGCCCGGACTAGCGTGCGGGTGTGCTGCAGAAGACCCCCGCCTCGCCCCCCGTGTCCGACCTGGCCATCCCTCATGCTGAGGGGGTGAGCAACGAAGAGTTCCGGGCGGCCATGGCCCGCCTCGCGGCGGGCGTCGTCCTGGTGACCGCGCACGACCCCGACGACGGCCCGCGCGGCGAGGACGTCGGCATGACCGCCACCGCGTTCGTGTCGGTCTCCCTCGACCCGCCCCTGGTCCTGGTCAGCCTCCGCAACGGCTCCCGCATGGACGACCTGCTCACCGACGTGCCCGTCTGGGCGGTGTCGATCCTCGCCGAGGACCAGCGGCACATCGCCGGACGCTTCGCGATGAAGAACCGGGTCAGCGACCGGCTCCTCTTCGCCGACGTGCCGTACACCCGCGGCGAGGAGAGCGGCGCCCCGCTGATGGGCGGCGCGCTCGCGACGCTCGAATGCCGGACGGAGAGCCGGGTTGTGGCGGGCGACCACACGCTCGTCGTCGGCCGGGTCCTGACCGTCGGCACCCTGGCACCGGCCGGCGGCCCGCTCACGTACTACCAGGGGAAGTACCGGCACCTGTCCTGACCGCCCGGGACGGAACGCGGCCCGCTCAGCCCCAGTCGCGGGACTGCCGGGTCCGCTTGGTCTCCGAGCGCTGCTTCTTCTCACGCAGCCGGCGCTCGTTGATGCCGCGGGGGATCTTCGTCGGACGGCGGGGCTTCGGCGGCGGGGCCGTGGCCTCGGCGAGGAGCGCGGCCAGCCGGACCGCGGCGGTCTCGCGGTTGCGCCACTGGGAGCGGTGCTCCGAGGCGCGGACCGTCACCACGCCGTTGACCAGCCGGCCGGCGAGCCGCTCCAGGGCGCGCGCCTTCCACACCTCGGGCAGCGCGTCGGTGGCGGCGAGGTCGAAGCGGAGCTCGACCTGGGAGTCGCTGGTGTTCACATGCTGGCCGCCCGGACCCGACGAACGCGAGAAACGCCACTGGAGCTCGGCCTCGGGGAGCGAGACGGAGCCGCGGATGGGATACGGACCGGACATGCCGTCCATGTTCCCCGCAGGGGGCCGTCGGAGTCATCCTGTTTTCGCCACCGGACCGTCGGGAACCGTCCGGGGGCGACACGCGTTTCTCCAGGCGACGACATCTTGATGAAAGGGACTTTCCATGGCTGTGAGCCTGTCCAAGGGCGGCAACGTCTCTCTGACCAAGGAGGCCCCGGGCCTCGCCGCTGTCACCGTGGGCCTCGGCTGGGACGTCCGTACGACCACCGGCACCGACTTCGACCTCGACGCCTCGGCGATCGGCGTGGACGCCGCCGGGAAGGTCGCCTCCGACGCGCACTTCGTCTTCTTCAACAACAAGTCGACGCCGGACCAGACCATCGTCCACACCGGTGACAACCGCACCGGTGAGGGCGGCGGCGACGACGAGCAGATCAACGTCAACCTCGCGGCCCTCCCGCCGACCGTCGACAAGATCGTCTTCCCGGTCTCCATCTACGACGCCGTCAGCCGCTCGCAGAACTTCGGCCAGGTCCGCAACGCGTACATCCGCATCGTGAACCAGGCCGGCGGCGCCGAGCTCGCCCGCTACGACCTCTCCGAGGACGCCGCCGTCGAGACCGCCATGGTCTTCGGCGAGCTCTACCGCAACGGCGCCGAGTGGAAGTTCCGCGCCGTCGGCCAGGGCTACGCCTCGGGCCTCGAGGGCATCGCCCGCGACTTCGGCGTCAACCTCTGACCGACGCCCCGCGGCACCCCTGAGCCCCGGCCGGGCCTTCCCGCCGGGGCTCTCCCCTTCGCCCTACCCTTGCCGCGTGATCGTCGAAGCCCTCACGCCCAAGGCCCTGGAGGACGGCGCGGCCCTTCCCGGCCCGCTGCTCACCGAACTCACCGCGCTGTACGCCTCGAACGAGGAGTTCCATCAGCTCAGCGGCGACTTCCCGGACCCGTCCGGCATCCGCCCCGAGCAGGTCGCGGCCGCCCTCGCCGACGAGCTCGCCCAGCCCACCGCCGAGGTCCTCCTGGCCCGCTCCGAGGGCCGGCTCGTCGCCGTCGCCGTCACCCTCGGCCGCCACCCCGACCCGGCGGAACCCGAACCCTGGCTCGGCCTCCTCATGGTCCACGGGGAGGAGCGGCGCGCGGGCCACGGCCGCCGCCTCGCCGCGTACGTCGAGGACCGCTTCCGCGCCGCGGGCCGCACCGGCCTGCGGCTCGCCGTCCTGGAGAACAACCCGAAGGCCCTGGCCTTCTGGACCGCCCTCGGATACGAGGAGACGGCCCGCCGCCCCGACCTCGCCCACGGCCGCCCCTGCGTGGTCATGCGCAAGCCGCTGGATCCGCCGAGCGACGGATAGGCGCCCTCTAGGGCCGGGACGGCCGTTCGTCGCCGTACAGCCAGACGTCCCACAGCGCGTCGAGGTCCCGGCCGGCCACGGACTCGGCGTACGCCGTGAAGTCGGCCGTGGAGGCGTTGGCGTGCCGGTACTTCGCTGGCCAGCCGCGCAGGATCTCGCCGAACCGCTCCTCCCCGACGGTCTCGCGCAGCTTGTGCAGCACCATCGCGCCCCGCTGGTACACGGGCGGGTCGAAGAGGTTCTCGGCGGCGGGCGGGGCGGCCGGCGGGAAGGCCCAGTTGGCGTCCTGGGCGAAGGCCCGCTCGAAGTGCGTCCGCGCGGGGACGTGCTCGTACTCCTCCGCGTACAGCCACTCGGCGTAGGTCGCGAAGCCCTCGTTCAGCCACAGGTCCCGCCAGGTCGCGGGCGTCACCGAGTTCCCGAACCACTGGTGGGCCAGCTCGTGCACCAGGGTCGTCCGGTCGAAGGAGGCGGCCGGGAAGACGGGCCGGGTCTGGGTCTCCAGGGCGTACCCGAGGGTCCCGTCGGTGGTGACGATCGCCCCGGCGGTGGAGAAGGGGTACGGGCCGAAGCGCCGCGCCTGCCGGTCGAGGATCTCCGGGATCTCGCCGCGCAGCGGAGCGGTGGCGGCGGCGACGGACCGGTCGGCGGCGGTGAGGACGGACACGGCCCCCGCCGCCGGGGTGCCGGCACCCCCGGCCGTGGCTGTGGCCGACGGGTCCGCGCCCCCGGCCGTGGATGTGGCTGTGGCCGTCGGGTCCGCGCCCCCGGCCGTGGATGTGGCTGTGGCCGTCGGGTCCGCGCCCCCGGCCGTGGATGTGGCCGTCGCCGTCGGGTCCGCGCCCCCGGCCGTCGCCGTCGCCGTCGTCGTCTCGTAGCGGCCGATCGCGACCGTCGCGAGATAGCTCGCCATCGGCTCCGCCATCCGCCACTCGGTCGTCACACGGCCGTCCGCCGCCGCCCGGCGGGCCGTCCTGACCCCGTTCGACAGGCCTTCGAAGCCGGCCGGGACGGTGAGCGTGATCTCGTACGCGGCCTTGTCGGAGGGGTGGTGGTTCCCCGGGAACCAGGTCATCGACCCCGTCGGTTCGCCGACCGCGACCACCCCCTCGCCGGTGCGCAGCCAGCCCTCCTGGGAGCCGTCCGCGTCCGTGACCGGCTCCGGCACGCCCCCGTACGCGACCGTGGCGCGGAACTCCGTGCCGTCGGGGATCTCCTCGCGCGGCCGGAGCGTCAGCTCGTTCCCGGCCCGGTTGACCGCCGCGGGCGCGTCGTCGACGGAGGCCCGCTCGACGGTGAGCCCGGCGAGGTCGAGGTTGAAGGCGCTGAGGTCCTGGGTGGCGCGGGCGGTGATCTCGGCGGTGCCGGCGAGCCGCCCGGTCGCCGGGTCGTACCCGAGGGTCAGGGCGTAGTGGCTCACGTCGTAGCCGCCGTTGCCCAGCTTCGGGAAGTACGGGTCGCGCAGCCCGGCGGAGCCGGGGGTGCCCCGGACGCCGCCGGTGGCCCCGGTGCAGCCGCCCGCGAGCAGGGCGAGGGCGGTCAGGGCGGCGGCGAGGCCGCCCGCGGCCGCTCCGGTCCGGTGGTGCCGGCCCTCCCCGTGGTGCCGGTCCGTCCGGTTGCGCTGGGTCACGTATCGATCCTAAGCAGGGCGGATACGGAAAAGGTGATGGCGCCCGGCGGGGGATCCGGGCGCCATCACCAGCTGGGTACCGCAGGCGCGGTTACTTGCCGAGGGAGGCGACGCCGGCCTGGGCGAACTTCTCGTCGAGGTCGCCCGAGGGGGCGCCCGCGACGCCGATGCCGGCGATCGGCGCGCCCTTGGCGGTCACCGGGGCGCCGCCGGCGAGGAAGAGGGTGCCGGGGATGTCCTTCAGGTTCGGGGCCTGGGCGAGGCGCTTGGCCAGCTCCGAGGTCGGCGCGTTCCAGGAGACGGCGGTGAACGCCTTCTTCACGGCCGACTCGTAGGACTGCGGGCCCGCGCCGTCGCCGCGCAGGGTGACGATCGTGTTGCCGTTGCGGTCGACGACGGCGACGGAGACGCGCTGGTTCTCCTGCTCGGCGGCGTCCAGGGTCGCCTGCGCGGCCTTCGTGGCCGCCTCGATCGTCAGGTGCGTCGACTGCTGGAGGTTGGCGTTGCCGGCGTCGGCGCGGACCACGGCGGCGGGGGCGGCGGCCGGGGCCGAGGCGTTCGCGGAGACCGCGCCGAAGGTGCCGGCGGCGAGGACGGCGGCGGCGGTGGCACCGAAGAGGATCTTCTTCATGAGGAACTCCGGGAGGGTGAGGTGCGAATGAGGAGGCCGTTCGAGGTGCGGGGCGGTGTGGAGGCCGCTCCTTCGCTCTGCCATCCATCCTGTGGCCGGAACCCGGGCCGCCCGGTCCACGGTCCGGCTGCCCTCCTCACGCACACTGGAGGACGGCCGGGTCAGCCGATCGGCTGATGCACTCGTGGTCCCCCAGGGCCAGGATGGACAGATATCCCCAGGTCAGGAAGGTGAGCACGTGACGCGGCCGACGGAGCCCCAGGAGCAGGACCCGGACGCCCCCTGGCTCGCGCGGGTCATGCACATCGCGTTCTTCCTCCTCCTCGGCGCCTCCCTGGCCCGCTTCCTGCTGCGCCACCCCTGGGAGGACCGCAGCCCCTGGATCGTCGCCCTCTCCGGCGCCCTCGCCTCCCTGTACCTCCTCGGCCCCGTCGTCGGCACCCGCGCCGCGCCCCGCCGGATCGCCTGGCTCGGCACGGTCGTCGCCGTCTGGATCCTCCTCGTCGTCCTCGCGCCGAGCTTCGCGTGGTGCGCGGTGCCGCTCTTCTACACGGGCCTGCGCACCCTCCCGGCGCGGGCCGCGCTCGGCCTGGTGACGCTGCTGACGGCGTTCGTGGTGTTCGCGCAGGTGCAGCTCGCGCACGGCGGCTGGGACCCGAACCTGATCGTCGCCCCGCCGGCCGTCGCCGCGATCGCCACCGGGGTGTTCGTGTACTCCGACCGGCAGGCGGCCCGGCAGCGGGCGCTGATCGACGACCTGATCCGCACCCGGCGCGAACTCGCCGCCATCGAGCGCCGCGAGGGCACGCTCGCCGAGCGGCAGCGGCTGTCGATGGAGATCCACGACACCCTGGCGCAGGGCCTCTCCAGCCAGCAGATGCTGCTGCAGGCCGCCGACCGCACCTGGGACAGCGACCCGGCCACCGCGCGCCGCCATGTCCGTACCGCCGAGTCCATCGCCGAGCGCAACCTCGCCGAGGCGCGCCGGTTCGTCCACGACCTGGCCCCCGCCGACCTCGCCGAGGGCGGCGGCCTCGAAGCGGCCCTGCGCGGCCTGGCCGCCCGCGAGGCGGCGGCCTTCCGGGTCGACGGGGCGGCCGTCCCGCTGCCCGAACGCGTGCAGTCGGCCCTCCTGCGGATCGCGCAGGGCGCCCTCGCCAACATCCGCGAGCACGCCGCCGCCGACTCCGCCGCGCTGACCCTCACCTACCTCGACGACCAGGTCGTCCTGGACATCGCCGACGACGGCCGCGGCTTCGACCCGGTCGAGACGCCCGGCGGGGTACGCGGCCACGGGCTGCCCGCGATGCGGGTGCGGGCGGCGCAGCTGGGCGGCACGCTGACGGTCGAGTCCGCCCCGGGCGAGGGCACGGTGCTCTCGGCGGCGATCCCGCTCCCGGGCGGCCCCGCGAACCCGCTCCCGAACCCCCTCTCCCAGGAGTAGTGATGTCCGTACGGATCCTCCTCTGCGACGACCACGTCGTCGTCCGCGCCGGCCTGCTCGCCCTGCTCGGCAGCACCCCCGACATCGAGGTCGTCGGCGAGGCGGGCAGCGGCGAGGAGGCCGTCGCCATGGCGGCGAAGCTGAAGCCGGACGTCGTCCTGATGGACCTCCAGCTGGGTGCGGGCATCGACGGCGTGGAGGCGACCCGCCGGATCGCGCCCACGGGCGTCCACGTCCTCGTCCTCACCACGTACGACACGGACGCCGACATCACCCGGGCCATCGAGGCGGGCGCCACCGGCTACCTGCTGAAGGCCGAGCGCCCGGAGGAGCTGTTCGCCGCGATCCACTCCGCCGCCCAGGGCCGCACCGCCCTGTCCCCGCCGGTCGCCAGCCGGGTCATGGACCGGATGCGGGGCGCGGCGGGCCCGAGCCTGACGGACCGGGAGCGGGACATCCTGGGCCAGCTGGGACGCGGACTCGGCAACCGCGAGATCGCGCGGGCGCTGTTCATCAGCGAGGCGACGGTGAAGACCCACCTCGGCCGCATCTATGCCAAGCTCGGCGTCGACACCCGCGCGGGCGCGGTGGCCGTCGCGAAGGAACGGCGCCTGCTGCCGTAACGCCTTCCGCGTCCCGCCGCCGTACGCACCCCACCACTGCTACTGTGCGTTGCCGTCCAACCGCACAGTGTCAGACACAGTTCCCGTGGGAGCGCACGTGAAGCTCGCGATCGTCGGCGGCGGTCCCGCCGGCCTCTACCTCTCGATCCTGCTGAAGCGGCAGGACCCCGCCCACGAGATCGCCGTGTACGAGCGGAACCCCGAGGGGTCCACGTACGGCTGGGGCGTGACGTACTGGGCCGGGCTGCTCGACAAGCTGCGCGCGGGCGACCCCGAGTCCGCGGCCGCCGTCGCCGAGGCGTCGGTGACCTGGACCGACGGGGTCGCGATCGTCCGCGACGAGCGGACCGTCCACCGGGGCGACGCGGGCTTCGGCATCGGGCGGCGGCGGATGCTCGCGCTGCTCGCCGACCGGGCCGGGGAGCTCGGCGTACGGGTCGAGTTCGAGCACGACATCGCGGGCCCGGACGCACCCGAACTGGCCGGCGCGGACCTGGTCGTCGCCGCCGACGGCGTCAACAGCGTGCTCCGCGAGGCCCACGCCGAGCACTTCGGCAGCGCGGTCACCAGCGGCCGCAACCCGTACATCTGGCTCGGCACCACCAAGGTGTTCGACTCCTTCAGCTTCGCCTTCAAGGAGACCGAGCACGGCTGGATCTGGTGCTACGCCTACGGGTTCAGCGGTGAGCGCTCCACCTGTGTCGTCGAGTGCTCCCCCGGCACGTGGACCGGCCTCGGCCTCGACACGCTCGGCGAGGCCGACAGCCTGCGGCTCCTGGAGAAGCTGTTCCACGACCTCCTCGACGGACACGAGCTGATCGGCCGGGACCGGGCCGACGACGCCGCGCAGTGGCTCACCTTCCGCACCCTCACCAACCGGGTCTGGCACCGCGGCAACCTCGTCCTCCTCGGCGACGCCGCCCACACCACCCACTACTCGATCGGCGCCGGCACGACCCTGGCCCTGGAGGACGCGCTGGCCCTGGCGGCCGCGCTCCGCGCCCCCACCGACCTCGACACCGCCCTCACCACGTACGGGAAGCGCCGCCGCGCCGAGCTCGTCTCCGCGCAGAGCGCGGCCCGCTACAGCGCCCAGTGGTACGAGAACCTCCCCCGGTACATGCGCCTGGAGCCGGCCCAGATGTTCGCGCTCCTGGGCCAGCGGCACTCACCGCTGCTCCCGCACATCCCGCCCCAGCTGTACTACCGAATCGACCGCGCCGCCGGCCAACTGGAACCCCTGCGCCGCCTCAAGCGCTGGCTGGGCCCGAGGGTGGCCCGCGCGGTACACGGCCGCCGCTGAGCCGGGACGGGGGGCGGGTACGCGGCCGCGATCGGTGCGCCTGGTGATCCTCGCGTGCGAGGCGGGCCCGGCGCCGTGACACCATCGGTTCCGTGCTCGACATCGGCTACTCCCTCTCGCGTCGCTTCCCCGACCCGCCGCAGACCGACTACCGCCGCGCGGACGTCCACGCGCTGCGCCACGACCTGTTCTGCGGGGACGTGTACCTGGCGGACACCGAGGCGGACCGCGAGGTGTCCACAGCCTGGGGATGGGTGCCGGTGCTCGACTTCGCCTGGGCGCTGTGCGACATCGTCGAGCAGCTCGACCAGGACCCGCGCGGCAGCCGCGCCTCCCAGCCGCAGTACGCGGAGCTCGACTTCACCGAGTCCTCGGACCGGATGCTCTTCGAGCGCCGCTTCGGCTGGGTGGACGTCGAGGCCGACTGGATGCCCGGCGACGAGCCACCGGTCACCTTCAGCCACTCCGCGCTGCGCCGCGAGGCCCGCGACTTCCTGCACGACCTGATCGCCGACCTCACGGACATGCACGAGGGCCTCGGCGACAACCCGGCCATCTGGTCCCTCCAGTCCCGCTTCCCCCGCCTGCCGTAGGCCCTCGGCGGCCTCCCTCGCCCCCCCCGTAAGCCTCGGCCGGCCTTCCCCGCCTGCCCGGGAGCCGCCCGCGGCACTACTCCTCCACCCGCACCCCCAGCTGGGCCGCGAGTACCGGAGCCAGGTCGAGGAGCTGCGCCGTGGAGATCACCGCACCCGCGAGGGACTCCACCCCACGGGCGATCTCCAGCCGCTGGACCCCTCTCAGGTCCACGTCCTTCAGCCGCGCCCCGCTGAAGTCCGCCCCGGTCAGGACGCAGTCCACGAACTCCACCCGTTCGAGCACCGCGCCCCCGAAGTCGGGCTCGCTCAGCACACACCCCTCGAAGACGACGTCCTTCAGCTTCGCCGCCCGCAGGTTCAGGTAGTCGCTCTTCCCACCCCGCACCACCACCCTCTCCAGCACCGCCCCGTGCAACTGCGCCCCGCCGAGCCGCGCGTCCACGACCTCCACGTCCCGCAGCTGCGCCCCGGCGAGAACCGTCCCCACGCCCCGCACCCCCGTCAGCACCGAGTCGAGGAACCGCGCCCCCGTCAGCCGCGCCTCGTCGAGCCCGCACTCCCGCAGCGCGCAGTCCAGGAACCGCGCGCCCTCGCCGGACTGCCCCGCGAGGTCGAGCCCGGCCAGTTCGAGACCGTCGTAGTCCCCGTCCGGTGCGATCCCGCCCTCGTACCCCTCCAGGGGCGGAAGCCGCACCTCCGGCCGCCGCGCCCCCGCCACCGCCGCCTTCTTCTTCCGAGTCGTCGCCATGCCCCCATCGTGAGGTACGCCACTGACAACGCCCCCGATGTCACGAACCCGCCTCCCCCATCCGTCCCGGTACGGGACCACTGCACGGTTCGACACGAGGGAGACCGATCATGCGGAAGCTCACGATCATCGGCGGCGGCTTCGCCGGACTCACGGCGGCCATCACCGCAGCCGAGGCCGGAACCAAGGTGACCCTGCACGAGGCGCACCGGACGCTCGGCGGCCGGGCCCGTACCGCCGAGGGCACGTACCTCACCAACGACGGCCCGCACGCCCTCTACTCCGGCGGCCCCCACTGGACCTGGCTCAAGCAGCGCGGCCTCCTCGGACCGCTCGCCCCACTGCCCGTCGCCGAGTCCCTGCGGCTCCGCTTCCACCGCGCCGGGGCGCTGCGTCGCACTCCGCCGCTCGGCCTGCTGCGGCAGTCCCTCCGTACCCCCGAACAGGCCCCCGTGGACCAGGACTTCCTCAGCTGGGCCACCGGGCTGGTGGGCGAGCGGGCCGCGCGGGAGGCCGCCGCGTACTCGGCGGTCGCGCTCTTCCACCACGACCCGGGCGCGCTCTCCGCCCGCTTCGTGCAGGAACGCCTCCACCGGTCCGCCGCCCTGCCGCCCGAGGCGCACTACGTGCGGGGCGGCTGGGGGCAGTTGATCGAGCGGATGGCCGCGCGGGCCTGGGAGACGGGCGTACGGATCGAGACCTCGTCCCGCGTCGAAAGCCTGCCGCTCGGCGAGGGACCGGTGGTCGTCGCCACGGCCCTGCCCGCCGCCGCCCGGCTCCTCGACGACCCGTCGCTGACCTGGGACAGCGGCCGTACGGTCCTTTTCGACCTGGCGGTACGCACCCGGAAGGGCGATCCGTTCGTGATCTCGGACCTGGACGCACCGGGCTGGGTCGAACGGTTCACGGCCCAGGACCCGTCGCTGGCCCCGGCCGGGCAGCAGCTCGTCCAGGCCCAACTGCCCATCGGCCCGGGCGAGACGAAGGCGGACGGGGTGGCCCACGCGGAACGGCTCCTCGACATCGGCTTCCCGGGCTGGCGCGAGCGGACCGTGTGGCGACGCGAGAGCGTGTCCCAGGGGCGGACGGGGGCGGTGGACCGGCCGGGAACGACCTGGCGCGACCGGCCGGCCGTCGACCGGGGCGACGGGGTGTACCTGGTGGGCGACCAGGTGGCGGCGCCCGGCGTGCTGTCGGAGGTGTCGTTCACGAGCGCGGTCGAGGCGGTGTCGCTGGCGCTGCGCTCGGAGCGGCACCTGGACTTCGGACAGGGCCTTGACCTCAAGCGCGCTTGAGGTCGGAGGCTGTTCTTCGTCGCACACGGCACGGTCGGGGTCGCACCACGGCCCGCCGTCCGCGACCACGGACACCGACCGGCGGGACCCGCGACCGGCGACCGGCGACCCGACACTCACGACCGGCGACCCGCCCCTCACGACCCACCGACCTCACGAAGAACGGGGACCTCATGCACGCCATCCGCCTCCACGCCTTCGGCCCCGCCGAGAACCTCACGTACGAGGAGACCCCCGACCCCGTACCGGGCCCCGGCCAGGTCCGCATCAAGGTCGCGGCCGCCGGCGTGCACGTCCTCGACACCTCGCTCCGCGAAGGCATGACCGGCCCCTTCCCGGCCCCCGCCGAACTCCCCACCGTCCCGGGCCGCGAGGTTGCCGGAACCGTCGACGCCCTCGGCGAGGGCACCGACCCGGCCTGGCTCGGCAAGCGGGTCGTCGCCCACCTCGGCATGGCCCCCGGCGGCTACGCCGAACTCGCCGTCACCGACGCCGCCCGCCTCCACGCCCTGCCCGACCACCTCGGCGAGGCGGAGGCCGTCGCGATGATCGGCACCGGCCGCACCACCCTCGGCATCCTGCAGTTCACCGAGCTCGGCCCCGACTCCGTGGCGATCGTCCCGGCGGCGGCCGGCGGCATCGGCACCCTGCTCGTCCAGTACGCCAAGAACGCCGGAGCCACCGTCATCGGCCTCGCCGGCGGCTCGGCGAAGGTCGCCCTCGTCGAGGCGAACGGCGCCGACCTCGCCGTCGACTACACGCTCGCCGACTGGCCGGAGAAGGTCCGCGCCCACCTGGGCGGACGCGCCGCCACCGTCGTGTTCGACTCGGTCGGCGGCGACACCGCGCGCGCCGCCGTCGACCTCCTGGGCAAGGGCGGTCAGCACCTGGTGTTCGGCTGGGCGGGCGCGGGCCTGCACGACGGCGAACCCCTCACCTACCCGGCCGAGGAACTCGCCGCGCGCGGCATCACCTCGGAGTCCGTCCTCGGCCCCGTGATGCTCCAGAAGGCGGGCGGCGACATCCGCCCCCTGGAACTCGCCGCCCTCGACGCGGCGGCCACCGGCGCCCTCCGCCCGGCGGTCCACCGCTTCCCCCTGGCGAACGCGGCGGGCGCCCACCGCGCCCTGGAAACCCGGGCGACGACGGGCAAGGTGGTCCTGATCCCCTGAGCCCAGGACGGACCCACCAGGCCAGAGCGGCCCTCAGACCGCCCCGACCACATCCCAGGAGTGCGCCTTGAACTCCTTGAGGAAGTCGGGGTGGTCCTCCCACATCCGGGCGACGGAACGCAGCACGTCCCAGTTGTGCTCCAGCGCCTGGTCCACGATCTGCCGCAGCTCCGGCGCCGACTCCCGCTTCTCGACGAGCCCGTTGACGGCGGACGCCGCCTGCACGGTGTAGCGCGTGGCGCGCAGCGCCCGAGAGGTGTCGTCCATGCCGAACCCGTGGTCACTCCCGTTCGCCGGGTCGAAAAGCGGCGTCAGCCGCGCCTCGATGAACGCCGTGATCCGCTGAAACCGCTGCTCGATGTCCGTATCCATGCCTCTTTACTACACCCCCGCCCCACCCAGCTCCGCCAGCGCCCCGTCCGTCAGCCGGTAGACCGTCCACTCGTCCTGCGGGCGGGCGCCGAGGGACTTGTAGAAGTCGATCGACGGGGTGTTCCAGTTCAGGACGGACCACTCCAGGCGCTCGTAGCCGCGCTCGACGCAGATCCGGGCCAGCTCGGTGAGGAGCGCCTTGCCGTGGCCGCCGCCGCGGGCCTCCGGGCGGACGTACAGGTCCTCCAGGTAGATGCCGTGGACACCGCGCCAGGTCGAGAAGTTGAGGAACCAGAGCGCGAAGCCGACGACCTCGCCGTCCTCCGCCTCGGCGACGTGCGCGTACGCGGCGGGGTGCGCGCCGAAGAGGGCCTCGTGGAGCTGCTCCGGGGTCGTACGGACCTCGTCGAGGGCCTTCTCGTACTCGGCGAGGTCACGGACGAGGGAGTGCATGACGGACACGTCGGCGGGAGTGGCTGTACGGATCATGGCGCAAGCCTGCCCCGGGCGGCCCGGGTCCCGCCAGGACGTTTCGCATGCCGGGCGGCGGCAGGACCCGTCGGGCCCCGTGCCGGGCCATGACGGAGACCGGTCAGGAGTCCCGTGCCGGGCGGCGACGGGAACAGCCCCCTACCCCCGCGCCGCCCGCAGCACCCGTGCCACCGCCACCTGTTCCGCGTCCAGGCGCGGCTCGCCGTCCTCCACGTCCCACAGGCCGTTCTGCAGCACCCGTCCCAGCGTCCACGCCACCGCCCGTCCTCGGTCGCCGACCACCTCCGCGAGCAGGTCGAAGCGCCACAGGAGGTCCGCCGGGTCGGCCGGGTCGAAGCGGTCCATCAGCGCGGGCAGCAGATCGAAGCCGGGGTCGCCGGCGAGCGGCTTCGGGTCGATCGCCAGCCATGGTTCGCGGTCGGCCGCCAGGACGTTGTCCAGGTGCAGGTCCCAGTGGAGGAGCCGGTCGCCCGGTTCGTCCACCACCTCCCGTACCGCCGCCGCACAGTCCCGGAGCACGCCCGCGTCGTCCGCGCCGAGGCGTTCCGCCGCCCCCGGCACGTCCGCGAGCATCCCGGCCGCGATGTCGCCGAGTCCGCGCAGCCCCTCGGGCGCGGGGACGGCGACGAGCCGGGCGAGGAGCTCCGCGACGACCCGCATCGCCTCCCGCGTGTCGGTGACGGAACTCAGCGGACGGGCCTCGTCGAGCCGCTCCAGCAGCATCGTCCCCGTACCGGCGTCGTGGTCCAGGAGGCGGACGACGCCGTCGCCGTCCCAGACGCGCAGTCCGATCGGCTCGCCCTCGGTCTCGTCGTCGAGGATCTGCATCTTCAACGCGGCGCGCGTGCCGTCGGAGTTCCGCACGACGGGCAGGACCAGGGAGGCCATCCCGTACATGGACGGGCCGGTGACCCGCAGTCCCCACCGGTCGACGAACTCCTCGGCGAGGTCCGGCAGTCCGGCGACGAACGCCCGGCCAGCCTCGCCGTTGTACTTCACCTGGGACGCGACGAGTGGTTCCGGTACGTGGATCACTCCACGACCCTAGACGCCGGCTTCGCCCAGCGCCTTCGAGAATTCGGCCGCGTCGTACAGCGCGTGCCCGCCGGGCAGCGCGGCCCCGTCGACGAGGACGGTCGGAGTGCCGCCCACCCCCGAGGACTCGAAGGCCTTCTCGGCGTCGGCGACCCAGCCCCGGTACGTGTCCTCCCGCACCGCCCGGTCGAAGGCGGCGCTCCGCAGCCCCTCCACCTGGTCCGCGATCCGCAGCAGGTGGTCGGCGGAGAAACCGTCCTTCGACTCGCCCGCCGGCTGCGAGGCGAAGAGGGCCGCCTGGAACGCCGCGAACTTCCCCGTCCCCGCGTCGACCGCCGCCCGCAGCGCGTTCGCGGCCCGCGCCGAGGCCGTACCGCCGGTCCTGGCGTCGAGGAAGGACGCGACGACGTACTCGACCTTCAGCGTGCCGGCCGCGGCCTGCTCCGCGAGGACCGTGCCGCCGCTCGCCTCGAACTTCGCGCAGTAGCCGCACCGGGGGTCGACGTACACCGTGACGGTGTGCGGCGCCTTCGTCTCCCCGACGACGATCTTCGTACCGTCCACGGCCGCCGGGAGCCCCGCGAGCACGGCCGTCTGCTCCGCCGGCGCCGCCGGCGCCACGGTCACCGCCGCCGCCGTGGACCCGCCGGAGTCCGAACAGCCCACCGCCGCAAGGCCGATGAGACCGGCCGTGACGGCCGCGGCGACGACGCGCCGAGTCCTGCGTACGGTCATGGGAGGGTCCTTCCGGAGCTACGGAATCCGCACCTTCTGCACCGGTGCGGCGCACCCTCGAACCTAGGCCGGGCCCCGGCCGGGAATCGCCGCCGAAGGACCCGTATCCACAGGACCAACGCCCCGGGTAACCTCCCGCCCACGCACCCGGAAGAGGGATACACATGAGTACGGTCAACGGCGGCATCTCGTTCTGGTACGCGCAGGACGGCGCACCCGACCCCCGCGAACCGCTCCCCGGCGACACCACCGCCGACATCTGCATCGTCGGCGGCGGCTACACCGGCCTGTGGACCGCCTACTACCTCAAGAAGGCCGTCCCCTTCCTGAACATCACCGTCCTGGAGGCGAAGTTCTGCGGGTACGGGGCCTCCGGCCGCAACGGCGGCTGGCTCTACAACGGCATCGCCGGCCGCGACCGCTACGCCAAGCTCCACGGCCACGAGGCCGCCGTCCGCCTCCAGCACGCCATGAACGCCACCGTCACCGAGGTCCTCGACGTCTGCGAGGCCGAGAAGATCGAGGCCGACCAGCACCGCGGCGGCGTCCTCGAAGTCGCCCTCTCCCCCGCGCAGCTCGCCCGCCTCAAGGACTTCCACGCCGCCGAACTCGCCTTCGGCGAGACCGACCGGGAGATGTACGGGGCCCGCGAGACCGCCGAACGCATCCGCGTCACCGGCGCCGTCGGCTCCTCCTGGACCCCGCACGGCGCCCGCCTGCACCCGGTGAAGCTGGTGAAGGGCCTCGCGGCGGCCGTCGAGGCGCTCGGCGTCACCATCCACGAGTCGACCCCGGTCACCGAGATCAAGCCCAAGCACGCCGTCACCCCGTACGGCACGGTCCGCGCCCCGTACATCCTGCGCTGCACCGAGGGCTTCACCGCCTCCCTCGCAGGTCAGCGCCGCACCTGGCTCCCCATGAACTCCTCGATGATCGCCACCGAGCCGCTCAGCGACGCCCAGTGGGAGTCGATCGGCTGGGAGGGCCGCGAGACCCTCGGCGACATGGCGCACGCCTACATGTACGCCCAGCGCACCGCCGACGGCCGCATCGCGCTGGGCGGCCGGGGAGTCCCGTACCGCTTCGGCTCGAAGACGGACAACGACGGCCGCACGCAACCCCAGACGATCGAGGCGCTCCGCGACATCCTGGTCCGCTTCTTCCCCCAGCTGGCGGGGGTACGGGTGGACCACGCCTGGTCCGGTGTCCTCGGCGTCCCCCGCGACTGGTGCGCCACGGTCACCCTCGACCGCTCCACGGGCCTGGGCTGGGCGGGCGGTTACGTCGGCTCGGGCGTCGCCACGGCGAACCTCGCGGCCCGCACCCTGCGCGACCTCATCCAGCAGGACTCGGGCCAGTCGGGCCCGACCGACCTCACCGCCCTCCCGTGGGTGAACCACAAGGTCCGCAAGTGGGAACCGGAGCCGCTGCGCTGGCTGGGGGTGCAGACGATGTACGCGGCCTTCCGGGGCGCGGACCGCCGCGAGGCGGCGGGCCACGCGGCGACGACGGACAGGGTGGCGATCCTGGCGAACCGACTGAGCGGCCGCTGAGGGCCGGGGGGCCGCTGGGGCTGGGGGCCGCTGGGGGCCGCGGCGCCGGCTGGCGGGGGCCGCTGGGGGCCGCGGCGCCGGCCGGCGGGCGCCCTTCGGGCGAGGGCGACCTCCCCGAGGGCGACCTCCCCCAAGGCCCCCGAGGGGCCCCGGCTCACTCCACCTCGATACCGAAGTCCCCCACCAGCTCCTCAAGCCCGCCGCGATACCCCTTCCCCCCGAGGACGAAGTCCCAGTCGCCGCCGGCCCGCCGCCGGAACGACCCGAGGACGAGCGCGGTCTCGCCGGGCCGCCCGTCGGAGACCACCAGCCGGTCGAGCTCCGTGCCGGAGTCGTCGCGCAGCCGGATGCCCGCGTCCGTGAACCCGCCGAGGTCGGCGTCCGGGTTCACCTCGGGGTCGACGGCGGCGACGAGCACGAGCCGGTCGGCGGACGCCGGCAGCGCGTCGAAGCCGACGCGGACGGCCGCCCGGTCGCCGGGCGGCGCGGCGACCATGGCCACGGAACCGTCGGGCGTGGCCGGGTTGTTGAAGAAGACGAACCACTCGTCACCGAGGACCCGCTGCCCGGCGCAGACGAGCGCGCAGACGTCGAGCGCGGCGGACCCGGCCCAGTCCATCCCGAGCAGGTTGAACTCGTCGTCGGCCTCGGAGGTGGGCGCGGCGGAAGCGGCGGCGGGCGTGGGCGCGGGTGCCGTTCCGGGCCCCAGCCGGCCGCGCAGTCCGTGCTGATGGAGCAGGTCGACGAGCTCGGTGCCGGAGATGAGGGTCAGCGGCTTGCCGTTGGCGAAGGTGTACGAGCCGGGCCCGAACCCCGACGTGGTGACGAGGACGCCCTTGTTGGCGCCGGCGCCCTGCACGGTCCCGAAGAGGTCGCGTACGGCGGAGGGCGGCACGGTGTTCCGGTACCGCTTCACCTGGACGAGGATCGACCCGCCGCTGATGGGATCGGGGTCGAGCGCCTCGACGTCCACGCCACCGTCGTTGGACCGCTGGGTGGTGACGGCCTGGAGTCCCCGGGCGCGGAAGAGCTGGGCGACGAGCCCCTCGAACGCGACCGGGTCCATGGCGAGCAGGTCGGGCTCCTCCCCGTCCCCCTGCACGACGACCTCGACGCCGACCTGCTCGGGGGTCCGCAGCGGCGCGACGGCGACCCGCTCGTCGGGCTTGGCGGAGAGCCGCCCGGCGAGCGCGCCGGTGAGGCACTCCACGGCGCCGACGAACTCGAGGTTCAGCCGGTCGAAGACGGCCCGGTCCACGGCGACCGAGGCGACGCAGACGCGCCCGGCGAGCCCGGTGGCGGGATCGACACCGCCGACGTACCCGTTGAGGGTGACGCCCTCCAGGGTGCCGAAGCGATCGGCGGCGAACAGCTCGTGCAGGGCGAGCAGGACGCTCTGGGCGAGCACGTCCCGGTAGAGGGCGCGGCGCTGGGTGACGGGCCGGGGAACCTCCTTCTCCTGGTCGGTGCCCGGGAGGTACTTCACGCCCTTGGCGCCGGGCACGACGTCGTACCCGGGCAGGTCCCAGTCGAGCACGAGCCGGCGGCCGCTCCGCTCGTACGCGGCGGACACCTCGCGGGGGAAGCCCTCGGGCCACGCGGTGGAGGCGAAGAGCACGGCGGAGAAGAACTCGACGACGGTCTCGGCGGCACCGTCACGCAGGGCGGCCTCGGTCCCGGCGAGCCCCTGGTTGTGCGCGCGTATCTCCGCGCGCCGGGCGGCCGCCCACTCGTCGTACGCCCTCCGGTAGGCGCCCAGCTGCTCGACGCGGCGGGCCTCGGCGGCCTGGGCGGCGTACCAGTCCCGCTCGAACCGGGCCCGGGCGTCCTGCTCGGCCTGCGCGCGCCCGGCGGCGGTCCAGGCGTTCTCGGGCTGGTAGAACCGCTGATCGGGCATGGGTACGGGCTCCCCCAGGGGGCCCGGCGAGAACGGCTCGATGTCCTCCGCCTGCCGCAGGGACCCGACGTCGAAGACGGCGCCCCGGCACCCGGCCGCCAACAGCCCCTCCAGGACCGCGACCCGCTCGTCCAGCTCCTGGGTCCGCCGCGCGGCATCGGCCTCCCGCCGCTGCCGGTAGGCGGCCTTCTGCTCCCGCTGCATCCGGGCCACATCGCGCTCGTACGCCCGCTGCACCCGCTCCGCGTCCCGCTGCTGCCGCAGCACGGCCTGGTGCTGCCCCTCACGCTGCCGCTGCGCCACCCGCTGCTGCTCGGCCCACACACCGATCAGCCCACCGGAACGCCGACTCATCAGCCCCACCCCTCCCACAGACGTACACCCCCAGCAACGCACAATTGTCCAGGAGCCCCGCGATCCGGAACGCGGGAACCCGAGAACCCGGAGGCCCTGGGACTCGGCTCAGGACTGCGCCTGCTTCAGCAACCCCTTGACGGAGACCTCCGCGTTGACGGAGACCGAGCCGAGGCCGTACCGGTCGGCCTCCCTGTCCACCTCGTTCTCGTCCAGCGCCTCGTAGATGTCGTAGATCGACTCGGTCTTCTTGTGCTTCTTGAAGTTGAACGAGGAGATGAAGACGTTGGGCTCCTCCTCCGGAGACCAGAACGTCGCCACGTAACGCGGCTTGCGCGTCAGGTTGATCAGGCTCGTGTTGTAGCGCACCCGACCGTGGTAGACGACGTGCTCACCGCACTTGTCGGGCGGGCAGTAGTACCTGCCTTCCGACTCCATCCAGGAGAGCTTCTCGTAATAGAACTCGTCGGCCAGCTTCCCCCGGTCCTGCCTCAGGAAGGTGAACCGGAGAAGGGCGTTCAGCGTCTCGTACGCCGTGTCCTTGGGGAGAGTCACGATCCGCTCCATCTTGTACTCCTCCCCGGCGTCCAGCGTCGATCCGGGGCCCTGGAACTGCCCGGACGCGACGATCTCGCTTTCGGTCCCGCTCACGAAGGCCTGCGCGTCGGGCAACCACCAGCCGCCGTCCTCGTCGCCCTTCCATTCCTTCACCCCGGCACCCGACTTGGCGAACGCCGACCGGACCCCGAAGACCGTGTAGTCGTCGACGACGATGTACACCGGAATCCCACCGGCGTTCCTCGCGTAGAGCTTGAGGGGGACGTGGATGTACGGCGAACCGGCGTCCGTCTGCGGCGTCCCGAACTCCGCCCGCATGACGAAGTGCAAGGGCGCGGCGATCGGCTGGTAGAGGATCGAGTACCCGAGACTGACCGCCGTCAGGACCGCCGTGACGGTCACCCCCGCCGCGAACTTCCGGGGGTGCGGAATCCCCCTCCACACCTTCTCCCTGATCAGCAGATGCAGCGCCCACAGCGACCACAGCCACAAGGCGAGGTAGAGCAGCGCCACGGCGATGATCTCGTGCTCCTGCAGCCACAGGAAGAGCAGCAGGGTCGAGGTGGCCAGCGCCATGAGCACGCCGAGCAGGACCAGCGCTCCGGAGAACCGGACCTGCCCCCGGCCCCAGTGGTCGACGACCGCGGGCAGCGCGGCCGCCTGCACCAGACCCGCCAGCAGGAACAGCATCCCGACGAGCCGCTGCGCGAACGTCAGCGCGTCCAGGGCGTCGGCCCAGCCGATGACCAGGTGCAGCCCCACGGAGGCGAGCAGCCCGGCGAGCATGAACCCGATGACCAGACGCCGCCGGCGGCCCCGCTCGTCGGGCCAGACACCGCTGTCGCCGCCCCGCCAGTGCACGCAGGCGTGGTCGTCGAGGTCCATGTCGTCGGGGTACCCGAGGCCGCGGAGCACCTTGCGCAACTCGCGGAGGGACCAGGCGCTGCCCACCGTCTCACCGAGAATCGTGATCCGACGCAGCCCGTGCCGGTCAGGTGGCTCGACGACCACCCAAGGTCGTATGCCCATGCCCCCCACCCTCGACCCGCCACCCGCCATGTGCACGCCCAACTGCTGCGTCCGGCTGAACGCCGAGGGGGCGCGGGACTACGGCGGGTGTCAGCGCACGACGACGTTGTGGGCCGGAATGATCGTGGGCTGAAGGTCGGCGTGGCCGAGGTCGGCCAGGATCGGGCCGAAGGTCTTCGCGTGCGCTTCGAGCGCCTCCGCGCTCTCCCAGACCTCGGTCACCCGGAACCCGCCGTCGACCGGCCCGGCCGCATGAGAGACGAGACCGGGGTCCCCCACGTCCGCGAACCGCGCGAAGCCCCGCCCGTCGGTCACGCGCGCGATGACCGCGTCGTACAGCTCCTGTCCGGCGCCGGGAAGGTCGAAGGTGACGATGATGGCCATGCGGAAAGCCCTTCTCTCGGCCCACCGCGTGAGCGCGGCAGCGCCCGCCCGATCCTAGCGGCAGGCGACCGTACGAGTGCGGAGAGTGACGACGGGTGGGGACAGCGGGGCTGCTACGGGCGGGGCAGCCGCTCCGGGGCGGCCCCGAGTGCCTCCGCGACGGACTGCAGATCGGCCGTGACCGCGTCGGCCCGCGCCTCGGCGAACAGGGCAGCCTTGTGGGGCTCGTTGGCGTAGCCGATCACCGTGGCGCCTGCCGCACGGGCCGCCTGGACGTCCGCGAGCGAGTCGCCGATCAGGGTGCAGCTCGTGATGTCGATGTGCATCCGCTCCGCCGCCGTGATGAGCGGGAACGGGTTCGGCTTCATCAGGTGCGGCTGCTCGGCGGGGCGGCCCACGATCTGCGTGACGTACTCCTCCAGGCCGTGCAGCTCCAGGAAGGCGCGCACGGACTCGGCGGAGTTGTTGCTCACCACGGCCACGCCCCGGCCCGCCGCCCGGGCGGCCCGAAGGGACGCCACCGCCCCGTGGGGCGGCTCGCCGGCCACCGCGACGGCCCGGACCTCGGCCGCCGTCAGCGCCCGCTCGACCTTCTGGCCGAGCTCGGTGTCGGCCTCGTGCGCGATGCGCAGGACGTCGAGGGGGTCGTCCGTCCCGGCGGCCTTCGTACCGGCCGCCGCGTCCTGCGCGGAGAGCAGCGCGGTCAACTCGTCCGCCACCTCGGACGCCGGCAGTCCCGCGAACACGTCGCACAAGGGGCCGTCGAAGTCGAAGAGGATGACACGAGCGTTCGCCAGGGTCTCGGTGAGCGGGTCGGCGTGCGTCACGATCGATGTCCCTTCCGATGGTTCCTGGGACGAGACGCTGTCGAATCACACGCGGGGGCGCAAATCGGTTGCGGTACCGACGGGATTCGAACCCGTGGACAGATGGGAGCAGGCCCGCCCCGTCTCCGTCAGTCGCCGTGGGAGGGACCTCGCCCACGTCGCTTGCAATGGGCCGCTCTGCCACGGCACCGCAACCTACGGGAACGCGCGCACTCCCGCTGCGCCTCAGCGTAGGGCCACCCTCCCCCACGGACGAACCCTTATCCGACAGGCTAGACGCCAGGACCGCGCGACGGCGGCTGCCCCGGGCCTGGCGGAGAATGGCACTCATGTGCGCCCTTTCCGACCCCCCGGAGCCTCGCCGCGTCTCGCCGGGCGAGTACCCGGCGTGGGACCAGGCTCTCGCCCTCCTGAACCGGGACCTGGCGGTGACGCTCCCCCAGCTGGAACCCCTGCAACTGCTGGCCCTCCCGTCCTACGACGCGGACGAGCCGGAGAACGTCTACGTCGCCATGGCCAACGGCGAGTGGCAGGGCAACTATTTGGACCCGACGTCACAGGACACCCTCGCCTCCGCACTGGCAAGCGTCGCCGACGCCGCGCAGGAGACGGTCATGGAACTCCAGTGGCAGGCATGGCCCCTGTGCCCCGAACACGGCCTGGGCATGCACCCAAGGGAGAACCCAGAAGAGCAACTGTCCTGGTGGTGCGCAGGCCCCCGCCCACCCCGAGGCCCAGCCCACATCCACGCGCCCGTGGGCGCCCTGCGCTCGTAGCCACCCTCGCCCGACCGCCCCCGTTGATGTCACCCGTAGATGTCGAAGACCCCCAACCAAGATCGGCTGGGGGTCTTCGCGTGTCCCACCTGGAGCCCCCTGTCGGGTTCGAACCGACGACCCCCGCTTTACAAGAGAGGGAGTGTGAGCCACCGCCTGACCTGCACGAACGCTGCGAGAGCTGATCGATGCTCCAGGGCCCGAGAGCGCCCCTCGTTCCCTGTGGTTCCCCGCCTGATCTGGCACGGATGGGGCACGGTCTCCGCCGTTGTCTGTCAGTGCCCCGGGGTAGCGTCCACGTGCGCGCGGTCGGCTTCCGAGATGTCCCGCTCTCTAGTGCAGCTGCATCCCTGGCTCTGTCCAGGGGCGGCCCGGTGCAAGCCCGGGACCCAACCGACGGCCAGACTCCGCCGATGGCCAAGAGTGCCCTGCCAGCGCCGGCGGCGCTCGAACGGAACTGCTGCTTGCTGTGGGGCACCATCGCAGCAACGAAGCTGGCAGCTTCAGCACGACGAGGCAAACAAAGACTGCAGTGCGTTGCCACGAGCCAGGGGCGCTGCAACACAGCTGGGGTCTGCCCTGCTGTGCAGCCACAGCGGGGGCGGTTCTGTTGCTGTGGGGCACCATCGCAGCAACGAAGCTGGCAGCTTCAGCACGACGAGGCAAACAAAGACTGCAGTGCGTTGCCACGAGCCAGGGGCGCTGCAACACAGCTGGGGTCTGCCCTGCTGTGCAGCCACAGCGGGGGCGGTTCTGTTGCTGTGGGGCACCATCGCAGCAACGAAGCTGGCAGCTTCAGCACGACGAGGCAAACAAAGACTGCAGTGCGTTGCCACGAGCCAGGGGCGCTGCAACACAGCTGGGGTCTGCCCTGCTGTGCAGCCACAGCGGGGGCGGTTCTGTTGCTGTGGGGCACCATCGCAGCAACGAAGCTGGCAGCTTCAGCACGACGAGGCAAACAAAGACTGCAGTGCGTTGCCACGAGCCAGGGGCGCTGCAACACAGCTGGGGTCTGCCCTGCTGTGCAGCCACAGTGGGGGCGGTTCTGTTGCTGTGGGGCACCATCGCAGCAACGAGGCTGGCAACTGACGCAAACGCGCCAACGAAAACATGCGTTCTGTTGTATGTTACGCACCATGGAAGCCGAGCGATTCAAGCAGACACCCTTCGGTCAGGTAGCTAAGCGCCCGGGCGATAAGTGGGCATTCACTTACTACCAGCCATCAGTCATCCCTCGGAAAATCGATCTCGACGCCAGCACTGTACTTGCATTGTCCGAAGCGGATAGCGCTCTGGGTCTGCTGAATGGATTGGCTCAGCTAATTACTGACCCGCAGGTGCTTCTGGGGCCTTTCATTACGACTGAGGCGCTGGCTAGCTCGCGAATTGAGGGAACTAAAGCATCCCTTTCAGAGGTTCTGCAGGCGGAGGAATCGGTCGAGGAAAAGAAGAGTGACGACGTAGCGGAGGTAGAGCGCTACCTAGCCGCCACCTATAAGGGCCTTGAGCTCGTCAAGACTCTTCCGATCAGCCAGAGGTTGATAAAGTCCATCCATGACACTCTAATGAGAGGTGTTCGCGGTGAGGAGCGAATGCCTGGGGAGTTCAGATCTACGCCAGTTTGGGTCGGCGCAGCAGATGACACTCCAGATACAGCGCGGTTTGTCCCTCCCTTGCCTGAAAAACTGCCAGATTTGTTGGGCGACTGGGAGGACTACGTCAACAACGCCAATCGAGTTCCCACGCTAGTGAAGTGTGGGCTCATGCACTATCAGTTTGAAACAATTCACCCATTCCTGGATGGCAATGGTCGAATTGGCAGGCTTCTGGTAGGCCTGCTTTTGCTCCAGGAGGGGCGACTCCACGCCCCACTCCTTTATTTGTCGGGATATCTCGAAACTCACAGAAGAGAGTATTACGAGAGGCTGCAGGCAGTCCGCGAGGAGGGGGAGATTCAGCAGTGGCTGCAATTCTTCCTTGTGGCGGTTCGTCGCCAGTCAGAAGATGCTGTAGCACGCGCAAGTGGCCTAGTAAAGCTTCGCGAGCAGTACTACCGGGACAGCCAGATGGACCGATCTCGAGTCGCCGCCTTGATCCCCATGATGTTCAGCAACCCATTCCTGCATGTACGGCGAGTGCAAAGGGATCTTGGAGTAACGGCTCAGGGCGCACGAAACCTGCTGGAACGAGCCTCTGAAAAATATCAGTGGCTCGATCAAGTCGGAACGGTGGGGCGAGGCGGTATGACTCTTTGGGTCGCTACCGAGATTTTCTCCATCATCGACGGGCCGACCTCTTACACTCGCGAGGCATAGAAAGGTTCGCAAGCCTGCACAGGTCAGAGCGACTGTGCGGATATCCGGTACCTGTAAACCTACGCCTTCGGAGTTGGTCTATGACTAAGGGTGTAATTCCACTGACGCTCGATGAAGTGATCAGGGTTCGCAAGTCGATGTTCGAAATGAAGATCGGGTCCCGGGAATTCGGCAACGATCTCCCCCTCTACCCTGAGAAGCTGCAGTCTGCGGTGGCTCGCCAGGTTGCCGGGTACGGGGACTTCTTGAAGTATCGAAAACTTGAAGGCGTGGCTGCGACCTTGTTTTTTGGTCTTGCCTGCAGTCATTCCTTTGATAATGGAAATAAGCGCACCGCTCTTGTCTCTACACTGGTGCTCTTGGAAAAGAATCGCGCATCTCTGGGGGAGGCAACGGAAGACGATCTCTACTTGCTCGCTACCGACGTTGCGAATCATAAGCAAGCGACGCGCTTCCCGAAGGTAGACCCGGATTCCGTGGTAGACGAGGTGGCTAGGTGGTTTAGGCCGCGAATCCGCGACAGTAGAGCGGGTTACAGGCCGATGAAGACGGGGGATTTTTTGAAGTCTCTGAAGGCGCTCGGATGCGACATCAGTTCTCCCGACAGAAGCTGGGTCCGGGTAACTCCCCCCGAGTCTAGTGAGGGACGTGTGGCTAAGGTGGCCTACGGTGGCGATGGCAGAGAGCTCTCCGCAGATTACATCCGCGGGATCCGACAGCAGCTCGGCCTCTCCCTGGCAGATGGTGTAGACGAGGCTGCCTTCTTCGATCTTGAGCCTGCAGTGGACCGGTTCGTAAATGAGTATCGCAGTGTGCTAGATCGCCTGGCAGACGCATAACAGGCCGGTGGAGCGGCTTTGGGCTGGAGCTGCTTTGGGGCGAGTGATCATGGCCCCGTAAGCTTCCGGCGCGTCGGGCAGTCTGTGGACCTGCCCGGTAAAGCACGACGTTGGGGCCATGATCTTAGAGGCTCGCCCCAAAGTGGCTGCCTAAAGCCGTGGAGCCGACCGCCCCAGCCACAGAGGGGTTCACCACCCATCAACCCGAGCTGACAAGCGTGCGGCCGGCGGCCGGGCTGGAGTGGGGCGGAGACAGGAGCGCAGGCCCGGGCGACGGGCCGCGCGCGCCGCGCCGTGCGCGGCGGGTGCCTTGATGAGGTAGAGAAATCTGTAACACCTACCTCGACTGTGCCCGCTAGGACCTGTCCGGCCGATCAAGGTCGCGTTCCATCGGGCAGGATGCCCTGGTGAATGCCTCAATGACCATGGCGGATGCCCTGAAGCGCGAGAACCCCTGGACGCCCGCTCACCAAGCGGTGGAGTTGAGCGAGCACGCCACGCTCACGCGCGTCCTCGACGAGGGGGCCGACGCTGACGAGGTCTGCTGCCGGATGAATCTGCTGATGCATGCCATCGACACAGAAGTCGACGTCGCCAACCAGTCGGGGGAGCCGATAGACAGTGCACTGACCGCGGTCCTCCTGGCGTACGGTGCTGATCCGCATCTCGCGGTCAACGGCGAAACTGCCTACGACTGGGCCAGCGAGCTCCGCCACGACATGGCGATCAGGCTGATGGATCGGTTCAGCACCCGCCAGGCCAAGTTGAAAGCCCGGTTCAGAAGCATTCGCCGACGGTAGCTTCTGCCGATGATCGCCGGTCAGTTCCTAGGTGTAGGGCCTGAGAGTGTTGCCCTCGCTGTCCCGCAGCAGGCGGCTTGTGTACCCGGCCGTGGAGAGGCGATCGTACGCGTCGAGCACGTCGTCTGGGACCTGCTGACTGATCATGAAGCCCTGTGCCGGGTAGACCAGCAATCGCTGGAGGGCGCCCACGAGCATGTCGATGACCAAGCGGGCGTCTCCGATGGAGTCGACGTACTCCCGGAGGGTCATCGGACTTGAAGCGCTGACGACCTCGACGTCCGGCCAGAGCTTCCGTGCCGTGGCGTACGACCTTCGTTCCTCATACGGCTTGCTGATCAGCAGGATGGAGGTAACGGCAATCCCGGCGTCGGTCAGGAGGTCCTGGGAGAAGCGGATGTTCTCGCCCGTGTTCCGGGCCCGCGGCTCCACCATCACGGCTGAGGCGGGCACACCCAGCTCGATCGCTCGCTCCTTGTAGTGCACGGCTTCGCCGCGGGGCATGCGTTCGCGTGTGGTCGGGCTGGTCGCCCCGGTGAACACGAGAAGCGGGGCCATGCCGCGCTTGTACAGATCGACTGCTACATCGGCCACTCCCAGGTCGTGGCTGCCGAGTCCGATCGCCACCGAGCAGGCTCGGGGCGTGTGGCCCATCTGGTGGTAGTCCCACAGACGCTGCGCGTCGGCCCAGTCCTGGGTTGAGATCACTGCTGGTCGTTCCTGTCCTTTGCCGAGTCCGGAACCTTGAAGTCGTACTCCCACGCGAAGCGGGAAGCGGCATGGATGCCGACGGCGAACTCGACCACGGTGCCGTCAGCCGTGTACGTCGTCCGGTGCAGCTCGACCACGGGTTCACCCGGCGGGAGCTGGAGGAGTTTCACCTCGTCCGCCGTCGGGGTGCGGGCGAAGAGCGATTCCTTCATGTGGTCGATCTCGTACCCGGCGTCGTACAGAACACGGAAACCGCCACCCTTGCCGGCCGGGCCGGGCGTGGGGTCGACGAGACGCGTCCCCTCGACGTGTTCGGGCCGGTAGTAGCTGGTCAGGGTGTGCGTCGGCTGGTCGCCCTCCTTCACGAGGCGGGCTCGGGCATAGACCGGGGCCCCTACGTCCAGCCCATGGGCGGCTGCCACTGCGGGAGGGGCGTCGACCAGGCTGACGCTCTGCGTCTGTTCATTGCGGCGGTACGCGCGGCCTGAGGCAACTCGGTCCGCGATGAAGGCGACTTCGTCGCCGTCTCGCCACTTGGCCTTGTCGTACCGCGCGGTGCCGAGCCGCTTGAGCGGGACTTGCTGGCGGACCACGGTTCCGTGTCCACGGGTCGAGGTGACCAGGCCTTCCGCTTCGAGAGCCTTGTACGCCGCGTGAACGGTGGCCTTGGAGCCCTCGCCCTCTTCCACCAACTGCCTGATCTGCGGCAACTGCTTCCCGGGCTCGTACTCGCCGCTCCTGATCCGCTCGGCCAATCTGTCGGCCAGCTCCCGCCACTTGGGCGCCATCTCGTACCCCTCTCGACAAGAGCAAGTCTCACACAGTCCTAGGACTGTTGACAGTCCTAGGACTACGGGCCACTATCTACTCAGTCGCTCGCAGTCCTAGGACAGCGAGTTGGCAGTTCCCATTCGGGCTGCCCAACAACGTAGGGAGTGCTCATGCCGTCCTTCAAGATCGACACGTCGACCGCCGTGGTGTTCGTGGCCACGGCCCCCGCGCCGAAGCTTGTCAGCAAGCAGACCGGTGAGCGTGCCGTGGACCGGGAGACCGGTGCCGGGCTGTCCACGGTGGGGCTGCTGATCTCGGACGAGGGGGAGGGCAACCTCTACCAGGTGACCGTGCCGGAGACCGGTCTCCCCGACGGGCTCGCGCCGGGCATGCCGGTGTCGGTCATCGGGCTCAAGGCGCGGGACTGGGAGAACACGTTCAACGGCCAGACGCGTCACGGCATCTCGTTCCGCGCCGTCGCGGTCACCCCGATGGGTGTCTGACCATGACCGACGTTTCGACCTTATGGGAGGTCGGCCTCCCGCTCGTCGGAACCGCTGGCGGTCTCGGATACGCGAAGGTGCGTGCGCCTCGGGTGTTCTGGTCGCTGGCGGGTCTGCCGGTGACGACAGTGCGGTTCGCGGTGAACTACCGCACGACGATGGACGTGTGCGGGCTGACGGTGCAGCCGTCCCGCCTGCGGGCGTTCATGGTCCGTAACATCGCCCGCCGCCCCGACGTCCAGCCCGTTCCGCCGATGGTTCGCCGGGTGCGGGGCACGTCGACCGGCTTGCGGGTCACGCTCCGTCTTCCGGCCGGTCTGGAGCCCGCCGACGTGGCCGCGGCCTCCGAACGCCTGCGACACGCCTGGGGCGTCCACTCCGTGAATGTCGTTGAGACGAAGCCGGGGTTCGTGGAGCTGCGGATGACCGGCTACGACGTCCTCAAGAAGGTTCGGATGCCCCGCCAGCAGCTGTCCGGGCCGATGGTGGTGCCGGTCGCGCTGCGGGAGGACGGGACCGCTTTCGTACGGGACTACTTGAAGGTCCCGCACGCGCTAACGCTCGGCGCGAACCAGTCCGGCAAGTCCATGTATCAGCGCAACCTGGTCGCCGGGCTCGCCCGGCTGCCGGTCGCCCTGGTCGGGATCGACTGCAAGCGTGGTGTCGAGCATCGCGGGTACGCGCCCCGCCTCTCGGCCCTCGCGATCACCCCAGAGGAAGCCGACGGCCTCCTCGACGGTCTCGTCGGGGAGATGGAAGAGCGCTTCGACCTCCTCGCCGACCACGGCGTCGCCGACATCTGGGCCCTGCCCGAGTACCTGCGGCCGGTGCCGGTCGTGGTGCTCGTCGACGAGGTGGCGGAGCTGTTCCTCGTCGCGACGAAGAAGGATGAGGAACGCCGGGACCGGATGGTCACCCAGCTCATCCGACTCGGACAGTTGGCCCGGGCCGCCGGCATCTACCTGGAGGTGTGCGGGCAGCGCTTCGGCTCTGACCTCGGCAAGGGCGCCACCGCCCTGCGCGCCCAGCTCACCGGCCGGACCGTGCACCGCGTCAACGACAAGCAGACCGCCGAGATGGGCGTCGGCGACATCGCCCCGGACGCCGTGGCCACCGTGCTGGCGCTCCCGCCGGACCGGCCCGGTATCGCGGTGGCCGGTGACACCTCCGGCGGCTGGTCCCGCATCCGTACCCCCGAGCTCACCGCCGCCGAAGCGGCCGCGATCTGCACCGCGCACGCCCACCTCACCCCGGACCTGCCCGGCCTCGCGGCCTACCGCCCTGCCATCCCGGCCGGTGCCGCTCCGGCATCGGTCCCGCTGGTGAACCCGAGTCCGGCCACCGCATAGCTCTCCGCCCCCTCGGTCGGCGTGACCGTCTCACGCCAGGTCCCTACCTCCCCATGCCCGAAAGGAGGTGAACCGTGCTCCGAACCCTCCGCCTCGACGCCGTACTCATCCAGGCCGTCATCGCCGGTGCCTTGTCCTTCGCCCACCTGCACGACCTGGCGGCCGCTGCCGGTCAGGACGGATGGAAGGCGTGGGCCTACCCCGTCAGCGTCGACCTGCTGCTCGTCGCTGCCTGGCGCCGGATGCGCAAAGACGGCGGCAACCGCGACGCCTGGCTCTGGTTCGCCATCGCCCTCATCGCATCCCTCGGCGCCAACGTCGCCACCGCCGGACTCCTCGACGTGAACGATGTCCCGGACTGGCTGCGCATCCTCGTCGCCGGATGGCCCGCCCTGGCTTTCCTCGGCGGCACCCTCCTCGCCCACGCCCATGCCCCGGAACCCCAGCCGGTCCCGGAGCCCGCAGCCGAGGCTGACCGCGAACCCGCCGTACCGGACCTGGTCGTGGAACGCGTCCCTGAACCGTCCCCCGCGCTGCCGCCGGCCGAACCTGCTTCGGAGGAAACGCCGTCGGCGCCCGAAACCGCGCAGGAACCCGCATCCCCGGCTTCGGTGCCGCCCGCGCTGCTCGACCACGCGCGGAAGATCGCGGACGCCCACCGCGCCCAGACCGGTGTCCCAATCGACGCGGCCACCCTCCGCGCCCGCCTCGGCATCCCGGCATCCCTGGCCGACTCCATCGCCCTCCAACTCGCCTGACCAGACAGGAGGCAAGACCCGTGCGTCCGAACCGCTTCCACCACGTAATCCGCATCGGCCCGGTGCAGGTCGGCACCCACCACGACGGCCGGGGCCGTACCAAGCACACCGCCGTGTGCACTGCCCCGCGCTGCGACTTCTCCGCCGACTACAACACCCGCGCCGCCGCCGAACTCGCCGCCCGCACCCACCGCTGCACCGCTCGCTGACCACAGAGGAGATCCGCGTCATGGACGTCCCGCTCTGGCTCGCCCTGATCGTCGTCGGCGGCCTCGGCATCAAGCTCATCCGCCCGCCCTGGTGGCTCGTCGCCGTGATCCTCCTCGGCGGCTACCTCCTCGCCGACAGCCTCCTCGCCCCCGTCATCGACACCACGATCAACAAGTAGGGAGAACCGCCATGCTCCAGCCCCGCATCCCGGTCAACCCGCTCCCGACCGGCATCGTCACCCCGCTCATCCAGCCCACCCCCACGGCCGACATCGAGCCGACCCAGACCGCCGCCCCGGCGGTCGTCGCCCCGTCCCGGACCACGGTCCAGCTCACCCCCGGCAGCACCCTCGCCCTCGCCGCCGGTGGTGGCGCCGTCGTCCTGGTCGTCGGCGCCGTCCTCGTCTCCATGCTCCTCGCCGTCGCCATCACCGGCGTCTCCGTCGCGCTGATCGCCGTCGTCCTGCGCCTCGTCGTCCGCGACATGCAGAAGGGCCGGTAGCGGCCATGGACGCGCAGACGATCGCGGCCGCTGGCTTACCGGCCCTCCGGTGGGCCCTGCATGGCGGACTGCTCTGGCGCCGTCTCGCCACCGCCCGCCGCGACCCCCTGACCGGACTCCACACCCGCGCCGAACACCTGCTGGCCAAGCACCCCGGCGCCCTCGTCCTCCTGGTCGACCTGGACGACTTCAAGGCCATCAACGACGCCCACGGCCACGCCGCCGGGGACGCGGTCCTCACCGCCACCGCTGATCGGCTTGCCGAGTGGTGCGGACGCCACGGCATCGCCGCCCGCCTCGGCGGAGACGAGTTCGCCGCCATCGTCACCGACCCCGCCCACACCGCCGGCCTCTTCACCCTGCGGACCGCTCTCGACGAGCCGGTCACGCACCACGGCCAGGTCCTGGGGGTCTCGGCCTCGGTCGGTCACTGCCACCGCGACCAGCTGCCGGTGCCGACCCTCACCGACGCGCTCTCGACGGCCGACGCCTCGATGTACGCGGCCAAGGGCCACGGCAGGCGCAACACACACTGAGCGGCCCCCGGAGCGGCCTCGGTCGCCAAACTTCCGCCGCCCCGGGCGCCTGAACACCCTCCCAGACCCAACGGACCCGAAAGGGACAGCTCATGATGCCCCAGCCCACCCTGGCCGCACGCGTCTGCCGCGACTGCGACGGCTTCGCTACCGCCACCATCACCACCGGCCTCCCCGCCGCCGACGGCACCCGGGGGACCATCCCCGTCCACTGCCCCACCTGCCGGGGCCTCGGCCGCACCTTCCGCGCCGTCCTCACCCGCGCGGGGAAGTGACCGCGTGACCGACACCGCCCTCCAGGCGGGCCTGGACTCGGCCACCCTGAGCGATCTGCTCCGGCTGGCCGGGTCCCCCGGCTTCGACCGCCTCACCGAACAACTCCGCCGCACCGGCGGCTGCACCGCCCCCATCCGCCTCACCGGCGCCGCCAAACTCCTCGACCCCGCCACCAAGACCGTGCTCCACGCCTACAGCACCGACGCCGAGCCGGGTGGCGTCCTGCGCGTCGCTTGCGGCAACCGCCGCGCCTCCCGCTGCCCCTCCTGCGCCTGGACCTACGCCGGAGACACCTACCACCTGATCCGCGCCGGACTCGTCGGCAACCCCGACAAGGGCACCCCGGAGACCATCCGGGATCACCCCCGGGTCTTCGCCACCCTCACCGCCCCGTCCTTCGGACCCGTCCACAACCGCCCCGGCACCCGGCCGTGCCGCTGCGGGCAGCAGCACCAGGAGGACGCGCCCGAACTCGGCACACCGCTCGACCCGGACACGTACGACTACGCGGGCGCGGTCCTCTGGAACAACCACGCCTCCGAACTCTGGCGGTACTTCACGATCTACCTCCGCCGCGAGATCGCCGCCCGCGCCTGCCTCACCCAGAAGGCCGCCCGCGAACAGTCCCGCGTCTCCTTCGGCAAGGTCGCCGAGTACCAGAAGCGCGGCGCGGTCCACTTCCACGCCGTCATCCGCTTCGACGGCCCCGACGGACCGCACACCCCACCCCCGGCCTGGGCCACCCTCGGCCTCCTGACCGACGCCATCCACGCGGCCGCCGCCCGCGTCCAGGTCGTCGTCCCCGCCGCCCCGGCCTACGGCGTCAGCCAGGACCTCACCCTCACCTGGGGCACCCAACTCGACGTCCAGCCCATCGGCGCCTTCGGCAACGGCGAAGACCTCACCGAACAGGCCGTCGCCGCGTACGTCGCCAAGTACGCCACCAAAGCCGCCGAGACGACCGGCTCGGTCGACCACCGCGTGGGTAACAAGGAAGCCCTGATCCTCCTCGACGTCCCCGACCACCCCCGGCGCCTGATGGAAGCCTGCATGGACCTCGACGCCGCCTACCCCGACCGGCGCCTGCGCGCCTGGGCCCACATGCTCGGCTTCCGCGGCCACTTCTCCACCAAATCCCGCGCCTACTCCACCACCCTCGGCGCCTTACGCCAGGTCCGCGCCGACTACCGCGCAGCCCAGCAACGCACCGCCCTCGGCCTGCCCGACCCCGACGAACACCCCGACTCCACCCTCCTCGTCGTCGCCCACTGGGCCTACGCCGGCCACGGCACCACCCCCGGCGAGTCCTGGCTCGCCGCCAACATCCGCCGCGACATCCAGCACAACCGCGAGATCGCCCGCGAGACCCGCGCCCGGATCGAAGCGTCCGCCGAAGAGGAGTGGTGACCATGTCCGCACGTCTGCTCACCGTCGACCAGGTCGCCGAACTCCTCGGCACTACCGTCCGGTTCCCCCGGCGGCTGATCGAGGAACGGCGCATCACCTTCGTGAAGGTCGGCCGTCACGTCCGCATCCCGGAGCCTGCCGTCGAGGCGTACATCGCGACTCATACCGTCCAGCCCACCGAGCGTCGCTACGGAAAGGTGGCCTGATGGCGAACCGCAAGGGCCAGCGTCGCCGGTTCGGCACCGTGCGGCAGCTCGCGTCCGGCCGTTGGCAGGCTCGCTACCGCGACCCGCTCTCGGGCGAGACCAAGTCGGCGCCACACACCTTCGACACGAAGACCGACGCCCTCGTGTGGCTGACCACCATCGAGGCGGAGATCATCCGGGGCACCTACCAGGCCCCCGACGCGGGCAAGGTCGCCTTCGGGCCGTACGCCGACGACTGGCTGAAGCACCGCAAGCTGGAAGACCGCACCCGGGAGCGGAGCGAGAGCGTGATCCGGCTGCACATCAAGCCGACCTTCGGCGCCGGGACGCTCGCCGCGATCACCACGCCCCGCGTCCGGGCCTGGCGCACCGCCCTCCTGGAGAGCGGCGTGGGAGAGCCGACCGTCGTAAAGGCGTACCAGCTCCTCCGCGCGATCCTGAACACCGCCGTGGACGACGAGCTGATCCGTCGCAACCCGTGTCGCATCAAGGGTGCCGACCGCTACGACGTCCCGGAGCGCCCCGTGCTCACCGTGGCCGAGGTGTACGCCGTGGCCGACGCCATCCGGCCGCACCACCGGGTGCTCGTCCTCCTCGCCGCGTTCACCACGCTCCGGTTCGGCGAGCTGGCCTCGCTCCGCCGCCGGGACCTCGACCTGACCCGATCCGTGGTCCTGGTCCGCCGCGCCCAGTCCGAGCTGCAGGACGGCACCCTGGCCGACAAGGCACCGAAGTCCGCCGCCGGTGTCCGCCCGGTCGCCTTCCCCGCCGAACTCGTTCCCGAGCTGACTCACCACCTGGAGCACTTCGCCGGTGCCGGTCAGGACGGCCACCTGTTCCAGGGTCCCCGCGGCGGCCTCCTCCGGCGGAGCAACTTCCGGGACGACTGGACCGCCGCCCGCGCCGCCGCCGGCGTCTCAGGAGACGTGCACTTCCACGACCTCCGCCACACCGGGAACACCCTCGCCTCCAGCGCCGGAGCCAGCACGCGCGAGCTGATGACGCGCATGGGGCACAGCACGACCCGGGCCGCGCTGATCTATCAGCACATGACGAGCGACCGTGATCAGCACATCGCGGGGAAGCTCGGCGAGATGATCCGCCAGGCCCGGATGGACACCGGTACGGAGCCTTCTGGCACGTAGGTGGCACGCCCGTGATCATGCGAAAGGGCCAGCGCCGGGGAATCATCCCCCTGCGCTGGCCCTTTGCCTGGAGCCCCCTGTCGGGTTCGAACCGACGACCCCCGCTTTACAAGTCCGTTAACGACGTGCTCTCCACCTGCACTTGGCTTCACGCGAGCCTCTGACCTGCTGGTTTCTTATCCATCGGTATCGGCTGCTATCGGCTCGCGTCGTGTTCTCACGTGTACGGCATGTGTACGGCTACTCGGGCGGCCGGTTGTACCTGGCGAGGGTGGCCTGGGTCGTGGAGGCATCACGGAAGACGAGTTCCCAAGGGCCGGTGTTGATGTCCATGTCCTTCCCGAATCCGACCCACTTCCCCGCCATGCGCCGGCCGGTGGGCTCCACGAGCAGCTGCACGGCGCCGTGGTAGCGGGCCCCGCGGTAGTACCCGTCGGTGGCGGTCTGCTCGACCCACGTGCCGGTGACGACGCTGCCGTCGACCGTGAGGTCCATGGTGAGCGGCGAGTCGGGGTTCGTGGACGCGCTGGGAAGGGACCGGACGGTGAGCCGGTTGCCGTGCTGTAGGACGACGACGTGGTGCTGGCAGACGTAGGTGGTGTCGCGCCCGCTGGAGTAGTACTCGTACCGGGACAGCCACACGCCTGAGTAGGTGGCGCGGGTGTCGGGGTGGGCGCTGGCTGCTGCCACGGGCGGGGCAACGCCCTCCACGGAGGCCTGGACGTCGTGTCCGCCGTGGCCGTCCTCGCCGACGCGGGCCGTGGGCACGATGCCAGCGAAGCCGAGGGAGGCGATGGGGAGGCCGGTGACGCTCTCGAGCGCGCGGGCGTACACAGGTCGGGGCGCTGCCACGTCGCCAGCCTCCCAGCGCTGCACGAGTCGCTTGGTTGCGTCGTTGGGCTGTCCGGCGCGCTGGCCGGCGTCGCGTATCGCTCGGGCGAAATCGTCCTGACTCATGAGCATTCCCATGCGTACCGCACGGAGTGTCGGGTTCGGCGCATTCATGCCTTCAAGGTAGCGCTAACGACCGCCCAATGACACCGATATGACGCCCCATCCGACGCCGGTCTGTCGTCTACCAGGACGCCGCGCGTGGCGACGTTCCGGCGTCATGGTGTGAGCAGACCAGCACTCCCACCAGGAGGAACGGATATGGACTTACGAACCTTCGCCAGGGTGTTGCACGTTAGACGCGTTCGCGTCTATGGTGAACACATCGCTTCCAGAACGGAAGCGGCCCCTCCCCAGTGCTACTTGGCGGTCTCACTGGCTTGGGGCCTAGGTACCGACCCTTCGAGAGAGGGACGAACCATGAGCAACACCGTACAGCGTGCTGCCCGCATCCCGGTGAACTTGCTGCCGGGTATCCCGGCCCAGCCGGCGCCGCAGCCCCGCCTCGTGCCCACCCTGGTCGGCGCCAAGGGGCGGGCGCAGCGCGTCTACATCGAGTGCCCCGAGTGGTGCACGGTCGACCACAGCAAGCGCATCGCGCACCTCGACGACGTCACGCACTACTCGGACGGCGACGTCCTGCAGGTCTCGACGTTCACCGACGAGGACACGTCGCTGTGGGACCTGACGCTGAACATCAGCGCGGACCCGTCGGCCACCGACCTCCGGCTGCGCGAGGCGCACCTGGTCGTCGACGTCGGCGGCGGTGAGACGGCCCACCTCAACCCGTCCATGGCGGATGAGCTGGCCGACGACCTGATCGCGTTCGCGTCGCAGCTGCGGCACAAGGCCCGCCAGGTGGCCCTGTTCAACCGCAAGCAGGCGCAGCGATGAGCGACCGTGACCCCCTGGAGGGGATCCCCGACGCCTTGCTGGACTGGCACAAGGGCGCCCTGGAGGGTGACGCGGCCGTGTGTGCGGCGGCGCAGCCGGGCTACCCCAGCTTCCCGTGCATCAACAACCGGGCGTACCACGAGCGGCACCGGGACGTGCTGGGCCGGACGTGGCCGCTGGACACCGAGGAGCCGCTGTACGTGGCCCGCCGGTCCCCGGTCGTCGACGGCATGGTGACCGTCGAGACCCGCGACCACGGGGCGGTGACGCTGCCCGAGCCGACGTGGTGCCGCGGCTTCCACACGGAGGGCGGGTTCCGGTCGGACATCGAGCACGCCAGCGAGGAGGACGCGACCGGGATCCCGACGCTGTGCCACGACCTCGTCGACGTCCTCGGGGTGTCGCTGGTGCAGCGCCCGTTCTCGCCGACGGCGCCGCAGGTGCACGCGCTGGTGAAGGTCGACGAGGAGGTCCACGCTCTGAACTCCCGGGGTCTGGACGTCGCCGCGGCCCTGCTGGTCGAGCACGCGGCCACGATGCGCCACCTGGCCCGCAAGCTGGCCGCCCTGGAGGTGCAGCGATGAGCTGGAAGGGACACACCCGCCTCTTCGAGGACGTCTCCTACGACAAGCTCTACGACCTGGAGTTCGGGCCGGACGGCTACGACGACGGCGGCGACGACTACATCCGGGCCCTGCTGCCGGTCCTCGTGGACTGGAAGCGGCGCCTGGAGGAGACGCGGGACAGGCTCCGCTCGGGCGAGGACTTCCCCTACCGGGAGTTCGCCCAGCGGCAGATCCGGGAGGAGTCCGCGGCCTACCAGCGGGCCCTGCTGAAGCTGTCCGAGGCGTGGCTGACCTACTTCTTCTGTTGCGATGGCTCCGGCGTCCCCACGTCGCTGATCTTCGAAGTCGACGGGGGTGCGAAGTGATCGCGACGACTGTGCGCCGGCCGACGGAGAACGCGGCGTTCGGGCGGGCCTGCAAGGCGGTCAAGCCTCTGCCGTCCATCGCGGACGCGTTCGCCTGCCTGGCGGACTGCGAGGCCCGCGGCGACCTCCAGGGCGCGCGGCTGTGCCGCCTTCTCGTGCAGCGCGTGGCGCGGGACGGGCGGGTGGGGGAATGAGCAAGCGCGGCTTCCTCAACAACACCAAGACGAAGCGCATGGTCCGCGCCTACGTCCTCGAGCGGGACGGCTGGCAGTGCCACTACTGCCGCCGGCCGTTCGTCGACGAGTCCGAGGTGACGCTGGACCACTACATCCCGTGGTGCATCTGGCAGCAGTCCAAGCCGCGGAATCTCGTGGCCGCCTGCCAGCCGTGCAACAACGCGAAGGCGGACGCCCTGCCGCTCACGTTCGCGTGGCTGCTGCTCCGTCAGGCCCCCGCCCTCGACCTCGCCGCGTAGCCGCAGGTCGAATCCCAAAAGGGTCCGCCTGACGGACGGAAAGTTCCCAGCGTGCGCCTCAAATGCCCCCTGTCGTCGCAGGTGGTTCCGCAAGTGTTCGGGCTCTCCGTCCCGGCCCGTTCCCGCCCCCGACTCCTACCGGGGACGGTGACGGGCCGGGGCGCCCCGAAGGCGCCAGTACCCAATCCCCCAAGGCCTCCGAGCCCAATCCTCACTTGGCCTCCCGCCCAATTCCCCCAAGGCCTCCGAGCCCTTTACCCCCAAGGGGTCGGAGGCCCCCGCAGCCCAATGCTCACTTGGCCTGTAGCGGCCTCCGGTAACACTCCGAGGAGACGTTCCCATGACCCTCTACACCGTCGACAGCGCCCACACCCTCGACCTCCCGCCGGCCCTGCCGCCCACCAACCTGTGGGGCGCCACCGAGCCCGGGGACGACCCGCGCACCGTCATCACCCTCCAGGTCGCCATGACCCGCGACATGCTCGCCGTCGCCTTCGACCTCGTCGGCGGATCCCACGACGACGAGCACCCGGACGCGTGGACCGTCGAGGACATCCGCGAGGCCGTCGAGGCGGGCCTCGCCAGCCACAGCTGGACCCTGCTCCAGGACTACGCCCGCGACTTCCCCGACCTCCTCGACGACCCGTCCATCCGAGAGCAGATCCAGGCCGAGTACCGGGCCGTTGACCGCGCCTACCCGCTGTACGCCCCGAAGGAGTCCTGACCATGAAGACGTACACCGGGCCCACCATCGGCGGCGCCACCGCGACCATCCAGTGCCCCGACTGGTGCACCACGGACCACGCCTACTGGGACGACACGGCCGACGACTGCTTCCACCAGAGCAAGCCGCTCGAAATCCAGGCGCCCCGGGACCGCGACTCCCGGCGCACGGCTCCCCCGTTCCCCCTCATGGGCGCCGAGCTCCGGATGCACTCGACGGACCCCGCCCCCGCCGCGGCCTGCCTGTGGGTCCAGTTCTCCGAGGACAAGGCGGACGGCCTCGAGCTGGACACCGCCGGCGTCGACCAGCTGCTCGCCGGCCTCGACGCCTACCGGGCCGGCCTGGCCGACCTGCGGGAGAAGCTCGCCGCAGCGGAGAACGAGCGGCGCAAGCGCTGACCTGCACGTTTCGCGGCACCGCGATCCACGGCTGATGTGGATGTTATCCACGTCAGCCTGCCCCACCGAGCACCCTGCCGCCCGCCCGAGATGACCCGGTACGTCGCCCGTGATGAGCCCGTGACACCGCAGGTCAGGGCGGTGACGGACCCCGTGACGGGGCGTTGACACGTCACGGGCACCGGGCCTTTTGTCACGGGGTCTGTCACGGGCTCCACCTGCGGTTTCGTCCAGCCGTCACGGGCTCGTCACGCCCCAACTTGCCCCGGTATGCGGGATGGACGAGGGGCGGCGAGGGTGGACGCGACCCAGGTCCGTCCGGGGAACAGGCCGGGGCAAGCCGGGTGCTCAGAGACTGCTCACAGGGTGCTCTGGCCTGCATATCCGCAGGTCGCACCTGCTCGGCCAACTGCTCAGGGGGTGCTCAGCCTGAGCAGCCGAGCACCCCCTGAGCACCCCCTGAGCACCCCCTGAGCAGGGTCGCGAGCAGGCGCGACCTGCGGTTTTGTGACGTGCGAGCACCCTCTGAGCAGCTGCTATCAGGGTGCTACGGCCTGCTAGTTCGCAGGTCGGCTGCTGCTACCGGCCTGCTAAAGGATCACCGCCCAGCAGGGCCGGTAGCAGCCGAGTAGCAGCTGGTGACCTGCGAACTAGCAGCAGCTAGCAGGCCGGTAGCAGCACCCGTTTACCCCCTTCGTCCAGCTCGTGCCGCAGTGATCGCGGGAGCGAGGGTGCTGGTGATCCGGCCGTCAGCCCGGGTGTCGACGTAGCCGTGGAACTCCTGCCCGTCGACGACGAGGGTCAGCGAGTCGCCCGGCTGCAGACCCGGCGCCGGCTGCGTGGCCATCCGGCCCAGAGCGTTCGCCTGCGCCGCGGTGAACACCGGCTCGGGCCTCCCGGTCCCGTTGTACGCCAGGTTGAACCCCGGCTGGAGGTAGCCGCCGCTGTCGAACGTGCCGGGCTGGAAGCTGTACACGTCGGTGAAGAGCGGGTTGTGGTAGCTGCGGGCCCGGGGGCCGACCACGACGCCGTCGCCTCCGCGGGACTCCACGTTGACGCCGTTAATCGTTCCTGCGGTGTGGCCGACGCCGGCGTTCGTGATGCCGATGCGGTAGGGGCTCTTGCCGCCCCGCACCCATCCGGGCGGAGCCGTGTTCCCGGAGAACGCGCCAGTCGCCCAACGGCGATGCGGCTTCTCGCCCCGGATCTTGGACTCGATCGCCGACATGAAGCCTGAGCAGTCCCAGGACGGGTTGCCGTTGCCGCCCCACTGGTAGGGCAGGCCTGCCTGGGTCCGAGCCCAGGACAGGGCGGACTGGATGCGGGGGCCGCCGATACCGCCAGCACCCTTCTCGTCGGCCTCCTTCGAGTAGCCGAAGATCGAGTCGACGATCTTCGCCGGGATCCGGCGGAGCATCCGGCCGAAGTCGGTGTCGGCGCCGGGGAACGCGGCCAGGAGCGGGTCCACGACGCTGTTGAGTCCAGCGCGCGCCGATGACGCCATCGTGTCCGTCAGCCAGTCGGTGCTCGACTTGATGCCGTTCCAGGCTGCGCTTCCCGCACCGGCGACCTTGTCGCCGATCCAGTCGAAGATGCCGCCGTCCGCGTACTTCAGGGTGCGGTCCGTCGGCATGGGGGCGCTGCCTCCGAGAGCCGGCGCCAGGGCCGCCTTCACGCCGGCCGCGCCGCGGGTGCGGGCGATCTGGTTGAACGTGTTGACGAACCCGGAGCCGACCGCGCGGGTGAACTCGGGCCGCATGATGGCCTCGCCGCCGGACAGCTCGAGGCCGCCGCCGGTCGGCGAGACGAACTTGTGGACGTCCCGGCCCGGGGTGTAGCCGGGCAGGACGCCACCCGTCGCCCATCCGTCGGTGACCATCTTCTCGATCTTCGGGGCGCCGAACGCGTCCGCAATCAGGTTCCAGGTCGGGACGATGCCCGCGTTGTAGACCTTGTCGATGACGAACCGGACGGGCTTGCTCGCGATGTCCTTGACCTTCGACCAGGCTGTGTCGATGAAGCCGCGGGCCGTCTCGAAGCTCTGCCCCACCGCCTCCACACCGGTCTTGATGTCGCTGAACGCAGGCTTCAAGGCGTTGTCCCACAGCCAGCCGGCCTTGTCGCCGATCCAGCCGAACACCGGGCGCAGCACCTTGTCCCACAGCCACATCGCCTTGTCGCCGAGATCCTGGAACCCTCGCTTGAAGTAGTCCACGACCGGCTTGACCGCGTTGTTCCACAGCCATTTCGCCTTGTCGGCGATGAACGTGAACACGGGCGACAGGACGTTCTGCCACAGCCATGTGGCGTCCTTGGCGATGCCCTTGAAGGCGGGCGCCAAGACGTTGTTCCACAGCCACTCGGCAACCGCGGCCAGAGCCTTGAAGGCGAGCACCAAGGGCGCGATGAGGATCGTCAGGACGACGGTGGCGAGGATCGCGGCCGCGTCGGCGATGAACGTGAAGACGGGCTTGAGGATCGTCTGCCACAGCCACACCGCAGCGGCCGCGACCGCCTTGAACGCGACCACCAGAGCCGCGAACACCGGCTTGAGGACGTTCTCCCACGCCCAGCTGACGACCGTCTTGATGCCCTCCCACGCGTTCTGCACGATCCGGCGGAACGTCTCCGAGTGCTGGTAGGCGTAGATGATTGCCACCACCAGGGCAATGATCGCCGTGATGATGAGCCCGATCAGGTTCGCGCGCATCGCCGCATTCAGCGCCCACACCTGCCCGGTCATGATGGACGTGACCAGCGTGGCGCCGATGACCGCGAGCCTCCAGGCGCCCAGGGCGAGCGCGGCCAGCTTCGCGCCGATCGCGATCGAGGCGAACGCGACACCGACCACCGTCAGGACGTTGACCGGAACCGCCGAGATGCCTGTAGCGAGGGCGTTCAGGAACGACGTCGCCGTCCCGGCCAGCGGCGCCAGGGCCATGCCCACGTTGAACAGGGCGCCGAACAGGTTGCCCAGCAGCTCGGCGACGAACGGGCCCTGCTCCGCCGCGTAGGACAGGAACCGCTCGAAGGCGGGTGAGCCCTTCAGTGAGGTGCCCCAGTCGGCGAAGCGTTTCGTGATGGTCTGCATCCGGTCGCTGATGCCGTCCATGTGCGGGAAGAACGCCTGCAGTACACCCGCCATGCCCTTGAAGACGTTGCCGAACGCGACGCCCAGCCCCTCGAGCGCGGGCTGTACGGCGCCCGTGAGGTCGGCCTTGAACTCCTTCCACCACGGGGACTTGAAGCCCCTGGAGGCGCGGTCCTGAAGGCTGCCGATCGCGGCCGCTCCAGCGAGGACGATCGGTGTCAGGCCGGGCAGCGCGTTCTTCAATCCCTCGAGCGCGCGGGTGAACAGCGGCATGACGGCCGGCTGGAGGCTGCGGGACCAGGCGCCGAACGCGGTCCGCAGGCCGGTGAACGCTGTCATCGTGTCGCGGGCCGACGGGGACAGTTTCGCCAGCGCTGCCTGGTACTTGGCCTGGGCGGTCGCCGCGGCCGACGCCGTGGCGGCCGTCTGGATCTGCGACGACGCGATCTGCCGCTGGGCGGACGCGATGGAGTCCGCGGCCGACTGCTGGGCCGTCGCGACACCCTTCACGGCGTCGCCGATGCGCTCCTGGGCCTCCGCGATGTCCCGCGAGTTCTGCACCGCCACCCGCGCCTGCTCGGCCTGGGCGTCCTTCACGGCCTCCGTCCGGTCGGCGACCTGCTCCTGGGAGTCCTTCAGCCGCTCCTGGGCCGCCCGCACAGTGTCGGAGCCGTCCACGCCGGCCTTGTTCGCGGCGGCGACCTCGGCAGCCAGGCGCCCCTGCTCCTTGCGCTGGTCCGCCAGGGCCTTCACAGCCTGGTCGTAAGCCAGCTGTGCGCGGTCCCGGTCCAGCTGTGACGCCTTCGAGCCCTGCTTGCGTACCGCGGTGAGCTCAGCCTCCGCCTCCTTCACGCGCAGGACCGCGGCCCGCTCGTCCAGCCCGGCGCCGGCCAGCCGCTCGTTCATGTCCCGCAGCTGCTCGGCAGCAGACTGGCGGGCCCGCGTCAGGTCCTCCTGGGCGCGCACCGCGTCTTCCTGGGCGTCCTTCAGGTCCCGCTCGGCGTCCCGTACCTGCCGGGCGGCCGCCGCTGTCCGCTGGGCTGCCTGCTCGGCCGCCTGCACGGCCCTCTGGCGTGCCTGCGCCACCTGCTCCTGGGCGGCGGCCACCTGCCGGGCCCCGTTGCGCTCAGCAGCCGCAAGCGCCTGCCGGGCCGAAGCCTGCTGAATCGCCTTCTGCTGCGCCGCCACAGCAGCGGCGGCCCCCGAGTTCGTCGACGACGTCGCAGCGTCCTGGGCGGCCTTCTGCGCCTGCAGGGCGCCTGCAATGGCCTTGATGGCCGGGACGCCGACCAGACCCACCGCGCCGACCCCGGCGGCAGCAGCCACACCTGCAGCGGCAACCGCGCCCAGGCCGGCCGCGACCAGCGGCAGAACCGGCAGGATCGCCGGGCCGAAAGCCGCAGCAGCCGTCACCAGGAGCCCAAACGAGCGGACCGCGGGATCCACCCGCACGTCGACGTCGCGGCCGTCGATGGCATCGATCTCAGACCGCAGCGCGGCCAGCTCCGCGACGGCGGCCGCAGTGTTCGCCCGGACAGCGACATCCGGGCTCGAGGCTCCCAGCCGCTGCAGCTCCCGCTCGACGGCCTCGATTTGACGCCGGGCCGTGACCGGGTCCACGTCGATACCGACGCGCTGCGTGGAAAGCTGGTGCAGCTGCTCGCGCAGCGCCCGGATGTCGGCGTCCGCCTCCGTGGTGTCGGCGCCGATCGTAATGTCGGGCAGGGAGCGGACAGCGGCCTCGACGCGGCCCCGGAAGTTGCGGCCGAACGCGCCGCCCGCATCAGATCCCTGCCGGCCCGCCGCGGTCGCCGCCTGCTGGCCGCCGCGCTGGATCCCGTTGCGCATCGCGTCGACCACGTTGACCGTGATGTGACGGCCGATGATCCGGCCCATCTCGCTGCCCACACTGTCCGCAGGCCCGGTCAGACCGGAGCGCAGACGCGGGTAGATGTTCCGTGTGTTCGGGACGACGTCGACCTCGACGCTTCCCACAGTGATCGCCATGTCTCCCCCTTTCAGGGAGTCGATGGCGCGGGCCCTGGAAAGGTCAGACGGGTGGTGCGGTGGTCAAGCCCGGGGAGGAGCAGTCGCGGACTCCCACCAAACGGGCGGACTGAGATGAGCCTCCCAGTCCCCGCCCTCGAGATAGGTGCGGCGGGCCACGCCCCACTGGACGCGCGCATAGCCGACCTGCGTCGGGTCCTCGGGGTCCCTCACCCACCAGTCGCCGGCGTTGAACTCGGCAAGCTGCGGAGGGAAGCTGCCCCCCGCCGGGTCCGGCCGTCGGCGTCTCACGCCACGCGCCGGACACCGTAGGAACCGCGGACCGCGCCGCGGCGCTGGGGCCGCTCGTCCTCCTCGCCGGACGGCATCCGCAGTGAGGCGAGGAGCCGGGCCAGGACGAGGGACTGCTGGCGGTGCTCCGTGATGACCGGGTTGGTCACCTCCTCGCCCTTGGCGTTCTTCACCGTCAGCCGGCCCCGGGAGGCCTCGAGGGCGAGGCGGTCCAAGAGGTCCGCCGTCCGGCATGCCTGCAGGAGCAGCAGCTGCTCGTGGACGTCGAGTTCGAACCCGTCGGCCACGGACTCCCACAGCCGGGTACCCGAGTCGTCCAGGCCAGCCGGAGCCGGTGTTACGCCTACAGGTCCCTGACCTGCACTAATGCTCTGGCGAGCCATAAGGGGTCCTCCTACTCTGCCTGACTGGCCGTCAGCGCATTCGGCAAACCCGCAGGTCAGCGGGCCGCATGGGATCGTTTCAGGGGTCTCAGGGGGTCACGTGCTATACGGCCCGATGGGAGAGAACGCTGGCAGGGGGGTATCCCCCCACCCCTGGTGGCCCCGGCCGGCTGGAGTGAGGAGCCGGCCGGAGCCGTCGGCGCTGGAGCAGCGGGAGGTAGCACGCGCTGCACCATCGGTCTGCTACTCGCCCATGAGCCATCGAGAGCAGTGCCGTTGACGCCGAGTTCATGGGTCATGCTGCAACGTCACCGTCGAGCGGCTGCTGTGCGAGTCCGTCGACCTGGTGCCTGTGCGCCTCGCCCAGCCCCTCGGGGACGGCGAGCCCGTACCGCATGGCCTGCTGCAGCTTGAAGACTCCGTCGTCCGTGTTGGGGAGTTCCTGCATCGCCTTCAGCGTCTCGGCCTCGACGGGCCGCTCGGCCACGTACTCCTGGACGAGGGCGCCCCAGTGCGGGTCGCCGCCCCAGTCCGCAGCGCGGGAGGCGATGGCCTTGGCGAGGATGGTGTCGCCGTCACGCTCGGCGCGCTGCAGGGCCCGGCGCGCGTCGGCCGGCGTCTCGTACTTCGCGGCCCGGTCGTCGGCATCCCGCTTGGCGATGAGCAGCTGCGGGTCGGGGTTGAACCCTGTCGTGCCGAACAGCTTGCGCTCAAGCTTCTGCCGCTCGCGGATGACAGCCTTCGTCTCCTGCTCCCGCAGCCCGTCGAGCGCGTCACGGGCTTCGACGAAGGCGCGGGCGAGCATGACGCGCTTGGCGTGCGGGGTCAGGTCCCGCTTGCCGTTGATGCGCTGGGTAAAGTCGTTGAGGCGGGCGCGGATCTCGTCAGCGTTCACGGGGTTCCTCCGGTGGTGTCAGCGAGGGCGAGGCCCTGCAGGGTGTGGATCATCTGGTCGATGTACTGGGGGGCGCACGCGGTCCTGAGGGCCTGTGCGAGGGCGAGGACTGAGCCGGCGGCCAGTGCGGTCAGCTCGTCGACCGCGAGGCCGTCGAGGAGGCTGCCGATGGCGTCTTCGTCGTCCCTCAGGGCAGCGATGACGACGCCGTAGGCGGTGGCGCCGATGTCCGTGCTCATGCCGCACCCCCGGGGCTGTCGGTGAACTGGCGGGCTTGGCCCGGGCACTGCGTGTTGTGCTGGGTGTGGCACTGCTTGGAGCCGCGGCAGAGCTTGGCGCTACAGCCCTTGGAGCAGAGCAGGTAGGTGCCGCGGGTGAGGGGCCTCGCGCAGCTGCCGCAGAAGCCGAGCCGGATCCCCATGCGCTTCGCTTTCGCCCGGTGCCTGGCCATGAGCCCGCCGGCGCGACGGCCAGCGAGCTCAGCCCGCTGCTGCTGCTTCTGCTGCGCCTTTGCCTTGGCCGCCGCTATCCGGGCGGCCACCTGCGCGTCGACGTGGGAGGTCATGCGGCGAACACCTCGACTCCGTGCTCGCTGCCCTCGGCCTGGTACCAGTCGGCGGTGGTGTAGGCGCTGCCGTCGACGATGAACACGGGCTGGATGACGGTGTCCGCGCCGTCGGCGTCGGTGTAGGTGCACACGACGGCCCAGGCGACGACGGGGAAGCTGTCGTCGACACCCTGGATCTTGACGTAGCTGCCGGGGGTGGCTGCTGCGAGGGAGATGGTGTTACCGGCGGTGACCTTCAAGGTGACTCCTGGTTTGTGGTTGCTGTCGAAAGGCGGCAGCAGAAGGGGGTGAGTGGGGGCTTGCTCGTCAGCTGTCTCCCTCTATGCACGCGGGGAGGTGACGAGATTGGTGATATTGGTTCTGACCTGCTGTTTTGTGTTGACGAAATTGGTGACGAGATTGGGAGAGGGGGTGACGCGAATGGTGAAATTGGGCTGCCATTCGCGTCACCATTCGCGTCATTCGCGTCACGGGCCTGATCTTGTGGAACCGCAGGTCAGGCCCAATCCCGTCATTGGCGTCATTCGCGTCACTGTGTGGTGGGGGGCTTCTCGATGGACCAGATGGCGCGTCGCTCCTTCCCGAAGCCGAAGGTGCGGGAGTGGTACTGCAGGCGCCGCCTGGCCCTGTCCATCGAGGAGTTGCTGAAGCCCGCCGCCTTGGCGTGCTCCTTCAGCTCCTTCGCTTCGGCCTCGCCGCCCACGTCGGTGAGGTAGCCGCGAAGCCACTCGCACGCCTCGTTGGTCTCCGCCCGGTCCACGTCGGGGACGGCTTCGGCGCGCATGACGTCGCGTACCGACGTGTTGATCTCGGGTCCAAGGACGAACCGCGAGACGTAGGACGGGCCCTCGGGGGTGTCGATGGTGACGGCCTGGATGGCGTACTGGTGTGAGGGGAGCCCGAGGCGGCCGAGGTTGTTCTTCTCCAGGCTCATGACGAATCGCTCGTCGCCCTGCTCGTCCTCGTCCTTGGCGAACGCGATGAGCCCGCGGATGAGCTGGCCGAAGGCGCCGGAGCCTGCCACGCGGGCGAGGGGGTCGGTGCCGCCCGCCTTGGTGAAGTGGGCGAGGCCGAGGATGGTGAAGCGGTGGTGGTCTGCTGCCGCGACGAGCGGTTCGAGGGCCTGGCGGACCTCGGCGGCCCGGTAGTCGTTGATGGTCTTGTCGATGTACGACAGGAGCGGGTCCATAACGAGCAGGGCAACGCTGTGCCGTTCGGCTTCCTTGGCGAGCAGGGTTGTGTCGACGGGCAGGCTGAGCCGCGCGTGCAGCTGGTTGTCGTCCATCACCGTGACGTGGAAGACGAGGTCCATGTCCGCGCCGGCGGCGATGAGCCGGGGGGCGATGGTGTACGCCCACGAGTCCTCGGCCGCGCAGTAGATGACGGGTCGGGGCTGGCCGTACATCTCACCGGGGAGTTCGCCCCGGGTGATCTGTGCGGTCATCCACACGGCGTACTGGGACTTGCCCAGTCCGGGCCCGCCCGCCGCGAGGACGAGCGAGTGGAGAGGGATGCGTCCGTGGGACGTGGGGGTGGCGCCTTCCGGAGTGGTGTCCCACAGCCAGCGGACAGGCCGGATGCGGACGGCCGATGCGGGCCGCAGCAGCAGGCCGCGCGGTTGCGGCTGCTCCGGTACGGCGACGAGCCGCGGCCCGTCGGCGGAGGCGCCTCCTTCCCAGCCCGTAGGCCACATGTCGGGGGTGGTCACGCGGCCTCCTGGTAGCGGGCGGGTCGGGGGATGTTGTGGTCGAGGTCGACTTGGCGGCCGTCGAGGTTGTGGCGCCATGTCTCGGTGCCGGGAACTCGGATGGGCGGCCAGCCGGGGGTGGCGATGACGTCGTGGGGGCGCCGGTGTTTGGCGAGCGCGTCGAGTTCGGCGAGGGTGCGCCGGGCCCAGAGCGGTTCGCGGGTGGCGTTGGCGTCGAGGAACCACTGCATGAGTGCGTCTTCGTCGCCGTACTTGCGCCACTTCTCGGCGGCGTCGAGGGCTCCGGCGAGGCGGCGCGGGTCGTCGGGGTGGAGGGCCCGCCACTCCTTGGTGGCGTACTTGGGGAAGTCGGCCGCGAAGTAGAGGGACCGGGCGTCGGCCCACAGTTGCACGGCGTCTTCGGCGGGGATGTGCTCGACGTGTTCGGCGAGCACGACTGGCGGGGGCGGCTCGTCGCCGTTGCAGGCGGGGCCGCAGTCGAGCGGGTCGCGGTGGCCGCAGTGCAGCGGCTCACACCGTCCGGCGGCTTCTCGCCGACGCTGAAGCTGTGCCACCATGGCAGCGGACGTACCGCCCACCGCGGAGTCTTTCTGAAACGCCCCGCCTAGCCCGCGGGGCGTTTCTGCGTTCTTCGGGGTCATGCAGCCTGCCCCCCGGTCTGCACCGTTCGCTCGTCGAGCCACTTCTCGATGGCCGAACGGCGATAGAAGACGCGGCCCGCCTTGCCCGGAGACGTCTTGATGTAGGCCGGGCCCTCGCCCCGCCAGCGGAGATCGGCCAGCGCTTGGGTGCTGCTGAAGACTCTGTACTCCTTGCAGACCTCACTGGGTGTGAGCTGTTCATCAAGGCCGAGCCTTACTGAAGGCATGCGCTTCTCCTTACGTCTGCGCTGTTGCTTTCCTGACGCAAGCGCATCTATCGTGATGCACATGAACGAGATGGTAGCCCATACGGGCCGATACGCAAGGGTGATGAGTCTGCATAGAGTGGGTTCCATGGCAGACCAGCAGCACGGGCGACGTGCAATCGAGATGGGCCCGACCGGCGAGGCGGTGGCGCACAACCTCGCCCGACTGCGGAAGCTCCGGGGCCTCAGCACCCGACAGCTGGCCGCGCTGCTCGAGCAGCGGGGGCGCAGCATCTCCCCCTCCGGGATCATCCGAATGGAGAAGGCAGAGCGGCACGTCACCGCCGATGAGCTGGTCGCCCTCGCGGCCGCACTGGGCGTGTCGCCCGCCTCGCTCTACCTGCCGCAGCACGACGGGCCAAGGCAAACGATCCCGATCACCGGGGTGGGGGACGTGCCGGCCGACACAGCTTGGGAGTGGGCCAGCAACAAGAGGCCCCTTGTCCTGCCCGAGGGCTCCCAGAAGCGAGCCATGACCGAGTACCGCCTGTACGCACTCCCGCCCCACATGGCCGGCCTGGTTGAGGAAGCGATGCCGCTCCAGGGCTGGGTAACGCGCGACGGTGTGCAGTACAACTCCGCGACAGGCGAGCCGCGGGAGGCGACGGATGGCTAGGGTCTGGATCGAGGACCGGGAGAACCACGAGGACTACCGGGAGTCGATGACGAAGTGGCAGGAGGCGAAGCGGGCCGGCAGCAAGCGTCAGCCGCCCGGCCGTTGGCGGGTCCGCTGGTACGGCCCGGACGGCAAGGGCAAGGCGAAGACGTTCGGGAAGCTGCCGCAGGCTGAGGCTGAGGTGCACGCCATCACGGCCCGCCTCGACAAGGGCTCCTATCGGGACCCCCGGTCCGGCAAGGCTGCTACGTCCCTTGTGGCGGAGGAGTGGTTCAAGACCCTCCGCAAGCAGTCCCGGCGGACGAAGAACGACTACCGCGAACTCCTCGACCTGTACGTGATCCCGAAGTGGGGCGACTGGCAGGTGGCCGCGATCCAGTGGGACGACGTCTCCACATGGGTGGACGACCTCATCAACAAACCGGGCGCGTCCGGCCGGCCGCTGAGCCCGGGCCGTATCGCCAAGACGTTCTACGTCTTCGGTGGCGTGATGAAGCACGCCATCCGGACCCATCGCATCGCCGTGAATCCCGCCAGCGAGCACACCCTGCCGCGGCCAGATGAGGACGACGAACACGTCTACCTCACCCACGACCAGGTCGAGGCGCTGGCGGAAGCTGCGGGGGATCATCGGCTCCTGGTGCTGGTCCTGGCGTACAGCGGCATCCGGTGGGGCGAGGCCATCGCCATCAAGGCGTCACGGTTCAACGTCGACACCCGCCGCATCCGGATCGTCCAGGCCTACTCGGATGTCAACGGCAAGCTTGAGTTGGGCCCGGTGAAGAACCACGAGAAGCGGTCCGTGCCCGTACCCCGCTCCTTCGCGGAGGAACTGCGCCCCCTCCTGGACGGCCGGAGACGGGACGACCTGGTGTTCACCGCGCCGCAGGGCGGGCCGCTGCGCTACCGGAACTTCAGGCAGCGCGCGTTCGACAAGGCTGTGGTCGCGGCTGGTCTCGGGGACTTGGGCATCACGCCCCACAAGCTGCGGCATACGGCTGCCTCGCTCGCCATCGCGGCCGGCGCCGACGTGAAGGTGGTTCAGACGATGCTGGGCCACAAGTCGGCCGCCATGACCCTGGACGTGTACGGGCACCTGTGGCCAGACCGGCTCGACGAGGTCGCCGATGCGCTCGACAAGGGTCGTCTTGCCGCACTGGGGCGCCGGAGTGCGGTGCTCGCCGCGTAGGGCCGAAAGATCCAGCACGTACAGAATGCGTACTGCCCGCCAAGGTGATCTTGGCGGGCAGTCGCATGTACACCCACTCTGAGCAGGCCTTTTCCCTACAGAGCCCCCTGTCGGGTTCGAACCGACGACCCCCGCTTTACAAGAGCGGTGCTCTGGCCAGCTGAGCTAAGGAGGCAGCGAGTGCAGTGTAACCAACGCGCTCGGGGCGGCGGTCGGAAATCTTGTCGGGGGTGGAGGGCTGACAGATCCGGCGGCGGCGGGTAGCGTCACGTGGAGTTCATCCAGGTGGACTAGACCTCAATCCTTCCTTTACTCGGATCGTCCGGCACGTTCCTGCCGGTGAAGGGACACATCACCATGGCTTCCGTCACTTTCGACAAGGCGACCCGGGTGTACCCCGGTGCCACCAAGCCCTCCGTCGACCAGCTCGACATCGAGATCGCCGACGGGGAGTTCCTCGTCCTCGTCGGGCCCTCCGGCTGTGGCAAGTCGACCTCCCTGCGCATGCTCGCGGGTCTCGAGGACGTCAACGCCGGCTCCATCCGCATCGGTGACCGCGACGTCACGCACCTGCCGCCCAAGGACCGGGACATCGCCATGGTGTTCCAGAACTACGCGCTGTACCCGCACATGACCGTCGCCGACAACATGGGCTTCGCCCTCAAGATCGCCGGCGTCAACAAGTCCGAGATCCGCACCAAGGTCGAAGAGGCCGCGAAGATCCTGGACCTCACCGAGTACCTCGACCGGAAGCCGAAGGCGCTCTCCGGTGGTCAGCGGCAGCGTGTCGCCATGGGTCGCGCCATCGTGCGTGAGCCGCAGGTCTTCCTGATGGACGAGCCGCTGTCGAACCTCGACGCCAAGCTCCGCGTCTCGACCCGTACGCAGATCGCCGGCCTCCAGCGCCGTCTCGGCATCACCACGGTCTACGTCACGCACGACCAGACCGAGGCCCTCACCATGGGCGACCGTGTCGCGGTCCTCAAGGACGGTCTGCTCCAGCAGGTCGACTCGCCGCGCAACATGTACGACAAGCCGGCCAACCTCTTCGTCGCCGGCTTCATCGGCTCCCCGGCCATGAACCTGGTCGAGGTCCCGATCACCGACGGCGGCGTCAAGTTCGGCAACAGCGTCGTCCCGGTCTCCCGTGACGCCATCGCCGCCGCCTCCGCCAACGGCGACACCACCGTCACCGTCGGCGTCCGCCCCGAGCACTTCGACGTGCAGGGCCCCACCGGCAAGGACGGCCTCGCCGTCACCGTCAACGTCGTCGAGGAGCTCGGCTCCGACGGCTTCGTGTACGGCTCCACCCGCGTCGGCGGCGAGGACAAGGACCTGGTCGTCCGCGTCGGCGGCCGTGACGTCCCCGCCAAGGGCACCACGCTGCACGTCGTGCCGCGCGCCGCCGAGCTCCACGTCTTCTCGACCTCCACCGGCGCCCGCCTCAGCGACTGAGCCGGGGCGGCGAGAGCCGCGCGCCAGGTTCGCCGAACGGCCCCGTATCCCTTGCGGATGCGGGGTCGTTCGTCTTAGTGGGTGGGTACCCCGGAAAACCCCGGCATTCCGGGCCCCCATCCAGCCCCCGCGTCAACACGGGATTCGAAAAGCCGCTTCGAACCATCCCTCGCGAGAGTGACTAAATGTCGCCATATCACTACCGGCCGCTACGCTCGCCTGCGTGACGCACACTGCCCGCCGAATCGGCCGCTCTCTCGCCCTCGTCCTGCCCGTCGTCCTGGTGCTCTCGGGAACGCTCGCGGTGTCCGCCGTTCCGTGGGCCGGCCAGGACACCGGGACCCAGCTCACGGCGTCCTCCTCGGACGTCTCCGTCCGGGCCAAGTCCCGTGCCCCGCAGGACGTCCTGCGCGACCAACTCCTCGCCGAACTCCAGGAGAAGGACCCCGGCACGGCCCTCACCCACCTCCAGCGCGAGGTGGAGAACCGGCCCTCCCTCGCCAAGCACTGCATGTCCATCGCCCGTTCCCTCGGCCGCGCCGCCGTCGAGCAGTACGGCCCCTCCCGCGCCCAGTCCTTCTCCCGTCCCGTCTGTGACACCTCGTACGCGACCGGCGTGATGCGCGCGAGCTGAACAGCCGGACGCTGAACCAGAACAGCCGGACGCCGAGCCGGCACTGCCGGACGGCGAGCGCCGTCGCGCGTCCGGACCTCTCGCGCACGGGGCGCCTATCGTTCCCCGTATGCACACCTCTCCGACACAGGCCGTGGTCCTGGCGGGCGGCCAGGGCTCACGGCTCCGTCCGTACACCGACGACCGCCCCAAGCCGATGGTCGAGATCCCGGGCACCGGGACCCCGATCATCGGCCATCAGCTTTCCTGGCTGGCCGCCGAGGGCGTGACCGACGCCGTCGTCTCCTGCGGCCATCTCGCCGAAGTGCTCCAGGAGTGGCTCGAGGGCGCCGACCTCCCCCTGAAGGTGACGACGGTCGTCGAGACCGAGCCGCTGGGCCGGGGCGGCGGCCTGAAGTACGCCGCCGCGCACCTGCCCGCGCCGGACCAGCCCTGGTACGCCACCAACGGCGACATCTGGACCCGTTTCTCGCTGCGCGAGATGGCCGCGTTCCACGACGAGCGCGACGCCCTCGCCACCCTCGCCCTGGCCCGCCCCCGCATCCCCTGGGGCGCCGTCGAGACCGACACCTTCGGGCACATCACCGACTTCATCGAGGCGCCGCCGTCGCCGTTCCTCATCAACGCCGGCGTGTACGTCTTCTCCGCGGCCTTCACCGAGCTCCTCCCCGACCTCGGTGACCACGAGCGCACCACCTTCCCCCGCCTCGCCCGTGAGCGGCGCCTGGCCGGCTTCCCGCTGCCCCAGGGGGCGTACTGGAGGGCCATCGACACCGCCAAGGACCTCACCGAGGCCGCCAAGGAGCTCGCCGCGCAGAGGGGATGAGCCGGGGAGGGGACGACGGAGGGCTGCCACGCGCCTTCCGTCGGCTCACCGGGGCACCTCGTCCCCGCCCGCCCCACGGCGAAGGGCGGTCACCGCTTCTCGCGGTGGCCGCCCTTTCCCGTACTCCTGCCAGCCCGGTCCTCAGCCCAGCAGGCCGCCGATCGGGTTCCTCGCCCCGCCGGACGTCGAGCCGCTCTCCGACGGCGTGCCCGTCGAGCCGGTCGAGCCGCCGCCGGAGCCGCCGCTCGACGTGCCGCCGGTGGTGCTCGGGGTGTCGCTGGTGGACGGCGGGGGCTCGGGGGCGGAACGGGTCGGCGTACGGCTGCTGCCGGTGCCGGCGCCCTGCGTGGCGGTCGGGCGCTGTTCCCGGGTCCGGGTGGACTCGCGGGTCTTCTCGGCGGGCCGGGTCGCCTCCCGCGTCTTCTCGCGCTCGGCCGGGGCCTCGCTGGTCGCGGCGGGCGCGGGCACCGAGGACGCGGTTCCGGCGGGGGCGCGGCGCTTCGGCTCGGTGGGGAGCGGCTGGCCGGGCAGGTGGTTGATCGGATCGTCGTTGGGGCCGGGGACGGTGATCATCTCGGTGGAGCGGACGGCGCCGCCGAGGACGGAGCCGACGAGGAGGGTGAGGCCGACGACGACGGCCGCGATCAGGGTGCTGCGGCGGGTCACGCGGCGGCGCAGGTGCCACAGGTCGGCGCGCGGGCCGAGGGTGCGCCAGGCCTCTCCGGCGATCCGGCCGTCGAGGGAGTAGACGGGGGCGCCGGCGATGATCAGCGGCGACCAGGCGGCGAGGTAGATGATGTCGGCCGAGTCGTAGACCGGGACGGTCTTCCAGCTGACGGTCAGCAGGAGCGCGGCGGAGAGCAGGGCGCCGACGACGGCGGCGGCACGCTGCCAGAGGCCGAGGACGGTGAGGACGCCGACGACGACCTGGAGGAAGGCGACGGTGAGTCCGGCGCCGACGGGGTGCTGGAGGGCGAAGTCGCGGAGCGGTTCGGCGAGGGCCCAGGGGTGCAGGGAGTTGAGCCACTTCACCATGGAGCCGCGCTCGCCGCCGTCGAAGTAGACGGGGTCGCAGAGCTTGCCCATGCCCGCGTAGATGGAGATGAAGCCGAGGAAGACGCGGAGCGGGAGGAGGACGACGCCGAGGTTCATCCGGCGGCCGGGGTAGTAGGCGTGCCGGACGCTGTCCTGTCCGTGGCGCTGCGCGGGCCGGCTCTCCGTCGTCTCGTCCGGGTACGGTCCGGGTCCGCCGCCGGTCTCGGGCCGGAGGTCGTACAGCTCCTCGTACGCGGTGTCGTACGCGCCCTCGGCGCGGCGCATCGGCGGCAGCAGGGGCCCGGGGTCGGCGGTCACCACGGGGGTCGGCATGGTGTCGTCGATGCGCGGGATGGCCTGGGTGGAGCCCGTGTCCAGCGCGGCGTGGCCGCCGCGGCCGCCCGGGCCGACGGCCGGGTCGAGCGTGGAGACGGAGGACTCGCGGACGGCCTGGAGGAGGCCGGTCGCGCCCGGTGAGGACTTTCCGGTCCATACGACGGGGCGGCGGCGCGGGCCGCCCGTCCCGGCCGCGGCGCCGGACAGGGCTGCGGTGCGGGCGCCGGCGCCGAGCTTGGGCTGCGGAGCCGGCGCGAGCCGCACACGGAAGCTGGCGTGGTTCACGATCACCTGGGCGGGATCGGAATCCACCTTGACCATGCTCAACGCGGGCTGATCGTCGAACCCCGGCCGGGGCGTTCTGGTGTCCACACTCATCTAACCGAGTGATCTGGGTTTAGGACACTGCCTTGACGGATGGGAAATGTCCGAGACCCGTCAAGATCACGCCATGGCCGGGGGTGACCCGTTCGGGTCAGCCCGCCGAGGGGCGGGCCGGTCGGCGACCGGCCCTCCCGCGGTGGGCCGCCATCGGCCGGCCGGCCGGTGGCGGGCCGGGGTCAGCGGCCCATCCGGCGGCGGGCCGCCTCGTAGAGCACGACGCCGGCGGCGACACCGGCGTTGAGCGACTCGGCGCCGCCCGGCATCGGGATGCGGACGAGGAAGTCGCAGGTCTCGCCGACCAGGCGGGACAGGCCCTTGCCCTCGGAGCCGACGACGATGACGACCGGGCCGCCCAGCTCCTCCAGCTCGTGGACCTCGCGGTCGCCGTCGGCGGCGAGGCCGACGACCGTGACACCGGCCTTCTGGTACTGCTCGAGGCAGCGCGTCAGGTTGGTGGCGCGGGCGACCGGGGTACGGGCGGCGGTGCCGGCCGAGGTCTTCCAGGCACCGGCGGTCATGCCGGCGGCACGGCGCTCGGGGACGACGACGCCGTGGCCGCCGAAGGCGGAGACGGAGCGGACGACGGCGCCGAGGTTACGCGGGTCGGTGACGCCGTCGAGGGCGACGATCAGCGGGTCGTCGTGGTCGTCGAAGGCGGCCGTGACGAGGTCCTCGGGGTGCGCGTACTCGTACGGCGGCACCTGGAGGACGAGGCCCTGGTGGTTCAGGCCGTTCGTCATCCGGTCGAGCTCGGGGCGCGGCGCCTCCATGATGTGGATGTTGCCGCGGCCGGTGGCGAGGTTCAGGGCCTCGCGCACGCGCTCGTCGTTGTCGATGAACTGCTGCACGTACAGCGTCGAGGCGGGCACGCCGTCGCGCAGCGCCTCGAAGACCGGGTTGCGGCCGACGACCATCTCGGACTGGCCCTTGCCGCCCCGGCGGGCGACGGGCTTGCGCTTGGCGGCCTGCCGCGCCATGGCGTTGGAGACGCGGTACGCCTTGTGGCCCTTGCGGTCCTCGGCCCTGGGTGTGGGGCCCTTGCCTTCGAGGCCCTTGCGCCGCTGGCCACCGCTGCCGACCGTCGCACCCTTCTTGTTGGACGTGCGACGGTTCCTGCGCTGGCTGTTCCCGGCCATGACTACCTGTTTCCTCTGCTGACGTACAAAGTCTGTAAGTGAAGTGTGCCGCCCGGAGGCCCGAGCGGCACGTCTTCTAACGGTTGCCCAGCGTCCAGCGGGGCCCGTCGGGGCTGTCCTCGATGGCCAGGCCGGACTGGTTCAACTGGTCGCGGATCGCGTCCGCGGTCGCCCAGTCCTTGCGCTCGCGCGCCGACTCGCGCTGCTCGAGCACGAGCCGTACGAGGGTGTCGACGGCGCCGTGGAGCTCCTCGCCGCCACCGGTCTCCTCGGCCCAGTGCGGGTCGAGCGGGTCCAGGCCGAGGACGCCGAGCATGGCGCGGACCTCGGCGAGGCGGGCGATGGCCTCGTCCTTGTCGTCCGCGGCGAGGGCGCTGTTGCCCTGGCGGACGGTGGTGTGGATGATCGCGAGCGCGTGCGGCACGCCCAGGTCGTCGTCCATGGCCTCGGCGAAGGCCGGCGGCACCTCGGCGGCGGGGGCGACGTCCTTGCCGGCCTTCTCGGTGGCGCGCTGGACGAAGCCCTCGATGCGGGCGAACGCCGACTCGGCCTCGCGCAGGGACTCCTCGCTGTACTCGATCATCGAGCGGTAGTGCGGGGTGCCCAGGTAGTAGCGGAGGACGATGGGGCGCCAGGCCTTCACCATCTCGGAGACCAGCACGCTGTTGCCGAGCGACTTCGACATCTTCTCGCCGGCCATGGTGACCCAGGCGTTGTGCACCCAGTACGAGGCGAAGTCGTCGCCGAAGGCCTTGGCCTGGGCGATCTCGTTCTCGTGGTGCGGGAAGATCAGGTCGAGGCCGCCGCCGTGGATGTCGAAGGCGGAGCCCAGGTACTTGTGGGCCATCGCCGAGCACTCCAGGTGCCAGCCGGGACGGCCGCGGCCCCACGGGGTCTCCCAGTCGGGCTCGCCCGGCTTGGTCGCCTTCCACATGGCGAAGTCGCGGGGGTCGCGCTTGCCGGTGATGCCGTCCTCCGCGGGCTGGCGGAGGTCGTCGATGTCCTGGTTGGACAGCTCCAGGTAGCCCGGGAAGGAGCGCACGTCGAAGTAGACGCTGCCGTCGGCCTCGTAGGCGTGACCGCGCTCGATGAGGCCGCGCATCATCTCGATCATCTCCGGGACGTGCCCGGTGGCGCGGGGCTCGTAGCTGGGCGGCAGGCAACCGAGGGCGTCGTAGCCCGAGTTGAACGCGCGCTCGTTCTCGTAGCCGATGGACCACCAGGGGCGGCCCTGGTCCGCGCCCTTGGCGATGATCTTGTCGTCGATGTCGGTGACGTTGCGGATGAACGTGACGTCGTAGCCGCGGTAGTCGAACCAGCGGCGCATGATGTCGAAGTTCAGCCCCGACCGGATGTGGCCGATGTGCGGGGCCGCCTGGACGGTGGCACCACAGAGGTAGATCGAGACGTGGCCCGGCGTGAGCGGGGTGAAGTCACGGATCTGCCGGGCGCTGGTGTCGTACAGGCGAATAGTCACCACTCCAGGGTAGTGGGCGGGTGGTAGTGCCCCGATACCTGTTCGCCGTCTCCGATGACGTTTTTCACCGGTACCGGTGGATGCCGGTACCGGTGAACGTGACGACCGCCGCCGCGGAAGGCGGTGACCGCCACCCGGGAACGCGGTGCGCCGCCGCCCGGGACGTGGTGGATCCGCCGCCCCCACGGCTCCGTTACGGGCGTGCCGCCGGGTACACGAGGGCCGTCGCGAGGGCCGCGAGGCCTTCGGCACGGCCCGTCAGGCCGAGGCCGTCCGTCGTGGTGCCGGAGACGGAGACCGGAGCGCCGGCCGCCTCGCTCAGCGCCTTCTGGGCCTCGTCACGCCGCTTGCCGATCTTGGGGCGGACGCCGACGACCTGGACGGCGATGTTCCCGATCTCGTACCCCTCGGCGCGGACGATCCTGGCGGCCTCCGCGAGCAGGGTGACGCCGGAGGCGCCGGACCACTCGGGGCGGGAGGTGCCGAAGTGCGCGCCGAGGTCGCCGATGCCGGCCGCGGAGAACAGCGCGTCGCAGGCGGCGTGGGCGGCGACGTCACCGTCGGAGTGCCCGGCGAGGCCGTACCCGTCGCTGTCGGAGGCGTCCCAGAGCAGGCCCGCGCACCAGAGTTCGCGGCCCTGCTCGAAGGCGTGGACGTCGGTGCCGATGCCGGTGCGCGGCAGTACGGGGAGATCAGAAGCCATCGTTGGCCCTCCTGCGGGCGAGTACGGCCTCGGCGAGGACGAGGTCGAGGGGGCGGGTCACCTTGAAGGCCTCTTCGTGGCCGGGTACGACGACGACGGGCGCGCCGAGCCGCTCGACCATGCCGGCGTCGTCGGTGGCGCCCTCACCGGTGAGGGCGATGGTGGCGTGGGCGTTGACCAGGGTGTCGTGGTCGAAGCCCTGCGGGGTCTGGACGGCGCGGAGCCGGGCCCGGACGGGGGTGGCGACGACCTGCTCGGGGCCGCCCGGCTTCTCCGCCGGCTCGACCTCCTTGACGGTGTCGGCGACGGGCAGCGCGGGGACGACGGCGACGGCCCCGTCCCGTACGGCCTCGATGACGGCGTCCACGGTGTCGACGGGCACGAGCGGGCGGGCGGCGTCGTGGACGAGGACGGTGGTGATGCCCTCGGGGAGCGCTTCGAGTCCGAGGCGTACGGACTCCTGGCGGGTGTCGCCGCCGGGGACGACCAGGTAGTCGGTGCGCTCGGGGAGGGCGTGGGCGTCGAGGAGGTTCTTGACCTCGGCGGCGCCGTCGTGCGGGGCGACCACGACGACGAGCGAGACCGCGCGGGAGGCGGCCATCGCGCGGACGGCGTGGATGAGCATGGGGGTGCCGTTCAGCGTGCGCAGCGCCTTGGGGGCGCCCGGCCCGAGGCGTACGCCCCGGCCGGCCGCCGGGATCACCACGGCGGTACGAGGAGGACGCACTTCGTCTGACATCGGTTGCACTCCGGCAGGTTTGTTTCCGCGGCCGACATGGGTATGGCCTCACCGTGCCGGACGCTCCGCCTTGACCGGGCCCTTTCCGTGACGACGGTCGAGGCGTGGTCGCCCGAGCACAGGGGGTTCGGACGTGAGGGCCCGAGCAGTGGGGTCCGGGCAGGGGTCCGGCCACAGGCTCGGACGTAAGAGGGGGACGTGAGGGTACGTACGGTGACGTGAGCGCAGCGCTCATGTGACATGCCGCGCTCGGGTGGAGCAGCACTCATGTGAAATGCCGCAGCGCCCGACGACAGCGCTGTGTGGATCACAGCACGCCAGCGGGCACCGCGGCATCGCTTCACTTGGTAGCGCGCTCGGATGTCGTCAGAGCACGCTCAGGACGCGAGGACCTCGTCGAGGAGAGCCTCGGCCTTGTCCTCGTTCGTGTTCTCCGCGAGGGCCAGCTCGCTGACCAGGATCTGCCGAGCCTTGGCGAGCATGCGCTTCTCACCGGCGGAGAGACCGCGCTCGCGCTCGCGCCGCCACAGGTCGCGGACTACTTCGGCGACCTTGATGACATCGCCGGAGGCGAGCTTCTCGAGATTTGCCTTGTAGCGACGGGACCAGTTCGTCGGCTCTTCGGCGTACGGCGCGCGCAGCACCTCGAAGACCCGGTCCAGCCCGTCCTGACCGACCACGTCGCGAACACCGACGAACTCCGCATTGTCCGCCGGCACACGAACCGTCAGGTCGCCCTGCGCGACCTTGAGCACCAAGTAGGTCTTGTCCACGCCTTTGATCTGGCGAGTTTCGATGGCCTCGATCAGCGCGGCCCCGTGATGGGGATAGACCACGGTGTCGCCAACCTTGAACGTCATGTGACAGGTACCCCTTCCGTGGCTATCCAGGGTAACACGGATACGGCTTCTTCTGAATGGCGTTTTCGCAGGTCAGGGCATATCTCGGGGCTTGACAACAGCGACACGAACGTGCTGCGGAGGGCTTCCGGAAGGCGGTATTCGCAGGTCGGAGCGGCTGCGCGGACGGAGAGAAACGCGCACGTTACACCTACCCGGAGCCCCCCAGGGTAGGCTCGATGCCCCGTTTTGTCGGGTTCGGAGTGGCCTTCTTCACGTACTCCGTTCGAGGATCGTCCACCCGTACGGATGCATCGTGGGGTGATTCCGCAATTGATCAGTCGACGCGCGTCCGGGATTTTCCGGGGGTACGGCTCCGCGGAATACCGGGGCGAGCCTCGAATTGATCAAGGCGGTTATGTGAACAACAGGTCAATGGGTCGTGATCCAGCCACACCGGCGGCCGTCGGGTGAGGGCGCGGGCGCGCCGCCGACCGGCCCCGGGCGGATCACCGACGGGCCCTTGGCTCATCTCCGACGGTCCGCCGCCGGTGCCCCGACGGTCCGCCGCCGGTCCCCCGGCGGTCCTCCGACGGTCCCCCGGGCCGTTCCCGGCGGAGGCCCCTGGCCGGTTAGGGGCGGGTCGGGTGCGGGACGGAGAGTGCGGCTCGGTAACCTAAGCGCGCTGACGCACCTTTAGTTGGCGCTTAGCTCCGAAGCCTGTCCATAGCCTGTCCGTACGTCCTAGGAGATGCCGCCGCCGTGAGCCGCAGCCTTCGACGCGGCGCCCTCGCCGCCACCGCCATCGTTTTCTCCATCGCCGCACTGTCCGCCTGCGGGGCGGGCAACGACGCGCAGACGCTCGGCATCCGGCCGGACAACGCGGCCGTCACCGTGGACAACGTAAAGATCCAGAACGCGCTCGTGATCACCCAGCCCGAGCCCGGCGTCAAGGGCCCGGCCGTGGTCTCGGCCACCGTCTTCAACAACGACGACCTGCCCCAGACCCTGGACTCCATCAGCCTCCCGGGCAGCAGCGCCTCGGTGAAGCTGAAGGCCGCCGAGGGCACCGGCCCGATCACCGTCCCGGCCGGCGGCTCCGTCGTCATCGGCGGCGCGGGCAACGCCTCCGCCGTGATCGAGAACGGCAGCGAGGCCGCCCGGGCCGGCGACGCCCAGCGGGTCGTCTTCAAGCTGAGCAAGACCGGCGACGTGAGCATCAACGCCTTCGTCGTCCCGGCCACGAGCTACTTCAAGGACTTCGGCCCGACCGTCGTCCCGGCTCCCCCGGGCACCAAGCCCTCCGCCTCGGCGAGCCCGTCGGGCGAGGCCGAGCACGGCGCCGAGCACGGCGGCGAGGCCTCCGGCGAGCCGTCGGGCGAGGCGAGCCACGCGGCCGGCCACTGACCGTACGCACGCGGAACACATGAAGGGGCGCCCCCGGATGGGGGCGCCCCTTCACACGTTCATCAGCGGCCCACGGCCTACGGCTCGAACTTGTAGCCCAGGCCGCGGACCGTGACCAGATAGCGCGGGGCGCCCGGGTCCGGCTCGATCTTGGCGCGCAGCCGCTTCACGTGGACGTCGAGGGTCTTGGTGTCGCCGACGTAGTCCGCACCCCACACCCGGTCGATCAGCTGCATGCGGGTCAGCACGCGGCCCGCGTTGCGCAGCAGCATCTCCAGCAGGTCGAACTCCTTCAGCGGCAGGTCGACCTTGCCGCCCGCGACCGTCACCACGTGGCGGTCGACGTCCATGCGGACCGGGCCGGCCTCCAGGGCCGCGGGGGTGACCTCCTCCGGCTCACCGCGGCGGCGCAGCACCGCGCGGATGCGGGCGACCAGCTCCCGCGAGGAGAAGGGCTTCGTCACGTAGTCGTCGGCTCCTATCTCCAGCCCGACGACCTTGTCGATCTCGCTGTCCTTGGCGGTCACCATGATGACCGGGACGTTCGAGCGGCCGCGCAGCTGCCGGCACACCTCGGTACCGGGCAGCCCCGGAAGCATCAGGTCGAGGAGGACGAGGTCGGCCCCGTTGCGCTCGAACTCGTCGAGCCCGTCGGGCCCGGTCGCCGCTACGGCGACTTCGAAGCCCTCCTTGCGAAGCATGTAGGACAGGGCGTCGCTGAAGGATTCCTCATCCTCGACGACAAGCACTCGGGTCACGGAAGGACCTCCGGGGCAGGGAGCGGTTCGGTCATGAGATCAGGGGTGGGGGACGAGGCGGGTCGACGGTCCCGTACGGAGCCCGCCTCGGGCAGCCGCAAGGTGAAGGTGGAGCCCTGACCCTCGGTGCTCCAGACGGTGACCTCCCCGCCGTGGGAGGCGGCCACGTGCTTGACGATGGCCAGGCCGAGCCCCGTGCCGCCGGTGGCACGGGAGCGGGCCGGGTCGACGCGGTAGAAGCGCTCGAAGATGCGCTCGCGGTCCCGCTCGGAGATGCCGATGCCCTGGTCGGTCACCGCTATCTCGATCAGGTCCCCGCCCGGCGCCGCGATGTGGCGGGCGGCGATGCCCACCCTCGTACGGGCCGGAGAGTAGTTGACGGCGTTCTCGACGAGGTTGCCGAGGGCGGCGGCGAGCTGGCCGCGGCTGCCCCAGACGTGCAGGTCGGCGGCGCCTCCCGAGACCATGGTGATCTGCTTGGTGGAGGCGGTGTGCCGGGAGCGGTCGATCGCCTCGGCGACGAGTTCGTCCACGGACACGGGCTCGGAGTCTTCGAGCGGGTCGTCGTTCTGCACGCGGGAGAGGTCGATGAGCTCCTGGACGAGGTTGGTGAGGCGGGTGGCCTCGATCTGCATGCGGCCGGCGAAGCGGGTGACCGCCTCGGGGTCGTCCGAGGCGTCCATGACCGCCTCGGAGAGCAGCGAGAGCGCGCCCGTCGGGGTCTTGAGCTCATGGCTCACGTTGGCGACGAAGTCGCGGCGTACGGCTTCGATGCGACGGGCCTCGGTGAGGTCCTCGACCAGCAGCAGCACGAGCCGCGAGCCCAGCGGGGCGACCCGCGCGGAGACGGCGAGGGCCTCGCCGCGTCCGGTGCCCCGGCGCGCCAGGTCCAGCTCGACCTGTCGTATCTCTCCGTCGCGGCGGGTGTCGCGGGCCATGTTGAGCATGGGCTCGACGGCCAGCTTCCCGCCGCGGACCAGGCCGAGGGCGTACGCCGCCGAGCTGGCCTTCACCACGGAGTCGCTCTCGTCGAGGACGACCGCGGAGGAGCGCAGCACGGAGAGCACCGTGTCGACGCCGGGCGGGAGCACGGCGTCGGTGTGCAGGGAGGTACGAGTGGGTCTCGTCTGGTCGCGCTCGCTCCAGCGGAACGCCAGCATGGCGATCACGCCGGTGCACACGCCGGCGATCGCGGCCAATGCGGCGACCGCCGCGTTCACGTCCATGCCTCCAAGGTTATGCGGGCCCGATGACTCTCTCCCAGCCGTCCGAGTGGCTGCTCGAACACTCGTCGCTCAGAGTTCACCCCGAGGACCTGACCGGTTCATATGCCCCGAGGGGTGGGGTGGCGTACGTAGCCCAGAGTTCACCTAGGGGACGGAGACGGTTCATGTGTGCGGGTGGAACCGGACGCGTAGGGGACCGAATGTGGGAGCGTCGGGGTACGAAGCCCCACCCGGACCCCGGAGCCGTACCGGGCTTTGCGTAGAAAGGGACATCCATGCGGGACGCGTACCACGAGGAACTGGACTCGATCGGCGAGGGCCTGGTCGAGATGGCCCGACTCGTCGGGTCGGCGGTCGGGCGCGCCACCACGGCGATGCTCGACGCGGATCTCAAGCTCGCGGAGAGCGTGATCGCGGCCGACCAGAAGGTCGACGACCTCCAGCACGACCTGGAGGCCCGGGCGATAGCGCTGCTCGCGCGGCAGCAGCCGGTGGCGACCGACCTGCGCATCGTGGTGACCTCGCTGCGCATGAGCGCCGACCTGGAGCGCTCCGGCGACCTCGCCCAGCACGTGGCGAAGCTCGCGCGGCTGCGCTTCCCCGAGTCGGCGGTGCCGCGTGACCTGCACGCGACCATCCTGGAGATGGGCCAGCTTGCGCAGCGCCTAATGGCGAAGGCGGCCGAGGTCATCATCACGAAGGACGTCGACCTGGCGCTCCAGCTGGAGCAGGACGACGACGAGATGGACCTGCTGCACCGGACGCTGTTCCAGCACCTGATCGACGACCGCTGGAAGCACGGCATCGAGACGGCGGTCGACGTGACGCTCCTCGGCCGCTACTACGAGCGGTTCGCCGACCACGCGGTGTCGGTGGCGAAGCGCGTCGTCTACCTGGTGACGGGCGAGCACGCGGACGAACTGCAGGCGGCGGACGCACCGGTCGAGGGCGCGTAGCGCCACGGGCGGCGGACGCGCCGGTCGAGGGCGGGGGGGTGCCGTGGGCGGCGGACGCTCCCGGCCGGGGGCGGGCGCCGTCGGCCGGCGGACGCTTGCGCGCGAAGGCGGGCGGGTGCCGTGGGCGCCGATGCGCCGTTGATGCGCCCGTCCGAGTGGGCATGCAATGGGGGGAGGCGACGTGCGCCTCGAAAGGGAGGGACCCCCATGGCCGAATCCCCCATGCCGACGGACACCGGCGCGGAGGCGCCGCGCGAGGCGGACTTCCTGCCCGTACTGGGCGCCTGCGGCTGCGGCTCGGGCTGCGGCTGCGGCTGCCAGTCGGGCGGACCGTGCCAGTGCGGCGGCTGCTCGGGCTGACCGGCGAACCGCGCAGGAGGGGTGGGGTGCGGACACCGCACCCCACCCCTCGTCTCCGGATTCCCTACACGTCCAGCACGCCGACGACCTGGCCTCCGCTGGACTCCCCCGTCGTACGGAAACCCAGCCGCTCGTAGAAGGCGCCGGGCCCGTCCGCGCCGGGCTCCCAGGTCACGTACAGCTGCCGCTCGCCGCGCCGGCGCAGCTCGTCGCGGACGGCTTCGACGGCGAAGCGGCCGTAGCCCTTGCCCTGCCCTGCGGCGGCGATGTTGAGCCGCCAGAGGCCGCTGCGCCGGTCGGAGGGGTCCTTCTCCTCGTTCCAGGGCAGGTCGAGGAAGGCCATAAGGAAGCCGACGAGTTCGTCCCCGTCGAAGATCAGCCGCGGCCAGGCGGCCTCCCCGAAGGCATAGGCCTCGGCGAGGGAACGCGAGACGGGAGCGACGTTCCGCTCCTGATGGGGGTGGACGCGCAGGCCGAGGGCGGCGTCGATCGTGGCGGGGGTGATCGGCTCCAGGCGAAGCGACGTACTCATGGCGCGCAGGTTAGCGGCAGCCGTACGCCTGTGGCCTGCGAATTTACGTGCGCACGCCAGAATGCCGCCATGATCCTCGCGCGCCGCCGTGCCCTCGCCGCCACCGCCCTCGCCGCGATCGTCGCGGCCCTCTCCGGCTGCGCCGTGCCGCCCGCGGGCCTGGCCGGCGTGACCGTGACGGCGGACGGCTCGCCGGTCGGGGTGATCCTGATGTGCCACGACCACATCGACGGGGCGACGCTCTACCCGGACCACGGTGACAGCACCGGCGCCCCGGAGGACGACGGGCGCTGGGAGCACGAGGCCCCGGTCACCGGCTTCACGAGCTGGTCCCTGGCCTCGCCCGCCGACGGCTGGACGGCGGAGACGCCCCTCGGCCGACTGGTCCCCGGGCAGCGGTACGCCCTGTACGGCTGGACCGAGGACAGCTCGTGGTCCGCGGCGCACGTCCACTTCACGACGGCGGACCTGAAGGCGCTCGTGCCGGGGCAGGTGCGGTACGAGAGGGGGGACGAGGTCAGGATCGTCTCGACGGACGAGTTCCGCGAGAAGGCGTGCGAGGACTTCTGACCCCGCAGCCCGGCCTCGCCGCCCCTCCGGGTCCGGCTCCGGCTCCGGCTATCCCGCGAACCAGACCGAGCGGAGCTTGAGCCGGTCGGTGGCCGGACGGCCGTGCGGCCGGAGCGTCCAGGAGTCGCCGGTGCAGTCGGGCTCGGTGAACACCATCGCGTAGTCGTCGGTGTCGTTGTGCGGCGCGAAGGCGGGCTCGGAGGCGCCGGGGTCGGCGGCCTCGGGGATCGTGATGCACTCCCGGCCGGCGGGGTCGTGCAGCGTGGCCGACTGCGGGGACCCGTCGAGCCCGACGAACCGGTAGCCGAAGTCACCGGTGGTGGCGTGGGCGGGCGTGGCCAGGGTGGCGGTGAGGGCGAGGGCACCGCAGACGGCGGCGAGGGAGTGCCGGAAACGCACGGAAGTTCTCGATTCATCCAGGGAGGAGCGGTTTCACCCCACCCCTAACCGCACCCCACACCCCCCATGCACCGCCCGCCCGCCGGAAGGTTTCCCCCTCACCCGTCCGGCCGAGCGGCCCCCTCGCCCCAAAAAGACCCCCGCCCGCGGAGGAACCGCGGGCGGGGGTCTCAGGCGGGGTCAGGGTTACTTCTTGCCCTGGTTCTTGACCGCCTCGATGGCGGCCGCGGCGGCCTCCGGGTCGAGGTAGGTGCCGCCGGGGGTGAGGGGCTTGAAGTTCTCGTCGAGTTCGTAGGCCAGCGGGATGCCCGTCGGGATGTTGAGGCCCGCGATGTCGGCGTCCGAGATGCCGTCGAGGTGCTTGACCAGCGCGCGGAGGCTGTTGCCGTGGGCGGCGACGAGGACCGTGCGGCCGGCCAGGAGGTCCGGGACGATCGCGTCGTACCAGTACGGGAGCATCCGCTCCACGACGTCCTTCAGGCACTCGGTGTCGGGGCGCAGCTCCGGCGGGATCGTCGCGTACCGGGCGTCGTGGGCCTGCGAGAACTCACTGTCGTCCGAGAGGGCCGGCGGCGGGGTGTCGTACGAGCGGCGCCACAGCATGAACTGCTCCTCGCCGAACTCGGCGAGCGTCTGGGCCTTGTCCTTGCCCTGGAGGGCGCCGTAGTGGCGCTCGTTCAGACGCCAGGAGCGGTTCACCGGGATCCAGTGGCGGTCCGCGGACTCCAGCGCGAGCTGGGCGGTGCGGATGGCGCGCTTCTGGAGGGAGGTGTGCAGGACGTCGGGGAGCAGGCCGGCGTCCTTGAGCAGCTCGCCGCCGCGCGTCGCCTCCTTCTCGCCCTTCGCGGTGAGGTTTACGTCCACCCAGCCGGTGAACAGGTTCTTCTCGTTCCACTCGCTCTCGCCGTGGCGGAGGAGGATCAGCTTGTACGGTGCGTCGGCCATGCGTAGGAGCCTAATAGACCGCTGACGATTGACGCGCGTCGTCAATCCACTGGCGTCCGGCACCTGAGATGCGTAAGTTACGAGAGCCGCATGAGGCACTTACACGCACCAGGGGGGCGGCCACATATGTCCATCGACTCGCTCAGACGATCAGCCACCGCGACCGTTTCCGGCCTTCCGCAGGGCTTCTGGTGGCTCTGGCTGTCGACCTTGGTCAACCGGACCGGGGCCTTCGTCCTGACTTTCCTCTCCCTCTACCTGACCGTCGAGCTCGGGCACTCCGCCTGGTTCGCCGGACTCGTCGTCGCCCTCCACGGCCTCGGCGGCATCGCCGGCTCCCCGCTCGGCGGCACGCTCACCGACCGCTGGGGCCGCCGCCCCACCATGGTCACCATGCACCTCGCGGCCGCCGCCTGCGCCGCCGCCCTCGCCGTCGTCACCAGCGCCTGGGCCATCGCGACGGTCGTCCTCCTCATGGGCGCCGCCATGCAGGCCGTCCGCCCCTCCATCAACGCCACCATCGCCGACATGGTCCCCGCCCACGACGTGCGCCGGGCCTACGCCCTCAACTACTGGGCCCTCAACCTCGGCTTCGCCATCGCCTCCATCGGCGGCGGCGCCGCGATCTTCCTCGGCTACCGCACGCTCTTCGTCGTCGACGCCGTCGCCACGACCCTGTGCGCCCTCATCGTCTTCCTGCGGCTCCCCGAGACCCGCCCCGAGGCCAAGCTCGACACCCGGGGCGAGCCGGTCGTCGAGGACAAGGTCAGCATGCTGACCGTGCTGCGCGACGCGCCCTTCCGCACCCTCGTCCTCCTGAACCTCTTCGTCTGCATCGTCTTCACCGCCCCCTGGATCGGCCTCCCCCTCACCATGGCGGACCAGGGCCTCTCCCCCTCCGCGTACGGCGCCGTCATCGCCGTCAACGGCATCGTGATCGTCGGCTTCCAGCTGCTCGTCAACAAGCTGACCGACAAGCGCTCCCCGGTCGTCCTGCTGAGCCTCTCCTCGCTCCTCTTCGCCGTCGGCACCGGCGCGACCGCCCTCGCGGGCTCCCCCGTCGCCTTCGCCGCGACCGTCGTCGTCTGGACGATCGGCGAGATGATCCACGTCCCGACGAACGCCGCCGCCACCGCCCGGCTCGCCCCTGAGCACGCCCGCGGCCGCTACCAGGGCGTCATGGGCATGTCCTGGGCCGTCGCCGGTTTCGTCGCCCCGATCGGCGCCGGCGCCATCGTCGGCGGCCCCGGTCCGAACGTCCTGTGGGCCGTGACCTTCGCGATCGGCTGCCTCGCCGCCGTCGGCTACAGCCTCCGGCTGCGGAAGGCCCTGGCCGATGACACCGCCGGGGGCGGGGACGAGCGAGTCGGCGGTGACGGGACCCCTGAGACCGCCGGAATCCCTGAGACTCCCGTCGCCGGGATCCCTGAGACTCCCGTCGCCGAGACCCCCGAGACCGTCGCCGCCGAGAGCGTCGCCGCGCCCGGCGGAACCGACGCCCCGGCCGCCGGTAAGTCCGCCGTCAGCGCCTGACGGGCGAAGGTCCCGAACGGCCCCTCCCCACCAGGCGGAACCCACTCCCCTCCCTGCGCACTTCGGCGGTGCCCGAGCCGCCGAAGTGCGCCGGCACGACCAGTTCCCGCTCGTCGGCCGCCCGTTCGAGGATGCGGCGGCGGCTCGCCGAGGCCGCCGCGGGGTCCATGCAGAAGCAGCTGTTGTGCGTCGGGTCGAGGATCTGCACGGGACTGTGCAGGAGGTCCCCGACGAAGACCGCCCGTTCCCCCCGCGACGCGAGCCGCAGCACGGCGGAGCCGGGCGTGTGGCCGGGCGCGGACTCCAGGGTGAGGTGCTCGTCGATGCGGTGGGCGCCGTCCCAGAGCAGCGTCCGTCCCGCGCGGTGGACGGGCGCGACGCTGTCCTCGTAGACGAGCCGGTCGTCCTGGCGCAGTCCTCCGCCGTAGGCGTTGTCCGGGCCGAAGTGGGCGTCGTCGGCCGCCGGTACGAGATATTCGGCGTTCGGGAAGGTCGGCACCCAGTCCCCGGACGTACCGTCGGCGGGCCGGGTGTTCCAGCCGACGTGGTCGGCGTGCAGGTGGGTGTTGACGACGACGTCGACGTCCTCGGGGCGGACTCCGGCCCGTTCCAGGAGCCCGGGGAAGTCCCCCTGCCAGTGGTGGAACTGCGGTGAACCGGGCCGCTCCCGCCCGTCGCCCACCCCCGTGTCGACGACGATCGTCCGTCCGCCGCTGCGCAGCACCCAGGTCTGCAGTGCCATGACCGCCCGGTCGTCCTCGGGCTGCCAGTGGTCCGGCGCCAGCCAGTCCTCGTTGTCCCGCCAGGTCTCCGCCGGCGCCGCGGGGACGAGGTCGCGGGCGGCCGCGAACGGGCCCTGCCATTCGACGATCCGGAGGATCTCGACGTCTCCCAGGACCGTGCGCTGTGCGCTCTCATGCGTCATGTGTCGACCCTAGGAAGCCCGGGTGAGCCTCTCAATGCCCGTACGGCTCCACTGAATACGCGAGCGTCTCACCGCCTGCCGTTCGGCGGGCTACGCTGGCGCGATGGACGTGGTGAGCGACGCGATCTCGGCCGTACGGATCGGGCAGCCGTCCTCGCAGCGGGTGCGGGTCGGCGGAGACTGGTGCACCCGCCTCGCCCCGTACGAGGGCGCGGGTTTCCACGTCGTCCTGGAGGGGCGCTGTCTCCTGCTGCCCGACGGCGGCGAGCCGGTGGAGCTCGGCGCGGGCGACGCCGTCCTGCTGCCGCACGGGACCGGGCACGTGCTCGCCGCCGCGGCCTCGGGGGCGACGGTGGATCCGGCCCGCGCGGTGCCGTTCGAACGTTGGATGGACGGGACCGCGGGCCGCCGCTTCCCCCACGTCTCCACCGATGCGGCCACCGCCACGGACGGCACCGCCGTCGAGATGCTGTGCGGGAAGTACCGGCTCGACCGCCGTCACGCCCATCCGCTCCTGGCGGAGCTCCCCCCGCTCGTCCGGCTGCCGGCCCGGGGCGAGGGCGCCGATCCGGGCCTCCGTTCCGCCATCGAGCTGCTGGGCCGCGAGGTCGGCGAGCGGCTTCCCGGCTCGGGGGTCGCGCTCCCCAGCCTGCTCGACCTGCTCCTCGTCTACATGATCCGGTCCTGGGCCACCACCGCGAGCACCATCGCGGACGGGGGCGGCGCCGGGACGTGGCCCGCCGCGCTGGGCGATCCGGTGACCGCCGCCGCGCTGCGGGCCGTGCACGCCGACCCGGCCGCGCCCTGGTCCGTCGCGCTGCTGGCGGCCGAGGCGGGGGTCTCCCGGCCCACCCTGGCCCGCCGCTTCACCGCTCTGGTCGGCCGGCCCCCGATGGCGTACCTCACGTGGTGGCGGCTGACGCGCGGCGCCGCCCTGCTCAGGGACGGTCGGGAGCCGTTGGCCGCCGTCGCGCGGCGCGTCGGGTACAGCACGCCGTACGCCTTCTCGCACGCCTTCCGCCGGGAGTTCGGCACCACGCCCGGGCAGTACCGGGCCGGCCCGGGCGCGGCTACCGCCTGAGGTCCCGCTGGGCCTCGTAGAGGTTCTTCGGGTGGAGGGTTTCCGGCGTTCCGTACGCCTCCACGCGCGCGTGGAGCTCGCCGGTGAAGTCCGGGACGTCGATCTGGTCGAACTCGCGGACGTCGCTGATGCCGACGGTCGCGCTGTACGGGGCGATGGTGTCGATCTTCACCAGGCCGGCCCGGCCGTTGGTCACCGTCACGTTCCAGTGGGTGAACCGGGCCCCGTAGAGGGGGCCCGCGGAGGCGTCGCCGCCGTGGCGGCCGTTGTTCTCGACGGTGATCTCGGTCCGTACGTTGGCGAAGGGCATGCCCCGGTGGGTGTCGAAGGTGCCCATCTCCATCACCCCGCGCGACCAGACGTTGTGGCTGGAGAGGCCCTCGACGTTGATGCCGTGGAGCTGGGTGCCGGCCGGGGCGGGGACCGTGCGGGCCGCGACGCGGAAGTCCTCGATCAGGTTGTCGTGCGCGCCCTCCCGGCAGAAGTACGGGTGGTGGGAGCCGCGTCCCTCGACCCGGGTGCGGCGCAGGGTGCAGGCGGAGGCGGCGACGAGTCCGAAGCCGTTGTCGACGTGGCGCACCACGACGTCCTCGGCCCAGCAGTCGTACGCGCACTGGAAGGTGACGCCGTTGTAGCCCTTGTCGAGGAGGTGGGGGGACTGCGGGGTCTCCACGGCTTCCAGGGTCAGGCCCACCACTCCGGAGTGGGTGAGCGCCGCCGTCCCGGAGATCAGCCGGGGGTCCCACTCGGGGCGCGCGTCGAGCGGGAGGGGGCGTTCGAGGGTCACCCGCCGGCCGTGAACGGCGGTGATCCTTACGGGCCACTCGTAGGGGACGTAGCTGGTCAGCTTCGTCTTGTCGTCCCAGAGGTACGCCTCCGGTCCCGGGCCGCCGCCCGCCATGTGCTCCAGGAGGGTGTGGTCGGCGTCGTCCGCGAGGCGGAGGACGACGAGCCGGCCGGGGCGCAGCGGCGCCGGGTCCTCGACCGTGATCGTGCGGTCGCCGCGGCGGGCCGGGCGGACGGTCGTCAGAGTGGTCCACGCGTCGCGCGTGTTGCCGGTCCAGCCTTCGTAGGGCCAGGCCCGGGCCCGTATCGCGGTGACGAGGGAGTCGTGCCGGGCCTGCGGGGAGAGCCAGATCAGGCCGCCGGCCCAGGACCAGGAGGACTTGTCGCCGCCGTAGCGGGAGCCGTACGGGCCGATGAGTTCGGTGAGGTTGCGGGTGGCGAGCAGTTTGGTGCGGCCGGAGCCGGCGCCGCGCAGGACGACGCCGCTGTGGCCGATCCGCAGGTAGTCGTCGATGCGGTACGTGCCCGGCGGCAGCAGGACCGTGCCGCCGCCGCGCTCGCCCGCCTCGGCGAGGGCGCGGTTGATGGCGGGCGCGGAGTCCGTGGAGCCGTCGGGGGCGGCCCCGTGGGTGAGGGCGTTCGCGACGACGCGGGGGCGCGGGGAGCGGCGGGCGCCGCTCAGGGCGCCCGCCCGGCCCACGCAGGGGATCTGGGGGTGGGTGTAGGGGGCGGCGGCGAACTCCCGCCAGAGCCCCGCGGGGCGGACGGGGGGAGCGAAGCCGGTGGTGCCCAGTGCCGCGGTGGTGGCTCCGGCGACCGCCACGGCGCCGCCGACGAACTGCCTTCTGCTCAGTGCCATGCCCCTGAACCTTTCACGTATATGAACGGTGTTCAGATCTGCGTCGGGCGTGAGCATGGCATTGGAAGTCCCTTGCGGGAAGAGCCCGTGCGGGAAGAGCCCGTGCGGGAAGAGCCCCTGCGGGAAGAGGTCAGTTACCGGGTTTCTGGGTCAGGTTCTTGAACGCGTCGAGGTTCCGGGTCGACTCGCCCCGCGAGACCCGCCACTCGTACTCCCGCCGGATCGCCGACGCGAAGCCCAGCTCCAGGAGGGTGTTGAAGTCACCGTCCGCCGCCTCGAGGACCGAGCCGAGCAGCCGGTCCAGCTCCTCGGGCGCGACGGAGGAGAGCGGCAGCTTGCCGGCCAGGTAGATGTCGCCGAGACCGTCGACCGCGTAACTCACCCCGTACAGCCTGAGGTTGCGTTCCAGCAGCCAGCGGTGGACGCCCGCCTCGTTCTCGTCCGGGTGGCGGATGACGAAGGCGTTGAGGGAGAGCGAGTGGCGGCCGACGCGCAGCGACAGCGTCGTGTGGAGCTTGCGCGTGCCCGGCAGTTTGACCACGTAGGAGCCCGGCTCGGGCGACTCCCACTCCAGTTCCGCGTCCTGGAGCGTGGACTCGATGATCCGCCGGACGTCGTCGAGATCAGACATGGTGGGAGCGTACGCGACGGCGGTTCTCGCGCAGCCGGTGGTCGTGCATGGCGGCCGTGTACACATCGGCCGTGCCCGAGGCCGCCGTGTCCCAGCCGAAGGACCCCGCGTGCAGTGCCGCCGCCGCGCCCATCCGGTCCGACAGCGCCGGATCCGCCACGAACCGGCCGAGCGCCCGGGCGTAGTCCACCGGGTCGTGCCCCTGGACGAGGAATCCGGTCACATCGTCCCGCACGGCGACGGGCAGGCCGCCCACCGCGGCCGCGACGACCGGGGTCCCGGCCGCCTGCGCCTCGATCGCGACGAGGCCGAAGGACTCGCTGTACGAGGGCATGACGAGCACGCTCGCCGCGCGGAACCAGTCGGCGAGCCGGTCCTGGCCCACCGGCGGGTGGAAGCGCACGATGTCCGCGATGCCCAGCCGGGCGGCCAGCTTCTGCAGTCCCTCCGGCTTCGCAAGGCCGCTGCCGCTCGGCCCGCCGACCACCGGAACGATCATGCGCGAGCGCAGCGAGGGGTCCCGGTCGAGGAGCTCGGCGGCGGCGCGCAGCAGGATGTCCGGGGCCTTCAGCGGCTGGATGCGCCCGGCGAAGACCGGGATGAAGGCGTCCTGCGGCAGCCCGAGCCGGGCGCGGGCGGCGGCGCGGCCGTCGGCGGGCCGGAAGTGGTCGAGGTTGACCCCCGGGTGGACCACCGCGATCTTGCCAGGGTCGGCATCGTAGAAGCGGGCGAGCTCGTCGGCCTCCTCGGCGGTGTTCGCGATCAGCCGGTCGGCGGCGTCGACGATCTGCGTCTCGCCGATCACCCGGGCCGCGGGCTCGGGGGTGTCGCCCTCGGCGAGCGCCGCGTTCTTGACCTTCGCCATGGTGTGCATGGCGTGCACGAGCGGCACGCCCCAGCGCTCGGCGGCAAGCCAGCCGACGTGGCCGGAGAGCCAGTAGTGGGAGTGGACGAGGTCGTAGTGCCCGGGGCGGTGGCCCGCCCAGGCCTGCATCACGCCGTGCGTGAAGGCGCAGAGCTGGGCCGGCAGCTCCTCCTTGGCCAGACCCTCGTACGGACCGGCGTCGACGTGCCGGACGAGGACGCCGGGGGTGAGCTCGACCACCGGGGGGAGGCCGCCCGTGGTGGCGCGGGTGAAGATCTCCACCTCGATGTCGATGGCGGCGAGTCGTTTCGCCAGCTCGACGATGTAGACGTTCATACCGCCCGCGTCGCCCGTGCCGGGCTGGTGCAGCGGGGAGGTGTGGACGCTGAGCATGGCCACGCGGCGCGGGGTGCGGTTCCGGCCGGGGAGCCGGAGCCGGGTCGGTGCCGGGTGCCGGTGCCGGGTACCGGCGAACCGGGACACGTACTGGCTCACGTCGGCGGTCCTTCCGCTCGGGGGCGAACGTGCCGGGCTGACACGTCTTGGCTGAGCACGTCTTGGCTGAGCACGTCTGGGCTGAGCAGTTCTGGGCTGAGCAGTTCTGGGCTGAGCAGTTTCCGGGTGTGCGGTTTCTGGGCTGAGCAGTTCGGCGCCGTGGGCATGGCGGCGGGAGGACGTGGTGCGCCCTCCGGCCCGGACAACACCGGAATGGGCCCTTTCATTTCCTCCACGGGTGCCGCTTTGCCAATTCATTACCGGGGCGCGCCGCCCCCGCACCCCACCCCGTAACCTTTCGGCATGGCCCCGCGCACCACCCTCCCCGTCGGCAACCCGACCCGCGGGACCACCAACCCCAACCGGCTGCGCCGCATGGACCGCTGGATCGCCGCCGTCCACGGCCCGGCCCTGCGCCGCTCCCCCGAGCCGCCGCTCGCCGTCGACCTCGGCTACGGCGCCGCCCCCTGGACCGCCGTCGAGCTGCTCGCCCGGCTGCGCACCGCCGAGCCCCGCACCCGCCTCTACGGCATCGAGATCGAACCCGCCCGCGTCGAGGCCGCGAAGCCGTACGAGCACGAGGGCCTCTCCTTCGTGCACGGCGGCTTCGAGGTGCCGGTGCCCGGCCGGGTCGCCCTCATCCGGGCGGCGAACGTGCTGCGCCAGTACGACGAGGAGCAGGTCGCGGCCGTCTGGGCGCGGCTGTGCGGGCGGCTCGCACCGGGCGGTCTGCTCGTGGAAGGGACCTGCGACGAGATCGGGCGGCGGCACGTGTGGGTGGCGCTGGACGCGAGCGGGCCGCGGACGGTGACCTTCGCGACCCGGCTCGGCTCCCTGGATCGCCCCTCGGACCTGGCGGAGCGGCTGCCGAAGGCGCTGATCCACCGCAACGTGCCGGGCGAGCCGGTGCACGCGTTCCTGCGGGACTTCGACCGGGCGTGGGCGGCGGCCGCCCCGTACGCCTCGTTCGGCGCGCGGCAGCGCTGGATCCGCGCGGTGCGCGACCTGGCGGCGGAGTGGCCGCTGACGGACGGTCCCCGGCGGTGGCGCCAGGGCGAGGTGACGGTCCGCTGGGAGGCGCTGGCACCCCGGCGGTGAGGCTCTCTTCTCTCACCTCCCGCGCTCTGTTTCCTCAACTCCTCCTTAATTTCCCGTGCGTCGGGAACGCCACGGCCGCATCACACGTCCCCCGTGGGGGGACTCGGCCCGACAGGCCCCGGTTTCCCCTGTTGCTTTCCGGTTTCGCATGGCACCATCACCGAAGTCGACAGCAAGTTACTGACGGTAAATCAGATTTGGCCACTCGAGGGGGAGCTCGTGAACCGACGCCGCCACGCCACCGCCGCGATCACGATGATCTGCGCTCTGACCGTGCTGGCCTCGCCCGCGCTGACCCTCCAGGCGGCCGCCGCGCCGCTGCCGCCTCCGCCGCCGAAGAAGACCCTGGAGGAGGTACGCCAGGAGATCGACGGCCTGTACCGGCAGGCCGCCGTCGCCACCGACGCGTACAACCTCGCGGAGGAGAAGACCAAGGAGCAGTCCGCCGAGCTCGTCAAGGTCGCCCGTATGATCGTGGAGGGCCGCGAGAAGATCGAGGCCCTCAAGGCCCAGGCCGGCGCCGCCGCCCGCGCCCAGTACCGCAACGGCGGACTCCCCGACGGCGCGCACCTCGTCCTCACCGGCGACCCCCAGCTCTTCCTCGACGCCGCGGGGCGGCTCAAGGCCGGGGCGAAGGCCACCACCGACCTGCTGGGCGAAATGAACCGCACCCAGGAGCAGTTGGACGTCTACGCCGCCGACGCGGGCGTCAACTGGACCAAGCTGGAGGCCAACCGGGTCAAGCAGGCCCAGGCCCGCAAGGAGATCAACGACAAGATAGCGGCGGCGAAGAAGCTGGAGTCCGAACTCGCCGCCGAGGAGCGGGAGCGGCTGCGGCGCCTCGAGGAGCAGGCGCAGTACCGGGCCCAGACGACCTGGCTCGGCACCGGCGTCCTCGCCGGCCTGAAGGCGGACACGACGCCGGAGGCCAAGAAGGCGATCGCGTTCGCGACGGCGCAGATCGGCAGGCCGTACGTGTGGGGGGCCGAGGGCCCGGACTCGTACGACTGCTCGGGACTGACCCAGCGCGCCTGGGGCGTGGCGGGCCGGCCCATCCCGCGCACCTCGCAGGAGCAGTGGCGGCTGCTGCCGCACGTGGACATCAAGGACATGCGGCCGGGTGACCTGATCGTCTACTTCAAGGACGCGAGCCACATCGGGATGTACGTCGGGAACGGCGCGATCGTGCACGCGCCCCGCCCGGGCCGGGACGTGACGCTCGCGGGCGCCGGCTCGATGGAGATCCTGGGCGTCGTCCGCCCGACGTGACCCGGGGGGCGCGTGGGGCCGACGTGACCGGGCGCGCGTAGGGCCGGCGTCGGCCGGCCTGACGGATCCCGGCGCCCGACCGACCTGACGAAGCCGATGGCTCGACCGACCTGACGAAGCCGGTGGCCCGACCGACTTGACGAAGCCGGGCCCCGAGCTTCGCCCGGCGTGACGTTTCTCATTGCCTCCGGGCGGGCCCGTCGGCCGTACGGGGGCAAGTACCTCCCCTTCCGCGGCATATGCCAATCCCGACGCGGGCGCCCACCCGCTGATCACCATTCCGCTGCACACCGCCGTACCGCTATGGTCCGGGACGGGCGGGGCGCCACCCGGCGCCCTGCGCACCCTCGGGGGGAGGGAAGGAAACCCGGACCGATGCCCGTATCCCTACCGCGTCAGAGAAACGTCTCTGCCGATGCGGGACCCGGCGACGCCACCGCAACGGACGCCACCGCCATGGACGCCACCGCTATGACAGGCACAGTCACAGGCACCGACCGCACCGATCTCACCCTCCTGGTCGTCGAGGACGACCCGGCGGGTGCCCTCGCCGTACCCGAACTGCTCGACGCGGCGGACGCCGCCGGCACCCGGGTCCGCATCCGCACCGCCCGCAACCTCACCGAAGCCGAGCGGCTCCTCACCGACGACGTCCACTGCGTCCTCGTCGACCTGTCCCTGCCCGGCCCCCGGGCCGCCGCCGGCGACGACCCGCTCGCCCCGCTGCGGCACATCCTGCGCCTCGCCCCGCGCCACGCCGTCCTGGCCCTCGCGGCCTCCGCCGACGCGGAACTGGCGGCCGAGGCCGTACGCGTCGGGGCCCAGGACCACCTCTTCCGCGAGGAACTCGACGGACGGCTGCTCAGCCGGGCCATCCGGTACGCGGTCGAGCGCAAGCGGGCCGACGCGGTCCAGGTCAAACTCGCCGAGTCCCGGCTCCGCGCCCAGGAGAACGCCCGCCTGGAGCGCGGACTGCTCCCGACCCCCCTCCTGGAGGGCTCCGACCTGCGGTTCGCGGCCCACTACCGGCCCGGCCGCTCGCGCGCCCTGCTCGGCGGCGACTTCTACGACGTGGTCCGTACGCCCGACGGCACCGTCCACGCCATGATCGGCGACGTCTGCGGCCACGGCCCCGACGAGGCGGCGCTCGGCGTCGAGCTGCGGATCGCCTGGCGGGCGCTGACCTTCGCGGGACTGTGCGGCGACGAACTCCTGTCGACGATGCAGCAGGTCCTGGAGCACGAGCGGGAGAGCGAGGAGATCTTCGCGACCCTCTGCACCGTCGACATCGCGCCCGACGGACGCCGGGCGGGCCTGTGCCTGGCCGGCCACCCCTCCCCGCTGATCGCCCGGCAGGGGCGGGCCGCCCGGCTGCTGCCGTACGAGGACGGCGGCCCGGCCCTCGGTCTGCTGCCGCGCGCCCGCTGGCCGCGCCGGCAGGTCGAGCTCGGCGGGGCCTGGAGCCTGCTCATGTACACGGACGGGCTGATCGAGGGCCGCTCGGCCGGACCCGGCTCACCGCGGCTGGGCCAGGACGGCATGGTCGAGATGATCAACCGGCAGCTGGGCGAGGGGCTGCGGAGCGAGGAACTCCTCCAGGCGGCGGTCACGGAGGTCCGCTCGCTGAACGGCGGCGAGCTGACGGACGACGTCGCCGTCCTGGCCCTGGAAAGGGACAGGGCCCGGGGATGACCCCGGGCCCTGATGTCGCTGTCTGCGCCTGCGGCTAGCGGCCGCCGTTGTACGGGCCGTACGGCCCGTCGCTGCTGGAGCCGCCGCCCCGGCGGCCTCCGCCGCCGCCCGAGACCTGCTGGAGCGCGGGGCGGACGTCGACCATGAAGACGATGGCCGCGATCACGCCCGCGATCTGCAGGAACAGCATCGGGAACAGCAGGTTCAGGGCGAGGTTGATCCCCAGGATGATCAGCCAGAACTTCTTCGTCTGCTTCTCGGCAGCGCGATAGGCGTCCTCGCGCGCCATGGCGGCGAAGACGAGCGCGGCGACGGCGAAGCCGGTGAAGACCAGGAACATCACCAGGGAGAGGAGGGAGTCGAATCCCGCGCGCAACATGCTGAGCACCGCCTAGAGAAGAGGGAAAGAGCGCCTCGCGGTCAAGGTACCCGTTTCAACGCACCAGGTACCCGGATTGGTGCCCGTCCCTACTCCTTCTCGGCGGCCACGGTCGCCTTCTTGGCGGGGGCCTTGCGGGCGGTGGTCTTCCGGGCGGGCGCCTTCTTGGCCTCGACGGAGGCGTCGGACCCGTCGGACACCCCGGACACCTCGGACGCCTCGGCGGAAGCCCGTACGGGCTCCGGCTCCTCGGCCTTGGACTCGTCCGGCTCGACGACGACGGCGATCTCGACGATCTCCTCGGCCACCTCACCGCGCCAGGCCTTCACGGCCTCCTCGCCGTGCGCCGCGACCTCCTCGTACTTCTCGCGCGCCTTGACGGCGTACTCGGCGGCGACGCCGACGCCGCGCAGGGCGAGGTCCTGGGCGGTCTCGCCGAGCTTCTTCAGGTCCGTGTCGAGACCGCCGACGACACCGGCGAGCTTCGACTGCACGGTGGCCTGGGCCTCCTTGGCCTGCGCGGTCACCTTCTCCTGCACGGCCTTCGGGTCGGCGTTCCGGACGGCCTCGATGCGGGCGGGCGCCTCGGCGGCGAGCTGCTCGATCAGGCCCGGAACCTTCTTGGCCTGCTGCACGGCGAGGTCGGCGGTGCCGGCGCCGAAGTAGAGAGGGGTACGCAGTTCGTCGATGATGGCCATGCTGGTGGTCCTCCCGGATGTGGCGTACGAGCGAGCGGCTGGCTCAGGGGCGTTCGGCATCGGGTGCGTCGGCCGGGGCGGCCTCCGCCGCCGCTTCGGCGGCCTCGGCCGCCTCGGCGGCGTTCTCCTTGCGGAAGGAGTCGTAGATCTGGAGCAGCACCTGCTTCTGCCGCTCGTTGATCGAGGGATCGGCCAGGATGACGGCGCGCGTCTCCAGCTCGTCCCGCTCCTTCTCGTCGAGGATCCCGGCCCGTACGTAGAGCGTCTCGGCGGAGATCCGCAGCGCCTTCGCGACCTGCTGCAGCACCTCGGCGCTGGGCTTGCGCAGCCCGCGCTCGATCTGACTCAGGTACGGGTTCGACACCCCGGCGGCGTCGGCGAGCTGCCGCAGGGACAGCTGCGCGGTCCTCCGCTGCTCGCGGAGGTAGTCACCGAGATTGCCGACGTTGAGCGATGCCATGCCCCGACCATGCCAGCCTTTGCTAACTATTGCAAGCAACCGCTAGCAAGAGTCGCCTTCCCGGGGCGCCTCCACCGCCCGCGCCCGGCCCCGCCCCGTCCGTACGACGGCGTGCCATGCTGGAAGGCGTGACGCTGGAAGACCTCGTGCGGCTGCGGCGGGCCCGGGACGTGATGGACCGGGACTACGCGCTCCCGCTCGACGTACCCGCCCTCGCCGCCGTCGCCCTCATGTCGACCGGCCACTTCGCCCGCAGCTTCCGCGCCGCCTACGGCGAGACCCCGTACAGCTACCTCATGACCCGCCGCGTCGAGCGGGCCAAGGCCCTGCTCCGGCGCGGTGACCTGAGCGTCACCGACGTCTGCTTCGCCGTCGGATGCACCTCGCTCGGGTCGTTCAGCTCCCGCTTCACCGAACTCGTCGGCGAGAGCCCGTCCTCCTACCGGGCCCGCACGCACGCGGACGGGGCCGCGATCCCGGCGTGCGTCGCGAAGGTCCGTACGCGGCCCGTCCGGAAGCCCTGAGCCCCCATCGGTCAGTTTCGGAGAAGCGGAATCCGGCACCCGGCCGTAGCGTCGATCGCATGAACGTCAAGCTCTCGCAGTGCTTCATCGCCGTCGACGACCACGACAAGGCCCTCGCCTTCTACCGCGACGCCCTGGGTCTGGAGGTGCGCAACGACGTCGGGTTCGAAGGCATGCGCTGGGTCACCGTCGGGTCCCCCGCGCAGCCGGACGTCGAGATCGTCCTCGAACCGCCGCTCGCCGACCCCAACGCCACCCCCGCCGACCGCCAGGCCGTCGCCGAGCTGCTCGCCAAGGGCATGCTGCGCGGCGTGATCTTCTCCACCGAGGACGTCGACGCCACCTTCGAGCACGTCAGGGCGGCCGGCGGCGAGGTCCTCCAGGAGCCGGTCGACCAGCCGTACGGCGTCCGCGACTGCGCCTTCCGTGACCCGGCCGGGAACATGCTCCGCTTCACCCAGCCCCGCACGTCGTAACCCCGGCCGGGCCCGGGCGTCCTCCCCTTCGCGGGGGAGGCCGCCCGGCGGGTCAGGCGCGGCAGCGCAGCATCTCCAGCGGCGGGTGGGCGACGAGATCCGCCCAGAAGTCCTCGCCGAACTCCCGGAGGCCGGCCTCGGAGACCCGCAGCGGAACCCACTCGATGTCGCCGAACCCGGCCGCCCGCAGACAGTCCTCGTAGACCTCGCGGCGCGGGGCGGCGGAGACGATGGTGATCGGCTCCGGTTCGACGAGCGCCGTGATCCGCACGCGCGTCCCCGTCTCGACGTCCCCGGGGAGCGGCTCGCAGCGGAAGCCGTACGTCTCGAGGGACGCGCAGTCGAAGGCGTAGTCGGGCTTCTGGGCGAGCAGGAAGAAGTGGCCGCCGGGCACCAGGTTCCGGTGGATGTTGCGGCACATCCGCTCCATCTCGGCGATGTCCCGGGCGTAGTTGAGACACTGCACGGCCAGGGCGATGTCGAAGCGCCGGTCGAGTAGGGCGAGTTCGGCCACGTCGCCGACGTCGTAGCGCACGCCCAGCGGGTCGCGCCGCTCGATGTCCCGGGCGGCGGCGATCATCTCGCCGGAGATGTCGACGCCGAGGACGTCCGAGGCGCCGCGCCGCTTGAACTCCCTGCTGTAGAAGCCGGTTCCGCACGCCAGGTCGAGCACGGACGCGCCGCGCACGTCCCCCACCAGACCCAGGAAACTCGGCACCTCGCCGTACTGCGTCAGCGGCAGGGCCTTGAACCCCTCGAAGGCCTCGCCGATCCCGTCGTACTGCTGCACGCTCATGTGACTCCCCGTCATGTACTGGACTGTGCGGGCCTGTTGCCCCGCACGCCGGGAGTCTCCACCGCGCACCCCACCGAGCCGCACTGGCAGATGACACGAGAAGTCACGGGGCGGCCCCTCGTATCACCCAACACACCCGAGCAGACCTGCACCGAGGCCCCTCACCCCACCCACCCCGCGAGCCGCAGGAAATCCCCGGAGGTCAGACCCTGCCGGGGGTCCACCCGGTGGAGCAGGGCCCGACCCGGGTGGTGCGCGGCCACCCAGGCCCGGTCCGCGGCGCCGATCTCGTCGTCCACCCAGGCGAACGGCCGCCCGTCGGCCCACGCCACCAGGCCGGGCGTCTTCCAGTGCACCCCGACCGGGGGTTCGGGCCCGTCCTCCGGCCACCGGACGAGCGGCAGCGCCGGAAGCCCGAGGCGCGGGGCGATCCAGGTGTTCGCGTCGTCCTCCCAGGTCGTCGCCCAGACGAGCTCGTACGGCAGTGCCGCTAGTCGCGGCCCCTGAGCCGGGTCGAGCCGGGCGAGGAGGGGGCTCACGGCGCGCGGCGGGCGCGGGGCGTACGTCGGGTACTCCCGGCCGCTCGCCCCGAAGGGGATCAGCGGGCCGTCGACGTCCAGGAAGAGGAGGGGCGTGACCGTGGGGACCATGGGGCCATCCTCACCCAAAGAATTCATCCGCTTTCCGATAATCCGTGACGGATCGGTTCTCGTTACCCTGGCAGGCATGACAGCCATGGCGCCCGCCCGTACCGAACCCGATCTCTCGTACCTCCTCGACCACACCAGTCACGTCCTGCGGACCCGGATGACCGCCGCGCTCGACGCGATCGGGCTCACCCCGCGGATGCACTGCGTCCTCGTGCACGCGCTGGAGGAGGAGCGGACGCAGGCGCAGCTCGCGGAGATCGGGGACATGGACAAGACGACCATGGTCGTCACCGTCGACGCCCTGGAGAAGGCCGGGCTCGCCGAGCGGCGGCCGTCGAGCACCGACCGGCGGGCGCGGATCATCGCCGTGACCGAGGCGGGGGCCCGGGTCGCCGCGGAGAGCCAGCGGATCGTCGACGGGGTGCACGAGAGCGCCCTCGCCTCCCTCCCCGGCGCCGAGCGCGCCGCCTTGCTGCGCGCCCTGAACCTGCTGGTCACCGGCCATCTGGAGACCCCCGTCGAGAGCCCGAGGTCGGCCCGTCGGGCGCGGCAGCGGGGCTGAGGCCGGACCGGGGCCGTCGGACGCCATGCCGGCAGGGCCAGGGCCCGCCCAGAACCCCGAACTCCTCCCGTAAAAAATAGTCTGCAACAAAACCTTCTGCTAACGTCACTCCTGTCGGCTCCACCGAACAGGAGTGATCACCGTGCCCACCCCCGCCCCCTCCCGCGCACTCGCCCTCGGCGTCCTCGCCACCGGCATGCTCATGACGATCCTCGACGGCAGCATCGTCACCGTCGCGATGCCCGCCATCCAGAGCGACCTCGGCTTCACCCCCGTCGGCCTCAGCTGGGTCGTCAACGCCTACCTGATCGCCTTCGGCTCGCTCCTCCTCCTCGCCGGCCGCCTCGGCGACCTCGTCGGCCGCAAGCGCATGTTCCTCGCGGGCACCGGGATCTTCACCGCCGCCTCCCTCCTCGCCGGGATCGCCGCCTCCCCCGGCGTCCTCGTCGCCGCCCGCTTCCTCCAGGGCGTCGGCAGCGCGATGTCCTCCGCCGTCGGCCTCGGCATCCTCGTCACGCTCTACACCGTGCCGCGCGAACGCGCCCGCGCCATCGCCGTGTTCAGCTTCACCGGCGCCGCCGGCGCCTCCCTCGGCCAGGTCCTCGGCGGCGTCCTCACCGACGCCCTCACCTGGAACTGGATCTTCTTCATCAACCTGCCGATCGGTCTCGCCACCCTCCTCGTGGCCCTCCGCGCGCTCCCCTCCGACCGGGGCGCCGGGCTCGGCGCGGGCGCCGACGTCCTCGGCGCCGTGCTGGTCACCGGCGGCCTCATGACCGGGATCTACGCGGTCGTCAAGATCGAGGAGTACGGTGCGGGTTCGGCGCACACCCTCGGCCTCGGCGCCCTCGCCCTCGCCCTCATCGCCGGCTTCCTCGTCCGCCAGGCGAAGGCCGCGAACCCCCTCATGCCGCTGCGGATCCTCCGCTCGCGCAGCGTCTCCGGCGCCAACGCCGTGCAGATGCTGATGGTCGCCGCGCTGTTCTCCTTCCAGATCCTCGTCGCCCTCTACCTGCAGAAGGTCCTCGGGTACGGCGCCGCCGCGACCGGCCTCGCGATGCTCCCGGCCGCCGCCGTCATCGGCGCCGTCTCGCTCGGCGTCTCGGCCCGCCTCATCGCCCGGTTCGGCGAGCGGAACGTCCTGCTCACCGGCCTCGCCCTGCTCGTCGGCGTGCTCGGCCTGCTGGTCCGCGTCCCCGTCCACGCCGACTACGTCACCGACCTGCTCCCCGTGATGCTGCTCGCCGCCGGTTTCGGCCTGGCGCTCCCCGCCCTCACCTCGCTCGCCATGTCGGGCGCCGAGGAGCGGGACGCGGGCCTCGCCTCCGGTCTCTTCAACACCACCCAGCAGATCGGCATGGCACTCGGCATCGCGGTCCTCTCCACCCTGGCCGCCACCCGCACCGAGTCCCTCACCGAGGCCGGCCGGCCCGCCGCCGAGGCCCTGACCGGCGGCTACCACCTGGCCTTCGCCGTCGGCACCGGTCTGCTCCTCGCCGCCCTGGCCCTCGCCTTCCTGGTCCTGCGCCCGACCACCACCACGCCCGCCGCCACGGCCACCACCACCACGCCCACCGCCACGGCCACCACCGTCACCGCCACCACGAACCCCGATCCGTCACGCGCCGGGACCGACCCGCGGGACACCTCCCAGCCACTCCGGAAGGTCCGCCGCGTGCACCAGCGTCAGCCGTGACACCGCCCGGGTCAGCGCCACGTACAACCGGTTCGGTCCCCGGGCCTCGGCGGCCACGATCGCGGCCGGTTCGACCACGACGACGTGGTCGAACTCCAGGCCCTTCACGACCGTCGCGGGCAGTACCGTCACCCGCTCCCCGGCGCCGCACCCCCGCAGGGCGTCCGCCACCGGCCCGGCCAGGGTGTCGGTCGTGATCACCCCCACCGAGCCCTCGGCCGCGAGCGCCTCGCGGACGGCCTGGCGCGTGCCGGCCAGGAGCTCCGGCGCCCGGCGGACGGTCACCTCGCCGTCCCTCCGGACGGAGCGGCCCGCCGGAACGTCCACGCCCAGCTGCGGAAGGAGCCGGTTGGCGAGCTCCACGATCGCCGCCGGGACCCGGTAGCCGAGGGTGAGCGGCACCACGGGCGCCCCGGCCTTGCCGAGGTGGGCGAGCTGCTCGTGCCAGTCGCGGGCCGCCCACGGGGTGGTGCCCTGGGCGAGGTCGCCGAGGACGGTGAGCGACCCGAACTCGGTGCGGCGCGCGATCGCCCGGCACTCCATCGGCGAGAGGTCCTGGGCCTCGTCGACGACGACATGGCCGTAGCCCTCGGGCCGTTCGATCAGACCGGCGAGCTCGTCGAGGAGCACGAGGTCGGCGGCGGTCCAGCGGGCCGAGCGGTACGAGCGCGGCGGCCGCGCCCAGCGGATCGCGGCCCGCTCGGCCGCGTCGAGCGCCCCGTCGTCGGGGTCGGTGAGGAGGCCCGCGAGGACCTCCTCGGGGGTGACTTTCGGCCAGCAGGCGTCGAGGAACGCGGTCAGCGCCCGGGCCCGCTCGATCCGCCGCGCCCAGGCGGCGCCCATCGGCCCCCACCGGCGCTCGGCCCGGAGCTGGAGGGCGCGGACGATCCGGGCGCGGACGCGTTCGCGGCCCGTCGCGTAGGGCGGGGCCTCCTGCCGTACGTCCGCGACGATCGCGGCGAGCTGTCCGGCCGGCAGCCGCCAGTGGTACGAGCCGTCGGGGACGGCGAGGTCTTCGGTCGGGGCCGGGTCGACCCTGCCGTAGAGCGCGCGGCGCAGCACCCCGGCCATCCGGGCGTCGTGTTTGATCCGGGCCGCCGTGTCGGTGTCCTCCGCCCGGACGGGGTGGCGGGCGATCTCGTCGTCGAGGGTGGCCTGGCGGACCCCGGTCTCGCCGAGCGAGGGCAGCACCTCGGAGATGTACGAGAGGAACGCGCGGTGCGGTCCGAGGACGAGCAGTCCGGAGCGGCGCACGCGCTGCGGATGGGTGTAGAGGAGGTACGCGGCCCGGTGCAGGCCGACGGCGGTCTTGCCGGTGCCGGGTGCGCCCTGGACGCAGAGGGAGGCGGCGGGCTCGGAGCGTACGAGGTCGTCCTGTTCGGGCTGGATGGTGGCGGCGATGTCCCGCATCGGGCCGACCCGGGGGCGTTCGATCTCCCCGGCGAGGAGGGCGCTGACCGTCGCCTGCCCGCCGGCCGTGAGCTGCTCGTCCTCCAGGGCGGTGAGGTCCTCGGAGGCGCCTTGGCTGTACGGGGCCCAGCCGAAGCGGCGGCGGCGCAGGACGCCCTGCGGGTCGCGGGGTCCTGCCTGGTAGTAGGCGCGGGAGACGGGGGCGCGCCAGTCGACGACGAGCGGCGGGGCGGCGGGGTCCTCGCCGATGCGGCGGCGGCCGATGTGGTGGGTGCGGCCGTCGTCGAGGTCGAGGCGGCCGAAGAACAGCGGTCCGGGCGGCTGTTCGCGCATCTCCTTGGCGCGGCTGCGCAGATGCCGGCCGAGGGCCTCGGCGTCGGCTCCGGAGGCGGCGGTGTCCTCGCCGGTGACGACCTGCTCGGCGACGTCCTCGGTCATCCGGGCCAGGGCGGCGCGGCAGGCGTCGTGGTGGGAGCGTTCGCGGGCGAGCTCAAGGTCCAGTGACGTCATTCCGGCAAGCCTAGCCGATAACGTTACTGGGTTACATTTTTTACCCGATCACAGATCGGTGGGGTGCGATCGGTACGCGCTCAGTACGGCAGCCCCTCCCGCAGCACCCGAAAGGCGAGCCCGGCCGCGGCCACCGCGTCCGCCGCCACCTCGTCGGCCGTCTCACCGGCCGCGATCCGGCCGGTGTTCTCCTCCGCGAGCACCCCGAGCACGGCCACGATCTGCCCGGCGCCGAGCCGCGCCACGAGCGGATCGGCGGCCTCGGAGCCCTCCGCACCGGCGGCGGCCAGCGCGTCCGCGAGGGCGGCCTCCGACCGCATCCGGTACGCGTGGAGCCGGCCTACCAGGGCGGGCGTGCCGTAGAGCAGCCGCAGGTACGACAGGACCGCCGGGTGGTCGCAGAGTCCGGTGACCGGATCGCGGCGGTCGAGACCGTCGAGCAGGTGGGCGTACAGCGCGTCGAGCGGGGCCGTACCGGCGCGGAGTCCGGCGGTCACCACCCGCGCCGACTCGTCCTCGTGATCGGCGAACCGGTGGAGGACCAGGTCCTCCTTGGCCGGGAAGTACCGGAAGAGGGTCGGCTTGGAGACCTCGGCGGCGGCGGCCACCTCGGCGACCGAGACGGCGTCGAAGCCGCGCTCCATGAAGAGCGCGACGGCCGCGTCGGACAGCGCCTGGCGCGTCCGCTCCTTCTTCCGCTCGCGCAGCCCTGGGGCGGCGGGACGGGAATCCGGCCCGGTCATGAGGCACGTCCTTCCACGAGTACGGCGATCCCGTCCAGGATGCGGTCGAGACCGAAGCGGAACTCGGTGTCGGGGGCGTCGGCGACGTCCATCACGCCCGAGTCGAGCATGCTCGCCACCTCGGGGTACGTCCCCGGGTCGGCCAGCCGCCGCAGCGTCCGGCCGTAGCGGGCGATGACCTCGTCGGGTGCCGCGTCGCCCGCGGCGATGACGTCGGCGAGGTCCGCCATGACCAGGGCGTCGCTCCGGACGAAGCCGCCGACCAGCAGGGTCACCGAGATCTTGGTGCCGGCGTCGAGACCGGTGCCCTCCAGGGCGACGAGGGCCTTCTCCCACCAGGCGACCAGGTTCGGGGTCGCGGGCGGGCCCGAGACGGGGAGCCGCAGCAGCCAGAGGTTGCGCTGATAGACCTCGCGGATCGCACAGGCCCAGGCCTCCAGCGCCTCGCGCCACCCGGTGCCGGGCGGGCAGAGCGAGGCGGGCGGGGCGCCCGTGGCTGCCTCCTGCATCAGGACGTACAGCTCGCTCTTGGCGGAGACGTACCGGTAGAGCGACATCGTCGAGGCGCCGAGCTCCTTGGCGACCCGGCCCATGGAGACGGCGCCGAGGCCTTCCGCGGAGGCGAGGGCGACGGCCGCCGCGACGATCCGGTCCAGGGTCAGGCCGGGCTTGGGGCCCTTCGAGGGGCGTTCCCGCAGCCCCCAGGCCGCCTCGATGGCCGGCGGCAGGAAGCTCCCGCCGTCGGCCCGGCCCGGCGGCCGCTCACTCCGGCCCGTCCGTTCCTCGCCGTTCGTCACAACCCGCCGCCTCCCGGCCACCTCGCACGCTTGACGCCCATCCTAGTAATGCGTAACCCTTACACAGTAACGCGTACAGCATACGCAGTACGGCTGAACGTTCCGCCATGCCGGGGATCGGGGGTCACCCCGTCCACCCGGGGACCACCCCCGCCCGACCGTGGGGTCACCCCGTCCAACCGGGAATCACCCCCGCCACCCAGGGAGTCCGCCCATGCCTCCGGCCATCGAAGCCACCGGCCTGACCAAGAACTACGGGGACCTCCGCGTCCTCGACGCCCTCGACCTCCAGGTCGCGCCCGGCACCGTCTTCGCCCTCCTCGGCCCCAACGGCGCGGGGAAGACCACCACCGTCCGCATCCTCGCCACCCTCACCACCCCCGACGCCGGCCACGCGCGCGTGGCGGGGCACGACGTCGTCACCGCACGCCCCCGGGTCCGCCGCGCGATCAGCCTCACGGGCCAGTTCGCCGCCGTCGACGAGAACCAGACCGGCGCCGAGAACCTCTGGACCGCCGCCCGGCTCTCCGGTCTCACCCGCCCCGCCGCCGCCCGCCGCACCGCCGAACTCCTCGACCGCTTCGGCCTCACCGAGGCCGGCGGCCGCCTCACCAAGACGTACTCGGGCGGCATGCGCCGCCGCCTCGACCTCGCCGCGGGACTCGTCCGCGGCCCCGGCGAGACCCAGGTCATGTTCCTCGACGAACCCACCACAGGACTCGACCCGCGCAGCCGCCAGGAACTGTGGGAGATCGTCCGCGAACTCTCCGACGGCGGCACGACCGTCTTCCTCACCACCCAGTACCTGGAGGAGGCCGACCGGCTCGCCGACCGGATCACCGTCCTCGGCAAGGGCCGCACCCTCGCCGAGGGCACCCCCGCCGCGCTCAAGGCCCGCTACGCCGCCCACCGCCTCGACCTCGTCGCCCCCGACGAGCAGGCCTACCTACGGCTCACCACCCTCGCGGGCCCCACCGCCACCCACGACCCCGCGGCCCTGACCCTCGGCGTCCCCACCGACGGCAGCGCCGCCCACGTCAGGGAACTGCTCGACGCGCTCGACCCCGGGCGCCGCGACATCGCCCGCTTCACCCTGCACACGGCCACGCTCGACGACGTCTTCCTGACCCTGACCGCCGACAAGGAACCCAGCCATGTCTGACACGCCGACCGGCGCCCTCACCGCCACGACCACCCTCGCCGGGCGGGGCATCCGCCTCAGCCGGCGCAACCTCGACGCCGTCATCACCTCGATGATGCTGCCGATCATGCTGATGCTGGTCTTCGTCTACTTCTTCGGCGGAGCCATCGACACCGGCACCCGGTACGTCACCTACGTCGTCCCCGGCGTGCTCGTCCTCTGCGCCGGGTTCGGCGCGGCGGGCACCGCCCTCTCCGTCAGCGAGGACATGCGGCTCGGGGTCGTCGACCGCTTCCGCACCCTCGACGTCGGCGGGACCTCCTTCCTCGCCGGGCACGTCGCCGCCTCCGTCACCCGCAACGCCCTCTCGACCACGCTCGTCCTCGGCGCCGCCTTCGCCATCGGCTTCCGCCCGGCCGCCTCGGCGGGCGGCTGGCTCGCCGCGATCGGGCTGCTGCTCGCCTACATCACCGCCGTGTCCTGGCTGTCGGCGGCGATCGGCCTGCTCACCAGGACGCCGGAGGCGGCCGGGGCGGTCACCTTCGCGATGATGTTCCTCCCCTACCCGAGCAGCGCGTTCGTGCCCATCGACACCATGCCCGGCTGGCTGCACGGCTTCGCCGAACACCAGCCGGTGACCCCGCTGATCGAGTCGATGCGCGGCCTGCTCCTCGACCAGCCGGTCGGCAACTCACCGTGGATCGCGCTCGGCTGGTGCGCGGGTCTGCTGGCCCTCGCCGTCACCGCCTCGGGTTTCCTCTTCCGCCTCCGCACCCGCTGACCCGGGGCAGACCTCAGAAGATGTCGGGCGAGAAGGGCCGCAGCGGAGTCCGGAACAGCAGGTCGGCGCGGGCCGCGGCGCCCGCCGTCAGCTCCTCGACGCGCCCGAGCCGGCCGAGCCGTACCGCCGACTCGTCACCGAAGGCCAGCACGCCCAACTCGGCGATGTCGAAGGCCAGATCGGCCGACGCGTCCGTACGCGCGCAGGAGACCCCGTCCGGAGAGGCGTCGAGCCGGTAGCGCCCGCCGGCGAAGCCGTCCCCGTCCCGCAGGTCCAGCACCAGACCGTCCGCCACCGGGTACGCACGGCTCTCCAGGACCCGGACCGGGTCCAGGACCCGGACCCACAGCATGTCCGCGTACGTCAGCAGCTTCGCGGCGCGCGGGTCCGGCAGGAGCAGCGGCAGCGGGTCGTCGGGCGCCCGGTAGCCGGAGCGGACCGTGCCGATCCAGTCGATGGAGCAGAGGAAGTGCCAGAGGGCGCGCTCGGCGGCCGGGGTGACGGCGATCAGGTCCCGCACGGTCGCCGTGTTCATCGGCTGCTTGGCGTCGTCCCACTTGTCGTCGGCCGTGTAGGCCACGTACCCCTCGACCTCGCCGGACTCCGCGCGGTAGATCGCGTAATAGGGCTCCCGCCACGGCTCGTTCGACACGCCACGGCCGGTGCCGACGTCCCAGCCGCGCGGGGTGCGGTCGGTCACCCCGGCACGCACCCGGGCGAGCCTCGCGTACACCTCGGGGCCGACCTTGCGGATCTCGTCGGCGTCGGTCAGGTCGATCCGGCCGCCGTCCCCGGGGCGGCCCGACCGGCGCGGGTCGAGCCCGGCGCGCCGCACGTCCACGCTCCACTCGGCGGTCGAGCTCGCCGGGCCGAAACCGAAACGCCCGTAGATCGGGTACTCGGCGGCGATCAGCGTCGCTATCGCGTCGCCCCGCTCCCGCGCGGCGGCCAGGTCGGCGCCCATCATCCGGCTGAGCAGGCCGCGCCTGCGGTGCGTCGGGGCGACGGTGACCTGGGTGATCGCGTCGGCGGTGAGGCTGCCGCCGCCGACCGTGCTGACCTCCTGCCGGAAGGACCGGAAGGTCGCGACGGTCCGGCCGCGGTCGTACGCCCCGAGCGTCCGGGCCAGGTCGACGTGCGGCAGCCGGTCGGCGACCTCCGCGTCGGTCACGACGGGCGGGTTGAGGAACCCGGTGCGCAGGGCACGCTGCCAGTCGGGGAACTCGGACTCCGTCACCGCGCGTACGTCGACACTCATCCTCCGACCCTACGCAGCGCCCCGGCGGACCCGCACGCGAGTTTTTCCGGGCGCCGGGCCGCCGTCAGGCGAGCAGGTCGTCGACCTGGGCCTCGCCCTCCCGGTAGCGGCGGGCGATCTCCGCGCTGCAGTCGTCGGCGGTCCGCTGGAGGTGGTGCCGGCGCCGGGAGATCTGCTGCTCGTACCCCGCAAGCCGGCCCATCGCCGCGTGCAGCTCCTCGTCCGTACGGGCCGTCAGGTCCGACAGCTCCACCTCCGACAGCATCTCGGCCGCCAGCCGCCGGTACTCCTCGCCGCGCGGCGTCGACAGCGTCACGTGCCGGGCGGAGCTGCGGTGCCGCGACGGCACGTCGGCCAGGATCTCGGAGAGCCGGTCGAGCACCGGGGCCTCCGGATCGGTCCGCCGCGCCAGCTCGGCCCGCAGGATGTCGATCCGGCCCTGGAGCATCCGCCGCACGTAGCTCAGGTCGGCCTCGTCGCTCTGCGCCTCCCGGCGCAGCGTGCGCAGCTCGGGCAGCCGCAGCGCGCCGAGCTCCGGCCGGGCCCGGTCCGGCAGGGCGGATTCGGCGGTCCGCTGCGCGGGCGGGCGGGTGGCGGCCGAGCCGCCGGCCCGCGTCAGCGGTACGGGACCGGACGGCGTGGGCCCGGTGCCAGGTGCACTCATCAGATTCGTCCCCTCGACCGGTGCGGAGGCGCACCGCCTGACACGCATGGTGCCACTCCTGCACGCGCGCGTGCAGGCGCTCTGCACCCGTTCGGCCCCTACCCGTATCGGCTCGGTAGGTTGGTGCGCATGCGTGCAGTGGTGCAGAGGGTGGACGGCGCGAGCGTCGTCGTCGCAGGGGAGACCGTCGGTGAGATCACCGGCGAGGGGCTGTGTGTGCTGGTCGGGGTGACCCATGACGACACCCCGGAGAAGGCCGCCCAATTGGCCAGAAAGCTCTGGTCCGTCCGGGTGCTGGAGAACGAGAAGTCGTGCTCGGACGTGAACGCGCCGCTGCTCGTCATCTCCCAGTTCACGCTCTACGGCGACGCCCGCAAGGGCCGCCGCCCCACCTGGAACGCCGCGGCCCCCGGCCCGGTGGCCGAGCCCCTGGTCGACGAGGTGGTGGCCCGGCTGCGCGAACTGGGCGCCCACGTGGAAACGGGCCGCTTCGGAGCGGACATGCGCGTCTCGCTCACGAACCACGGCCCGTTCACGGTGCTGATCGACGTCTGACGAAGCCCGGCCGGTGGCGGCCGGGGCCCGGCCTCTGCCGGACCTGACAGCCGCCCGCTGCCAGGGGACCTGCCGGGGGGACGCTACGGCTCGACGACCGTCTCCTGCGCGGCCGCCGTCGTCCCGGCGACCAGCGGCGCGTCCACCGGCACGTTCCGCTTCACCAGGGCCAGGGCGATCGGCCCCAGCTCGTGGTGGCGGACGGAGCTCGTCACGAAGCCGAGCTGGCGGCCCTCCTCACCGTCGGCGGCCAGCCGGATCGGAGTGCCGTGCCCGGGCAGCAGCACCTCGCTGCCGTCCAGGTGCAGGAAGACCAGACGGCGCGGCGGCTTCCCCAGGTTCTGCACCCGGGCCACCGTCTCCTGACCCCGGTAGCAGCCCTTCTGCAGGTGCACGGCGCTGCCGATGAGCCCGACCTCGTGCGGAATGGTCCGGTGGTCGGTCTCGAAACCGAGCCGGGGCCGGTGCGCCTCGACCCGCAGCGCCTCGTACGCCAGGACGCCCGCGGCCGGCCCGTGCGAGCCCGCGAAGGACTCCAGGTCGGCCCGGGGCAGGAACAGGTCACGGCCGTGCGGGGTCTCCCGTACGACGGCTCCCTCGGGGACCTCGGCGATGGAGCCGGCCGGGAGGTGGACGACCGCGAAGTCGTCCGTACGGTCGGCGACCTCGACGCGGTAGAAGAACTTCATCGACTCCAGGTACGCGACGAGCTCCTCGCGCGTCCCCGGCTCGACGTGCGCCCAGACCGTCGCACCGTCGTCGACGAGGTACAGGGCGTGCTCGATGTGCCCGTTCGCGGAGAGGATCAGCGCCTCGGTGGCCTGCCCGGGCGCCAGATCGGTCATGTGCTGGGTGACGAGCAGGTGCAGCCAGCTCAGCCGGTCGTCACCGGTGACGGCGACGACACCGCGGTGGGAGAGGTCGACGAAACCGTGTCCGTCGGCGAGGGCGCGCTGCTCACGGAACAGGTCGCCGTAGTGCGCGGCGACGCCTTCGTCGCGGCCTTCGGCGGCGACGGCGCCGGGCAGGGACAGCAGAGGGCTCTTCATGGTGACGAGCCTACGACGTGCCGCCGCTGTTCTCGGGGGCGCGGTCGGCGGCGGCCTTCTGCGCGCACTCCCCGCACCGGCCGAAGATCGCGAAGTGCTTCATGTCCGTCTCGAAGCCGAAGGTCTCGCGGAGCTTTCCGGTGAACTCGGCCGCCACCTCGACGTCCGCCTCGATCACCTCGGAGCAGTCCCGGCAGACCAGGTGCAGATGGTGGTGCCGGTCGGCGAGGTGATAGGTCGGCGCCCCGTGCCCCAGATGGGCGTGGCTCACCAGACCGAGCTCCTCGAGGAGCTCCAGGGTCCGGTAGACGGTGGAGATGTTCACCCCGGACGCGGTCCTGCGGACCTCGACGAGGATGTCGTCGGGCGTCGCGTGCTCCAGCGCGTCGACCGCCTCCAGGACAAGCTGACGCTGCGGCGTCAGCCGATAGCCGCGCTGCCGCAGGTCGCTCTTCCAGTCGGTGCTCACCACGCCCCCCAGTGTAGGAGGGCGCGGCGCGCCGACCCAGGTTCTAGCGGAAGAAGGCGATGCCGTCGTCCGGCATGTCGGGCAGGTTGCGGGCCATCTCCGCGACCTCCTCCGGCGTCACGACCTTCTTCAGGTGCGCCGACATGTACGGCCGCAGCGGGACCTCGGGGGTCGCCTTCTCGCCCACCCACATGAGGTCGCTCTTCACGTAGCCGTACAGGCGCTTGCCACCGGAGTACGCGCCGGAGGCCGCGGTCCGGGCGACGGCGTCGGTCGCCAGGTCGATCTGCGGCTTCTGGTCGGCGAGCTCGCCGTACCAGATCTCGACGATTCCCTGGTCGCGGACCATGACGACCTCGACCTTGCGGTCCTTGTCGATGCGCCAGTAGCCGCTCTCGCTCTCCAGCGGGCGGACCTTGTTGCCCTCGTTGTCCAGGACCCAGGAGTGGGACGTGTACTCGAGGAAGTCCCGGCCGTCGTGGCTGAATGTCACGGACTGGCCGAAGTTGCACTTCTCGGCGCCGGGGAAGTCGGAGACGCCCGCGCCCTCCCACGTGCCCAGCAGGAACGCGAGGGGGACGAGGTCCGGGTTGAGGTCGGACGGGATCTCGATCATGAGCAGCTCTGGCGTTCTCTCGAAGTGGTTAGCGCTGGCCCTGGTACAGCTTCTTCACGGCCAGACCGGTGAAGGCGAGCACGCCGACACAGACCAGGGCCAGCAGAACCTCGAAGAAAATGATCACGGAGTGCTCCTCGACTGAGCGGTGAAGGCGGAACGGGCCGGACCCCAGCTTAGTAGGAGGGTGCCCGGCCCACTCGGTGAGGTGGGTCTCGCGCGCTGTGACTACCCGAGCAGCTGGTTCTGCAGGGTGACGGTCTGCTGGAACGGCACGACGAGGGCCTCGCCCCGACGGGTCTGGGTGATCAGCGCGAGGGTGTCACCGGCCTGGACGTAGGCCCAGCGGGTCTGCTCGGGGCCGTACGGCTTCTTCTCGTGGTACGCGTACAGGCTCGTGTCCGGTACGGAGACGTCGTCCGCGAAGGACTCCAGGACGGCGCCCGCCACCCCGTCCGGCAGTGCCTTGGGGCCGTAGATCCCGTCCGCCTCCAGCGCCTCGTCCTTGAACGCGCCCGCGTACGCCACCGAGCTGAAGCGCAGCAGGTGGATGCTGGTCCTGGTGCCGTCGGGTGTGGTCCAGCCGCGGGCGGCGACGTGCCGCAGGGTGGAGTCCGCCAGGTGCCGCTTCAGCTCGCCGCGGGACTCCTTCCCGTACAGCGCCAGGTACGCGTCCGTGGACACGAACCCGCCGTTCAGCTTCGGGTCGGGCGTGGCGCCGACCGGTGCGGGCAGCAACAGCTCGCGCAGGTCGGCGTGGTGGATCTCGCCGTCGTTGCCCTCCGTGAAGGGGCGCGGCCGGTCCGCCGGCAGGGCGGGGAGCCGGAGCTCGGGGTAGTCCCAGCGGCCGTCGCTCTCGGTCGCGAGACCGGGTACGTCGTTCCGGTCGAGCGCGGTGATCCCCGCGGCGGTACCGGCACCGACGCCGCCGCACACGACGACGGCGGCCGTCCAGCGGGCCACCGCCCACAGGACACGGCGGGACCGCCGGGGCGCGGCGGAGACGGCCGCGGCGGCCGTCTCGGGCGCCTCCGTCGCGGGTGCCTGTGCCTCGGGCGCCTGTGCCTCGGGGGCCTGTGCCCCGGGTGCCTGCGCCTCGGGCGCCTTCGGCTCGTCGGTCTCCGGCTGGGAGGCGGTTCCGGTCGTCAACTGCTCGGTCATACGTACTCCCCCGGGGACGCGATGTGGCGAAGCTGCTTCTCGACAAGGCCGGCCACGTCCTTGTCCTCGAAGGGCGGGGCGCCGAACGCCGTGACGGTGACCATGACCTCGCCGTCGTACGCCGAGCAGATCATGGCCTGGAGCACGGGACTCCGTTCCTCGTCCCCGTACGTCTCCGGCTTCTCGGGCTTGGGCCCGAGGTAGCAGGCGGACGTCCGCGCGTACTCCTTGATCTTCGGGCCCTTGCGCAGCTCCAGGAGCTCGGACATCTCCTTGCGGACCTCGAAGAACTCGCGGACCTTCTTCTTGTCCTTCATCCGCAGGATGAGCACCTCGGCCTGAAGGCTGCTGTCCTGCTGGGCGTACGAGCGCATGGCCATGCCCTGGATGCCGAGCCGGTCGACCGCCTCCTCGTACTCGCGGCGCTTCTTGCCGTAGAAGCCCCTGCCGGACTCCTTGAGGAGGGCCGCGGCCTGCTTGGCGGGCAGTTCGTCGTCGTTCCCGTACCCCGCGATGTCCGCGCCGAGGACGTAACCCTCCGGTACGGGCAGCAGGAGCTTGCTCAGCGGGGTGGAGGCCCGGCCCCGCGCGGCACCGGCCGCCGGGTCGGCGGGCGTCGCGGTCACGGACGGATCCGCCCACGGGTCGGTGGGCGCGGACCGGTCGGCGCCGTCGGCGGTGACGGCGGTGTAGGCGACTCCACCGCCGACGGCCCCCAGGACCAGCACGGAGACCAGCGCGTTCTTCAGGATCCGCCGTGTGCGGCTCCCCGACTTCTCACTCACAGGCGCCCCAGCTGCCGCTCGGCCAGAGAACGGATCTCGCTCTCGGTGATCTTCCGTGTGTCGGACATCAGGATCGTGATCGCGATGTCGCCGCGCTGGATGAAGGCGCGGGCCTCGTAGAGGTCCAGGTAGCCCGCCCGGCGTTCCACCGGGTAGACGAAGTAGCGCCCGTTCTCCGAGCCCCGCACCGACTTCCCGAGGGAGTCCGACTTCGACTGGCCGATGGCGATCCGCTGCTGGCTCTCCACGTGCTCCAGCGCGCCGATGCCGGAGCTGGCGCGGTACTGCACGAGGTTGACCTCCACGCGCTTGTACTCGCCGACGCGCCACGCGCGCGTGGCGATGCGCCGGACGCCCTGGTCGAGCTGGAACTCCAGCGCGCCTTCGGGCCGGGTGAAGCCGTTGACGTACCCGGCCAGCGACTGCCAGCCGTCCGGGCCGTCGGCCCGCGCCCCCGCCGGTCGCGGGACCAGCAGCTTCCGCAGGTCGCCGTCCGTCTTGACCTGGCGGTCCTCCGCCGCGGACAGCGGCGCGGGCTCCTCGCCCTTCGGGAGCGGCTTCGCCGGGTACGCGAGACCGGGCTGGTTCAGCGGCGGCAGCGCGGTGGGCTCGCGGTCGGCCTGGATGCGGTAGCCGACGGCGGTCCCGCCGACGAGCCCGAGCACGGCGGCGACGGCGATCAGCCCGACGGTACGGAGAACACGACGGCGAGGCGGGACGGCGACGGGGTCCGGCGCCTCGGCCGGGTCCGGCGGCGGTGCCGTTTCCGGATTTTGGATAGTTTCTTCGATGCTCAAAAGTCCCCCCACGAGACCTGAAGCGCGGATTCCGTCATCCGCGCACCCAGCAGACCCGCGGGGGACTCCAAGGGTTGTGGCGCCGAGCATTACAGTTCGGCATATGCCGAAGAAGCTCGTGATCAAGGTGACCGCGGGGGCCGACGCCCCCGAACGCTGCTCGCAGGCCTTCACGGTGGCGGCCGTCGCCGCCGCCAGTGGCGTCGAGGTCTCGCTCTGGCTGACCGGCGAGTCCTCGTGGTTCGCCCTCCCGGGCCGGGCGGCGGAGTTCGACCTCCCGCACGCGGCGCCGCTCCCGGACCTGATCGACGGAATCCTGGCGGCCGGCGGCCGCATCACGGTCTGCACGCAGTGCGCGGCGCGCCGCGCCATCGAGGAGAAGGACCTCCTGGAGGGCTTCCGCATCGCCGGCGCCCAGGTCTTCGTCCAGGAAGCGATGTCGGACGAGACCCAGGCCCTCGTCTACTGACCCGGTACTGACCCGGAAGGGCCTACTCCCCGCCGCCCTCCAACGCGCCCCCACACCGCCCCCGCTACGGCCCCCGCCGCTTCTTGCCGTCGAGTTCGTCCCACCACTCGTCCGACTTCGGGTCCCCCGAAGGGTCGTCCCACCAGCGGTCCTCGGGGCCTCTTCGGTTGGCGGCCATCGCGGCGATCGGGGGGATGACCATGGCCACCACGCACATGCCGATCGCCACCGGCATCGAGAAGAGGCGCACGACCGCCCAGGCGCCCACGAAGAGGGCCAGGCAGGCGCCCATCATCCAGAAGTAGACGTGCCGACGGCGTGCGTACACACCTTCAGGGTACGACCGAAGGGCCGTGCCTCAAGTCCTGGAAATGGCGTCCAACCCCCCAGGAGGCACGGCCCTTCGGCCGGTTCGGTGTCGCGGATCAGACCGCGATGGCGACCTCGGCCAGGCCACCGTGCTGGGCCACGACCTGGCGGTCGGCGGTGCCGCCGGGGACCAGGGCGCGGACGGTCCAGGTGCCCTCGGCCGCGTAGAAACGGAACTGGCCGGTGGCGGAGGTCGGGACCTCGGCCGTGAACTCGCCGGTCGAGTCCAGGAGGCGGACGTAACCGGTGACGGGCTGGCCGTCCTTGGTCACGAAGCCCTGGATGGTGGTCTCACCGGGCTTGATCGTCGAGGCGTCGGGGCCGCCGGGCTGCGCTCCACACATGTCGTTCTGTCCTTAACGTCGAGGGGTCCGGAGGAGGGAGGATCCGGGGATTACTTGTTGGCGCCGAGCTCGATCGGCACGCCGACGAGGGAGCCGTACTCGGTCCACGAGCCGTCGTAGTTCTTGACGTTCTCGACGCCGAGCAGCTCATGCAGGACGAACCACGTGAGCGCGGAGCGCTCACCGATGCGGCAGTAGGCGATGGTGTCCTTCGCCAGGTCGACCTGCTCGTCCTCGTAGAGGGCCTTGAGCTCGTCGTCCGACTTGAAGGTGCCGTCGTCGTTGGCGTTCTTCGACCACGGGATGTTGCGGGCGCTCGGCACGTGGCCGGGGCGCTGCGACTGCTCCTGCGGGAGGTGCGCCGGGGCGAGCAGCTTGCCGGAGAACTCGTCGGGCGAGCGGACGTCGACCAGGTTCTGGGCGCCGATCGCGGCCACGACGTCGTCGCGGAAGGCGCGGATGGAGGAGTCCTGGGCCTTGGCCTTGTACTCGGTGGCCGGGCGGGCGGGGACGGCGGAGCCGTCGACCAGGTCGCGGGAGTCGAGCTCCCACTTCTTGCGGCCGCCGTCGAGGAGCTTCACGTCCTGGTGGCCGTAGAGCTTGAAGTACCAGTAGGCGTAGGAGGCGAACCAGTTGTTGTTGCCGCCGTAGAGCACGACCGTGGTGTCGTTCGCGATGCCCTTCGCCGAGAGGAGCTTCTCGAAGCCCTCCTGGTCGATGAAGTCGCGGCGGACCGGGTCCTGGAGGTCCTGGGTCCAGTCGATCCGGATGGCGTTGCGGATGTGGTTCTTCTCGTAGGCCGAGGTGTCCTCGTCGACCTCGACGATGGCGACCTGCGGGTTGTCGAGGTTGGCCTCGACCCAGTCCGCGTCGACCAGGACGTCGCTGCGAGCCATGTTGTTCTCCTCCGGGGCAGTGTGCGGCGGTGTGGTGCGGGTGTGCGGGTGTGGAGCGGTACGCCTCGTCGCGGGCGGCTCGTCGGGTGACTCGTCGGACGGCGTGTCGGGCAAGCGGACGTGCGTGAGGGACGTGCGTACGGCTACACGGGGCGGCCCCGACCTCGGTCGGAGGGCCTGAGGAATACGGGAGTGGTGGGTCCCGCTCAGACGGAGCGACAGAGCATGGCGGCGACGCGGCACAGGTCTACTGCCCGCCGCTTCGTGAGTTCCGCCTGTCGCTTCATGCCCACGATCGTAGGGACGGACAGGCGGCCGTGTCACCGGTGTGTCGTATTTTGAGACGCGATCGTCCGAGATGCGAGACGCGATCAGGACGCGGGAGGGCTCCGGACGCCTCCGTACCGAGGCGTCCGGTTCTGGTTCTGCTGGTCGGACAGCGGTGTCTCAGCATGTGACCAATGGGTACACGCAGGGGCCGCGCGGGTGGCCTTCCGGGGCCGCCGGGCCGTCCGCCCAGCCCGCCCGCCGGGCCGTCCGCCCAGCCCACCCCTCGGCCCGCCCGCCGGCCCGCCCGTCAGCCCGCCAGGACGACGTCCTTGCCGCTCACGGAGATGGCGAGGCCGTCCGGGCGCGGCTCGACCTTCTCCACCTTCATGCCGGCGATCACACCGATCGGGCGGTCGAAGTCGGTGCGGGCGCGCACCAGGTCCTCGATGCCGGGGATGCCCTCGCCGGGCACCTCGTCGGCGCGGACCCGGAGGGTGTCGCCGTTCACGACGGTCACGGTCGACAGGACCGTGCGGGTCACGGTGCGGCCCATGACCTTCACGCCGCCGGTCACCTTCACCTTGCCGTTGCCGCCGTACGCGACGACGGCCTCCCGGTCGGAGGCGGCGGTGAGGTCCGCGTACGAGATGAGGGCCGTCCCGCTCGCGGAGCCGGCCTTCGCGCCCGCCCAGTCGCCGGTCACGGTCACGTCCCGCAGGGCCACCGTCAGCTCGCCGACCCGGACGCGCTTGTCGCCGGCCTGCGCGGAGCCGCCCTTGACCGTGACGTCGATCTCGTCGAACCGCTTGTCCACGACCTGGGTCAGGAAGGGGAAGCCCTTGATGTCGACCTCGACGGATTCGCTGTTCACGGAGGGGAGCTTCACCCGGCCCGCCGCCTCGTCCTCGGCGTATGAGACGGCCAGCCGGTCGATCCCGACCAGGACCCCGCCCAGCACGACGGCCACGATCAACAGAATCCGCAGTGCTCGCATGGGCTGTGCGTCCCCCCGATGAAAAGGATCCGATGGGTACGGAAAAGGTTCCGGCCCCCCGACACGAAGATCGACGTGTCAGGGGGCCGGTTGGTTCCCTCGCGGTCCGCGCGGGCGGTCAGACCAGGGCCCGGCCGAGCAGGTAGACGGCGGGCGCGGCGGCGGTCAGCGGCAGTGCGACACCGGCGGTCATGTGCACGAAGCGGGACGGGTAGTCGTAGGCGGCCGCCCGCAGGCCGACCAGGGCGCAGACACCGGCCCCGAGGCCGAGCAGCGCGCCGGAGGGGCCCAGGCCGGTGAGGCCGCCGGCGGCGATCCCCGCGCCCGCCGATGCCAGCAGCGCGCCGACGAGGGAGACGGGGCCGGGCAGCGGGAGTGCCCGGGCGAGGACGGCGGCGGCGACCGCGATCCCGCCGACGACGACCGCGTCGGGGTCGGCGCCGAGGAGCCCGGTGGCGATGACGGTGAGCGCCGCCGAGGCGACGGTGGCCATCAGGCCGTACATGCGCTCGTCGGGGTCGGCGTGGCTGCGCAGCTGGAGGACCAGGCAGAGCAGCACCCAGACGCCGAGCGTGCCGAGGATCGCGGCGGCCGCGTGCTCCCGGCCGGTGGCGAGCAGTGCGGCGTCGGCGGCGAGGCCGCCGGCGAAGGCGAGGGCGATGCCCTGGCGGGCGGGCCACATGCCGTTGAGCCGGAACCAGCCGGCGGCGGTGAGGCCCTGGAGGAGCACGAGCGGGACGAGGAGCCCGTAGCTGCCGAGGGCGGCGCCGCCGGCGAGCAGCAGGCCGAGGACGGCGGTGAGGGCGGCGGGCCGCATCCCCGGGTCGATGATCGGCGACCGGCCTTCGGCGCGGGCGCGCTGGGCGTCGGTAATGCGGGTGTTCCCGGAGGTGGTGGGCGAGGAGTACGCGGGCCCGGCCTCGGCGGCGGGGGCCGGGACGGGGGCGGGGGCGGGCTCAGGGGCCGGCGCCTCCGCCGAATGCGGCTGCGGCTCCGCGTAGTACGCGGCGGGGGCCCCGTTCCCGTACGAGCCGTGCGACCCGTACGAGTCCTGCTCGGGCGCGTACGGCGGGTACGGCTGCTGCTCCTGCTGGTACGCCGCCTCCTGTCCCCCGTAGGAGACGGGGGGCTGCGCCCGCGCGGCCTGGACCTGCTCGTAGGTGACGGCCGGCTGGTACTGGGTGTCCCAGGTCTGGCCCTCCCACGTCTGTGTGACGTCGGCGCCCTGCTGCGACTGCTGCCCGTTGCCGTTGCCGTTCGCGTACGGGTCGTACGGCTGACCGCCGTAGTACTGGTCGTTGCTCATGGTCTGGGGTTCACCCTCCTGCGAACGGGGGGAGCACCTCGACGGTGCCGCCCTCGGCAAGCCGTACCGTCTCATGGCTCCGGGTCCCGACGGGGTCGCCGTCGACCAGGAACGAGCACCGCTTGAGGACCTGGGCGAGCTCGCCCGGGTGCTTCGCGCGGGCCGCGTCGAGGGCCTCCGCGAGGTGCTCGGCGGTGTACGGCTCCTCGGCGACACCGGCGGCGGCCTTGGCCGCGGCCCAGTAGCGGATGGTTCCCGCTGCCATAGCGGCGCTCCCTTCGTTCGTGTGCGCGCCGCCCCCCATGATGGGCTATGCGCGCGGGGGCTCAGGCGCGCTCGGGCCCGGGGCCCGGGTCAGCCAGTCCCCGATCCGGGCGAGGAGCTCGTCGTCCGCCGCGTTCTCGGCGTGCCCCATCCCGCGCTCCAGCCACAGTTCCGCGTCGCCCGCCCCGGCCAGCATCCGCGGGTGGTCCAGCGGGAAGTACGGGTCCCGGTCGCCGTGCACGATCAGCAGCGGGGTCGGCGCGATCAGCGGCACCGCCTCCACGGGCGACAGGGGTACGGGGTCCCAGGGCCGCCGCTCGATGCGGGTGCGGAACCCGTAGCGGCCGACGAGCCGGCCCGCCGGCCGGGTGACCACCCAGTGGAGCCGGCGCATCGGGGCCGTCCCCCGGTAGTACCAGCGGGCGGGCGCGGAGACGGCGGCCACCGCGTCGGCGCGTCCGTCGGTGTCCCGGTCGAGGGCCGCGTGGCGCAGGACGACGGAGCCGCCCATGGAGAAACCGACCGTCGCCACGCGCGCGTGGCCGAGCTCACGCGCCCAGCGGACGGCGGCGGACAGGTCGAGGACCTCCCGGTCGCCGACGGTGGACAGACCGCCCGAGCCGCCGTGGCCGCGGAAGGAGAAGGTGACGACCGCGGCGCCGCGCGCGGTGAAGGCCCGGGCGGCGCGCCGGACGGCGGGCCGGTCGGCCGACCCGGTGAACCCGTGGGCGACGACGACCGCCGTATCGGTGACACTGGCCGGAGCAGGGTCGTAAACCGCCTCGATCCGGACATCGTCCCGGGTACGCAACATTGCGCGCCGGGAGCCGGAAGTGATCAGGGAGACATCCACGATGTGAAATGCGCCCTCTCCCTCTGAACTCATGTGGGCTATTCTCCTGTGCAGAGGATCCGGGCGACGCAGCCCCCGGGTCCTTTTGCGTTTTCCGACCGTTGTTACGGATGGATGAACAAAAGCTCTCAGGGCGCGAGAGCCGGCAGTGATCCGTACGAAGCAGTGCCCGTACGAACAGTGCCTGTACGAAGCAGTGCACGTCCTCGCAGGGACCGAGGAGGAACCGCGTGATGAGCGAGCGACCGAAGCACGACCGACCGACGGCGGGTCCGGCAGGTGGTGCGCGATGAGCGCCCTGCTGCTCCTGACCAACGCCCTCCAGCCGTCCACCGAGGTGCTGCCCGCCCTCGGACTGCTGCTGCACAACGTCCGGGTCGCCCCGGCCGAGGGCCCGGCCCTCGTGGACACCCCCGGCGCGGACGTGATCCTCGTCGACGGGCGGCGCGACCTGCCGCAGGTGCGTTCGCTCTGCCAGCTGCTGCGCTCCACGGGGCCCGGCTGTCCGCTGATCCTCGTCGTCACGGAGGGCGGTCTCGCGGCCGTCACCGCCGACTGGGGCATCGACGACGTCCTCCTCGACACCGCGGGCCCGGCCGAGGTCGAGGCGCGGCTGCGGCTCGCGATGGGCCGCCAGCAGATCGTCGCGGACGACTCCCCGATGGAGATCCGCAACGGCGACCTGTCGGTCGACGAGGCGACGTACAGCGCCAAGCTCAAGGGCCGGGTCCTGGACCTGACCTTCAAGGAGTTCGAGCTCCTCAAGTACCTCGCCCAGCACCCGGGCCGGGTCTTCACCCGCGCGCAGCTCCTCCAGGAGGTGTGGGGGTACGACTACTTCGGCGGCACCCGGACGGTGGACGTCCACGTGCGGCGGCTGCGGGCCAAGCTGGGTCCGGAGCACGAGTCGCTGATCGGCACCGTCCGCAACGTCGGCTACCGCTTCGTCACCCCCGAGAAGGTCGAGCGGGCCGCCGAGGAGGCGCGTGCCAAGGCCGAGGAGGCCCGTGTGAAGGAAGGGGCCAGGGCGAACGCCGGCGTCAAGGACGCCACGGGGGATGTCACCCCCGCGGAGGACAGGAACGTGGCGGACGCCACAGTGCGACCTGCCGGTAGGTAGGTCACCCCGCGTAGACTGCCGCGCGTGGCCAAGGTGACGCGGGATGACGTAGCTCGACTGGCAGGTACTTCGACCGCGGTCGTGAGCTACGTCATCAACAACGGACCCCGGCCGGTCGCCCCGGCCACGCGCGAGCGTGTCCTCGCCGCGATCAAGGAACTGGGCTACCGCCCCGACCGGGTCGCCCAGGCGATGGCGTCCCGGCGCACGGACCTCATAGGCATGATCGTCCCGGACGCGCGGCAGCCGTTCTTCGCGGAGATGGCGCACGCGGTCGAGCAGGCCGCCGCCGAGCGCGGAAAGATGGTCCTGGTCGGCAACTCCGACTACCGCACCGAGCGCGAGGTCCACTACCTGCGCGCCTTCCTCGGCATGCGGGTCTCCGGTCTGATCCTGGTCAGCCAGGGCATGAGCGAGCAGGCCGCCAGCGAGATCGAGGCCTGGGACGCGCGCGTGGTGCTGCTGCACGAGCGGCCCGAGGCGATCGACGACGTCGCCGTCGTGACGGACGACATCGGCGGCGCCCAGCTCGCCACCCGGCACCTCCTGGAGCACGGCCACGCGTACGTGGCCTGCATGGGCGGCATCCCGAACACCCCCGCCGTCGGCGACCCGGTCGCCGACCACGAGGAGGGCTGGCGCCGCGCCATGCAGGAGGCGGGCCTCCCGATCGAGGGCCGGCTCTTCCAGGCCCCGTACAACCGCTACGACGCCTACCAGGTGGCCCTGAAGCTGCTCGCGGGCCCGGACAGGCCGCCGGCCATCTTCTGCTCCACCGACGACCAGGCCTTCGGCGTCCTGCGGGCGGCGCGCGAGCTGCGCATCGAGGTGCCGACGGAGCTGGCGGTCGCGGGCTTCGACGACGTGAAGGAGGCGGCGCTCACCGACCCGCCGCTGACCACGGTCTCCTCGGACCGCCCGGCGATGGCGCGCGCGGCGGTGGACCTGGTCCTCGACGACTCGATCCGGGTCGCCGGCTCGCGCCGCGAGCGCGTGAAGCTCTTCCCGTCGGCCCTGGTCGTCCGCCGCTCCTGCGGCTGCGACGAGGGCTGAGCGGGGCCCCTTCCGACGGCCAGGGGCCCGGAGGACGTACGCAGAGCCCGTACGGGAGCGGCGGAGGCCGACCCGTACGGGCTGGGGGTTCTTTATATCGGGCATACAGGCTTCTGTCGGGCTTCTCAGCCGGTCCTCAGGCGGCTCTCATGTACGGCTCCGAGAGTCATAGCCATGACGGACTTCCAGGAGCAGCAGCCGCAGCAGCCCTACTACCCGCCGCAGCCGCCGAGGCCGCCGTACGCCCCGGCGCCGCAGCCTGCCGCAGCCGAGCAGACCGCCACCCAGCCGATCGTCACCGAGCCCGGCACCACGATCTGGCCGTCCGGCGGGCACGTGCCGCCGCCCGTGGGACCGCCCGCCCCTCCCGTCGGACCGCCCGCCCCGCCCGCCGCCATGGGCGCCCCCGCTGCCGCCGGCGGCCCCGGCTCCCGGCGGCGCGCCAAGCGGGGTGTCGGCCTCATGGCCGCCGTGGCCATCGCCGCCGCCGCGATCGGCGGCGGTACGGCCACCCTGGTCCAGCAGCTCGCCTCGGACACCCCCACCGTCGCCGCCTCGAACGTGAACGGCACCAACGTCTCCACCGGCAACACGGGCACCGTCGCCGGGGTCGCCGAGGCCGTCTCCCCGTCCATCGTCGAGATCTCCGCGAGCTCGAACTCCGGCAAGTCCACCGGCTCGGGCGTGATCATCACCTCCGACGGCGAGATCGTCACCAACAACCACGTGATCTCCGGCGCGTCCGAGATCACCGTGCGCCTCAGCGACGGCAAGACCTACCCGGCCGAGGTCGTCGGCACGGACCCCGACAAGGACCTGGCCCTCATCAAGCTCCGGGGCGCCTCCGGCCTCAAGGCCGCCACCCTCGGCGACTCGTCCAAGGTGCGGGTCGGCGACCAGGTCGTGGCGATCGGCTCCCCCGAGGGCCTGACCGGCACCGTCACCAGCGGCATCGTCTCCGCGCTCGACCGGGACGTCACCGTCGCCAAGGACGACGACGGCGGGGACCAGCGGGGGCAGCAGCAGTACGACCCGCGGCAGGGCTGGCCGTTCGAGTTCGGCGGACAGCAGTTCAACGGCGACACCGGCTCGTCGAAGACCACGTACAAGGCACTGCAGACCGACGCCTCGCTCAATCCGGGGAATTCCGGCGGCGCGCTGATCAATATGAAGGGCGAGATCATCGGAATCAATTCGGCCATGTATTCGCCCAGTTCTTCGAGCGGCTCGACGGCCGGAAGCGTCGGCCTCGGATTCGCCATCCCGGTCGACACCGTGAAGGCCGACCTGGCCCAGCTGCGCGCGGGCGGGGACAACTGACCGGCGAACGGGCCTCGTGCGACGCTGAGCCCATGACGGGACAGCACACCGAAGCCGAACGCATCCTCATCGTCGACGACGAGCCCGCCGTCCGGGAGGCCCTGCGCCGCAGCCTCGCCTTCGAGGGGTACGGCACCCAGGACGCCGTCGACGGCGTGGACGCGCTCGCCCGGATGGAGTCGTACGCCCCCGACCTCGTCGTCCTCGACGTGCAGATGCCCCGGATGGACGGGCTGACGGCGGCCCGCCGGATCAGGGCCTCCGGCTCCACCGTGCCGATCCTGATGCTCACCGCGCGCGACACGGTCGGCGACCGGGTCACCGGCCTCGACGCCGGCGCCGACGACTACCTCGTGAAGCCCTTCGAACTGGACGAGCTGTTCGCCCGGATCAGGGCCCTGCTGCGGCGCAGCTCGTACGCCCGCGCCACGGCCGGCGCCCCCGACACCGGCGACGTGCTGTCCTTCGAGGACCTGCGGATGGACCTGGCCACCCGCGAGGTGACCCGGGGCGGCCGGACCGTGGAACTGACCCGCACCGAGTTCACGCTCCTGGAGATGTTCCTGGCGCACCCGCGGCAGGTACTGACCCGCGAGCAGATCCTCAAGGCGGTGTGGGGCTTCGACTTCGAACCGAGCTCGAACTCACTGGACGTGTACGTGATGTACCTGCGGCGCAAGACGGAGGCGGGCGGCGAGCCGCGCCTCGTGCACACCGTGCGGGGCGTGGGATACGCGCTCCGCGGCGGAGGCGGGGAGTGAGCGCTCCCCGCGACGGCTCCGGGACGGACCGCAAGGGGCCGCGCGGTCCCCTCGGCTGGTTCCGCTCCCGGCCGCTGCGCTCCCGGCTCGCCCTGCTCACGGCGGTCGCCGTGGCCGTCGCCGTGGCGGCCGTGTCGCTCGCGTGCTGGTTCGTGACGCGGGAGCAGCTGCGGAACGAGATGGACGACTCGCTGCGCACCACCCGGCTCGACGCGAACGGGGTGCGGAGCCTGCTCACCCTCTGCCAGCAGGGCACCACGCCGCCGCCGGTGGCCGGCTCGTACACGGTCCAGGTCATCCTCGCCAACGGCAGCGTGTGCACCTCGGGGAAGGCCGCGATCCCGGCCGGCGACACCGATCTCGCGGTGGCTCGGGGGCAGCTGGAGTACGTCCTGCACACGGTGAAGGACGACACCGGACGCGAGATGCGGGTCTACACCTACCCGCAGGACGGGCCCCCCGGGCTCGCCGTCTCCGTCGCCCGCCCGCTCGACGAGATCGACAACTCGATGTCCACCCTGCGCTGGGTGCTGCTCCTGGTCTCCGGGATCGGCGTCGTCGGCGCGGGCGCGGCCGGCCTGTGGGTGGCGCGGACCGGCCTTGAGCCGGTGAACCGGCTGACCGGGGCGGTCGAGCACGTCGCCGCGACCGAGGACCTGACCGTGCGCATCCCGGTGGAGGGCGAGGACGAGATCGCCCGTCTGTCGCGTTCGTTCAACGCGATGACGGCGGCGCTCGCGACCTCCCGCGACCGGCAGGCGCAGCTGATCGCGGACGCCGGGCACGAACTCCGTACGCCGCTGACCTCGCTGCGGACGAACGTCGAACTGCTCGCACGCAGCGAGGAGACCGGGCGGGCGATCCCGCCGGACGACCGGCGGGCCCTGATGGCCTCGGTGAAGGCGCAGATGACCGAGCTGGCGGCGCTGATCGGCGACCTCCAGGAACTGGCCCGCCCGGACGCGGCGCAGCCGGGCCCGCTCGAAGTGGTCCCGCTGCACACGATCCTGCGGGCGGCCCTGGACCGGGCACGGCTGCGCGGCCCGGAGCTGACCTTCGTCACGGACCTGGCGCCCTGGTACGTACGGGCCGAACCGGCCGCCCTGGAGCGGGCCCTGATGAACGTCCTGGACAACGCGGTGAAGTTCTCGCCGCGCGGGGGCACGGTCGAGGTGGTCCTGATGCGGGGCGAGCTGACGGTCCGCGACCAGGGCCCCGGCATCGCGGCGGACGAGCTCCCGCACGTCTTCGAACGTTTCTGGCGCTCCCCGTCGGCCCGGAGCCTCCCGGGCTCGGGTCTCGGCCTGTCGATCGTGGCCCGCACGGTCCGGCACGCGGGCGGCACGATCGCGCTGACCCCGGCGGAGGGCGGCGGGACGGTGGCGACGGTACGGCTCCCGGGAGCCCCGACGCCGCCACCGGAACACTGACGCGCACGCGGGCCGGTGCCGCGCGCGGCACTGACGTGCGTACGGCGCTGGCATGCGTACGGCTCTGGCGCGCGTACGGCTCTGGCGTGCCTCGCGGTGCGTCAGAGCACCGCGAGTCGGTCCACCAGGAGGGACACGCGCCGCTCGGCGTGCTCCGGCGGCAGGCGTCCCGCCCGGGTCAGGGTGGCGAGGCCGTGCAGGGCCGCCCAGAACGTCTCGGTGAACAGCCCCGGGTGGACGCCGTCCCCCGCCACCTCGCCGAGGCATTCGAGGAGCGCGGCGAAGGCGTCCTTCAGCGGCTCCGGGGTGTCCTCCCGCGCGAACGCCAGGCCGCCGTCGAGCTGGAACATGGCGTCGTAGACCGCCGGGTTGCGCTCGGCGAAGTCGAGGTAGGCGCGGGCGAGGGCGGTGACCCGGGCGTGCGGGCCGGCCGCGGCGGAGGTCGCGGCCCGCAGCGCCACGGCCATCTCGCCGGCGCCTTCCAGGGCGACGGCGCCGATGATCTCCCGCTTGCCGCGGAAGTGGCTGTAGAGGACGGGCTGGCTGTACTCGATGCGCTCGGCGAGCCGTCGGGTGGTGACCGCGTCCCAGCCCTGCTGCTCCGCCAGTTCGCGGGCCGTCGCCACGATGAGGCGTTCGCGGTCCGCCCGTTCACGCTGCTTGCGTTCCTGTACCGACATGATTCGATCCTAGCACCGCTAGACAATCGAGCGGCAGTAGCGCTAGCGTTGCCTCATCAGCTAGCAACGCTAGATCCCAGGAGGGGCCGTCATGCTCAACGCAATCCAGGTCGTCACCACCGTGCTCGTCGGCCTGATGGTCGGGGTCGAGTTGTCCGTCGCCTTCGTCGTCAACCGCATCCTCGACGCCCTGCCCGAGGACAGCGGCCAGCTCGGCCGCGCCCACGGCGGCCGGATGCTCGGCGCCCTGATGCCCTTCTGGTACATCGGCTCGGTCGTCCTCACCGCGGTGTGGGCCGTCGCCGGATGGCACCTCGCCGGCACCGGCCTCGTCGTCACCGCCGGCGCGCTGCTGATCGTGAGCGTGCTGATGTCGGTGCTGCTGCTCGTCCCGATCAACAACCGCAGCAAGACCTGGACCCCGGAGAACCGGCCCGCGGACTGGAAGGAGCAGGCGAACCGCTGGGACCGCTACCACTACGTCCGCGTCGCGGTCATCATCGCCGCCTTCACCCTGCTGGTCACCGCCCTGGTGTGAGCCACCGGGCCGACAGCACCCGGGCGGCGCGCGGTGCGCCGCCCGGGACACGCGTCGTTCAGTTGTGCCGGAGCAGCGCCTCGACCAGACCCGAGCGGGTGTTGGGGAAGTCCATGGGGACGATCCCGAGGCCCTTCGCGCCCGCGGCGGCCGCGCTGTCGAGGTAGCGGTGCACGCGCGGGTTGAGGTTGTCGGAGTTCCAGCGGGGCGGCAGGTAGGCGGAGGTGCTGACGAAGTTCACGTACAGCCGGCCCGGCTGGGCGACGGCGGTACGGAAGTGCGCCTCGATCTTGGCGTACTTGGGGTCGGGCAGCGCGTTCCAGTCGTCCTGGATGGCGAGGGCCGAGCCGTCGCCCCAGCGCAGACCGCCCGGCAGTCCGCCGTTGTCGGCGATGAGCACGACCCGGCCGCGGGCCTCGCCGAGCAGCGGGACCCCGTCGCCGATGCGGAACAGGGAGCGCCAGCCGCGCGCGTCGAGGTAGTCGTCGAAGACGGCCCGGAAGGTGGCGTCGGAGTCGGTCGAGTACTCCTGCTTGACCCGCATGAGGACGGTCTCGGAGGGGTGCGCGGCGAGGAAGTCGCGGCAGGCGACGAGGACGTCGCCGAACATCATGTTCTGGTAGGAGGCCCCGTGGTGGATGGCGAAGGACCCGCCGGTGACCCGGCACCGGACGTCCAGGAACCGGATCCCGCTGTCCAGCTGCTGGGCGATGGTGGTGTTCTGGCACTCCGACCAGGGCCCGCCGAACCGGGCGCCGGAGTCGTGGGTGCCGGGGATGGTGAGCCGCTGGAGCGGCGTGCCGTCCCCGTGTCCCCCCATCCACGCGCGCGTGTCCACGGCCGAGGCGGTGGGGGCCCCGGTGAGAAGGATCGCCCCGGCACCCACGGCGCCGAGGGCTCCTGCGAGAAAGCGTCGTCGCTCCATGCGCCGCACTATGACAGGTCCACAACAACACCCGCCAGGGTGCGTGCGGCGGAGAGGGAGAAGGGGTCGGAAACGGAGAAGGGGCGGCGGTCCGCCGAAACGGTCCGCCGCCCCCAGGGCCCTAGATGAGCGCCCAGTGCCCTCGTCGAGGGTTACTGCACGACCGTGATGCGGTCCGCCGCCGGGACGGCCAGCGGGGCCGCCGCCGAGGAGTGGGCCGCCAGGTAGGCGTTGAAGACGTCCAGGTCCGAGGCGCCGACCAGCTTGTTGGTGCCGGTGGCCAGGGCCGCGAAGCCGTCACCGCCGCCCGCGAGGAACTCGTTCATCGCGACCCGGTAGGTCTTCGACGGGTCGATCGCCGCGCCGTTCAGCTTGATCGTGCCGTCGACGACGCGGTCCGCGCCCGTCTTCGTCATGTCGAGCGTGTAGGTGAGGCCCTTCGAGACCTGAAGGATCTTGACCGAGTTCAGGTTCGAGCCGCTGACCTGCTGCTTGAGCGCCGCGATCAGGTTCGCGCCGGAGAGGTCGACGACGTTCATCATGTTGGTGAAGGGCTGCACGGTGAACGACTCGCCGTACGTCACGACACCGTCGCCCTCGGCGCCGGACGCCTTGTGGACCAGGTCGGCGCGGATGCCGCCCGGGTTCATCAGGGCCAGCTGCGCGCCGCCCTTGTCGGCCGGGGCGAGGCCTTCGAGCTGCGCGTCGGCGATCACGTCACCGAGCGGCTTCTCGTACGCCGTGGAGCCGCGGCCGTTGATGTCGGCGGCGATCCAGCCCTGCGGACGGTTGGCGATCGGGGCCGCGAGCGTCTGCCAGTCGCCGATCAGCTTCGTCATGTCCGCGGCCTTCGGCACGTCACGGCTGACGACGTGGTTGGCCGAGGCGACGGCCGTCCGCACGATGTCCTTGGTGCGGCGGTCGTAGGTCAGCGTGGTGTCGGTGTACAGCTTGCCGAACGAGGACGCCGAGGTGACCAGCCGCGGCTTGCCCGACGGGTCGGGGATGGAGCACACGTACGCCTGGTGGGTGTGCCCGGTGACCAGCGCGTCGACCTGCGGGGAGACGTTCTTGGCGATGTCGACGATCGCGCCGGACACGCCCTCGCCGTCACCGTCGCCGTCACCGTCGCAGTTGTAGTTGTACGCGGACGAGGCCGGCATGCCGCCCTCGTGGACCAGGGCGACGATGGACTTGACGCCCTTGCGCTCCAGGATCTTCGTGTACTTGTTGATCGTCTCGACCTCGTCGCCGAACTTGAGGCCCTTGACGCCCTCGGCGGTGACGACGTTCGGGGTGCCCTCCAGCGTGACGCCGATGAAGCCGATCCGGACGCCGTTCTTCTCCCAGATGAAGTACGGGTCGAGCAGCGGCTTGCCCGTCTTCTCCTTCGTCACGTTCGCGGCGAGGTAGGGGAAGTCGGCGCCCTGGAACGTCTTGCCCTTGACGTAACAGCCGGCGGTCGGGTGACAGCCGCCGTTCTGCATGCGGGCCAGCTCCACCGCGCCCTCGTCGAACTCGTGGTTGCCCACGGAGGTGACGTCCAGGTCGAGCTTGTTGAGCGCGCCGATCATCGGCTCGTCGTGGAACAGGCCCGAGAGGAGCGGCGAGGCACCGATCAGGTCACCGGCCGCGGCCGTGATGGAGTAACGATTCCCCTGACGCGCCTGACGCAGGTGCGTGGCCAGGTACTCGACGCCGCCGGCGTCGACCTTCTCGGTGGTGCCGTCCTCCTTGACCCGGGTGACCTGACCGGACGAACCGGCCGGCGGCTCCAGGGTGCCGTGCAGGTCGTTGAAGGAGAGCAGCTGGACGTCGACCATCCGGCCCCAGTCCTTGCCGTGCCCGGCGAAGGTGTCCACGCCGGCCCCGGCCGACGGCATCGCGGCGACGAGCGCCCCGACCGTCACGAGTCCCGCCCCCGCGGCGAGAACCCGCCGCGCGGTCTTGTTCTTCCTCGGCTTCGCTGCCATCTCTCCCCTAGTCCCCTTGCCCCGTTTCGAGGCCTTGACGTACTTCCCCGTACGGGGGTGCAGCCTAGAGTCAACGCGCGTAGCGCAACAGGGGGTAGCGGGTTACGAGACAGTTGCCTTCGCCTTTCCCCGGGGCGGCCGCGTGTCGCCGTAGGCTCGGGTCCATGACTTCCGACGCGGCGCCGGCCCTCGAACCCGGACGGCAGATCCAAACCTATGACGAGCTCACCCCCGAGCAGATCCAGGACGTGCTGGACCTGCTGGAGGCCGCGGACCGGTCCGACGGCGTGCACGCCGTGTCCGAGCAGGGCCGGCTCTACCTCCGGCACGGCGGCCGCGAGGGCGTGCGGCACTTCCTGCTCACCGTCGGCACCCACCTCTACGGGTACGCCCAACTGGAGGAGACCGACCCCATCGAGGCCCCCGCGGCCGAACTCGTGGTCCACCCCGCGCACCGCGGCCGCGGGCACGGCCGGGCGCTCGGCACGACCCTGCTCGCCGCCTCCGGCAAGCGGCTGCGCGTCTGGGCGCACGGCGGCAAGTCCGCCGCCCGGCACCTGGCCCAGGTCCTCGGCCTGACGCTCTTCCGCGAACTGCGCCAGCTCCGGCGCCCGCTGAACCCCCTCGACATCCCGGAGCCGGTGTTCCCCGAGGGCGTCACCGTCCGCACCTTCGTGCCCGGCCAGGACGACGCGGCCTGGCTCGCCGTCAACGCCGCCGCGTTCGCCCACCACCCGGAGCAGGGCTCGCTGACCCAGCGGGACCTGGACGACCGGACGGCCGAACCGTGGTTCGACCCGAAGGGCTTCTTCCTCGCCGAGAAGGACGGCCGGCTGATCGGCTTCCACTGGACGAAGACCCACGCCGAGGAGCAGCTCGGCGAGGTGTACGTGGTCGGCATCCTGCCGGACGCGCAGGGCGGCGGCCTCGGCAAGGCCCTCACCGCGACGGGCCTGCGGCACCTGGCGGCGCAGGGGCTGCCGACGGCGATGCTGTACGTGGACGCGGACAACACGGCGGCGGTGACGGTGTACGAGCGGCTGGGCTTCGTGACGCACGAGGTGGACCTGATGTACCGCACGGAGTCGTAAGTCCCTGTCGGAAGGGGGTGGTTGACACCACCCCCTTCTTTCCACCACCCTTTCACTACTTGATTAGTGAAAGGGTGGTGGAAGGGAACGTGGTCGAGTACCGCATCGACCGGCGCAGTGGCGTCGCCACCTACCTCCAGATCGTCCAACAGACGAAACAGGCCCTCCGCATGGGCCTCCTGGAACCGGGCGACCGACTGCCCACCGCACGCGAGGTCGTCGAAGCGACGGCCATCAACCCCAACACGGTCCTCAAGGCCTACCGCGAACTCGAACGCGAAGGGCTCGTCGAAGCCCGCAGAGGCCTCGGCACCTTCGTCCGCACCACCCTCGGCACCGGCCCCGCCGACTCACCCCTACGCGGCGAACTCACCGACTGGACCCGCCGCGCCAAAGCCTCCGGCCTGGACCGGGAGGACGTGGCCGCGCTCTTCACATCCGTACTGAAGGAACAATTCGAGGGGGACGCGTCATGACGAGAGACGGCATCGCACTGGAGGCCGACCTCCTGGGCAAGAAATACGGGGGCAGATCCCGCGGCTGGGCCCTGCGGGACTGCGACTTCGCCCTCCCCGCCGGCCGCGTCTGCGCCCTCGTCGGCCCCAACGGCGCCGGCAAGTCCACCCTCCTCGCCCTCGCCGCCGGCCTCCTCCGCCCCACCGAGGGCAGGATCGAAGCCCCGGCCCGCGAGCACCTCGCCTACGTCGCCCAGGACAAGCCGCTCCACCCCCGGCTCACCGTCGCCGACACCCTCCGCATGGGCCGCGAACTCAACCCCGGCCGCTGGGACGAGACCGCCGCCCGGCGCGTGATGGCCGACGCGCTCGATCCCGACGCCGTGGTACGCACCCTCTCCGGCGGCCAGCGGACCCGCGTCGCCCTCGCGCTCGCCCTCGGCAAACGGGCCGAACTGCTGCTCCTCGACGAACCGATGGCCGACCTGGACCCGCTCGCCCGGCACCAGCTGATGGGCCTGCTCATGGCCGACGCGGCCGAACACGGCACCACCGTCGTCATGTCCTCCCACATCCTCACCGAGCTGGAGGGCTCCTGCGACCACCTCCTGCTCCTCCACGGCGGCCGCATCCGCCTCGACGGACCCGTCGACGAACTCCTCGCCGCGCACACCCTGCTCACCGGCCCGGTCGCCGACCTCGCCCCGCACACCGTCGTCGAATCCCGCACGACGGGCCGTCAACTCACCGCGATGATCCGCCGCCAGGGCCCCGTCGAAGGCCCGTGGGAGACGAGGGACCCCTCCCTGGAGGACCTCCTCCTGGCCCACCTCCGCACCTCCGAAGGAGCCCCCGCATGAGCACCCTCACCCTGAAGGGCCCGCACTGGGTGACGGCCCGCCAGTACCGGCGCACGCTGTGGCTCGCGGCCGCGGCGGTGGGCGGGTCGCTCGCGGTGATCGGCGGACTGCGGATCTGGGACGCGACCCAGGACACCGAGCTCCCGGACCGGTGGGGCCGGGGATACGACCTGCTGCGCGGTGCCATGGAGCAGTTCTCCCAGGGCATGCTCGCGCTGCCCCTGCTTGTCGGGGCGTTCGTCGCGGGCCCCCTGATCGCCCGCGAGTTCGAATCGGGGACGTACAAGCTGTCGCTCACCCAGTCGATCACCCCCACCGCCTGGCTGCGCGCCAAACTCCAGACCGCGACCACCGCCGCTCTGGCGACCACGCTCGCCCTCACGGCGGTCTTCCTGATCGGCTGGCCGCGGGTCGCGGGCACCTACGGACTCCACTGGGCGGACCGCGGCCCGTACGAGGCCACCGGCACCGTCCTCACCTCGTACGTCCTGCTCGCCGTCGCCGTCGGCGCCCTCGTCGGCCAACTGGTCAGGCGCACGCTGGTGGCCATGGCCGCGACCGGCGGAGTGGTGGGCCTCGTCCTCCTGGTCCTCGGCGCCCTCCGCTGGGATTTCCTGCCGGTACGGACGATCACCGGCCCGGCCCACGAGGGCGTCCACGCCCTCGTGACACCCGGCAGCGGCCTGCCCATGGGCCAGGGTCTGATCCGTGCCGACGGGCAGCGGCTCCCCGGATACTTCTGTTACGGCTCGGACGTCCCCGACGGAAGCTGCCGCCCCGACGAGGCGATCACCGCCCAGTACCTCGACTACCACCCCGCGTCACACTTCTGGCCCACCCAGCTCATCGAGACCGGCATCGTCCTCGCACTCGCCGCCCTCGCGGCCTACGTCGCCTTCCGCGTCCTCCGCTCCCGTCACCCGTAAAACGTCCGACCGATCAAGGAGCGGGGCCCGCACACGGCCCCGCCCCCGATTCCCGTACGACATGTCGTCGTTACCGGCCATTCAGACGCGCTTGCGACGCTCACGCAATGAAGCGCTCCGTGACCACGCCCGGCAGGGCGGTCCTCCCCAAGGGGAGACTTCCCTCCCCCACGGCCCGCTCCGACGCGCCCGACCACCCCTTCGCGCGGAAGAATGGGGCCATGAGCAAGCAGCCCGCCGAGGTCCCGGTCCAGTCCTCCGCCACGCCGTCGTCCCCGTCGTCCGCTCCGGCCTCCCCGGCCGCCCGGGCGGGGTCCTCCGACTCCATAGCCACCCCCCGCGCGCAGGTGGTCAACGGCACCGTGGTGACCGACATCGACGCGGACCTGGACTCGGGTCCGGACACCTACGAGGACGACGGCGCCCTCGGTGACGAGCTGCCCCAGGGACGCTTCCTCGACCGGGAGCGCAGCTGGCTCGCCTTCAACGAGCGCGTCCTCGAACTCGCCGAGGACCCCACGACGCCCCTCCTGGAGCGGGCGAACTTCCTCGCGATCTTCGCCTCGAACCTCGACGAGTTCTTCATGGTCCGGGTCGCCGGCCTCAAGCGCCGCATCGCGACCGGCGTCGCCACCCGCTCCGCCTCCGGACTCCAGCCCCGTGAGGTCCTGGACCTCATCTGGACGCGTTCGCGTGAGCTCATGGCCCGGCACGCCGCCTGCTTCCAGCAGGACGTCGCCCCGGCCCTCGCCGACGAGGGCGTCCACCTGATCCGCTGGCCCGAGCTCACCGAGAAGGAGCAGGCGCGCCTCTTCACCCTGTTCCGGCAGCAGATCTTCCCGGTCCTCACCCCGCTGGCCGTGGACCCGGCCCACCCGTTCCCGTACATCTCCGGTCTGAGCCTCAACCTCGCCGTGGTGGTGCGCAATCCGGTCAGCGGCCACCGCCACTTCGCCCGGGTGAAGGTGCCGCCGCTGCTGTCCCGCTTCCTGGAGGCCTCCCCGCAGCGCTACGTCCCCCTGGAGGACGTCATCGCGGCGCACCTGGAGGAGTTGTTCCCCGGTATGGAGGTGCTGGCGCACCACATGTTCCGGGTGACCAGGAACGAGGACCTGGAGGTCGAGGAGGACGACGCCGAGAACCTCCTGCAGGCCCTGGAGAAGGAGCTCATGCGGCGCCGGTTCGGCCCGCCGGTGCGCCTGGAGGTCGAGGAGTCCATCGACCCGTACGTCCTCGACCTGCTGGTCCGCGAGCTGAAGATCTCCGACGCCGAGGTCTACCCGCTGCCCGGCCCGCTGGACCTGACGGGGCTGTTCGGGATCTCCGGGCAGGACCGGCCGGAGCTGAAGTACCCGACGTACGTGGCCGGAACCCATCGGGACCTGGCCGAGGTCGAGTCGGCGTCCGCACCCGACATCTTCGCGGCCCTGCGCGAGCGGGACGTGCTGCTCCACCACCCGTACGACTCGTTCTCGACGTCCGTCCAGGCCTTCCTCGAGCAGGCGGCCGCCGACCCCGACGTACTGGCGATCAAGCAGACCCTGTACCGGACCTCGGGCGACTCCCCGATAGTGGACGCCCTCATCGACGCCGCCGAGTCCGGCAAGCAGGTCCTGGTCCTCGTCGAGATCAAGGCCCGCTTCGACGAGCAGGCCAACATCAAGTGGGCGCGCAAGCTGGAGGAGGCCGGCTGCCACGTCGTGTACGGCCTCGTCGGCCTCAAGACCCACTGCAAGCTGTCGCTCGTCGTACGGCAGGAGGGCGAGCTGCTGCGCCGCTACTCGCACGTCGGCACCGGCAACTACCACCCGAAGACGGCCCGCCTCTACGAGGACCTGGGCCTGCTCACCGCCGACCCGCAGGTCGGCGCGGACCTCTCCGACCTGTTCAACCGGCTCTCCGGCTATTCCCGCCGCGAGACCTACCGTCGGCTGCTCACCGCCCCGAAGTCGCTGCGCGACGGGCTGGTCTCCCGGATCACCAAGGAGATCGCCCACCACCGCGCCGGCCGGCCCGCGTACGTCCGGATCAAGGTCAACTCGATGGTCGACGAGGCCGTCATCGACGCCTGCTACCAGGCCTCGCGGGCCGGCGTCCCGGTCGACATCTGGGTCCGCGGCATCTGCGCCGTACGCCCCGGGGTCACCGGCCTCTCGGAGAACATCCGGGTCCGCTCCATCCTCGGCCGCTTCCTGGAACACTCCCGGATCTTCGCCTTCGGCAACGGCGGCGAACCCGAAGTCTGGTTCGGCAGCGCCGACATGATGCACCGCAACCTGGACCGCCGGATCGAGGCCCTCGTACGGGTCTCCGACCCGGCGCACCGGGCGGCGCTCACCCGGCTCCTGGAGACCGGGATGTCCGACACCACCTCCTCCTGGCACCTCGGACCCGACGGGAACTGGACGCGGCACGCGACCGACCCCGAAGGCCGACCGCTCCGGCACGTCCAGGAGATGCTCATCGACGCGCGGAGGCGCCGGCGTGCACAACCCTGACCACACGCGGGACGTCTCGGCGGGCGAGGTCCTGGCCCCCTATCTGCACGCCCGCGCCGCGGACTTCCTCCGGGGCCTGCGGCTCCACGGCGAGAGCGGCTCCGACACGGCCGGCGCGGAAGAGGCGGCCCGCACGCTGCGCGGGGCCGCCCGCCGGATCGGCGGAACGCTCCACACGTTCCGGCCGCTGCTGGACACGGCCTGGGCGGACCAGCTGCGCACCGAACTCGCCTGGCTGTCCGGAACCCTGGCCCTTGAGCACGCCTGCACCTCACGGCTGGTCCGCCTGGTGGACGCACTGTCCCGGCTGTCGAACGCCACGGGCGGCGCGCACGGCGACGCGAAGGGCCCCGTGCCGGCCGCCCGCGGCGCCGACTCCGCCGGCCTCACCGTGGGCGCCGCCCGGGCCGGCGCCCTCCTGGAACGCCAGCTGACCCTCGCCAGGACCCGCGCCCACTCGGCCTCGCTGCAGGCCCTGGGCTCGGCCCGGTTCCACGCGCTCGCCGACGCCGTCGCCCTCCTGGCGTCCGAGGTGCCGCTCGGCCCCGTCGGCTCCGCCCCGGCCGTCGAGGTCCTGGACGGCCCCGCCGAGGTCGCCGAGCGCCGCCTCCTCGACGCGGTGGCCGCACTGCCCCTGACCCGGGCGGCCCACCCGTACAACGCGGACGCCCTCGGGCTCGCCGCGGGGGAGAACCAGGACGCGCCCTGGCACCAGACCCGGCTGCTGCTGCGCCTCCACCGGTACGCCACCGAGGCCCTGCACACCGGCGGCGAACCCGACGCGGTCCTCTACGAGGCCGCCCGGGCGCTGGACCGGCACCGCGACGCCGCGGAAGCCGCCGCCGCGGCCGCCGCCGCGGCCCGCACCCCCCGCATCGCCCCGGCGACCGCCTACGCCCTGGGCGTCCTCCACGCCGACCAACGCCACGAAGTGGAAGCCGCCCGCTTCGCCTTCCAACGCGCCTGGCGCAGCACGACGGCACCTGTTCCATGAGCGTCCCCGAGTCCCCGATCCTCGCCGCGGGCTGCGTCCTCTGGCGGCGGTCGCGTTCCGGCCACGGCATCGAGATCGCCGTGGTCTTCCGACCGAAGTGGTCCGACTGGTCCCACCCCAAGGGCAAGCTGAAGTCCGGCGAAGGCGCGAGAGCGGCCGCGGTCCGTGAGGTTCGGGAGGAGACCGGCATGACGTGCGCGCTGGGCGTCGAACTTCCCACCGTCCGCTACCGGGTTCAGGGCCGTGCCAAGGAGGTCCGCTACTGGGCGGCCGAGGCCACGGGCGGCTCGTTCGCACCGAACCGGGAAGTGACGCGTCTGCTGTGGCTCACCCCTGAAGCCGCACGCACCTGCCTGACCCAGGACAGGGACAAGGACCTGATCGGCGTGTTCCTCAGGAGGCGAGCCGCAGAGGGCGGGCGGGTGTCATGACCGAGCACACACTGCCAAGATGATCTTCTGTAGCGACAGATCGCCGCACCGGTGATCTGGTCGGCATCGGCTCACGGGGAGTGCGGTTGTGAAGCATCACATAGGTCGGAGTGCGGCAGTTCTGGTGACGCTGGCGGCCCTCGCCACCGGCTGTGGAGGCGCCGGCTCCGACACGACGACGAAGCCGGCCACGGGCGGCAGTGCCGGAACCGGATCAGGCTCGGGCGGCTCGGCCGTCGGCAAGGCGGACTTCGGCACCGTCTTCAGGACCGAGGAGAGGTTCAAGCAGGCGTTGCCCGATCCGGCGTCGATGGCGGGGTGGACGCCGCGCAGCGCAAGCGCGGACATCGAGGAGGCGCCCGAACCAGCCGCGAGTTGCGGTGCGGACGCGGACTGGTACTGCGCCAGGATCGCGCGCGGCGAGGCGGACTACGAGGCGTTCGGCGAGGAAGCCCAGTTCGACCTCACGGCCTTCGCGGACGAGAAGGCCGCTCAGGACGCCTGCCGCAAGGAGAAGAGCTGGTCGGCCAAGTACACCAAGGCAGGGGTGGCACCGGTCGCCGGTGTCGAGAGCCACGCCTACTACCGGAACGCCGGGAGCCTGGACGGCCTCTACCTCACCCTGTGCCTGGGCACGACGGTCGCGCAGGTGACGCTGGAAGGGGAAGGCAGCTCCCTGGACCCCGCCACCGCCCATTCGCTGGCTCAGATCTTCGTCCCCCGGATCCAGAAGGCCGCCGCGGCTTCCTGAACCACGTGGGGCCTCACCCGGGCCCCACGACACCGCACCCGCCCTTCCGGCACGGTTCACTTTCCGTTCACTCTGTCCCGTCGGCCGCTTCACCTGTTCTGCCTAATTTCGGCAGTACACGGTGCACAGAGCTCAGCGACGCACCGCCCACCGACACACGCCGCCGTAGAAACGTTCGGGACACTCGGTCCGCGACAGGGCGGCTTCTGGAAGGAACACCCGAAAGTGAAGCTTTCGCGCAAGAACGGGCTTCGCGCCTCCGCGATCGGTGCCCTCGTCGTCTCCGGTGCGCTCGTCCTCTCGGCGTGTGGCTCGGACAACAACACGGAGACCCCGGCCAAGGAAAACGGCACGAAGACCTCCGCCGCCGCCTCCGACATCGCGTGTGACGGCGCCAAGGGCCAGCTCCTCGCCGCGGGCTCCAGCGCCCAGAAGAACGCGATGGACCTCTGGGTCAAGAACTTCCAGGCCGCGTGCTCCGGTGTCGAGATCAACTACCAGGCCATCGGCTCCGGCGGCGGCATCACCAAGTTCAACCAGGGCCAGGTCGCCTTCGCGGGCTCCGACTCCGCCCTGAAGGACGAAGAGGCCGCCGAGTCGGCGAAGATCTGCAAGACCGGCAAGGGCGTCAACCTGCCGATGGTCGGCGGCCCCATCGCCATCGGCTACAAGCTGGACGGCGTGGACAACCTGGTCCTGGACGCCTCCACCATCGCCAAGATCTTCGACAACAAGATCACCAAGTGGAACGACCCGGCGATCGCCAAGCTGAACCCGGGCGCCAAGCTCCCGGACAGCACGATCCAGGCCTTCCACCGCTCGGACGAGTCCGGCACCACCCAGAACCTCGGCAAGTACCTCTCGACCGCCGCCGCGGCCGACTGGAAGCACGACCCGAAGTCGAAGTCGTGGCCGGCCCAGGGCGGCCAGGCCGCCAACGGCTCCTCCGGTGTCGCCACCGCCGTGAAGGACGCCGAGGGCTCCATCGGCTACTTCGAGCTCTCCTACGCCACGGCGAACAAGATCTCGACGGTCAGCATCAACACCGGCGCCGCCGCCCCGGTCGCCGCCTCCTCGGAGAACGCGTCCAAGGCCATCGCCGCCGCCAAGGTCAAGGGCACGGGCAGCGACATGGCCCTCTCCCTCGACTACGCCACGAAGGCCGAGGGTGCCTACCCGATCGTCCTCGTCACGTACGAGATCGCCTGCGACAAGGGCAACAAGGCGGAGACCCTGCCGACCCTGAAGGCGTTCCTCAACTACACCGTGAGCGAGCAGGGCCAGAAGGTCCTCGCCGACGCCGGCTACGCCCCGCTCCCGGCCGAGATCGCCGCGAAGGTCCGCACGATCGTCCCCACCCTGTCCTGACCCCCGGCCGGGTCCGGCCCCCCGCCCGGGGGCCGGACCCGGCATCCGGTGCACCGCCGCCAGGAGCCCGTACGTCCGTAGGGGCCCCGCAGACCGGAGAAGCAGATGGCTACCACCACTCCAGACATACAAGGGAGCCGGAGCGCCAAGAGCGCCACCCGCCCCGGGGACCGCGTCTTCAGCGGCCTCTCCCGAGGATCCGGCATCACCCTCCTCGTGATCATGGCCGCGATCGCCGGCTTCCTCACCTACCGCGCGGTCCTCGCGATCTCCGACGACAGCGCGAACTTCTTCACCACCTTCGAGTGGAACCCGGCCGGCAACCCGCCGGTCTTCGGCATCGCCGTCCTCGCCTTCGGCACGGTCGTCTCCTCGATCGTCGCGATGCTCATCGCCGTGCCCGTGGCGATCGGGATCGCCCTCTTCATCTCGCACTACGCCCCGCGCAAGCTGGCCAAGCCGCTCGCGTACGTCGTCGACCTGCTCGCCGCCGTGCCCAGCATCATCTACGGCCTCTGGGGCGCGATCTTCCTCGTCCCGTACCTGGACGGCCTCAACAAGTGGCTCGACCAGTACTTCGGCTGGACGTACATCTTCGACAAGGCCACCGACGGCCCCGCCCGCAACCTCTTCACCGTGGGCATCCTGCTGGCGATCATGATCCTTCCGATCATCACCAACGTCACCCGTGAGGTCTTCCTGCAGGCCCCGAAGATGCACGAGGAAGCCGCCCTCGCCCTCGGCGCCACGCGCTGGGAGGTCATCCGCATGTCGGTGCTGCCCTTCGGCCGCTCCGGCATCATCTCCGCCTCCATGCTGGGCCTCGGCCGCGCACTCGGCGAGACCATGGCCGTCGCCGTGGTGCTCTCCCCGAGCTTCCTCCTCTCGGGCCACCTCCTCGACCCGGGCGGCGGCACGTTCGCGCAGAACATCGCCGCCAAGTTCAACGAGGCCGACGAGTTCGGACGGGACGCGCTGATCGCCTCCGGTCTCGTCCTCTTCGCCATCACCCTGCTGGTCAACGGCGCCGCCCGCTGGATCATCGGCCGCCGCAAGGAGTACTCGGGGGCAGCGGCATGAGCCACGCCATACAGGACCGTCCGGTCTCGACGGTCAAGCGCACGGGATCGCTCTCCAGCGCCCGCCTCCCCCGCTGGACCCCGGCCGCCGTCGCCGCCGGCTCCGTCGCCGCGGGCATCGGCATCGGCCTCGCCGCCGGCTGGCACAGCAAGGTCCAGTGGGGCATCCTCGCCGCCCTGATCTTCGTGCTCGTCACGTACGCGCTGACCACCAAGGTCGAGGGCAGCCGCCAGGCCAAGGACCGCGTCGCCACCAGCCTCGTCTGGGTCTGCTTCGTCCTGGCCGTCATCCCGCTGCTCTCCCTCGCGTGGGTCACCATCAGCAAGGGCATCGAGGTCCTCGACCCGTACTTCCTGGGCCACTCGATGAACGGCGTCCTCGACGCCGAGGCCGGCGGCGGCGTCTACCACGCGCTGCTCGGCACCATCGAGCAGGTCGCCATCGCGACCGTGATCGCCGCTCCGATCGGTCTCCTCACCGCCGTCTACCTCGTCGAGTACGGCGGCGGAAAGCTGGCCCAGGCCGTCACCTTCTTCGTCGACGTCATGACGGGCATCCCGTCGATCGTCGCCGGCCTCTTCATCCTCGCCACCTGGAACCTGATGCTGGGCTTCGGCCCCTCCGGTTTCGCCGGCGCGATGGCCCTCGCCATCCTGATGATGCCGGTCGTGGTCCGCTCCACCGAGGAGATGCTCAAGCTCGTCCCGAACGAGCTCCGCGAGGCCTCCCTCGCCCTCGGCATCCCCAAGTGGCGCACCATCCTGAAGGTGGTCCTCCCCACCGCGATCGGCGGCATCACCACGGGCGTCATGCTCGCGGTCGCCCGCATCACCGGTGAGACGGCCCCGGTCCTGCTCCTCGTGTTCGGTACGAAGCTCATCAACCCGAACCCCTTCGAAGGCGCCCAGTCCTCCCTGCCGCTCTACGTGTACGAGCAGTACGCGGTCGGCACCGACGCGGCCGTGTCCCGCGCCTGGGCCGCAGCGCTCGTCCTGATCGCCTTCGTCATGATCCTCAACCTGGTGGCCCGCGGCATCGCCCGCTGGAAGGCCCCCAAGACCGGCCGCTGACCGCGGCATCATTGGAAGTAGTGATTCACATGGCCAAGCGAATCGACGTCAGCGGCCTCTCCGCCTACTACGGCGCCCACAAGGCGATCGACGACATCTCGATGACCGTCGAGCCCCGCTCCGTGACGGCCTTCATCGGCCCGTCCGGCTGCGGCAAGTCCACCTTCCTGCGCACCCTGAACCGGATGCACGAGGTCACCCCCGGTGGCCGCGTCGAGGGCAAGGTACTGCTGGACGACGAGAACCTGTACGGCAGCAACGTCGACCCCGTCGCCGTGCGCCGCACGGTGGGCATGGTCTTCCAGCGCCCGAACCCCTTCCCCACCATGTCGATCTTCGACAACGTGGCGGCGGGCCTGCGGCTCAACGGCAAGTACAAGAAGTCGCAGCTCAACGACATCGTCGAGAAGTCCCTCAAGGGCGCCAACCTCTGGAACGAGGTCAAGGACCGCCTGAACAAGCCGGGCTCCGGCCTCTCCGGCGGTCAGCAGCAGCGTCTGTGCATCGCCCGCGCGATCGCGGTCGAGCCCGACGTCCTGCTGATGGACGAGCCCTGCTCGGCCCTCGACCCGATCTCGACGCTGGCGATCGAGGACCTCATCGGCGAGCTGAAGGAGCGCTTCACGATCGTCATCGTGACGCACAACATGCAGCAGGCCGCCCGCGTCTCGGACCGCACCGCCTTCTTCAACCTGGCGGCCGTCGGCCAGCCCGGCAAGCTGATCGAACTGGACGACACCGAGCGCATCTTCTCCAACCCGAGCGTCCAGGCGACCGAGGACTACATCTCCGGCCGCTTTGGGTAAGTCTCGTCTACGGTGCTGCATGGCGGTGCCACCGTTAGACGAAGGGCCCGGCTCCCCTCAGGGGAGCCGGGCCCGACCATTCAGCGCGTCCGCTGCCGCGTCAGCCGAAGAACAGCTGCACCACGTAGAAGCTTCCGGCCGCGACCAGCGCCGCCGCCGGCATGGTGATGAACCAGCCGAGGATGATGTTCTTGGCGACACCCCACCGCACCGCGTTGACCCGCTTCGTCGCGCCCACGCCCATGATCGCGGAGGTGATGACGTGCGTGGTCGAGATCGGCGCGTGGAAGAGGAACGCCGAGCCGAACATGATCGACGCGCCCGTGGTCTCCGCCGCGAACCCCTGCGGCGGGTCCAGCTCGATGATCTTGCGGCCGAGGGTCCGCATGATGCGCCAGCCACCCGCGTACGTACCCAGCGAGAGCATCACGGCGCACGCGATCTTCACCCAGACCGGGATGTCGTCGCCGGCGTCCTGCACATCGGCGATGACGAGGGCCATCACCACGATGCCCATGGTCTTCTGCGCGTCCTGCAGACCGTGGCCGAGCGCCATGCCGGCCGCCGACACGGTCTGCGCGATCCGGAAACCGCGCTTGGCCTTGTGCGGGTTGGCCTTGCGGAACATCCACATGATCGCGCACATCACCAGGTAACCGGCGACGAGGCCGACCACCGGCGAGATGAACATCGGGATGACGATCTTGTCGAGCACCCCGCCCCAGATGACCTCGGTCCCGCCGGCGAGCGCCGCGCCCACCATGCCGCCGAACAGGGCGTGCGAGGAGGAGGACGGCAGGCCGAAGTACCAGGTGACCAGGTTCCAGATGATCGCGCCGACGAGCGCGGCGAAGAGGATGCCCATCCCCTTGTCGCCGTGCGGCGTCTCGATCAGGCCCTCGCTGACGGTCTTGGCGACCCCGCTGCCCATGAAGGCACCGGCGAGGTTCATGACCGCGGCCATCGCCAGGGCCGCCCGGGGCGTCAGCGCCCGGGTCGACACCGAGGTGGCGATGGCGTTGGCCGAGTCGTGGAAGCCGTTCGTATAGGTGAAGCCGAGCGCGACACCGATGGTCACGATCAGAGCAAAGGTGTCCACGAAGCCTCAGGACTCCTTGACCGCGATGGTCTCCACCGTGTTGGCCACGTGCTCGAACGCGTCGGCCGCCTCTTCCAGCACGTCGACGATCTGCTTGAGCTTGAGCACCTCGATGGCGTCGTACTTGCCGTTGAAGAGCGTCGCGAGCAGCTTGCGGTGGATCTGGTCGGCCTGGTTCTCGAGCCGGTTGACCTCGATCCAGTACTCGGTGAGGTTGGCCATCGTCCGCAGGTTCGGCATGGCTTCGGCGGTCAGCTCCGCCGCCCGGGCCAGCACCTCGATCTGCTGCTCGACGCCCTTGGGGAGCTCCTCGACGTTGTAGAGGACGACCAGGTCGACGGCCTCCTCCATGAAGTCCATGATGTCGTCGAGGGAGGACGCGAGGTTGTAGATGTCCTCGCGGTCGAACGGCGTGATGAAGGAGGAGTTCAGCTGGTGGAAGATCGCGTGGGTGGCGTCGTCGCCGGCGTGCTCCGCTGCCCGCATCCGCTCCGCGATCTCGGCCCGGGCGGAAGGCTCCGCTCCGAGCAGTTCCATCAGGAGCTTCGAGCCCGTGACGATGTTGTCCGCGGACGCGGCGAACATGTCGTAGAAGCTCGTCTCCCTGGGGGTCAGACGAAATCGCACGTGGGGTCCTCGGGGTGCTGGGTTTCGGTCAGGCTGATGCTAGGCGCATCATCCGGCCACGGCTAACCGGCGTCTCTCAGTGTCGCCCATCAGGCACAGTGAACAGCACGGACCCCCGCCCGGATCGGCGAGGATCGGTACCATATACCCACGAGGGGTATACACCCCCTTTATGGACAGCGGGAGGACGCGATGACGACCACCGAGGCGGACCAGGTCACCCCCGAGGCCGTCCCGGCCGTCGGGCAGGCCGACCACGAGCACGGTGTGCACGGCTACCACAAGCAGAAGGACGAGCACCTCAAGCGGCTCCGCCGGATCGAGGGCCAGATCCGCGGCCTCCAGCGGATGGTCGACGAGGACGTCTACTGCATCGACATACTCACGCAGGTCTCCGCCTCGACGAAGGCCCTGCAGTCCTTCGCGCTCCAGCTCCTGGAGGAGCACCTGCGGCACTGCGTCGCGGACGCGGCGGCCACCGGCGAGGGCATCGACGCCAAGGTCGAGGAGGCCACGAAGGCCATCGCCCGCATGATGCGCACCTGACGCCGTGCCGGGCCCCGCCGTCAGCGGTCCTGTCCGGCCCGCTCCGTCGCCACTCTCAGGACCTCGTCGATCCGGTCGGCACTGAGCCGCTCCTCGTCGGCGGTGGAGGCGGCGATGATCAGCTCGCCGCAGAGTTCGATCTCCGCGAGGGCGACGCAGTCCGGGTCTGCGGGCACGGTTGCTGTACCGGGCGGGGCCACGCGCATCCACCTCTTCCTGCCGGCGTCGGTCTCCCAGCGGTCTCCCAGCGTAGGGACGGCGCCACGCACCGCGCATGACACGTCCGGACCATTTGCCGATGGTCCGTACCCGTACCCGTACGGGCCGGGCCGGCGTGCGGCGGTCGGGCCCGGCCCCGTCAGGCGTCCCGTCAGGCCTTGATCTTCCCGGCGTAGATGTCCCGGCGGTCCGGGAGCGTCACCTCGACGGGCACCCCGAAGCCGTACAGCAGGGTCGTCGACGCGACCGCGACCGTACGGCCCTGGTTGCTGAAGCTGAACTGGTGGCGCACCTTCCGCAGCCGGCCCTCCCCGTCGAGGTACGCGTCGAAGGGCACCGTGTCCTTGGCGAACCCTTTCGCCGCCGCGGCGAGCGCGCCCCGCACCTGCGGCGAGGCCAGCCGGGCGGCGTGCGCGATGTCGGCGACCCCCCGGTAGTGGCTGACTTTCACCCCCGCCAGCTCGACCTCGCCGACGTACGTGACCTGCCGCACGCCCCGCAGCAGCTCGGCCGCGGCGGCGGGGTCGGTGGCCCCGCCCGTGACGAGGTTCCCGTCGTCGAGGCCGGTGGTGTCGACCCGGACCCACTTGTCGGCGGGCACCCCGGCCCCCCGGTTCTTCATGTAGAGCGCCCCGGGGGTGAGGAGTTCGGTGATCGGCCGGTGCTCACTGGTGCCGGCCGGGTCCTTCGGCAGCACCACCTGGAGCCGGCCGGTGCGGCGCCGGAAGTCGTAGCCGCCCTCGCCCCGGATGGTGACCCGCGTCCCGCCCGAGGCCATCTCCATCGAGGTGCTCGCCTTGGACGTGCCCGCCTTCGTCAGCGCGTCCGGGGCGTTCCGTACGGCGAGGGCCGGATCGGCCGGCGGGCCCGGGTCCTCGGGGGCGGCGCACCCCGTGACCGCCGTGGTCCCGACGAGGGAGCCGACCAGGGCGACGGTGACGGCGAGCGCCCCGCTCCCGCGAGCTCCGGGACGTCCGTGCCGCTGCACCACCATCGCCTGCCAACCCCCAACGCCTCACCGCTGTTCGCCCGGGACCCGCGCTTCCCCCGCCCCACGGGCCCGGGGACACCCGATCCGGATAACGACGGTCGGGGCGTGCCGTCACGGCGCAGTACCGTGGTGGGGTGCACGCACAGGCCTCCCCTCACGCCACCACGACCACGGAGCGCGGCGCGTTCGCGCTGGCGCGCTGCAGCTGCGGCTGGACGGGCCCGGCCCGCAGATCCCGCGACCGCGCCCGTACGGACGCGGCGGACCACCTCCGTACGAACGCCCCCGCGGAGGCCTGACGGCCCCCCTGCCCGCCGACGGGGGACGGGCGGTGAACTAGGCCGCGAGGTCGTTGCGGCCGGTGTCGGAGGCGGGGCCGCCGACGCGGGGCTCGGGGATGTCGACCGCCTCGGGGCGGCGCGGCGTCTCTGCCTTCCGGGAGCGGACCAGCCAGGCACCCCGGCCGGAGCGGGCCACGGCGGAGAGCACCGGGGTCAGCAGCGCGAGGGCGAGCGGGGCGAGGAGCAGCGCCACCGCCGTACCGAGGGCGAAGCCGCCGATCACGTCGGTCGGGTAGTGGACGCCCATGTAGACCCGCGCGAAGCCCTCGGCGAGGGCGAGGCCGATGGCGGCGAGCCCGAACCTGCGGTGGGCGACGAAGACGCCGACGCCGAGCGCCATCGCCAGGGTGGCGTGATCGCTGACGAACGAGAAGTCGGTCTTCCCGTCGACGAGGACCTCGAGCCCCTGGTGGTCCCTGAAGGGCCGGGGACGCTCGACGAAGCCGCGGATGGGGATGTTCACCAGGAGGGCGATCCCGGCGGCCAGCGGAGCCCACACGAGGCCGGCGACGGCCGAGACGGAGTCGCCGAGGGTGCCGCGGCGCCGGACGCTCCACCAGCACCACAGGCAGACGAGCGCCATCCCGAGCATGATCCCGTACTCGCCGACGAATTCCATGACGCGGTCGAACCACGGCGGTGCCGACTTGGCCAGCCCGTTGATGTCGTAGAGCAGGCTGACATCGGGGTTCGAACCGTCCGATGCGAGTTCAGCCATCTGCTGAGGCCCCTTGCTCTCGTGTCTGTGTTTTCCAACCCCCGTGGTCAGAGCGGTCGGATCAGGGAACGAACCGCCTGAGGCGCACGTTCCGCTCTCTCCGGTGGATCATGACGACGTTATCGAAGAGTGACGGTTCACCGCAGCTCAGGGCCTGTGCATGACGGAGAGTTCCGGCCATGTCCGGTCCGCCCGGAACGCCCTCCCGACGGCCCGACGGACCGTCTGCTCCCCTCACGTCTGCGGGAGATGGGTCGGCAGCGCCGCCGCCCCCTCCGCGGTGACCCGCGTCGCACCGAAGTAGTCCGGGGTGTCGATCCGGTCGAAACGGATCACCGCCCCGGTGCGCGGCGCGTCGATCATGTAGCCGCCGCCGACGTAGATGCCGACGTGCCGGATCGCCCGCGAGTTGGTCAGGTCGTCCGAGAAGAAGACCAGGTCCCCGGGGAGCAGCTCCTCGCGCGAGGGGTGCGGCCCGGCGTTGTACTGGTCGTTGGCGACGCGCGGCAGCTGGATGCCGACACTGTCGTACGCGGCCTGGGTCAGCCCCGAGCAGTCGAACCGGCCGTTCTGCGCGGCCGTGCCCGTCCCGCCCCACAGGTACGGGGTGCCGAGCTTCCCCTGCGCGTAGTGGATCGCGCCCGCCGCCTGCCGGGAGGGGTCGACGCGCCCGGCGGGCCGGGCGAAGCTCTTCTCCAGGGACTTGATGATGCGCACGTAGTTCCGGGTCTCGCTGATCGGCGGCACCCCGCCGTGCTTGATCACCCGGTACGCGCCCGCGTTGTACGCCGCCAGCATGTTGCTCGCCGGATCGCCCGGCACGTCCTTCACGTAGCCGGCGAGCTCGCAGTCGTACGTGGCGGCCGAAGGGATCGCGTCCTTTGGGTCCCAGATGTCCCGGTCGCCGTCCCCGTCCCCGTCCACCCCGTGACCCGCCCAGGTGCCGGGGATGAACTGGGCGATGCCCCGGGCGTCGGCCGAGGAGACCGCCCGCGGGTTCCAGCCGCTCTCCTGGTAGAGCTGCGCGGCGAGCAGGGCCGGGTTGATGGCCGGGCAGAGGTTCCCCCAGCGCTGCACGAGCCCCTGGTAGAGCGCGGGAACCGCGCCCTTGGCGAGGGCCACCGTGCCGTTCGCCCCGCTCCCCGCGCCGCCCGCGAGACCGGCCGCCGCCGAGTACGTGCCGACGACGAGCAGAGCGACGAAGCTCAGGCAGACCCCGAAGGCCCCGCCGGCCACCAGCCACGCCTTGCCGGCCTTACGCACCGTCAACCACCCCTCGGCTCATGGCAGTACGCCCCGGGGGTCGAGTCTAGGCGGTGGGGCCCCCGACGGGGTCGATTGTGCGACACCCCGCGCACCCCGCCGCCGACGCCGCCCCAAGAGTGCAACAACGACAATCATTGCCCGGAGTCACCCTCCGTGATACACAGAGTGACCATACGCTTCTTTGCATAGAAACCGGCCACACCACCGCAGGTCAAGGCGGTCAAGTCGGTCAGATGTGCGGGGATCGGGTAAAGAGAGCCGTCAAGCCGTCACACGCGAGCGGTTTCATCAGCGAAGATAGGGCGATGACCCATGCCGTCCGGCAGGGGCGACTAACTACCCATACAGGGGCGGTGAGTTACATGTACCTGGCGGCCGAAAAAGGCGACATCACCACCATCATCGGTGGAATCGCCCCGAACTGGGGACCTTTCGGGAGCCTGGGCAACGAAGCCAAGGTGATGATCGAGGTCGTGATGGCCGTGGCCATCCTGCTCTGCCTCGGCATCGCCATCTGGGGAGCGGCCAAGCAGCGCATCGGCGCGACCGCCCTCCGCGACACGTTCAGCGCGGAACAGGGCAAGGGACTGATCGTCGCCGGCCTGACCGGCGTCTTCATCATCGGCTCCCTGGGGACGCTCTTCACCATCGTGTACGGGATGGCCGTCTGATACCCCGTCGGACCCCATCCACCTGAGATTGCGTTCCCTGATGTCCAGTCATGTTGCAGCAATGCCCGTACCGCGAACCAGTGAGGGGGCGTACCCGGCATGAGTCCCGGTGACGAGCACGACAGCTTCGGCGGCGTGGGCGGCTCGGGCCAGACCCGGACCCGCCTGCCCGAGGGCAACAGCGGCGACGTCTACGGCGGCGCCCGCCGCCCCGTCCGCAGCTCCCGCTCCCTCATCACGGTCGTCGGCGTGGTGGTCCTCCTCGTCGCGGCCATCGCCTTCGCCAACCGCGGCGGCGGCGACCCCGCCGACGCGGCGGGCCCCGCCAAGGACACCCCCGGCCAGAACGCCCCCACAGCGGCCACCGGCGTCCGCCCGGTCACCGGCAAGAACGGCCGAATCCCCACGGGTTACTCCCACGACGACCAGGGGGCCCAGAGCGCGGCGACGAATTACGCGGTGGCGCTGGGGTCGGCGGAGATGTTCAACGCCGCGACGCGAAGCGAAATCGTCCGGACGGTCTACGCGCCCGCCGTCGCCGCCGCGAATCAGGACGACTTCGACAAGGCGTACACCGACAAGGGATTCCTGAGCCGGGTCGGTCTCCAGGAGGACGGCTCCGCGCCGCAGGGCCTGACGTTCATCTCCCGCACCATCCCCGTGGGCTCGAAGGTGGAGAGCTACGCCGACGACAAGGCGACGGTGTCGGTCTGGTACACATCCCTGTTCGGTCTGGCCGGCGACGGTTCCAAGAACCCCGTGACCGAGGCCTGGTACACCAACTCGTACGAACTGCAGTGGGTCGACGGCGACTGGAAGGTGACCGCCCTCACCCAGAAGGACGGTCCTGTTCCCGTCGCCCGCGACCAGCGCGCGTCCACCGCACAGGAGATGCGCGACGCTGTCGGCCAGTTCGGAGGCTTCACCTATGCCCGGTAAGCGCCCCTCGCGCGGCACCAGGATCGTCGCCACGCTGGGCGCGGTCCAGACAGGCCTCGTGCTGTTCGCCGGACATGCCTTCGCGGCACCGACACCCACCCCGAGCCCGAGCCCGAGTGCGGGCAACAGCGACTGCGGCCTGATTCGTGGCCCCGCACGGGACCTCTGCGAGCAAGGGCAGACCGGTGGCGGTGGCGCGCCCGTCACCGATCCCACCTCCGCCGTCGACCCCCTCTCCTCCCTCGCCCGCGGCTGCGCCGACGCCGCCATCGCCACCGTCGACTACCTCTCCAAGGCGGTGAAGGAGACCGCCGACGTCGACTTCACCAATCTGGAGTTCCTCGGCCGGTACGCGATCGTCTTCGCCGCCGCCACCTTCCTCACCCTCCTCCTCTGGCTGCTGGCCGTCGCCAAGCGGGCCATCCGGGGTGTTCCGCTCACCACCGCCCTCTCCGAGGCGATCGGTTTCCTCTGGCTGACGGTCCTCGCCTCCGCCTTCACCCCGCTGATCCTCTACACGGTCGTCAACGCCACCGACGCCGTCACCGAGGTCATCGCCTCCGGCACCGGCCGGCAGACGGACATCTTCTTCGGCAGCTTCAAGGAGGCCCTGCAGAAGGGCGACAGCATCGGTGGCGGCCCCATCATGCTGATCATCGTGTCCCTGGTGACCGTCCTCGCCGCGGGCGTCCTGTATCTGGAGCTGTTCCTCCGCGCCGTCCTGCTGTACGTCGGCGCGCTCCTCGGTGTCGTCGTCTACTCGGGCCTCGTCGACAAGAACATGTGGGGCCACGTCCGCCGCTGGGCCGGCATCATGATCGCGATCATCCTGGTCAAGCCGGTGATCGTGATCGTTCTCGGTCTCGCCGGCGCCCTGTCCTCCGGCACCGGCCCGGACTCCTTCTCCGCCGTCGTGTCGGGCCTGGCGATCATCCTGCTCGCGATCTTCGCCTCCGCGATGATCTACCGTTTCGTCCCCGGCTTCGGCGACGAGATCGCCGCGTCCCGCAACAACCGTCTGCACCGCGCCGGCGAGAACGCGGCCGCGGCCGTCATCTCCTCTCCCGCCTCCCTCGTCTCGCAGGGCATCAAGACCCACAGTTCCCGTCCCGACAGCGGAGGCGGCGGCCAGGCCTCCCAGCCGGCCCGTGCCGCCAATCCGATGTCCGGCGGCATGGCCGCCCACAGCAGCCGCGGCAGCGGCGGCGGCGGAGCGACTCCCCCGCCCGCCCCCCGTAGCAGCAGCCCCACCGCGGGCACCCCGCACAGCAACCGCAAGAACTCTGGAGGTGGAGGGCGTTGACGACCCAGTCCCAGCCGGTCGCGCCCCGCCGTACGTATCTCGTGGGCCGCGCCCGGCCCAACGCGATCGTCGGCAAGAACCGCGAGACCGGCGAGATCGCCCTGATCATCGTCGGCGCCTTCCTCGGCATGATGAGCGGACTCCTCGTCCCCCTCCTCCCCCTGCGGATCGCGCTCCTCGCCGGCCTGCCCATGCTGGCGATCGCCGCCGTGTACCTCCCGTACAAGCACCGCACGTTCTACAAGTGGTTCGAGATCAACCGCAGCTACAAGCGGATGCTGAAGCGCGGCACGGCCTACCGTTCCGTTGTCGCGGAGGCCGGCACCCGTCTGGACGGCCGTGAGGTCGAGGTCGGCCCGCCGCCCGGCATCGGCCGCGTCGGCTGGCTCGCGGCCCCGTTCGGCCCCGACGAGATCGCCGTCCTGCTGCACGCCGACCGCCGCACCGTCACGGCCGCCATCGAGATCGAGGGCCCCGGTGTCGGCCTGCGCGACAGCGAGGACCAGGAGGCCCTGGTCGACCGCTTCGGCACCCTCCTCAAGCACGTCGCCAACGGAGACGGCTTCGTCACCCGCCTCCAGATGCTGGCCCGTACGCTCCCCGCCGACCCCGACGCCCACGCCAAGGACGTCGGCCAGCGCGGCGACCCCCACGCGCCCGCGTGGCTCCAGGAGTCGTACGAGCAGCTCCAGTCCATGGTGTCCACGTCCAGCGAGCAGCACCGCGCCTATCTGGTCGCCTGCATGCACTACACGCGGGAGCTCGCCGCCGAGGCCAACGCCATGGCCCGCGCCGCCAAGCACGCCTCCGGCGCCCGCAAGCTCGACCGGGACGCCGGTCTCGCCGTGGTCATGGCCCGTGAGCTCACCGACATCTGTGCCCGGCTCGCCGAGGCCGACATCCGGGTCCGCCAGCCGCTCGGCCAGTCCCGGCTCGCCTCCCTGGTGCACTCCATGTACGACCCGGACCACCCCATCGACCACATCCAGGCCATGACGAAACGAAACGCTTGGCCGGCCGAACTGGACGCGATGGAGCCCACGTACCTCCAGGCGAAGACCCGCGAGTCCTCCACCCGCGCCCCCTGGTGCCACGCCACCGCCTGGGTGAAGGAGTGGCCGATGACCCCCGTCGGCGTCAACTTCCTCGCCCCGCTGCTCGTCCACACCCCGGACGTGATCCGTACGGTCGCCGTGACCATGGATCTGGAGCCCACCGAGGTCGCCATCGAGCGGATGCTCACCGAGAAGACCAACGACGAGGCCGACGCGAGCCGCGCCGCCAAGATGAACCGCACGGTCGACCCGCGCGACATCGCCGCCCACGGCCGGCTCGACCAGCGGGGTGAAGATCTCGCCAGTGGCGCGGCAGGAGTGAACCTCGTCGGGTACATCACGGTGTCGTCGCGTTCGCCCGAGGCCCTGGCCCGGGACAAGCGCACGATCAGGGCCTCGGCCGGCAAGTCGTATCTGAAGCTGGAGTGGTGCGACCGCGAGCACCACCGGGCCTTTGTGAACACCTTGCCGTTCGCGACCGGCATCCGCCGCTAGGGCCGAAGGGGCACAGACCCATGCGAGATCCGCTGTCCGTCCTCACCGACGCCTTCACCTCCTTCGTCTTCGGCAAGGTGGAGACGACCCGGCTGCCCGTCCGCACCTCCACGGGGCAGGCGCAGGCCGTCTACCTGCCGACCGCCGCCCCGGGCCTCGGCGACTCCGGCGTGATCATCGGCCGCGAGGTCTACAGCGGCAAGGGCTACATCTACGACCCCTTCCAGCTGTACGGGCAGCAGCTCCCCGCCCCGCACTGGCTGGTCCTCGGCGAGTCCGGCAACGGCAAGTCGGCCCTGGAGAAGACGTACGTCCTGCGCCAGCTCCGTTTCCGCGACCGGCAGGTCGTCGTCCTCGACGCCCAGGGCGAGGACGGCGTCGGCGAGTGGAACCTCATCGCCCAGGAGCTGGGGATAACTCCCATCCGCCTGGACCCCATGGTCGCCAACGACTCCGGGATCCGCCTCAACCCGCTCGACCCCTCGATCACCACGACCGGGCAGCTGGCCCTGCTCCGTACGATCATCGAGGTGGCGATGGGCCACGGCCTCGACGAGCGTTCCGGCTTCGCGCTCAAGGTCGCCCACGCGTACGTCGTCGAGCACACCACCCACCGCCAGCCGATCCTCACCGACATCGTGGAGCGGCTCCGCCACCCGGAGGCGGAATCCGCCGAGGCGATGAACGTCGACATAGACGATGTACGGGCCTGGGGCCTGGACGTGGCCCTCGTCCTCGACCGCCTCGTCGACGGTGACCTCCGGGGCATGTTCGACGGCCCGACGACCGTCGGCATCGACCTCGACGCGCCCCTGATCGTCTTCGACCTCTCCCACATCGACCGCAACTCCATCGCCATGCCGATCCTGATGGCGATCGTCGGCGTCTGGCTGGAGCACACCTGGATCCGCCCCGACCGGAAGAAGCGCATCTTCCTCGTCGAGGAGGCCTGGCACATCATCAACAGCCCCTTCGTGGCGCAGCTGTTCCAGCGGCTGCTCAAGTTCGGGCGGCGGCTCGGCCTGTCCTTCGTCGCGGTCGTCCACCACCTCTCCGACGTCGTCGACGGGGCGGCGGCCAAGGAGGCCGCGGCGATCCTCAAGATGGCCTCCACCCGGACCATCTACGCCCAGAAGGCCGACGAGGCCCGCAACACGGGCCGGGTCCTCGGCCTGCCCCGCTGGGCGGTCGAGATCATCCCGACCCTCACCCCCGGCATCGCCGTCTGGGACGTCAACGGCAACGTGCAGGTGGTCAAGCACCTCATCACCGAACGGGAACGCCCGCTGGTCTACACCGACCGCGCCATGACGGAGGCATCCGTCACGGACCCGGAACTGGAGTGGGAGACGGAGCAGCGGGCCATCCTCATCGAGCAGCAGATGAACGGCACTTCGCAGTCGACGGTGGCGTAGATGGAATCAGCACGGAAGGGTGGGGGCGGGATCTCCGACGGGCTGCTGCTCAGCCTGTTCGCCCTCCTCCTCTGCCTCACGGTCCTGGTCTGGACGGCGACCGGCCTGTCCGGCCTCTTCGCCCACGGCGCCTGGCCGCGGGGCGTCGCCTTCACCGGTACGCCCTCGGCCCTGCGCTCGCTGGCGACGGCCCCGACGGACCTCCCGGCCGCCTGGCCGGCCACGCCCCCGGCCGAGCTGTCGGGCTACGGCCTGTTCTGGGGCCTGCTGATCGGCGAGGCGATGATCCTGATGGTCCTCGCGGTCTTCACCCTGGGCACGGTGGCCCGCTGGCGAGCGGTCCGGGCGAGGCGGAAGGCGGGGGCGTACGGGACGACTCCCGTACGAGCGCCCCGGGAGCCGGCAGGGGAGGAGCCCGTAGGGGAGCCTGTACGGGAGCCGGTACGGGGCCCGGTGCGGGAGCCGCTACAGGACCCGGAACGGGAGCTCTTGCGGAAGCCCGCTCCCCCGGCCCCCCGCCGCCCGTCCCAGGCCCACGGCGAGGCTCAGGCACCGCCCCAGGCACCGGTCCCGGCACCGCCCCAGGCACCGTCGCAGCCGGAGCTGCTCCAGGCGTCTGATCCGGGTCCGGCCACCCCGCTCCCGCCCGCACCGGCAGCCTTCGCCCCGTCGCCGGCCACCGTCCCGACCCCCGCCCCGGCCGTGGCCCCGCCCCCGGCCGCCACCGGAACCCGCACCTTCTACGGCCCCCCGGAGGCGCGCCGCCCCGTCGCCGTCCAGGCTGTCCGGGAGGCCGAAGGCCCGGTCCTGGTCGTCACCTCCGACCCCACCGTCTGGTCCGCGACCAAGGACGCCCGGGCCAAGCTCGGCCCGGTCCTGGTCCACGACCCAGGCCACCTCTGCGACACCCCGGCGCGACTCCACTGGTCGCCGTCCGAGGGCTGCGAGGACCCCGCGGTGGCGCAGGAACGGGCGATCGCCCTCCTGGCCCCGGTGCGCCCGCACTCCCGTCTGGACGCGGCGACGGCGGACACCGCGGAAACGCTCCTGCGCTGCTGGCTGCACGCGGCCGCCGTCGACGGCCGCCCGTTCCGCCAGGTCCACCGCTGGGCCCAGGGAGCCGGCGCCCACGAACCCGTACGCATCCTCCGCAGCCACCCCAAGGCGGCTTCCGGTCACGCGGGACTTCTCGAGTCGGCGCTCACCGCGCACCCCGAAAGCCGCCGCCTGGCCCAGGAACTGACGGCCCGTGCGCTGGCGTCGCTGTCCTCGGTCCACATCAGGGAGGCCTGCACCCCGAATCGAACGGATTCGCTGGCACTGGCATCTTTCCTGCCCGAAGGGGGCACCCTCTATGTGGTGGGGGAACCGATCGAGGATCCCCGCACCCGCCCCGGCGCGATGCCGCTCCTGACGGCGCTCGCCGCAAGCGTGGTCGAGCACGGCCGCCGCATGGCCGCACGGTCATCCGACGGTCGGCTCGACCCACCACTGACGCTCGTCCTCGACGACGTGGCGGCCGTCGCGCCGCTTCCCCGGCTCCCGGAGCTCCTCGCCGCCGGATCCGACCAGGGCCTGCCGACCCTGGCCCTGATGCGCTCCCCGGAGCAGGCCCGCAGTCGCTGGCCGGAGACCACCCTCAGCCGCTGAGGCCCTCGCGGGCCCGCCCGGGAGACAGAGCTCCCGGCCGGGAGTCAGAGGGCGCGGCCGCGCAGGGAGTGCAGATGGGCCCGGGCGGCCTCGGCGGCGTGGGTGAACCAGTCGGCGATGACCGCGGTCTCCTCCGGTGTGTACCGGGCGAAGACGTCCTCGAGGCGGGCGTAGAACGGCTGGTAGAGCGCGACGACCCGCGCGGCCGCTTCGGGGTCCGCGACCACGCGCACCCGCCGCCGGTCGGCCGGGTCAGGGGCCCGGCGGGCGTAGCCGGCCTTCTCCAGACGGTTGAGCACGCCGGTCACCGCCCCCGTGGTGAGGTTGGCGCGCTCCGCCAGGTCTCCGGCCGAGAGCGGGTCCTCGCCGGCGCCGAGCACGTGCCCGAGACAGGTCAAGTCGGTCACGTTGATGCCGAGGGCCTGGGCGACCTCCTGCTGGCCGATGAAGCCCAGGGCCACGTACGCGTCCATCCGGTGGATCGCCTCGCCGACCGTGGCCGGGGGACGGCTCTTGCCCTCCACGCAGAGACTCCTTAGCATCTAAGTTACTTAGCTCGTGAGATAAAGCGTCTCACCGATGCCTTCATCCTGCCTGCCCCGACACCCTCCAGGAGCATCCATGAGTGCCCACGGCGACGTCGACCTCGGCCACACCCTGGCCGGATGGACCGGAACCGCCCTCGCCGCACTGGGCGCCGCCGTCGCCGGAGCCGGGATGTGCCTCGACCGCACCTGGGCCCTCTGGCTCGGCGCCGCACTCGTCGTGCTCGCCGCCGCCACGACCTGGACGCTTCACCTGACGGGCTGGGGCAAACCCTCCGGCCCCCGCCCGGCCGACCAGTGGGACTGGCGGGTCCGCGACACCGGCGCCCGCAACGGCCACCCCGACTGCCTCGGCTGCCGCCTCGCGGGCCGCCGACTCACGGCCACCGCCCGGACGCGCCCACACCCCGAACCGTCCCCGATCCGCCCCTGATCCGACCCGGATCCGGCCCGGCGCCGTGACTCCACCCCCGGCGGCTACGCCGACGCGGGCCGCCGCACCTCGTACTCCTCCTCCATCGCGGTGTCGTGCCCCGGCACCGCCACCCGGTCGCCCGTCGCCACGAAGCCGAACCGGCGGTAGAACGCGGCGGCCCGCGCGTTGTCCTCGTGGACGTACAGCCGCACCCGCTCGATCGGCCCCGCCAGCGACCAGGACCACTCGATCCCCGCACGGAACAGCGCGTCGATCACACCCGTCCCACGGGCCTCAGGGCGCACATAGACGCCGACGATGTGCGTCTGGTCGACCTTCGCCGCCTCCCCGAACCGCACCTCCGACGAAGGCCGCTCCACGAGCAGCGAGATCGTCCCCGCCCAACTCCCGTCCGGGGCCTCGGCGACGAACTGCCGCACGTTCCCGTCACCGCTCTCGGACGCCCCCTCGGCACGCTCCTGCCAGAAGGAGTCTGGGCGCTGCACCGCCGCCTCGTAGGTGTCGAGGAACGCGAGGTGCGCGACCGGATCGCGCAGAGCAGCCAGACGGATCTCGCGGGTCTGCTCCCACTCGTCGGCGCGGATGACTCGAATCGAATAGTCCATGCGCCCGATCCTCCGTGGACCACACCCCCCTGACAAGGGCTTTTGTGCCGCCGTCGTACCCAGGTACGACGGCGGCGCCCCGTCTCCCGACCACGGTCGGACGTTCCGCCACCGCCCGCTCCCTAGCGTCGGAGACATGATCCGAGCAGAGAACCTCACCAAGCGGTACGGCGACACCACCGTCGTCCAGGACCTCAGCTTCACCGTCCACCCCGGCGCCGTCACCGGTTTCCTCGGCCCCAACGGCGCCGGAAAGTCCACCACCCTCCGCATGATCCTCGGCCTGGACGCCCCCACCCGCGGCCACGCCACCGTCGACGGCCGCCCCTACGCCCGCCACACCGCCCCGCTCACCCGCGTCGGCGCCCTCCTCGAAGCCCGCTCCACCCACCCCGGCCGCTCGGCCCGCCACCACCTCACGGCCCTCGCCCTCACCCACGGCATCCCGCGCTCCCGCGTCGACCGGGTCCTCGCCCTCGCCGGCCTCACCCAGGTCGCCGACAAGCGCGTGAAGGGCTTCTCGCTCGGCATGGGCCAGCGCCTCGGCATCGCCGCCGCCCTCCTCGGCGACCCGGCCACCGTCGTCCTCGACGAGCCGGTCAACGGCCTGGACCCCGAGGGCGTGCTCTGGATCCGCACCCTCCTCAAGTCCCTGGCCGCCGAGGGCCGTACGGTCCTGGTCTCCTCCCACCTGATGAGCGAGATGGCCCTCACCGCCGACCACCTGATCGTCATCGGCAAGGGCCGGCTGCTCGCCGACACCACCGTCGACGCCCTCGTCCGCGCCTCCGGCGGCGCCGCCGTGAAGGTCGTCACCCCGGAGCCAGACCGGCTGCGCGACCTGCTCCCGGGCGCGGGGATCACCGTGGAGGCCCCCGACACCCTCCTCGTGACCGGCCCGGACGCCCCCGAGATCGGCCGCACGGCCGCCGCCCACGGCCTCCCCCTCCACGAACTGACCCCCCAGGCCGCCTCCCTGGAGCAGGCGTTCATGGCCCTCACCCACGACTCCGTCGAATACCAGGGAGCCCCCGCATGACCACGACGACCCCCGCCCCGGCCACCGTCCCGACGCCCACCGGCGGCCCCGCGCTCAGCCACGCGCGCGTACTCCGCTCCGAGTGGCACAAGCTGTGGACCGTCCGCTCCACCTGGACCACGGTCCTCAGCGCCGTCGCGCTCGTCCTCGGCGTCGGCCTCCTCATGGGCGCCACCTACACCTCCGGCGGCGGCGACTCCGACGTCGACACCGTCATCCTCACCCTGTACGGCACCCAGCTCGGCGCCATCGCCCTCGCCGTCCTCGGCATCCTCGTCACCGCCGGCGAGTACGCGACCGGCCTGATCCGCTCCACCCTCACCGCCGTCCCCGGCCGCCTCCCCGTCCTGTGGGCGAAGGCCGCCGTCTACACCGGCGCCGTCCTCGCTCTCTCCTTCCTCACCGACCTGCTGACCTTCCTCGCCGCCCAGGTCTTCCTCTCCGACACCGACCAGGCCGCCTCCCTCACCGACGACGGCGTCCTCGCCGCGATCGCGGGCAACGCCGCGGGCATCACCCTCCTCGGCCTGATCGCCCTCGGCCTCGGCGCCGCACTGCGCTCGGTGCCCGGCGCGATCGGCGCCTTCGTCGGCGGCGTGATGATCCTGCCCGAGGTCCTCGGCATGCTCCCGTACGAGGCCGTGGAGACGGCCGTCCGGTACTTCCCCACCCAGGCCGCCGGCGCCCTCGGCTCCGCGACCCCGATCCCCGGCGCCGCCTCCCCCGGCGCCGCCCTCCTCGCCCTCGTCCTCTGGGCGGCCGCGACGCTCACCGTGCCCGCGCTGTTGCTCAAGCGCCGGGACGTATGAGGAGATGATCACGTGACCACGGAGACGGCACGGGAGACGGCGACCACACCGACGCGCCTCAGCCGCTCCCTCCAGCAGCTGACCGCACGCGCGCGTGCCGCCGACGTCCGCCGCCCCTGGGTGTGGGACACCACGCTGACCCTCTTCTGGACGGCGGCGGCGCTCGTGGACGCGTCCGGCGGCTGGCGGAACACCGCCCCCGACCCGACCGTCCCGCCCTGGCTCGTGATCACCCTCAGCCTGGCCCTCGCCCTGCCGCTGTACGGGCGCCGCCGCCACCCCACGGCCGTCCTCGCCGTGATGGCCTGCGCGGCGCTCGTCAGCGCCGCGTCGGGCGCCGCCCTCCAGGCCTGCTACCTCCAGCTCGTCCCGCTCTTCCAACTCGCCCTCACCCGCCCGCCCCGCGCCCTCCTGTGGGCCCTGGGCCTGCTCCTCCCCCCGCTCGTCGCCGGCGCCGTCCGCTTCCCCCGGGGCAGCTGGGACCAGCACGTCGTGCCGACCCTGACGTCGTACGCCCTCGTCGCCCTCCTCGGCATCGCGGTCCGCTCCCGCAGGGACCACACGGCGGCCCTCGTCGACCGGGCCCGCCGCCTGGAGATCGAACGCGACCAGGAGATCCGGCTCGCGGCCGCCGCCGAACGCACCCGGATCGCCCGCGAGATGCACGACATCATCGGCCACAACCTCTCGGTCATCACGGGCCTCGCGGACGGCGGCCGGTACGCGGCCGCCAGGAGCCCGGAGCGCGCCGCCCAGGCCCTCGACGCCATCGGTACGACGAGCCGCGAGGCCCTCGCCGAACTCCGCCGCCTCCTCGGCGTCCTGCGCGCGGACGAGCCGGAGGCGGCCCGCGACCCGCAGCCCACCCTGGCCGACCTCGACGCCCTGATCACCGGCGTACGCAAGGCAGGCCTGCCCGTACGCCTCGACCGCCCCGACACCCCCACGGCCCAACCCCTCCCGCCGGGCGCCCAGCTGACGGTCTACCGGGTCGTCCAGGAAGCCCTGACGAACACCCTCAAGCACGCGGGCGAGGGAGCGACGGCGACGGTCCTCCTGACGTACACCCCTCAGGACGTACGGGCGGAGATCACGAACACGGGAGTGCAGGCCCCGGCCGCACCGCCCGGCCAGGGCATCACGGGCATGCGGGAACGCGCGGCGCTCTACGACGGCACCCTTGAAAGCGGCCCGCTGCCGACCGGCGGCTGGCGGGTCGGACTGCGACTCCCCCGGGAGGGCTCCCCCTCGTGACGACCGTTCTCATCGCCGACGACCAGCCGATGCAGCGCTTCGGCTTCCGCATGCTGCTGGAGAGCCAGGACGACATGACCGTCGTCGGCGAGGCCTCGAACGGCACCGAGGCGGTCCGGCTGGTCGACCGGCACCACCCCGACGTCGTCCTGATGGACATCAGGATGCCCGGCCTCGACGGCATCGAGGCCACCCGTCGGATCATCACCACCGGCGCCCGCACCCGCGTCCTGATCGTCACCACCTTCGACCTCGACGAGTACGCGTACGACGGCCTGCGCGCCGGCGCCAGCGGCTTCCTGGTGAAGGACGCCCAGCCGGAGGAACTCCTGGCCGGCATCCGCGCGGTCGCGAGCGGCGACGCGGTCGTCGCCCCGAGCCTCACCCGCCGGCTCCTGGACGCCTACATCCACCACCTCCCGCAGTCCCCCACGGCGGACCCCGACCCGGAGGACCCCCGCCTCGCCACGCTCACCGAGCGGGAACGCGAGATCCTCACCGTCATCGGCCAGGGCTGGACCAACACCGAGATCGCCGAACGCCTCCACCTCGCGGAATCGACGGTGAAGACCCACGTCGGCCGCATCCTGGCGAAGACGGGCGCCCGCGACCGCGTCCAGGCGGTGATCCTGGCCTACGACACCCAACTCGTCACGCCGGCCTGACCGACCCGCAAGGAGCGCGAAAGGGTTCCGGCCCCAGAACGCAGAAAAGCCCCGCACCATGAGGTGCGGGGCTTTCCCACAATGATTGTTCGGCGGCGTCCTACTCTCCCACAGGGTCCCCCCTGCAGTACCATCGGCGCTGAAAGGCTTAGCTTCCGGGTTCGGAATGTAACCGGGCGTTTCCCTAACGCTATGACCACCGAAACTCTATGAAGTTGAACTCAACCAGCAAAAGGGAGTTCGTTACTTCAGAACTAACACAGTGGACGCGAGCAACTGAGGACAAGCCCTCGGCCTATTAGTACCGGTCAGCTCCACCCATTACTGGGCTTCCACATCCGGCCTATCAACCCAGTCGTCTACTGGGAGCCTTACCCTCTCAAGGAGGTGGGAATACTCATCTCGAAGCAGGCTTCCCGCTTAGATGCTTTCAGCGGTTATCCCTCCCGAACGTAGCCAACCAGCCATGCCCTTGGCAGGACAACTGGCACACCAGAGGTTCGTCCGTCCCGGTCCTCTCGTACTAGGGACAGCCCTTCTCAATATTCCTACGCGCACAGCGGATAGGGACCGAACTGTCTCACGACGTTCTAAACCCAGCTCGCGTACCGCTTTAATGGGCGAACAGCCCAACCCTTGGGACCGACTCCAGCCCCAGGATGCGACGAGCCGACATCGAGGTGCCAAACCATCCCGTCGATATGGACTCTTGGGGAAGATCAGCCTGTTATCCCCGGGGTACCTTTTATCCGTTGAGCGACGGCGCTTCCACAAGCCACCGCCGGATCACTAGTCCCGACTTTCGTCCCTGCTCGACCCGTCGGTCTCACAGTCAAGCTCCCTTGTGCACTTACACTCAACACCTGATTGCCAACCAGGCTGAGGGAACCTTTGGGCGCCTCCGTTACCCTTTGGGAGGCAACCGCCCCAGTTAAACTACCCATCAGACACTGTCCCTGATCCGGATCACGGACCGAGGTTAGACATCCAGCACGACCAGAGTGGTATTTCAACGGCGACTCCACCATGACTGGCGTCACGGCTTCAAAGTCTCCCACCTATCCTACACAAGCCGAACCGAACACCAATATCAAACTGTAGTAAAGGTCCCGGGGTCTTTCCGTCCTGCTGCGCGAAACGAGCATCTTTACTCGTAGTGCAATTTCACCGGGCCTATGGTTGAGACAGTCGAGAAGTCGTTACGCCATTCGTGCAGGTCGGAACTTACCCGACAAGGAATTTCGCTACCTTAGGATGGTTATAGTTACCACCGCCGTTTACTGGCGCTTAAGTTCTCAGCTTCGCCCTGTCGAAACAGAGCTAACCGGTCCCCTTAACGTTCCAGCACCGGGCAGGCGTCAGTCCGTATACATCGCCTTACGGCTTCGCACGGACCTGTGTTTTTAGTAAACAGTCGCTTCTCGCTGGTCTCTGCGGCCACCCCCAGCTCAGGAGGAAAACTCCATCACCAGGCGTGGCCCCCCTTCTCCCGAAGTTACGGGGGCATTTTGCCGAGTTCCTTAACCATAGTTCACCCGAACGCCTCGGTATTCTCTACCTGACCACCTGAGTCGGTTTAGGGTACGGGCCGCCATGAAACTCGCTAGAGGCTTTTCTCGACAGCATAGGATCATCCACTTCACCACAATCGGCTCGGCATCAGGTCTCAGCCTTAATGTGTGACGGATTTGCCTATCACACGGCCTACACCCTTACCCCGGGACAACCACCGCCCGGGCTGGACTACCTTCCTGCGTCACCCCATCGCTTACCTACTACCACCTTGGGTCAGCGGCTCCACCACTTTCCTTTCCCCGAAGGGTCCGGAACGGCTTCACGGCCTTAGCATTAATGGGCTCGATATTGGGCGTTTCAAAGCGGGTACCGGAATATCAACCGGTTGTCCATCGACTACGCCTGTCGGCCTCGCCTTAGGTCCCGACTTACCCTGGGCAGATCAGCTTGACCCAGGAACCCTTAGTCAATCGGCGCACACGTTTCTCACGTGTGTATCGCTACTCATGCCTGCATTCTCACTCGTGAACCGTCCACAACTCGCTTCCGCGGCTGCTTCACCCGGCACACGACGCTCCCCTACCCATCACAGCGGGCGTTGGCCCTATTGCTGCAATGACACGACTTCGGCGGTACGCTTGAGCCCCGCTACATTGTCGGCGCGGAATCACTTGACCAGTGAGCTATTACGCACTCTTTCAAGGGTGGCTGCTTCTAAGCCAACCTCCTGGTTGTCTCTGCGACTCCACATCCTTTCCCACTTAGCGTACGCTTAGGGGCCTTAGTCGATGCTCTGGGCTGTTTCCCTCTCGACCATGGAGCTTATCCCCCACAGTCTCACTGCCGTGCTCTCACTTACCGGCATTCGGAGTTTGGCTAAGGTCAGTAACCCGGTAGGGCCCATCGCCTATCCAGTGCTCTACCTCCGGCAAGAAACACACGACGCTGCACCTAAATGCATTTCGGGGAGAACCAGCTATCACGGAGTTTGATTGGCCTTTCACCCCTAACCACAGGTCATCCCCCAGGTTTTCAACCCTGGTGGGTTCGGTCCTCCACGAAGTCTTACCTCCGCTTCAACCTGCCCATGGCTAGATCACTCCGCTTCGGGTCTTGAGCGCGCTACTGAATCGCCCTATTCGGACTCGCTTTCGCTACGGCTTCCCCACACGGGTTAACCTCGCAACGCACCGCAAACTCGCAGGCTCATTCTTCAAAAGGCACGCAGTCACGACCCATTGGGTAAACCCAATGAGCGACGCTCCCACGGCTTGTAGGCACACGGTTTCAGGTACTATTTCACTCCGCTCCCGCGGTACTTTTCACCATTCCCTCACGGTACTATCCGCTATCGGTCACCAGGGAATATTTAGGCTTAGCGGGTGGTCCCGCCAGATTCACACGGGATTTCTCGGGCCCCGTGCTACTTGGGTGTCTCTCAAACGAGCCGTCAATGTTTCAGCTACGGGGGTCTTACCCTCTACGCCGGACCTTTCGCATGTCCTTCGCCTACATCAACGGTTTCTGACTCGTCTCACAGCCGGCAGACTGTGAAAGAGAGATCCCACAACCCCGCATGCGCAACCCCTGCCGGGTATCACACGCATACGGTTTGGCCTCATCCGGTTTCGCTCGCCACTACTCCCGGAATCACGGTTGTTTTCTCTTCCTGAGGGTACTGAGATGTTTCACTTCCCCTCGTTCCCTCCACATGCCCTATGTGTTCAGGCATGGGTGACAGCCCATGACGACTGCCGGGTTTCCCCATTCGGAAACCCCCGGATCAAAGCCTGGTTGACGGCTCCCCGGGGACTATCGTGGCCTCCCACGTCCTTCATCGGTTCCTGGTGCCAAGGCATCC